>JAGTQB010000024.1 GCA_018396995.1 Candidatus Bathyarchaeota archaeon
GCTAGCTAATCACCTCTGGACGGTAATCTCACTCCCTCAAGGGATCAAGATACTTGCCTGCTTCTCTAGCATGGCACTCAACAAAACGCTTTTTAGGCGGATGCTTTATCGCAACCAGCATAGCCCTATACAACTGCAACATTATCCTTTCCTTTCATTTTGAAAGCTAAAGCGGCTCCCGCATGAGGCCAAACAGCACCTACTATTGGAACACGCCAAAAGTTTACTATAGGGTCAAACCAATGCATGTGACCGCCTTTACCCTTATTGGTTCCGGTCTTTCCGCCCAAAGTCTCAGCCACGAGCCTACGCATATTTACGCCCTTAGCAATTGCTAAGTGCATGGAGCGGTGAGACCCAAACATAGCATCCTCCTTATGTAAGTGAATTATTACTCCCGCAGCTGTCGGTTCCTGACGATGGGTAAGTGTAATGCCACCATATGAGAACTGCACCGAGCTTAAACCGCAGGGTTTTTCCCTCATAATATATCTTTCTTAGAGCTTCAGCAAGCCTTCGGGTTTTCAGCATGATCTCATACATTTTCAAAGCAACTTCAGGAGAAATCTTGGCCATACAAGAATACCTCGGAAATGTAAACTTGCTGAAAATAAATATAACTTTGGATTCTTTAGTTTTGCATCACCCTATTTTTAAAGTATTATGTGGTAAGCAGAGTTTTAACACTGAATAACATAATATTCTCTCCCTTAGTTTTAAGACTTTGCTGTAACCATAATTATTTAATGCTAGTAATTAGGTTATAAGAAAAATGGGAAGCTGGAGTTATCCGTCTTTTATCTTTAGGTTTTTTCCAGCCTTTTGTTTACCTCGTCCCAGTTAACTATGTTCCAGAAGGCTTCAACATAATCCGCCCTCTTATTCTTATAATCTATGTAGTAGGCGTGCTCAAAAACGTCTAAAACCATTAAAATCGGGAATGTTGGGCATATGTTGACGTTATGCTTCTCTATCTGCATTATCATCAGCCTACCGGTCTGCCTACATATTGTCAGCGCGGCCCACCCAGAGCCCTCAACAGTAACCGCGGCTTGCGTGAACTCTCTCCTGAACCTCTCGTAACCCCCGAACTCTTCATCAATTAAATCTGCAAGCTTCCCACCAGGCTTACCGCCTCCCTTGCTCGGCGGGGCGAGGTTACCCCAGAAAAGCGAGTGCAGTAGGTGCCCGCCTATATTCCACGATAGCTCCTTTAAAGCAGCTTTCACATCTATATCCACATTTTCCTTTCGAGCGTCCTCCAACCTTTTTAATATCGCATTAGCCCCATTAACATAGGCTTGGTGATGTACCGTGTGGTGTATGCGTAGTTGTTCCTCAGACATGTATGGATTTAAATCGCCATAGCCGTAAGGCAACTGTGGCAGAACATAAAATTTGGTATTCCCCATAAGGTTACCCCTTCCTAATTAATTATTCATCTAGTTATCTTTTTTAAATACTTCTTAAGGCCTCATATATTAAGCAGACCAGCTTCCAAACTAGGGAAGTAACAGTAGTCTTGGCACTCCGTTTATCCAAAATAACATTCTCCCTCATATGTATCAGAATTTCCTCCTTAGCGCTCTGTGGAACGGCCGCTAATGGGGTGAAGAACACGATATTGGAATAAAAATGTGATTGCTGCTATTTTAAGCGTTAAGCGCAACTTGGGCTGAGTTGTCTATTTAATATTAGCAGTATTAAGAACGATAACACCTGTGTTATGGTTGTGTAGCTTACCGCTATTGCCGCCGAGATTTGTAATAGGAAGGCTATTATGAAGCCCCCGATGCTCCATGAAACTCCGTAGAGCATTCCAAAGAGACCATAAGATACAGCCAGCCTATCTCTATCAACTATATCGGCTATAGATGCCCTCATAATTGTTTCTGAGACGCTCATTGTAATCCCCCAGAGAATTGCCATCATATATGCTAGTGTTGCGATTCTTGTAGTCAACAACAATGTTATTATCAGTGTCGTTATTGGGGCTATGTAAAGACTTTTAAACCTTATCACATCATATAAGTATCCTATTGGGAAGGCTACGAGGGCATCTATGCCCATTGCAATGGCGTACAATACTGCTATCTCGGCGTCTCCCAGAATCCCCCAATACTTTAGGAAGTAGGATGCTATAGCCCAGTGGACAAAGCCTAAGGACTGTAGGGTCATTGAAGATGCATATAGCCAGAATTTTTTATCCATACCTCTAAACGAAACCTTTCTCATCGAAACTTCGACACTCTTAATCTTTGGGTAAAGGGACCACGCTGTGAATACGAATATTATAACCAATATGCCTGGAACTAGAAGTGTTAGAAATGCTCTGGAGTAATTGTAGTGTATGAGCATGTATGCGAATAGTAGTGGGCCTGCTAGGGCGCCTGCTTGATCCATGACCTCATGAAGGCCGAAGCCCTTCCCCCTACCAACTCCCTCTGTAACCTCGGCTAAGATCACGTCCCTCGGAGGGGCTCTTAGGCCTTTCCCAACCCTCTCCAAAAGGTATAGTGATGTTGCAACCCACCAGAAGCCCGCAAAGGCGAGGAAGGGTAAAACCATAACATTCATGGCGTAGCCCAACGCTACAAAGCCCCAGAAAGCAGCCGAAGAACCTAAATAAGATGCCAGCACACCACTTATGAACCTAAGGGCGTATCCTATGAACTCGCCTACACCAATGATGGCTGATGAGACAGGCGGGGCTCCTAAATACTCTAAGTAAGCTCCGCTGGCAGATCTAGCTCCCTCATAAACCATGTCGGCAGTTAGAGAAATAAGCCCAAGCAGTATGAAGACCACTAGTGTTCTTTTGCCCATATTTAGTCGCCATTACAGAACATAGTAAACCTATAAGAAAGATTTAAGAGTATTCATTTAACGGTTAGATGTGTAGGTATATGTGATGAGTGAATATAAAGGCTTAACCAGCGCAGAGGTTGTTGAGAGACTTAGAATTTATGGCCCTAATAAAGTGCCTGAGAAGAGGGAGAGCATTATAGCGGCTTTCTTAAAGAAGTTCACTGGACTAACACCATATGTTATAGAAGTCACAGCCATAATCTCTTTTGTTTTAGGGAAATACATAGACTTTATTATAATTGTGTTACTACTTCTTGTAAACGCCATCATTGGTGTTTTTCATGAATATAGAGCTGGTAAGGCTGTTGAAATGCTTAAGTCGAAGCTAAAAATTTCCGTAAAGGCTTTGAGGGATGGTAGATGGGATGATGTTGCGGCCGAATATGTTGTACCTGACGATATTATAAAACTCTCCATGGGCGATATTGTACCCGCCGATGGAATTGTTCTCGAAGGTTTCATAATTATTGATGAATCCACATTAACTGGGGAATCTATACCTGTTGAAAAAAGCGTTAACGATAACGTTTACGCTGGAACTACGGTCGTTAGGGGAGAGGCTATCGTCAGGATAGTTGCAACAGGTGCAAAGACTCGCTTCGGTAAAACCGTTGAACTTATTCAAACAGCAAAACCAAGGCTTCTAATAGAGGAGATAACCAATAGCGTAACTAAGTGGCTTCTTCTCATAGACTCTCTCTTCATAGTGTTGGTCGTAGCTAGACTTATTTTAACAGGGCTAAATATACTAGACCTCTTACCCTTCACCTTAACATTGTTGTTAGCCTCGATACCCATAGCTTTACCAGCCATGAGCACGGTAACTCTCGCCCTGGGAAGTGTTGAGCTTGCAAAGAGCGGTATAATTGTTAGAAGACTTGAGGCCATAGAGGCTGCCTCAATGATGGATGTTATATGCTTGGACAAAACAGGTACAATAACTGAAAACATGATAATAGTGGATAAGGTGATCCCATTGAATGGCGGATATAGCGAGGAAGATGTAGTGCTATATGCCGCCCTAGCATCAGAGGAAGTAACGAAAGATCCTGTAGACAATGCTATTAGACAAAAAGCTAGGGAGATGGATATCGACATCAATATAGCAAGCATCTTAGAGTTTAAGCCATTTACACCAGAAACAAAGAGAAGTGAGGCATTGGTTCAGATACAGGGAGAAAAGATAAGAGTTATTAAGGGTGCGCCACAAGCGCTTCTCCAAATAACCAACAACAGAGAGGACGTTGAAGAGATTATTAGGGAGCTCAGTAAAGAGGGGCTTAGGCCATTAGCCGTAGCAGTAGAGAACCAGCAGAACACCGTTAAGATCATTGGGTTATTAGGGCTTTATGACAAGCCCCGCGAAGACTCTAAGCAATTCATAGATACTATAAAGAGCCTCGGTGTAACGCCAAAAATGGTTACAGGGGATAACATATACATAGCTAAAGCCATAGCGAGCAAGGTTGGCATAGGCGAAAGAGCTATTAGCTTGAGAGAGATCTCGAAGGAACAGATGGCTGAGAGCATTGAGGATATTGAGATCTTTGCGGAGGTCGTACCTGAGGACAAGTATAATATTGTAGAAACTCTGCAGAAGAAGGGACATGTGGTTGGTATGACGGGTGATGGGGTAAACGATGCGCCAGCGCTTAAGAAGGCAGATTTAGGAATAGCCGTGAGCGGGGCTACAGACGTAGCAAAATCAGTTGCCTCCGCGGTGCTCACATCGCCAGGGTTAAGGGAGATTGCCAGCATTATAAGGCTTGGGAGAATGACCTATAGGAAGATAGTTGTCTGGACAATAAACAAGATCGTTAAAACCTTCAGCATAGTATATTTCGTGGCTATATCAACGCTGCTCCTCGGGCTCCCAATATTAACGCCCATACATATGATATTAATGCTTTTCCTCTATGATTTCGTAACGCTATCCATAAGCATCGACGTATTAAAGCCAAGTAGAAGGCCGGAGAAATGGGATGTGAGAAAGCTTGCAGTAGCATCAACTATTCTCGGCATTGTAAAACTAGCTGAGCTATTCACAGCGCTACATATAGCGAAAATCATTAACCTACCATATCCGCAGCTGCAGAGCTTTATGTTCTATATACTCTTACTCTCAGGGATTCTGAATATAGTGAATTTTAGGGAAGCCGGGCCATTCTGGGGCTCGAAGCCGGGCAAATACATGCTGCTGGCTATCGCAGTTGATGGTATGATTGCAACGATGCTTGTATGGAGGGGCATAATAATACCCCCCATACCCCCATACACCATAATATTAGCATTAGTCTACACCGTGACAGTAACATTATTGGTTACTGATATTGCTAAAATCGCAATATACAAGTTATTTGGCCACATATAGAACTTTCTTGAAACGGTCATCCAATCAACTTCCATATGCTATTGCTGGGGCGCCTTTTTTGCGTCACCCTTATTAGGGCTGTTGCAGTAATGGAAGAGTGTGTATGATATTGTTCTTATCCACCCACCATCTATCTACGATTTCAGGAAGAGGGCGTTGTTCGCTGGCCCCATAGCCTACACGGTTCGTGAAAGCAGTGACCAGTTTATAATCCCGCCGATAGGCATGTTTAGCATAGCAGACTTCCTGGAGAGGAATGGCTACAAGGTTTTAATAGACAATTTAGGTGAGAGAATGCTTAGTGCTCCATCGTTTAATGTGGAGGAGCATATTAGAAAGATTAATGCTAAAGTATACGGCATTGGGCTCCACTGGGTTGTGCACTCGCAGGGAGCGCTGGAAGTAGCTAGGCTCTGTAAAGAATTACACCCCAACTCAACTGTAGTGCTGGGCGGACTGACTTCAACAGCCTTCCATCTAGAGATAATTCAGAAGTTCAAGTTCGTGGATGCTGTGATAAGGGGTGAAGCGGAAAAGCCCCTTCTAGACTTCTTAAATGCTTTAGAAAAGCATGATAAGCTGACACCTGTTCCAAATGCTACTGTCAGGCTTGAGGACGGGAAAATTAAGGTTGGAGAGCCGAAGAAACCCGAGTTAGACATTAATCAACTTGAGTTTACGAGACTGGATCTTTTGGAGCCGAAGGGATCTTTCTTCTCAACAACTCCTCCCCATTTCTCGATACCAGTGTGCCGCGGCTGCATCTATAACTGCGTTACATGCGGGGGTTCCTCATACAGCTATGCAACATATTTAATGAGGGAGAAACCATCATTTAGAAGCCCAGATAAAATATGTGAAGATATCGAGAAGCTCTGTGAGCAGGGGGTCAAATCCATCTTCCTTTTTCAGGATCCTAGAATGGCCGGCCCAGACTACTATGAGAAACTCATAAAGTATTTTAGGTCAATGGATTTTCCGTTACTGAATATAACTATGGAGCTTTTTGAGCCTGCAAACAAAAGTTATTTGGAGAAGCTTGCAGGTATCGGAATACCCTTAACCCTAACTATATCGCCTGAGACCGGGGTTGATGAAGTAAGAATATCTCATGGGAGAAAGTACTCCAATAAGGAGCTCTTTAAAACTATAGAAACTTGCCTACAAATTGGGGGTCCCATTCGTCTCATAGTTTTCTTCATGCTTGGACTAGCGAATGAAACCGAGGAGACAGTGAACGAAACAGTGAAGTTGTGGGATAAAATATGTCTCATGGATGGGGGTCGCGGCAGGGTAATGTTTGCCTTCGGGCCAATGATACTCCTTGACCCGGGGTCACTGGCCTTTGACCACCCAGAAGAATATGGGTATCAGCTCATATTTAAATGCCTAGAGGACTATATTAGAGGTATGTCGATGCCCTCATGGCACCAATGGATAAGCTATGAAACAAAGTTCCTAAACAAGGCGAAAATAGCTGACCTTACACTTAAGCTCATTGAACTTTCAATAAACTTACGGGAGAAATATGGCATATATAGTAGACTTCAGGCGCTAAAGGAGCGAGCCTATTTTGTTCTAGCAAACAGAATAATAATTAGGGAGGTTGAAGAAGTCATGAAGATCCAGGATGAAGATGAGATGCTAATGAGACTCCAGAAATTAAGAGAAACAATTAACAACTACTTAAGCAATTTTTAATCTCCGTAATAGGTAAGTTTATTCTTTTTCCTTTATTTAATGGCACGATAGCCCAAAATCGATTTTTCGCTCCATCGTATTTTAGTAAGCTGCGCTTTTATACCGCCAACTATTATCGGCCTACCTCATCACCCTTAGTAACCCGCAATACTGAACCAACATTTATTCACGCTTACGCCTTCTTTTAGAAACCCAGTATAATCTGAAATGAATTGTCCAATGTATCTACACATATTTTTCAGTAGCATGTTTTTTCTTACTGCTTTAACCATTTCTTTTTTGGGGTGCTGGGGAGTTATGGTGGATAACCTTGCTGCTAGATACTATTCAAGCGATTTCGTCAGGACTGAGGTTGCCGATTATTGCAGGGGTAGGTGGATTGCTATTGAGGGTGGGGCTATGGGCAGTAGGGTTTTCTTGAGGTATTGGAGGGATGGTAGGCCATTGAACGTTAATGATCCAGAGGACATCCTGAGTCTCTTAAAACATTTTGGTGGCGTTCACCCGAGATCTATTTATGGCTCGGTTAATGTTTACAGGAGTCTAAATGATAAGTCTTTGCTTGAGAATCCATCTAATATAGTTTATGCCTCACCCGTATGGGATATTGACGGCGAATTAAGCGAATGGAAAGGGATTCTGGAGGTTGTTAGGATAATAATCGATGAGCTTGAGAGACTCGATTTAGTTGAATCAGTCTTCATTAAATGGAGTGGTGAGGGGGCGCATGTTCATGTTCATGAGAGGTGCTTCTCAGATGAAGTTCTATCGAGACATAATCCACTGGACATAGCTTACTCATTAGTAGATTATGTCATAGAGCGCTGTAGGGGAAAGATACTAAATGTAATTTCAAAATTTAGGAGCATCAAAGTTGAGAATACAATAGATCTTAAGAGGGTCTTTACAGCACCCCTTTCACTGCATAGGAGGAGGAACTTATGTTGCGTTTGCTTTAAGCCAGATGAAATAGATGACTTTGATGTTGAGTGGGCCAACCCGGAGAATTTTAGGCATAACCGGGATTGGAGAATATATATTGAAGGCGAAGGCGATAAGGCCGCATTAGAGACAATTAGGGTTATAGGCGGATATAGGGGTTGGTTTGGCGAATCGAAGACAACAAGTATAAGAACAGTAGTCTCCGCACCAGCCACACCGGGGGCAGGAGAACGGGAAATGGAGGCTGGATGGAGGGGTAGGATTGGGCGCTTCCAAGTCATGGGTTTACTGCAGGCTGCCAGATATTACCTGTTAACTGGGGATTTAGAGAGGGCTAAATCTTTCGGGCTTAATAGAGCAATATTTTATGCGTGGGCGAAGAGACGGGGCAAAGAGACCTCTTTGAAGAGACTTGTGAGGGGAAGGGGTAGCGTCTATACAAGGGTTAGCTTGGGGAGAGTTGAGCCAGTTCAGATTGGCGATGAAGTGGCTTTTATGACTGCGGACGGTTGGTTTATTATAGGTGATGAGGTGCAGAAACCGGAAGACTATGATAGGCAAATAGCAAAGCCAATAGGGAGCGTAGTAGCTTACGAGAAAGCTTGGCAGGTAGCAATAGAATATTTGAAGAGCTTTAGTAAAGAGACGCTACTTAATCAGCAAAAATTCTTTAAGGAGGTTTATGAACCCGTTAGGGATAACTTCCTAGAACTATTTCTAAATCCTGGCAAGTTGAGGAGAGATTTAGCAAAGTGGTTTTAAATTCGCTTCTTCATCTTTTAAAGTCTCTGCGTGTAAAGCCGATGCGTCTAAGAGATCGCTTTCTCCATATGGAGCCATATAAGTCTTAAATATAGAGTTGTCTCTAAGTTAACATTGGTGGTGAAGAATGGCGGAGACAAAATATGGTAAGTTTTTCGTGAAGATAGATCCCTCAAAGTGGACTGGAAGGGTTCCTGCGGTAATACATTTGGAGGATAAGATCATAAAGGGGAGTAACTTCTATTTTGTCCACTGGAACCTTCCTGGGCAGAGACCTCCAAGTTTTCGAGGAGCCGAATTTGGACACCCTCCACACACCCACCCATACAATGAAATCTTGTTGCATATTGGAACCGACCCGAATAATCCAATGGATTTGGGGGCTGAGGTGGAATTTTGCATGGGGCCTGAGATGGAAAGACATGTAATAACGGAGACATGCGCCGTGTTTATCCCCGCAAACTTCATCCACGGCCCCTATAGAATCTTGAAGACTGTGAGACCCTGGATAACGGTAATGATTATTGAGGGGCCGACACGTACAGAAGAGCCGCATCCAGAAGTGTTGCCTGAGGAAATAAGGAGCAAAATAGATTGGAGTGTGTGGGAGCGGTTAAGAACAGGCTTCTCTCCTCCATAAAAACATAAACTGTGTGAAGAGTAACCTCTGAAAACTTGTGAAGATGACAGATTGATAAATGGAGACGCTTATCAAGATAATCTTTTTTAAGTCTCATTTTATGGCAGTTTTAAGAATTACGTACGCCGTGAGGAAAGATAGACCAGCTCCGAGAAAGAGGTATGTGAAACCGGATTTTTCTGCCAAGAATGAGCCTAAAAATGAACCGAGAGCCCCACCTAATCCTGTTAGCACATTAAATACTCCAGTCATTCCCTCTGGAAGGATCTCCATTGACATAGAAAGCGACAGTGTATGAAAGATGGCGTATAAAAAGCCTAGGAGAAATAATACCAATGCGGATAGGGCCACGCCGTGGTCTGAGCCTCTGGCAGCGACCAGAGATAACGCAAGAATCCCCCTTAATGCAGACACTCTATACAAGGATTTCATCTCCAAGTTTGAGTATAGCATTAGTAGATGACCAGTAATGGAACCGAGAAAGTTCATGCAGAATAGCGTGTAAACCATACTCTCCGTAAGAGCGATTTCTCTTGAGAAGAATATTGGTAACGGTGCGAAGAGCATATTTGTGGCCATAAAGAAGAGGAGAATCCCGAAACAAAATCTCTTAGTTGAATTTTCTGTGTAGTATTCAATGCGGCATGCTCCGTTCATAGCCTTCAAGGCTGTGAGGAGCCCATTATATGCGCGTAGTATATTCTTTTCTATTTTGACTAAGCTTCTCTCAAAGATGAAAAATGGTTCCCTTACTAGAAAAACTGAGGTTATAAACGCTGTGAAGTTTAATATGCTGCAGACTAGTAGGGCGTGAGATGCTATAAGCCCCTGGATTGACATATAGGTTCCGAGAAACACCCCGATGAGACAACTGGTGTTGACTATACCTCCATATAGTGCATAAGCCCTCTCCCAGCTCCTCCGCGTATAGCTCTCCGCAATAAGCACGTTTTTCGGCGGTTCATGAGCAACGTGGAGGAAAGACATAACCGCATATAAAGTGATCAATAAATGGATGTCCGTCGTTAATGTGAGGGCGTAAAGAAGTATTGTTATGGAGAGAAAGGATAATAGAATGTATGGTTTATAGCGCCTACTTTTATCGCATAGGTAGCCCCATAGAAATGATGCTGGAATCGCTAGAAGAGTTACTAACGATGAAGCTAGCCCGACGTGGGTGAGGGAGCCGCCTAAATATATAATGTAGAGAGGAATAAAGACTGAGAGAAAGCCGGCGGACACCTCATGGAAAGCGAAGCCAAGCCACCACATATCATCTCGACCGAATCTCCATTCAGCTTCTCCTTCTCAGAAAAAAGGGATAGGATAAATTGTGCAGTGTCTATTTGGGTTGTGTGACTTCTTCTTTCTCCGGAACCCCAAGCGTTGGCAATTCTGGAAATCTCTCCTTCATTCTTTGCTCCGCCACTACAGCCGCCTCACTAAGTATTTTCTGAGCCTCTTCACTTGCAACCTCAAAGTCTGGACTTATACCAGTCACCTGACTCGCCTCAATCATTATTTCGTCGAGTAGCGTTGTTACTTCACCTAGCTCTCGCTCAGCTGTTGGGAACACCCCGGCGATACTCATACGGACACCTTGCAGGACTCTGCTAATTGGCGCTAAGACGGCAGCCACGTTCCCAACTTCAGTTACCGTCCTGAGTCTCAATGCAACCCTTTCAAGCGCCAGCTCAGCGCCCATCATGAAGTTTGCCATTTTCCTCAGTTCAGCCAGCTCATTAGCGTAAACGCTCGCTCTCCTCATATCATGCTTAGAGTAAGCGTCAACAACCTTCTGGAATAAGGTCTTATCCCTCTGCGCTAAGAGGCTCAGAGCCCCATTGAGATATTGAATTTGCGCCTCAATTCGCTTGAGAGCTAACTCAATTTTATGCTTAAGTGGTGGGCCAGGTCTTAAAGCAGCTGTAATCCCAGTTCTATATTCAGACCACTCTTTATCAAACCTTGACATAGATTTTTCGCCAAAGAGATAGAGGGAGCAGAAATGTTTTAAACGATTCTATTATGCCTAAATTTACGGGGTTATCATTTTTGAGACAGGGGATGTCAGAGGGGAACACATGACTATATACTTAAACGTATTAGCAAGCCTAATATCCCCCTCTTTATCATCTCATAAAGCAGTGTTGTCTATGAACCTAAGAGACTCCTTAGAGTTATCAAGGGAACTGAGAGCTTTCAGCAGAATTCTCATGGAATCTGCTAAGACACTAAATAACACTACATCAGTCATAAAATCAGTCAAATGTTTAACTGGCGGCTCCAGAAGCAGCAATATAGGCTCAAAACTGATCACCGCCGGAATGGCATGCATAGTCTTTCCAGAACCACTCTTCTCAGATGTGGTCGGATCAATGTTAATAGCGACAGGAATGCTGCTTAAGAGTAGGAGGGGACCAACAATAGCGGACATATTCAAGGAGACGAGGAGGATAATGGTGGGCCTAAAAAGGATAAACATGGAATTATAAGGAGCGGGGCGATTTTTATAATAATCAACTATTAGATGATGATCAGAGCAATCTATGGGACAATAAATAATTAAAGATTGCCTATTTCTGCTTCTATTGGGGTGTAATGCTTGAGGATAATACTTATCGGGTGTGGGCATATAGGTTCTGTTCTAGCGGCAGATCTCGCCGAGAATATGCCTTCATCTGAAATAGTTGTCTCTGATAGCGATGTAAAGAGAGTTGAGGAGGTTATCAGCAAAATACGTAGGGGCAACTTGAGCATAGCCCAGCTGGATGCCGCCGACTATCAGAATTTAGTCAATGTGCTTAAAAGGTTCGACATAGCCGTGGGGCTCACTCCGGGCAGACTTGGATACCAGGCTGTTAGAGCCTGCATAGAGACTGGCGTGGATATGGTAGATCTCTCTTATATGCCTGAGGACGTTATGCTGCTCAACCAGAAAGCTCTTGAGGCTGGGGTAACTGTGATACCTGATTGCGGCCTGGCGCCAGGCTTAAGTAATATGTTTGTCGGTAGGGCCGCTAGTCTTTTAGACCAGGTAGAAGAGGCGATAATATTAGTTGGCGGGATTCCGGAGAAGCCTATACCACCGCTAGGCTATAAGGTGACGTGGTGTGTGGATGATCTTATAGAGGAGTATACTAGGAGGGTTAAAATAGTTAGGGATGGTAGGCTCGTTGAGGTTGAGGCTCTGGATGGCTTAGAGTTGATTGAGTTCCCCGAAGTTGGCGTGCTGGAGGCATTCTATACAGATGGTGTCAGGACGCTACACCATACTATAAAGGGTGTAAGGAATATGTGGGAGAAAACTCTTAGATATCCGGGACATGCCGAGAAGATAAAGTTGCTTAGAGACTTGGGATTTTTCGATGAACCATACCGCCAGACGACTATGAGATTGCTTGAGGAGAGGCTAAGCCTGCCAGAGTTAAGAGACTTGGTTGTAATGAGCGTTAAGGTTATCGGTCTTAGGGGCGGTTCACGTGTCGCCTATATATACCACCTCCTCGACCGCTATGATGATGTAGGGAAGGTGACCGCTATGGCAAGGACAACAGCCTACACAGCATCCATCGTAATCCAACTCTTAGCTAGAGGGGAGATCAGGGAGAAGGGGATAATTCCTCCAGAGAATCTTGGGATGAGCGAGGAAATATTTAATAAAATTATATCCTGGCTTAGGAATAAGGGGATAAAAATTTGGGGAGAAGAGCAGGCACATAGATAAAATCTTAAGCATTGGGTGCGTCGAAAGTGGACTTATACCAATTTAAGTTGATAGTAATATTTTTGCCTATTATAAACATTTAAAAGTCCTTTAAACTTATGTCTGTTTGTGACCTGGTCTTGAGGGCTGTTGGGTATATTCGTGTCTCAACAAGGGAGCAGGATGAAGAGGTTCAAGTAAGCGCGATTAAAGAGTTTGCTGTGGATAAGGGCCTTGAGCTCGTGGGGATTTATGTAGATAAGGGTGAGTCGGGCGCTAAGCCATTTTCAGAGAGACCTGAAGCACAGAGACTACTTTCTGAACTCAGCATAATTAAGCCTGATGTTATAGTTGCATGGAGTCTCGACCGCTTTGGGAGGACTATGCTCGATACGCTTAACACCGTTCTATCACTGGAGGGAATGGGATTCAAGGTTATAACAGTCAAAGAGGAATGGCTGCAAAGCCTTGATGACAATATTAGAAGGCTTATACTTAGCATCCTAAGCTGGGTTGCAGAGTTTGAGAGGAGGAGAATTAGGGAGAGACAGGAGGAAGCATGGAGACAAGGTAAACAGAAGGGCAGACCGCAGAAAGTTAGAGACAACATTCTACTCGAATATTATAGAAAATACGCTAAGTACGGTTCAAAGAAATATATTTGGCTTAGACTGAAAGAAGATGGATATGACATAAGCTACGATAGATTCCTAAAAAGGCTCAAAAGCATTACGAGGAAAGGGAGGTAATATGGGAAGCACTCAAATAAGATTTTCTTGCTTTCTTAAGCCGACTGGAAAATTTATTGTTAAGACTAATGTCGGGGATCTAGAGCTTGAGCACACGAAAATATGAATAAAATTAGGGGGAGAGGAGCTTCAAAGTCATAAATACTTATCCTAAGTCACAAAATCTAGATCCAACTCCATCTAGTTCCAATGATGAATGAGATGGCTACACCAACAGTTTACCTTGAAACACCAGGCTTAATTATTCTTTCTTAAGAGGGCTGTATAGCTGAGAAAGCATTGGAGAAAGTTTATGGTGTGAAGGGTAATTGCGCAGAGAGTAAAAAGATGGACGATATTAGCGAGTATTGCCCAAAATCTTTAAATCACTTTAACCATTATTTTGATCTCTTTTGCCTGGCCAATACCATTTAAAGAGGAGATCATGCCAATTATAGTCCCCTTTATAAAAAGGCTTGGAAAAGACTTTAGCGGTATAACTCTTCCATTCACCTCTAGAATTACATCTTCCTTTCTAAGCAATGGGCATTCCCTCAAATTAGTGGCTCCAGCAACTATAGCCTTTGCAAGCTCACGGCATGAGCCATATCCACATTCCCCGCAGTGCCTTAGATTTGGGAAGAGAGGAAGAGCCTTCTTCTCAACTACATCAGCGAGCTTTTCAGTCTCCGTCATGCAATTAAATATGGGAACACCTAGCATCAAAGCTTTCCCCGCCTCCTCTTTACACTCAGCTATAATCCCTGAGATCGCTATTGTCAAATCATTATAGAATTCTTGTGCTTCAGCAGCATTCTTCGCCGCGATCACCCTTACTACAGCTTTCTCATCCTCAAAACCTTCTAGGAGAAGATAATCAAAGCCCGTAAAGAAGGCCGCTAACTCCATTAAGTTGAGTTTCCTCTTTATGAAGAGAACAGTCTCATTTATTGCGACACCGGCCATGATTTCAGCCCCAGCTTCACCATACTTCCACATCTCTTTCCCCAGAATATCAATCCAATTAACACCGGACATCTCCTTTACCAATCCAACACTATAGCCCCTGCGCCTAAGCTCATGGGTCAGACATTGAATAACAGTTGTTTTACCAGAACGTTTACCACCCACAATGGCTACTACCTTAACCATCGAGGACCACAATAAGAGACGGGTACATAATTTTATATATACATTTCCACAAATCTTTTCGGTCGATTTTCAGGAGTAAAATAAACAATACTTACTGGACAAGCACCGCTAATTATAGTAATTATGATTGGCTACTGGGCGTTAAAGCAATAATAGCCTGGAACGGATGTATAGACCTAGCTACACAAGTAAAATAACGCTAAAACTCAAATATTTAAAGCGAGAAAAGAAATAGGAGTCATAAAGAACAAAGTAAGAATTATGCTAATTCTCTGCTCAAAACAGCTAAAAATGAGCCAGAAATGGGCAAAAAGCATGTGCTGTGGAGTCGAATCCATCACTAGCTGGAGGTATCTCCCGCAAACCCCTCTTTTCTGTTTAAGCCCATTTTTACTGGCAAATAAATTATATATAAGTTGGGTTCGGGCTTAGGTCTCGGTAGGCGGGTTTATTATTCGACTTCTAGCTTGCACATTAAAGTTATTTTCGTGTTTGAATAATTATCTTCCATGTTGCGCTATCTAATCTTGTTACATTAACGTTGTAGCCTCTTTCTTCAAGTATTGGCGGTATATCCCTTACTGATGGTGGATTATCAAGGATAACCTCTAGAATATCGTTTTGTGATAGACCGCTCAGGGCTCTCATAACTAGAAGCTGCGGGTATGGGCAGACTAACCCGCGTACATCCAGCCTATATAGTCCTTCACCAGCTTTTTCAACCTTAAATCTATCACTACTCAATGTACTCAACTCCATGTTTTTGAAAAGAGGAATGCTTTTAGCTCATCTATTCTATGTCTCCTACAAAATTCGCTTATGCTCTCGCCTGGTTTTCTCCGCTCCAAGTAATTGGCTATAAATGAAGCAACCATGAACTTCGTTTTTTCGGCTGGGACTCTCTCAGCTATTAGTTTACCGAGCGATGGATTATTGCCTAAGCTTCCGCCAACATAAATGTCATATGCCTGCTTAATCCTATCGCCCTCCCTAACCTGTTTTCCAACCAAACCTATATCGGCTATGAGACTTGCTCCACAATCATTGGGGCAGCCGCTAACATTTACGCGCAGCCTCATATCACTTAATTTCTCCGGACCAAAAACTCCTTCTAAGTAGTCTATAATCTCTTTAACTACGTCTTTAGCATGCGGATATAATGTTTTACCGCAGAAG
>JAGTQB010000025.1 GCA_018396995.1 Candidatus Bathyarchaeota archaeon
GCACCCAACAACAAATAAGTGGATAGCTGGCTTCATGGGAACAGTTAGGTTTGCAGTGAAAGAAGATTTGTATAAAGAGAAGTATGCTAAAATAGCAGCCGCACTACTAAAAATGGCTGAGATGACAAACGTTGGCGTAAGAAGGACAGCAGGTCTAGGAATGATAAAATATATAGTTCCGAAAAGTGAACCTAGTTCACTGCAATCTCAATAATGAAATTTTTACCTTAGAAGAGCTTTAAAAGATGTTTAAGGAAAGTGTAAAGGGGCGAAGTGGCAAGTTTATCATCTAATTTTTCATGCTTTAGATCATCGTGAGCAGCTTACTGTTAAACAGTTATTATATTTTTACTTTTAACTCTCTCAGTAGCTTCCCTGAGCTCCTCCGAAAGGATTAGAATTTCTTCTGCGGGATCCATTATTTGAAAGGTGATTTTAGCTGACAATATATATATTGGAAAACATATTATTTTGTTGAATTATTATGTCAATACCCGTTCATTTTATTGTCGGGGTTTCTCGTGAAATTTATAAGCGGGTCTTTAACTCTTTGCTCGGCGAGTCTGTTTGTGAAGCTTCTTTATTCTTCTTATATAGGAGATTGGGCAGAGATCCATTTGAGGTGCTTTGGGATGATCCTAAAACCTTTTACCGTGAGCTGGAGAGGATTTTTAAGGTTGGCGCTAAGGTTTTAATTAAACTCTTAGTGTCGAGGATTAATAGTGAGTTTGGCTTAAACATGGACCCTGAACACTTCCTTGAGCTTATGCAGCGTGGTGACCAGATCTCAGTTGAGAAAATACGTTTATTCCTAAAAAGAGTAGCTGAATTATATGAGGGTAAGGATGAGACCTACAATAAGGCTAGCATATTACAGCCTTCTTAACTGACTAAATCTATTTTCTCAATTATTTTTCGGCTTAACTCTACTGGATCTGTCCCATCAACCAGCTTTACATCGTAAGCTACTGCTAGCTCCCTTTCATCCACACCTAATATTTCCTCTTCAGGTATTATTAGGAGTTTTTGTTGGGCTTTTACATCCATAGCTTTTAAGTATAGGGATATGAGTGCGGCTTTTACATCGCCGTTTTCAGGCAGCATATCTCCCACAATTACCTCCCCATTTTCTCTCGAATCTCTCCTTTTCAGCGCTAGATCGAATCTCTGGTTTAAGCCCGACACACCCTTTATTGTCGCGGGCATCTCTAATAATAATCCTTTCTCTCTAACCATTGAGCCCAGTATTCTTGGCATTTCCTTCAATGCCTTCTTAAACTTTATTTCTACAAGCCTTACTGCGGAATTAATTGCTTTAAACCATAATTCCATGAAGATGGCCTTTAATATTTGTGTAAAGCTAATGGAATTTGACCATAAGCCCTGTATTTGAGTAGCGTGTTCGCTTATATAGCTGGGTGGAAAGCAGCAGAGTATGCCCTCATCAGCGTCTGTAAACATTAAGCTTATCCCAGCATATCTAATATCTATGTGCCTAACCTCGGCAAAATTTAGTATGCTTGACATATCCTTAAGATCAACGAATTCTTCATTGAGATAAGTCATCAACCTTATTTTTACTCCGCGTGCGCTAGCCTTTTTTAAGATCTGGATAAAGTCCCTTGTTATATAGGGCTCCTTTAATTCCCTAATGCATAGTAGAACCTCGCTTTTGGCTCTATCCAGCGTCTCAGCAAAATGCGTATAATATTCCTCTATGTTGTTAAATGTAAGCGTCCGCTCTATTCTCCTTCCAGTCCTCAGATGTTGGAGCACTGTAAATATGTCTTGGGAGTTGCGCCAAATCATGTCGAAGAAGGCTTTCGCTGAATGCACATAGTGTGGGGAATCTGTCCAAAAGCCTGATTCACTTTCGTTATCCAAGCTTATTGAATCGTTCACAGTTAAGGATGTGAAGACCGATTTTTCGTCGACTATAAGGATGCGGGTCTTTAATTGCATTTCAGAGTGTTTTATCAGGGCGTGTTTTGCATAATCTTCTAACACTGTTGCTGTCTTCTCATCTGTTATGTTCGTGAGAATATTTACTTTAATGCCCTTAGATTTCATTTTTCTAAGGGTTTTATCAAAACCATGAAGTGATAAGCATATTAGGTCGCTTGGAGTTGTTAGTAAACAGACCTCACGTTCACAGTTTTCCAGCATCTGCATCATAACAGCATATATATTTCTTCTTCCGCTATGAATCCTAAATTTTGTTTCAACAATATATTCCTGCTGCTGGTTGGAGATTTTGGAAAGAGCTTCTAAAACCGTAGCATACTTGCTCTCCATCTCCGATATCCTGCTTTTAGCCATCGATAATAGTGTGTTAAGGGCTATGTGCGCTGGCACTGCAGAGAACTTCATTGGTCTGCCGGGTAGAACACTTATTAACCCTAGATTTTCCATCCTCTTAAGATTGCGGTAGACATTCATCCGATTCGTTTTTAGAGCTTTTGAGAGCTCTCTTATGCTGCTGGCTCCCGCCTTAATTAGATAGAGAAATATTTGGGCTTGGGTCTTAGTTAAACCGTATGTTTGAAGCATGTTTAAGATCTCTTCCATAAACATGTTTTTAGCCTCTATATCAATGTAACGAACAAATGTTACATATAAACATTATTATAATGCTATTCCATTACATACAATGTGAGATTGTTGGGAGGAGATTTTATGATGAAAGCTCTCTTAGAGTTTTTGAGCTCAGGAAAAAGGAGGAGTAGACTGGAAATCTACATGGATGTCTTAAGGATAATTGGGTCTGGTGTTAATAAGCCTACAAGAATTATGTTTGCTGCAAACTTATCTTGGAGGGCACTTAAGGAGATAATCGCGGATCTTGAGAGAAGTGGGCTCATAGAATGTAAGAATGTAAAAGATCATACACGAATATTTATAACAGATAAGGGCAGGCTAGTTCTGAGAAACCTTGAGGCTATATCGGCCGAGCTCGTAATGCTTAATGCCGCTCCATCTATGCAATTTAAACAATTGGCCAATAGAAGAATGTTAAACGAGTATGGCAAATATTGATGGAGCGGCTTAAATAAGATTGTTGGTACCGAAGCTAATGCCAATAATCTGAATGAAAATTAATTATATAAAACTCTAAATATAAACACTTATAAATAATTATTATAATGTGTTAACATCACATTTTTGTGTGTGGTGTAATTATTATGAACCGTTTTTCTACCGGGAGCGCTGTGCTTGACTCAGTTCTTAATGGTGGTTTCCCAGTTGGCAGCCTAGTGACGGTTACCGGTCCTCCGGGTACTGGTAAGACCATTTTTGCTGCCAGCTGGATTTATAATGGCGTTGAGAAGCTTGGCTTAAACGGCTTATACGTGAGCTTTGTTGAGGGTCACAAGAGCTTCATTGAGAATATGTGTGGTTTGGGCTTAGATTTTGAAAAGCTTGAGCGCATGGGAAAGTTTAGGTTTCTGGAGATGGCTACGCTCAAGGAGGCTGGCGTCCCAGCTATTATTGAGCAGATTTTAGGTGAAATTGCCGATATTGGGGCAAATATGCTTGTCATAGACTCTTTCTCAGCGATATCGCAGGTTATAGAGAAGCCATATGACACGCGCATACTAGTCCATACGGTTCTGAGTAAGATTGTTAGGGAGATGGGCTGCACAACAATGATAATAATTGAGAAGATGACTGCTGAGGAAACCTATGAGCCAGCCGAGTTCTTATCAGACTTCATAATCCATCTCTATAGGACTGAGGTTGATGGAGCGCTCCTAAGATGCCTAAAGATACTTAAGGCCCGCGGAACAGAAATACGCCAGCCGCAATTAGCCTTCACATTAAAGGGCGGCTTCAAAGTTTTCAGGCCGCTGATCATGGGTGGGCTCCCAGAGCCAACAAAAAGGTTTAAGCTCGTCATGCATGGTAAGGACTATTATTCTTCCGGCATCAGAGACTTAGACGCTATAGTTGGCGCAATGTTTAGGCGCGGATGCTATAACCTCTTAGAATTTGAGAGGAATGTGACGCTAACGCCTGAGCGACTCTTCAGAGCGACAGTCTCAAATGTTCTGAATCAGGGAGGATGCGTCATTATTCTTCCGCCTCAGGGTTTAAGCGCCTTAACAGTTTGGAGGTCCCTAGAGCCGTTTGTCCATGAGGATACTTTAAAGCGCAACCTCAAGATTGTTGACTTTAAAGCCGCTACTGTTGAGGCGGTTGAGCCATACGTAATATTGTTTGAGGGCAGGTCTTTGAAAGAGGATATGATATGCTTCTGGAGTGCTGCCTCGGAGTTTAGGCGGCAGAGTGGTAGACCAGTCTTCTCCGTTGTCGGCTTCGACACACTAGAATATATCTACTGCAAAGACGAGATACTAAAGATTTTAGGCAAAGACCTAGCGAATATAAGGAACTTTGGTGATGTAAGGCTGAATATTATTAGGCCTGAGTACGCCATAGCCAGCCACCTAAGCTCCTTAGCCGACACACACCTAATCATTAGAGAGATATACGGCGCAATATTCCTACAAGGAGTAAAGCCAAAAACACCACTACTAAACATCGAACTACATACAGATGAAGAGGGATCAGAAATTAAATTAACACCAGTACTATAACCATTTCAAGAGTTCGGCAAAAGCATAAATAACATTCACTATAATGTCCGTTGAGATTATCTAAGGCCTATCTCAAGGGAGAGCCGAGACGAGACTCTGCTGGATTATGAGGTTTGAGCAGGCCTTAGGTCTGGGGTATTTCTTTGAAGTGTGGATAGATACCCGTGCGGGCGAGGTCCTGGGAGAGCTGCAATGCTGCTGGCAACCCAGATAACTTTTGCTGCGTATCCATTAATGAGAGTTATTTGGATTTATGGAGGGCTAAGCTAACAGGTTCTCTGTCATAGAGAGGATATTGTCAATTGTTGCATCAGGTGTGAGGTTCAGATCGCCATGATAGTTTTCTATAACCTCTTTCAGCAAATCATTTATTTTCTCCAACCTCTCCATACACTTCTTCAACCTTGTTAATGTTTTCCCCGGTTCATCGTTAGCTAAGTCTACGGAGAAAGATCCAATATTTGCAAATATTGTATGCCACTTTAAATGCTTATGTGCTCCTGTGACCTCATATAATATGACTGCGGTTCGCCCAAGCGTTCTAGAACTATACTCAGCCGTTTTTAATATGATTCTTACAGTATCTTCTCCTGTGGAGTTATATTCAACTGCGTAAATCAGCATATTAATATTATCAGTTAACGTAATTAGGCTTGTCAGAGAGAGCTCCATTAGGTTTTCCAGCAAAACCCTTCTCTCTTCCATAAACCTATAATTCTGGTAGACTATTATGGAGGCAAGAGCCATTATGATCAGTAGAAGCGCTGAAAAATCCACTTTTCGCCTAAGATGCATTATACTAGTCCTCCTAAGAAAAATAGAACCAAGCATAATATATATTTCCCTAGCAGGTATAGAAATCTTCTTAATGCCAATAATGGATGTATTATAGAGATTCCCCAAGAGACGCTAAAGCCCCCAAATATATCCGAGGTATGGAACACAATTCATGATAATTCATCAAATAGATAAGAGTCTTCTGAGAGGGAGATAAAAGCCACCCAAGATAATATTGCCCTTTTTCTTCTTCTCTCCTCCCTCCTCCTAATAATCTTATTTCACAGAAAATCCATTCATCCAATCTACAACTTTCCCTTACCACGCAAGAAATTTTGGTTCTTCTACTATTAGAATGGATCTAACTATGAATGTTCTCGCTGTAATTGTTGCGCTATGAAAAAGGTTTTCGGCTTGTGGCGAATGTTCTCAAAGGTTTTAAATAGAAAAAGGTTGGGTAATAGTTAGTGTTAGAGGATGTTTTTATGGGCTCGGAGAGGGTTCAGGCTATTATAGAGAAGCTTAAGGCTAGACACTCTAGTGAGGAAGTGAGGTATAGTGGTTGTTATCCGATGTGTCATGGTGGTGGCTGTGTATTAAAATTGCGAATGAAGGATGGAAAAATTGTATGCATTGAGCCCGACGACCTCTATAATAGAGGCATTGCCAGGGAGGACGAGGTTCTTAAAGAAATAGATTTTGTTAAGCAAAGGCTGCAGCGTCGTCCATGCGAGGTTGCCTATGCCTGGCCTGAATTAATAAATCATTCACAGCGCATCTTGTATCCGCTTAAAAGGGTTGATTGGTCCCCCGAGAACCCAAATCCACAGAATAGGGGTAAGAGCGGCTTCGTGAGGATTTCATGGGATGAGGCGATTAGCCTAATTGCTTCAGAGATAAAGAAATGTGTGGAAGCTGGAGAAAAATATTCTATAGTTGTGGGTTACCCAGACACTTATTTCCTAGACAACCTTCTCGGCTGGCTTGATTGTGGTGTTCAGGGGTGGGGATGGTGCTCTTTTGACCCTGAGAGACAGGCCATGCACTTAATGTATGGTATGGCGATGGGCGAATATGCTGTTCCACCCGAGGCACGGGCGTTACCCGAGACGGAGAGGTATCCCACCCCGGTCGAATGGGGGAGCGCAGTAGACATGTTACTAAACAGTAAACTTATAATCCTATGGGGAGCAACCCCGGACGTCCAGCATTATGGCCCAGGCCACAATACAGCGTATCTCATACGACTCGCCCGGGAGAAGGGGACACCAGTTATAGCTATAGACCCAAGGTATAGTGCAACCGCCGAAACTTTATGTGACCAGTGGATCCCCATTAAGCCTGGTACAGATGTTGCTATGATGTGTGCTATGGCGTACGTGCTGTTTAAGGAGGATTTATACAATCATGAATTTGTTGAGAAGTGGGTGGAGCCTAAGGGCTTTGAGATGTGGCGGAAATATATTATGGGTGAACCAAGGGGTGAGGATAACCCTTATGGAGATGGTGTTCCGAAATCCCCTGAATGGGCTGAGAAAATATGTGGCGTCCCAGCTGAGACAATTTACGAGCTCACGAGACTATATGCCAAGTCTAAGCCAACTTTCCTCTGGAAGAACTGGAGTGTAGCTAGGAAGAGTCGCGGTGAGAATGCTGCCAGAGCCATGATAATACTTCAGTCCATGATGGGATACGTAGCCATGCCGGGTGGATCAGCCATAGCAAATCCCTGGTGCAGATTTAGAATTGAACCCTTCCACTTCTTTTACACCTTATACGAGAAGCGGGCTGAGAGGGCGATTAAAGAGCCAAATATAAATCCGAGAATGTATAGGAGCACAAGGTTTGGCCAAATGCTGTATCTTCTCAAAAAGGTTGAGAAGGGGGAGCTGAGTGTTGAGGAGTTTAGGAGGATAATCGGCTGGAATTGTAGTCCATCACATCCAAATCCGAACCCAAAAATACTTCTTCACGGAAATTATGGTTTTAGACCCACAACCAACGCCCTCGTCACGGCGCCCTACGCAACAAACCATGTTATAGAGGCTTTGAGTAGGCTTAGGCTTGTTGTTAGCCTAGCTTCATATATGACCCCAACAGCCAGGTTCTCCGATATAATACTTCCAGTCTTAGATCAATTCGAGGATGTACAGGTTTTATGTATTAATGAGACATTACAATACTTCCCACGCCTAGTCCCACCGAGGGGCGAGGCTAAGCATCACATGTGGATTTATGGGAAGATAGCGAGGGCTTTGGGCATTGGGCCGGATAAGTTCCTCCCAATCTACGTGAGCGATGAGAGCTGGGACAATGATATAGAAGATTTCTTCGCAATGTGTTATGAGCAGATGAGGGATATGCTGGAGAAGGGTATAATATATTATGGCGGTAACCTAGACAAACCCCTACCATCCTTCGAGGAAATCAAAAAGAACCCAATAGTTAATTTAGACGAATATTTTGATAGGCCCCTACAACCGTGTTATAGCGTCTTTGTTAAGGGCAAACGCTTCTCCACAAAGTCTGGAAAGATAGAGTTCGTATGTGATTTTATGTTAGATGAAAGGGAGAGGGGAAAGATGCATTTTGATCATAATGGGAGGTGGATAGGCTGGGTTCCTAACGATTGGAGGGATCAAACAGCCCATCCCACATATCAGCCCTGCGTGAGGGGTATGGAAGACCCGTTGATCAAAGAGTACCCATTAATGTTACTTACATCCCACTCAAGATACAGAATACATTCATATGGATGGCAAAGCCAGTATCTGAGGGAAAATTATAGGCATAGCATATGGATTAACGTAGCTGATGCGAAAAGGAGGGGAATAAACGATGGGGATTTATGTCTCGTCTACAATGATGTTGGTAAAGTTGTAATCCCGGCATACGTAACCTCGAGGATATCGCCAGGAGTCGTCATTATACACCATGGAGCATGGTATGACCCCGATGACGAAGGCGTGGATTGGGGAGGGTGCCCAGCAGTTCTCTTATACGACGATAAGAGCCCACCATGCCCACCGACAGCAACTGGCTGTGTGGAGGTAAAAAAGTATGATGGCCCGATTAAAAAACCCGTCCAGAAATTCATAAGAGTATAGGGGTGATTTGATGACCCAACATGGTTTCTTTTACGATCAGAGCAGATGTATAGGTTGTAAAACATGCTCAATAGCATGTAAAACTTGGAATGGAATCCCGCCGGGGCCAATAAAATACATGAGGGTTTTTGAGTGGGAGGAGGGGGTGTGGCCACAGGTGAGACTGAACTTTCTTGCAATACCATGCTACCACTGTGAGAAGCCTGTCTGCGCCGAAGCCTGCCCAGCGAGGGCGATAATAAAGGAGGAGAAGTATGGGGCGGTTCTAATAGATGATGAATTCTGCAACCCTGCTGTCGTGAATTGTAATAGGGCGTGTTGGGAAGCTTGCCCTTACGGGTCTATAGTGTTTGCCAGCGACAGCCCGAATGAAAAGGCTCAAAAATGCACTATGTGCATAGAGAGACTTGAAGAGGGCTTACTACCAATATGCGTTGCCAGCTGCCCAATGAGAGCCCTGGACTTCGGGCCCATGGATAAACTGATTGAAAAGTATAGTAAGAAGTTTAAGGTGACTCAGCAGCTTAAGGGGATGCCGGAGCCTGACATGGTTAAACCCGCCGTGATAATTAAAGAGCGTGACCCCCACAGGGAGATAGTTCCATACCCAGTTAAAAAAGTCTATGAATTGTGGAGGCAGCGTGGGCCTTACGCAGCTCCGGATCTACCACCGGTCTTTAATTCGGAGCTTGACCTGAAGCCCGAGGGGGTGAAGGTTGGGAGAGATAGATTAGTGCTTAAGCCGAGGAGTGTTGAGGAACTAATGTACTATACAATGAATGACGAATAGAAATTCTCAAGAGCTCCTTCCAAACTTTTCAATCCATTTTGGTAGAGCCTCGGGGTTCACTATATTTACCGGAATCTCCCCACGAAGAGCCTTTAATACGTTCTCAGTAGCTAACTTGACACCTTCAACCTCCACGCCAACACCCTCATTAAAGTCTGAGCAGTGCGGGCTGAGTATAACATTCTCCAATTCCACAAGTGGATTCTCCATGCTCAGCGGTTCGTGTTCAAACACGTCTAGAGCCGCCCCCGCTATCACTCCCTCCTTAAGGGCCTTAATTAAAGCATTCTCATCAATTATAGCTCCCCTGGCCGTGTTCACTAAGTAGGCTGTCTTCTTCATCATTCTAAGCTCGCGTTCACCTATCATATGGTATGTTTCTGGAGTTAAAGCTGCGAGAACGAGAACCACATCAGACTCCCTAAGCAGAACATCTAAGTTAACGGGCTCCACATTCGCTTGCCTAAAAATTTCCTCCGGAACATAGGGGTCATAGGCTATACGCTTTACATGCCATGGCTCTAGAATCCTATTAACTTCCCTTGCAATCCTCCCGAAGCCTATAAAACCGACAGTAATCCCCCGAACATAGGTGCCCTTAACCTCCCTAGGCCGCCAAACCCCCCTCCTCGTGAGTTTATCCCTTAAGGGTATTTTCTTAAGGAGGGAAAGCATTAAAGCCAAGGTGTTTTCAGCGACACCTACAATGGTAGTCTCAAGGGGGGCGTTTGTAACGAGGACCCCGCGCCTCGTGGCGGCATCTAGATCTACATCATCAACCCCAACAGTATACTTTGCAATTATCCGGAGGTTTGGAGCGCACTTAAGAATTTCCTCATCTATGCGCACCTTTTTACTCTGGACTCCCATAAAAGCGTCAGCTCCTTTACCTAGCTCTATAAGCTCCTCCCTCGTTGGGACGGTTAAATGATCGGCAATTACAACTTCACAGTTCTCTCTCCTAAGTTTCTCATAACATTCATCAGCAACACTCCTATCCCAACCAAAATCATATGGTGAAAAAACAAAAACTTTCCATTTTCTTTCAGTCATATTTGATCACCTCAAAAATACTAATGTATGTTAAATTTTTCTTTAATATCTAATATCTATACTTTATAGGCTGATAAATTCACTAATTTTTAAGTATACTGCCGACCCTGCTTTGTACTCTTCCAGCAAATCCAAATCCGCGCTAAAACGTTTAGATTTGTTAAGATCGCAACGATGATGAGTGTCATAAAGATCTGGTTTAATAGACCTCCAACCATTATCACGAAAAGGCGGACATCTCTGTTTGCGGCATAACCTGAGAAACCTCTATTAAACGTTAATTTTAAATCAGATGCTGCGCGTGCTCTACTATAGCTTACGAGGAGTGAGCCAAACAATGCTGTAAGTCCCACAAGAATACTAGTGGTATTTCCCAATCCAGCATTAATGATAGCGCCTATCATACCTGCCAGAATGGCTGTATCGGCATAGCGGTCCAGCATAGCGTCTAAGAAGCCGCCAAATGGTGAGGTTCTAAAAGTGAGTTTAGCCAGATCCCCATCAACTCCATCTAATATTGAGGCGATTTGGGATAGGATGCCGCCGAGGGCTGGGTAACATAAGTAAAAGGCTAGGCCTGAAGCCAATGCAGTAAAAAAGCTCAAAAGTGATATATGATTTGGAGTGATGCTTGGATATCTGGCTAAGAACCTGGCCACTGGACGGGAGAATTTCCGATTTATATACCGTGAAACTATTCCATCCCACTCTACTGGCATCCAGTAAACCTCATCAAAAGAGAGTTAATAAATTCAATATCTTGGGGCGTATCGATGTCAAACCACAAATAGCCGGATATGTTAAACCCTAAGACTGGTCTAACATTTAGCGTTAGATATTTTATACAATCCGTCACTGTTAAATTGGTTTTCACACCCTCTAAGAAATGAATAACCCTGAAAATAGTGTTATCGAGTATAAATAGTCCGGTATCAATAGCGTTCCACACGGGAATATTCTTCCCAATATCTATTACATAACCACTATCATTGAGCAGGACCCTAGTCGCATCTTTGATTTGGGGCGGGTAGCAGGGTTTTCTATCTACACATAGTAGTGGGTAGTACCCCGCATTATTTAAGACAAACTCTATTATCTGCTCATCAAAATAATGATCCCCCATTAAGAGGAGGAATGGTTTATCCGAAGGTATCTTTTTCTCAGCCGCCTTTAGAGAGGTAGCATTTTCAAGTGCATAATGTCGATTATAACAGTACTGAATTTTCACGCCAAATTTGTCTCCGTCTCCTAGATGCTCCTTAATTAAGCGCCCAAGATGCCCAATGACTATGATTATATTCTTCACACCGGCTTTTCGAAGAGCCTGAATTGTATACTCTATTATTGGCCTACTTAATATCTTGGCCAGCGGCTTTGGAGTATGCTTTGAGTGAGGAAAGAAGCGGGTCCCCCTACCAGCAGCCAGTATCACTGCATACATCGCCTAACGCTCTCTCTTCCCATCTATGAACTCCTCAACCCATTGTCTCG
This sequence comes from Candidatus Bathyarchaeota archaeon, assembly GCA_018396995.1. GTDB lineage: Archaea > Thermoproteota > Bathyarchaeia > Bathyarchaeales > DTEX01 > DTEX01. The sequence continues at coordinate 11,817 of JAGTQB010000025.1, forward strand.
CCATTGAATCTGGAACCTGGACTGGCGGGTGCTTAAATGCATAGGCTGATATACTTATTAGCGGACCCGCTATACCTCTATTTAATGCTAACTTAACGGCCCTAATAACGTCTATGACAACACCAGCGCTATTTGGGGAATCCTCAACCTCAAGTCTCACTGTTAATGTTACTGGCTGATTCCCAAAATTCCTCCCCTTAACATAAATGTAGCACACTTTCTTGTCCTTGAGAAATGGGACGTAGTCTGATGGGCCAATTTTAGTTGGCACTTCATAGGGAACTAGGCTTGTTACAGCTTCAGTTTTACTTACACGCTTCGTCTTCAACCTCTCCTCAAGGGTCATGTTTAGAAAGTCTGTGTTGCCGCCAATATTCAGCTGGTAAGTTTCATCAATTGCCACACCCCTCTCAACAAATAGGTTCACGATAGCCCTATGCAAAATGGTTGCTCCAAGCTGACTCTTAACGTCGTCGCCAGCAATAGGCAACCCGGCTGCTTCAAACCTAGCAGCCCATTCTTTATCACTTGCAATAAACTCTGGAATACAGTTAACGAATGCACACCCAGCTTTAAGCGCAGCTTCAGCATAGTGGCGTGTAGCATGGTAACTACCGACTGGCAGAAAGTTTATTAGCATATCCGCGTCCACTTCCTTAAGCACCGAGGCGACATCTACTGGCTCATACTCATCCTCGGAATACGTCTTAAAGGTCTCCCTCATGTGTGGCGCAACGCCGTCAAGGATCGGTCCTGGAAGAACCTTAACGCCCAGTTTAGGCATCGATTCAACAAACCTTGCACAGCAGTTTGGCTCGGTAAATATCGCCTCGCTTAAGTCCTTTCCAATCTTGAGCCTATTAACGTCGAAAGCAGCCACAAACTTTATGTCTCTAATATGATAGCCGCCGAAGTTTACATGCATTAACCCCGGAACAAAATCATCATCCTTGGCATCCTTATAATATTCTATACCCTGAACTAACGCTGACGCACAATTTCCAATCCCCGCAATAGCAACTTTGATGACCATCCAGTCACCCTTTGGTAAGACTAAAAGCTTGGATGTAATGTACTATTCTTTAAGTCTAAAGAAGTATAAAAATATTTTCAAAGAGAAGAGCTGATGAAGATCGAATTTTATATAAGTGGCAACTATTTGGTTATGTTTTTGAAGACTTCATTTGGTTATAAGGGATAGCTTATGGTTGTAGTAGAGTTAAATTGGGAGAATTGGAATGATGAGGTTCTCCGCTCACCAATTTTAACATTAGTCTATTTTTGGCATGAGCGCTGCCCCTGGTACCGTAGGTTTACCCCGATATTTGAGAGATTGGCAGCCGAATATAATGAAAGGGTTAAGTTTGCTAAATAAATGTTTTGGAGTCTGAAGGCAATAGTGAGCTGGCGGAAGATTTTGGCGTTATGGAAACGCCCACGTTGATCTTCTTCTGCGAGGGAAGGCCGCTAATGCATTTAGTTGGCTTTATGCCTGAAGTTGATCTGAGAAGGGCTATTAACGATATGTTAAGCAGGGCACCGATCATGCTTAACACAAACCTAAAAAGTATATTATCTAGCATCCTCCAGTCATTCCTATTATTCGCTATATTTCTGAAAGGATATCTTTTAAAGGTGGTAACAAAATTAATAATTGTTGTGGGATTTTTATGGGTAAACGAGTTCTTGTGATTTATGACAGCCGAACTGGGAATACTGAAAAGCTGGCTCAGGCTGTGGCTAATGGTGCACGTAAGGTTCCCGGGGTCGAAGTTGTGCTGAAAAGAGTGAGGGAAGTAACTCCAGATGATGTGTCCTCAGCGGATGCTTATGCTTTCGGCTCACCCTCCCACTTCGGTATAATGTCCGGAGAAATATTAACGATGTTCACAAACCTGTACCCTCACAGACACATATTAGCAGGCAAACCAGCATGCGTATTTACTACTGGCTCCGGAGGCCAAGTTACAGCTCTCGAGAACATAGAAAGGATCCTGGGGGTCTTCAACCCTAAATGGATAAAACCGGGATTAGCCGTTGAGGGGGCGCCAAAAGAAAAAGATTTAGAATTAGCGGAGAAACTAGGTGAGAAACTGGCTAAGGTTGCTCTCCAAACAACATGATGAATGTAGCATTAAGCTCCTTTTTCCTTTTTTCCAGATTTAAGATTAGAGACTGAGAGGAAGACTATATATTTTTAAAAACAAAATTTTTTGAAACAATTCCCTTGAAATATTACAATAAATTTTAAAAATTTATTTTATTCAACACAGATTTACATGATCATAGCATCACAAATTTGTCGGAGAGGGCTGTAAGACGATATCTGCATTCAGATACCTCTCAAGGAAAAAGGGCTGATGTTTAGCTGCGCCAAATGTTCTATTCAAGTTTTGTGCTCTGTCTAACGCGCTCCCTGTAGCGGAGCATGAAGTCCTCAATAACATGCTTTAAATGATCTTTGTTCCCAAAGATCATTCTCTTGTTTTACCTGCTTTCCCGAAGTCTCATACTTATAGGATTCAGCACAATGCACACAACAGAAAGCCATTTCCTTACCATTGATTACCTCTCTATGTCCACCCTCGTAAACTTTGCAGCCGCAATTTGCACAGACTTCTAGGCTTGGCTCAATAGCCACAGAGATAAGAGCTGAAAAACGTCTAAACAAATTCCTACAAAGTTTTTCTTCATCTGTTAACTCAAACTTTTCTTTTCTTGGCTCCCACTAGTTTAAGTGAATGTTTCATTAAACCCTTCTCTTCAAGCTGCTTGAGAAATGGATATACTAGACTTGGGCTTATTTCCTTCCCTATTCGTCTTTTAAATTTGCTGATGATGTTATATCCATGAGTTGGGCCTTCATATAAAATTGTAAGTATGTAAAAACGGGATGAGTCAGATAATAATTCATCTATTTCTACTATTAGAGACATATTTTTGACTTGGAGATAAGCATAAGTGAGGTTATAGCTGATAAATTTGTTAAGATAGTGCCAGTCTCAACAAGACCCTATGGAAGATTATATGGCTGAAAAAGGCTGATGGATGGTGTCTTCATTGAAGTATGACGCTATATTGGTGCTCGATTTTGGCGGTCAATACTGCCATCTAATAGCTAGGAGGATTAGAGAGAATAGAGTTTACTCTGAGATAGTTCCATGCGATATTACTCCTGAAGAAATACTTAGGCTTAATGAAAGGCTGAATATTAAGGGCTTAATTCTTTCGGGTGGACCATTAAGCGTATATAAAGCTGATGCTCCAAAGCTTAACTCTATCTTAGGTATGGGTTTACCAGTTTTAGGCATATGTTATGGGCATCAGCTTTTAGCATATATGGCCGGAGGAGTTGTTAAACCAGCTGATCGGGGCGAATATGGCGTGACATACGTGACCCTCATTAAGCCAGTAGGCATCTTAAAGGGATTAAGCTTAAAGGAGAAGGTTTGGATGAACCATAGTGACGCGGTTTACAGCCTTCCAGAAGAGTATGAGATACTTGCTTACACCGAGAACTGCCCAGTAGCGGCATTTAAGCATAAAAGTAAGCCTATTTTTGGGGTTCAATGGCACCCAGAAGTTACGCACACCGAGAACGGTATACTAATATTGAGAAACTTCATCTTTGATATTTGCGGCTGCCAGCAAAACTGGAGAATGGGCGACTTCATTAAGAGGGCTATAGAAGAGGTGAAAGCTTCCGTTGGGAATGGGAGGGCTATTATTGCTTTAAGCGGCGGTATAGATTCGAGCACTGCAGCCGTATTAGCTATGAAGGCTATTGGGGAGCGTCTAACAGCGGTCTTCGTAGATCATGGCTTCATGAGGGAGGGTGAACCAGAGTTCATTAAAGAAGTATTCGGAAAAATGGGCATGAACCTTATAGTTATAGAGGCTAGAGAGAGATTTTATAATAGGTTGAAGGGCATTACTGATCCAGAGCTTAAAAGGAAGATAATCGGTGAAGAATTTA
>JAGTQB010000026.1 GCA_018396995.1 Candidatus Bathyarchaeota archaeon
TTGAGAGGCATGGTTGGGAAGCTGTTCCATCGCAGGGTATAGGCGCACATTTTAAAGTAGCTGCCGTCCTCGCTGGTTTAGGCCAAATTGGATGGAATCAGCTGCTCCTCACCCCCCAGTTTGGGCCCTTAGAAAGGTTGGGGATAATAGTTACTGAGGTTGATCTCGAACCAGACCCAATCTTCGAAGGAAGATTATGTGAGCCAGAAGACTGCGGATATAGATGTGTCATTGAATGCCCGAATAAGGCTATCCCAAAAACGCGAAAAATCACTCTAAATATAGCTGGAAAAACAGTTGAGTTCTCAGATATGGATTTAGGAAAGTGTATGACTGATTGTATACGATTAACAATGCATTCTCCCTTCATGAAAAAAGTATCCGGTGGACGAGCAATATCTCCCACCGCAATTGACGAGGTTGTTGATTTTTATAGGATGATGTATCGCCATGTGGGAAAACTCCCTTACGCCATCCGCGGCTCGATGGGGTGTATGGAAGCATGTATAGAATATTTAGAGGAGAGAGGTAAAATCCAAAGGTTTAAGCTTCCACTCAGAAGAAGGCCAAAATGGGAGTTCTAAGCTTGCCTACAACAACGCTTCACTGCTAACTTGCACTTATATTAAGTTATTGTTCTCAGGGAAGATTATGAGAAAGAAAAAGTAAAATTGTGGTTTTTAGCGCCTATAGACGCCATATTTTTCAACAGCTCTTATTACTGCCCTAATATTTTCTGGAGGGGTCTCCGCTGGAATAGGTGTTGAAGTCATCAGCATGAAGCCGCCGCCTGGCATCATCTCCTCCAGCAAATTCTTTACGTATTTCTCAATCTCGCTTGGCGTTGCGCTTAATAAAAGCGTTGTTGGGATCCCGCCTGACACACACGTATGTCCAGCTAAAACCTTCTTTGCTTTTCTCACATCAGTTTTCTCAAAATAGGCTACACCCCAGCCCCTCGGCAGCTCAAGAATACTCTCTAAATATGCATCATGGCGGCCTTCAAATGCGACAAAGGATCTCGCACCCCTGTTATAGAAGTCAACTATAATCTTCTTTAAATGGGGCCAATAAAACTCGTAATATAGTTTTGGCGAAAGGTACTCATTGAGGTGTAATGGTATACCTATTGAGAATCCTTCTGGAAGAGGTGTAGGAAGCCTTTTAAGTAAGCTCTCGTCCATCAAATCCATTAAAACATCACAAGCAAGCTTGACTTTCTCTGGCTGCTTTCGTAAATCGACCAGGATTCCCGGAATTGTTCTTAAAAAATCTCCCAAAAAGTCTAGGGGTACAGATGTAAGGAAACCACCACCGACTCTCTGTGGGTAGCCTAGTCTAGCAAAGTCCTGAGCTATTGAAAAAAGAAAATTACTATACTTCATTCCTTCAAGGCAAGCTCTTATTAGTGCCGCCATGGCTTCTGCTGACCCGGGTCTCTCAAGGCTCTGATGCGCCCTCGGAACAACAACCTCAGCCATAAATTCGCTAGGATTCTCTACAAATTTATCATACTCATCAGCCCTCATAAACTCCCCACCTATAAATTGGAAGGAGCCCGCGTTAGGTGACAGTTCTCTGCCGGGCCAACGGGTGTATTTGTCGCGTAAAATATCATGCATAGGACCAGTTAAGGGGCCGACAAACATTGCTATGTCGGGATAGTCCCTAAGAGCAAAGCCTACTAATGAACCTGTTCCAAGCATTGCCATTGGAGGATTATCCACCGGGAAATCTCTAGCCACTTTTACTATAGCTTCACGTGCCTTATCATAATTGAATAGAACATCATATGTTGTCAAACCGCTCCACTTGGCTATGAAGCCATAATCAAAGCCAAGCCCTAACGGAACCCTATCTGGCTCCTTAAGGTTAATAGCATCCTGTACGCGGCGTAATCTCTGCTCAGCAATCTTTTCAACTTCCTCCATAAAACTCCACCACCATCGACATGGTCTACACAACTATAAAAATTTTCTTTAGGATAGAGTTATATGAAATTTAGTCCTTAAATGTAATTTGTGAGGTAAATGAGAAGGGTTTTAGTTTCCGGTCTCGGCTTGGTTGGCTCTAATATTGCAGCAAAGCTGTTAAGGGAAGGTTACTCAGTAGTTGGGTATGATATTAGACCAACCCATAAGCTCCATGACCCTATCTTCCGGAGGGAGCTGGAGAGAATAGAGTTTGTTGAGGGGGATGTGACAGATTTCTCTAAGTATCTTCAAGTTGCTAAAGATTATGACGTTGAAGGTATAATTCATACTCCTGCCGCCGTTATGGAAAATTGGCAGGAGACGGTAAAAGTTAATGTCATAGGTGCGCTTAATGCCTTGGAGATAGGGAGGCTTCTTAATCTCAGAAGGGTACTTTATATAAGTTCGGGTTCGGTTTTTGGAGACAGAGAGGATCTTACACCTATAAAAGATACTGATCCCGTAAGTCCGAGATCTTACTATGGGCTAACGAAGTGCCTTGCGGAGATCATGGTGAATGCATACTATGAGCTTTTTGACCTGAGTGCAGCTGCCGTTAGATTATCAGGTGTTTTTGGCAGGGGCTGGCATCAGATGGAATTCTTCATCCAAGGAACAATTTTTCTAGCATTAGAGGGCGAGAGAATCCAAGTAGTAGACCACTACTTTCCATACACTTACATCAATGATGTTACTGAGGCTCTCTACTTGTTATACACTAAGCCGGGAAAACTTAAATACACATTATATTCCGTTAGCAGTGAAAAGGGAGCTACATGGGAGAGCATCGTGAGCTGCATAAAGAAGAATGTTCCTCAGGCTAATATCGAGCTAATTAAGCCTAAACCCATACTAATGCCAGAGGTCCAGAAAAGAGAGTGGAGGGGAGGCCCATCACTCATTCGCGGTCCCTTCGCCATGGAGAGAATGAAGGAAGAGTTTGGCTGGACCCCAAAATATACCGTTGAAGAGGGAATTGAAGAATTCATACAATACATTAAGAGACTAAAGGAAGAAGAGCCGGAATGGTATGCTGAACAGGTTAAGAAATTTAAGAGTCTCTATAGACCACCACCAATAATGCGCTAAAAATAAGATTGCCCAACCTTAACCTATTTCACTTTTTTAATAAATCTTATATCCTATGAACTGTTTCAACAATTATAAAGGGCATAAGAAGCATGGTGAGAACTTGACCAGGCATATTTCTATGCAAGATAACTACCTAGTTACTAATAATAACCTACGTAATATTCGCTTGAAAATTAATGGGAGGACATTTGAAGTTACTGTTGCCCCGCATTGGACTTTATATCAGGTTTTAAAGGACCAATTGGGTTTTACTTCAATAAAAGATATGTGCTTGGGGCATGGGGCGTGTGGTAGTTGCACAGTAATTTTAGATGGTAGGCCAGTTCTCTCATGCCTAACTTTAGCTGTGGATTGCGACGGAAAAACAATAGAGACGGTTGAAGGAATTGACCCTAAGCATCCAGTTATAGAGACCTTTATAAAGCATCATGCCTTTCAATGCGGATACTGTACACCTGGCTTCGTTATGACCGCCAAAGCCTTACTTGATAGAAAAAAGAACCCAACAATTGAGGAGATAATTGAAGCTCTTAGCGGCAACATATGCAGATGCGGGGCATATCAACTTATTCTTAACGCTGTTATAGAGGCGACTGAAAGGTTGGCAAAAGGTAATAGGTGATAAGCATGGAGAGCCGACGGTTAACTAGACCTTTAAGAGAAAACCCTTACTTCACGTTTTTAATATGGAGTTTTCCAGAGGATCCTGAATATGAACTTATTGGAAAACCTGTGCCACCAAAAGATTCTGAAAAAGTTACTGGACGCGCCATTTACACGAGTGATGTGAAGCTTCCTGGAATGCTTTATGCTAAATGGTTGACTTCTCCTTATGCGCATGCGAGGGCTAAACACATTGATATAAGTGCAGTAAAGGAAATCCCAGGGGTTGTGGATGTGCTTGTCTACGGCGACCCCGACCTACTTTCTCCGCGGCATCCAGAGGGTTTAGGTACGGGGATGAACCCATTATGTCCTGACTGGGCCTTCGTCTTACCATCTGAAGCCGTTTTTGAGGGGCAACCCGTTGCAGTCGCCATATGTGCAGAGACCCCGGAAATTTGTGAGAGAGCTCTGAAGCTTGTGAAAGTCGAATGGGAAGAACTACCTTTTGTATTAGATCGGGACGAAGCCTTGAAGCCAGACGCCCCAATAACGCAGCTATTCAGAAATCAAAAGGACAATATTGTAAGAGAAACACCGATGACTGGGGGGGAGACAAAATATGTTCAGGGCAATATTGAAGAGGGTTTCAAAGAGGCTGATCGGATAATTGAGTTCGAGATAAAGTGTGGTGTAAATGTGCCGGCTGGTGTTGAACCCTTCCATAGCATTGCATGGTTACATGATGGATACCTAGATCTTTGGATTCCTCATCAGCTCCCACAGGGTATGATGCTGGCAGTTTGGCCTGCTGCGGCGGTTGCAGGCGTGCCAATGAATAGAGTTAGAGTACACCAGGCTTATAAGGGAGCTACTTTTGGAGGAATAACTTTTATAGGTAATGGCGCAATTCCGACTATTCTAGCTACATTGTTTTCCAAGAGAACTGGGCGGCCTGTCAAAGTTTTGGCGGATTGGACTAATTTCTCAGGCATAGTATGTGAGGAGGAGGGACGCTATACAATCAAGGTTGGATTTAAGAACGATGGCACTATAACGGCTGTCCAGATACTATCCAATGGAACATATGGGTATGCTGGCTTAACTATTCCGGGAAGCAAGAAGCTCCCGAGAGCTACGGCAATTAAGAACATTTACTGTGAATCTGTATATCCATATGTGAATAAACCGCCAGCCGTATGTTATAAACATGGCACACAGGAAACTATACCATTTGCTGAAATATTTAATCGTGTAGCTGCCGAGCTTGGAATGGATCCAACCGAGGTTGCCCTAAAAAATGATGGTTGTTATGGCCGCCCCATGCATCCGGATATGGACGAAGTTAAACGTGAGCAAGGTTTCCCGGTCAGAGATAGCTTGAGGGAATGTATTGAGGCGGGTAAAAGGGCTATAGGCTGGGATGAAAAGTGGCATCCACCCGGTGCTAAAAGGCTACCAAATGGGAGGTATCATGGAATAGGCTTTGCGTGGACGAAAGAGTGGCGGGCCGGTCCAGAGGTTCCCGCTAAGCACTACGCCTGCATATTCTTCAAATATGATGGAACTGTTGTCATAAAGGGTCAACGAAGCTTCGTGGGTGTTTCGGAGCCCACTACATATTGTCAAGTCTTTGCTGAAGAGGCTGGATTACGATATGAGGATGTTAGTTTTGATAACGAGTTTCTTGAGGCGCCCATGATGACCCCTGGAGGAAGTGGTGGCCTTCAATGGAACTCTGCGATCATGAAAGAGCTTGGTGTGAAAGCCAAGCAAAAAATCTTAGAGGTCGCGGCGAAGCACCTTAAAAAGACGCCACAGGAGCTTGACGTCAAGAACAGCGTGGTCTTTGAGAAGGCTAATCCTCAGAATAGGGTTCAGGTTAGAGACTTGATAAGAAGATACTATTATGAGTTTCACGCAGGCATATGGGCTGATGGCTGGGATTATGTAAAGGGAACTGAGGAGACCCGCAGGCCTCCTTTCACGGACGTTAGTCTGCCCTCCCACTTCAAGAAAGTTTATTTCTGGGGCAGGCAGGCAGCTTTTCTTGAGGTCGAAGTTGACCCCGAAACTGGTGAAGTTGACATTAAAAACCTAGTCATCGTAAATGATGTGGGCAAAACCATTAATCCGCATGGCGTTGCTAACCAGCAGATTGGTGGCGTATATATGGGTCTTGGTAGAGCTTGGACTGAAGAAATAGTTTATGACCCCCTGACTGGGGTTAAGCTCAACGATGATTTATCCCAGTATGGGGTATTAACGATGGGCGACATATTTCCAATACACTGCATAGCGGTTGAAACCAGACTGGGATATGGAGCGTATGGAAACTTCGGTATAGGTGAGAATCCTAGCTGTTTAGTGCGAACCGTACTGAGAGCGGCCATCTATAACGCCATAGGAAAATGGATAAATGAGGACCCAATAACCCCAGATAAAATATTGAAGGCGTTGGGGAAAGCTTAAGTCTCACATATATCCATTAAATACGTTAATCCGCCTTTTCTACCATGTTCCATAAATGCGCCTAGAGAGAATGGAAAATGGAAAGGAATAAATAAGCAGAATGACAAAAATTTTTTAGTTATGATGCCAAAGTTAGAGATATTAGATTTGAAAACATATTATTTTGTTGGACCAAGTATTATAAAAGCTGTTAACGGCGTTTACCTAAAAGTTAATAGTGGAGAATGCATTGGTATAGCAGGAGAATCTGGTTGCGGAAAAAGTACCCTTGCACTGTCAATTTTAAAACTGGTGAGGCCTCCCGGATTTATAGTTGGTGGAAAAATACTTTTTAACGGAACTGACATTATACCCTTATCATTTAATGAAATGCAAAAACTGCGTTGGCGCAAAATTGCTATGGTATTTCAGGGCGCCTTAAATGCTTTAAACCCAGTATACACGATAGAGGAACAAATTGTGGAGGCAATAACTACCCATATGAAATATGGCAAAAGTGAGGCGCGAAGGAAAGCTGGTGAACTACTTGAATTGGTTGGATTAAGCCGCGCAAATCTTCGCAATTACCCCCATGAGCTAAGTGGAGGAATGAGACAGAGGGCTTTAATAGCGATGGCTCTCTCCTGCGACCCTGAGCTACTTATCGCTGACGAGCCAACAACTGCGCTTGACGTGGTAACGCAAGCTCAAATACTTATGTTACTGAAGGATCTTCAGAGACAACGAAATCTAACATTAATTGTAATTTCACATGATCTTTCAATCCTTGCCCAAATATGTGATAGGATTGCTATCATGTATGCAGGTAAAATTGTTGAAGAGGCCAACATAAGGGATATTTTCTATAAGCCAGCTCACCCATATACTTATGCGCTCATTAATGCTTTTCCAAGCGTTAAGGGTCCGAAGAAGGGCCTTTTTGCATTATCAGGTGAACCGCCAGACATGAGTAAATTGCCTAGTGGCTGCTGCTTCCACCCACGCTGCCCTAAAGTGCAAAAAATATGTTATGAAGTGGAACCTAAGCTAATAGAGATTGATAAGGAGCATTATGTTGCATGCCACCTTTACACGTGAGATGGAGGGTTAAAAATGAGGCCATTGGTGGAGACTGTTAATCTTAAGAAATATTTTTCTGTTAGAAGGGGTGTTGCTCGACTTCTTAAAGGAAGAGTGAAGTATGTGCCAGCTGTTGACGACGTGAACCTCAAAATTTATGAGGGTGAAAGAGTAAGCCTTGTTGGTGAGAGTGGTTCTGGCAAGACGACCCTCGGAAGACTATTATTACGATTGATTACCCTTACCTCCGGTGAGATTTATTTTGAAGGGAAGAACATAATGTTGTTGAAGGGAAAAGAGTTAAAAGAATTTCGTCAAAAGGCACAGATAATCTTCCAAGACCCCTACACTGCGCTTGATCTCAGACAAACGATTAGAGGGGCTCTTGAGGAAGCGCTGATTATCCATAATCTTTATAGCCGTGAAGAAAGACTTGAAACAGTTATTAAAGCATTAAAATCTGTGGGTCTAGTTCCACCAGAATTCTTCTTAGAGAAGTATCCCCATGAGCTGAGCGGGGGGCAAAGACAGCGGGCCGTCATAGCCCGCGCACTAATTTTAAACCCAAAATTTCTAGTTTTTGATGAACCACTCTCGCTACTAGATGCAACTACAAGGGTTCAGATTCTAAATATGATCAACGAGGTTAAAGAAAAATTTAACTTAACCTATCTCTTCATAACTCATGATATAGCCTTAGCAAGATACATTAGCGACAAAATGTTCATAATGTATCAAGGAAAAATCATGGAAGCTGGTTTAACTGAAGAGGTTCTTAAAGATCCGCTCCACCCCTACACGAAAACTTTAATGATGGCAATACCTGTCCCGGATCCTGAAACAAAGATTTCATTACCACCAAAGGTTAGTGGTATGGATGCCTATATGGTAATATCTCTCCAAGGATGCAGGTTCTACCCACGCTGCATGTATGCTACCCAACAATGTAAAATAGAAACCCCCCTTCTCAAGGAGGTAGAGCCCAATAGACTTGTTGCCTGCTGGAACATAAAATCTTAAATAATGAATCGACTGTAGTCTCATAGAGTAAACCTTATATGCCTAAAAACTTAATCTTTTCCTTTTGAGGTCCTATGTGGCGCTTTATAGTAAAGAGACTTATTCAGCTTTTCTTTGTATTTATTATAGCCCTAACAGTTATCTTTATCATCCCGCGTTTGCTTCCTGGTAACCCAGCCCAGTTCTATATAACGCAAGTTGGCACCACCGTGCCAATGAGCGAATACGCTGTACAAGTAAGAGAAGAAATTATGAAGAGATATGGCTTAACTAAATCTTATGCAGAACAATTTGTACTATACCTAATTAACACTTTTCAGGGATACTTAGGAGTCTCAATGACATACTTTCCAAGAACTGTTGTTGAATTAATATTGAGTAGACTCCCTTGGACATTAGCTATTATGATTCCCGCCAGAATCCTAACTTTCCTTCTAGGCTATTTTATAGGCACAATAGCTGCTTGGAAACCTGGTAGAAAACTTGACGTTGTGATACAGTTTGCAGGGCTTTCCACGATAGCCTTCCCGATTTTCTGGGTAGGTGCATTAATGCTGATGGTATTTTCATACTATATACCGATTTTCCCACGTGGCGGCAGCTTAACGCCTGGCGTCGTTCACAAGGATATTTGGAGCTTCCTCGTAGATGCCACTTATCATGCTGCTTTACCTATCATTACACTCACTATCTTCAGCTTCTTCGGCGAGGCGCTTATCATGAGAAATAACATGCTTATGGTTCTTAGAGAAGACTATATCCTAACAGCATTTGCCAAAGGTCTCTCAGAGAGAACAGTAATGTTTAAGCATGCCGCTAGGAACGCTCTTCTTCCTCTTGTTACTGGACTCTTCGCCGGTTTAGGCTATCTAATTGTGGGATCTATATTTATTGAAACAATCTTCGCATATCCCGGTGTGGGCTACTTATTTAATCAAGCAATACTTCTCCGTGATTATCCTCTAGTTCAAGGACTATTCATCCTGATAACGGCTATTACACTAATCTCTAACTTCATTGCAGATCTGCTATATAGACTACTCGACCCACGCGTTCGGCTATTTGAGGATTGAGATGCATGAGCAGCATCATAAAAAGGGCTTTAAAAAAGTTCGTTAAATACTTCCGTATCTTTAGCGCAAGTAAGGTGGGTATTGCTGGACTAATTATAATCATAGTCTTTTTGATCCTAGCTTTAGGCGCCTCTATTATAGCACCATATGATCCCAAGGCTACATATGTTTCACGTCCCTTCACACCGCCCGGTTTTAAACATCTCCTCGGAACCGATGAAGCTGGAAGGGATGTTCTATCACAAATAATTTATGGTTCACAAGTTGCCCTCATCGTTGGATTTAGCGCTGCTGCCGTGAGCACAGCTATAGGTACGCTCATCGGTCTTATAAGTGGATATTATGGAGGTGCTATCGATACCGTTCTCATGCGCATTACAGACATATTCCTGATAATACCTATGTTGCCATTAGCCATTCTATTAGCTTTATTCTTCGGCCCAAGCCTACTCAACATAATAGTTCTTATAGGCTTTCTGGGGTGGCCCGGACTAGCTAGACAAATACGTGCTCAAGTGTTATCCTTAAAGGAGCTTCCATTTGTTGAAGCTTTACATGCTTTAGGCGCCAGTAGCAGGCGCATAATTTTCTTCCACCTATTGCCCAATATTAGCGGTCTCATATTTGCAAGCATGATAGGCGGTAGTGTCGGCGCAATTCTCGCTGAGTCGGGGTTAGCTTTTCTAGGACTTTCAGACCCTAGGATCATAAGTTGGGGTAGAATAGTAGCACGGGCTATAGGTAGTGGTGCTCTTGTTCGTGGGGCATGGTGGCCCCTCGTTTTTCCAGGTCTTTGTATCGCACTCTTAGCCTGCGGCTTCTCATTCTTCAGTCATGGACTAATGCTATTAGTCAGTCCCTTCCTTAGGGAAAGGCGTTAAATAACCGCTTCTTTTCTTCTGCCAGAATACATCCCATCAAACTTGCCGAGATGTCTGTTAACCGGTAACATTTTTGCGAAAGATTTATATTGATTCTTTCCCCTTTACCCTTTCAGGGAAAATTTTCCAAAAAAGGTGAGATAAGATGCAAACGAGAATATTAAAGATGATTCTTTCGTTGTTTCTGGCATTCTTGTTAACAATGCCATTGGCGGGCATTCCTCTAGTGAGAGCTCAGCGGCCATCACCAAACATATTTGTTTGGGTAACCTTCCCTCCATCAACCTTTAACCCGCTCTACAGTGGTTCTGACATACATTTGATCAGGAATTGGATGGGATTACTATATGAGATACTAGTGTTAGTGCTGCAGAATGGAACAATAGTTCCCTGGCTCGCTAAAAGCTGGGAAATAGTAGTTGGAGAGAATGAAACGAAATATGTCTTCTATATAGATGAGAGAGCTAGGTGGAGTGATGGAACACCATTCACTGCATATGATGTAGAATTTTCATGGCAGTTAAGGGTAAATCTTTTTGGTCCTCCCCCAGGAGTCCTTAAAGAGGTCAGGGCAGTTGACGCTTATACAGTTGAATTCGTTTGCACTCAACCTAATGTAAGATGGGCGATGGATTACGGCGGCTTTGTAGCGATACCAAAACACATATGGGAGAAAATTGAAGATCCATTAGCTTATGAAATTGTAACTAACCCTGAGAGACATGTTACCACAGGGCCGTTTATATATGATTCGTTTAAGGAGGGTGAATGGTACTACTTTAGGAAAAGACCAGATTACTGGAAGACTGAGGATATGCCTAAAATAGATGGAGTGCTGGTGCGGATAATAACTGATCAGACAGCTATGCTCACGGCCCTTTATGCCGGAGACATAGATGTTATAACTGCTGGACTTGACATTCTTCCAGAGCTTATTGGTAAGCCAAACCTTGGAATCTGGATGCCGCCAATACCAGCAGCTGTAGACTTTCTTGCAATAAATACAAGGATGTATCCGTTAAGTCTTCCGGAAGTTAGGAAGGCTATAGATCTCGCCATAGATAAGGAGCGAATAGCGCAGTACTACTGTGGAGGATACGCTAGCCCTGGTGACCTAGCCCTAATCAACTTTGATATAGCTCCAAAAGCATATGTTCCGGAAGCTGTTTGGCCGGGAAGAGGCAGACCACATGAGGTGAATGTTGCTGAGGCAAACAGAATTCTAGATAATTTGGGGTTCTATAAGGGGCCAGATGGGGTAAGAGTGACGCCAAATGGAACAAGACTAAGCTTCCTACTTGTTCATGAAATGTTGTTTACTTGGAGACAGAATGAGGTTGAGGAGATTTCAAAGAATTTAATGGAGATAGGGATTGAGGTAACCGTACAGGCGCTTACATTGATGGATTGGTTGTACGTGTCTTTTGTAGCTCCTGAAAAGACATACGGCTTTAGTCACGGAACATATGGTGAGTTTCCTGATGTCTGGTATGCTTTAATCTTTGGCGTAGCTCCGCCAAGCAGCACAACGGCGATGACGGGGTGGTACAGAAATGATACTTATGAAGCCGCGGTAAAAGCATTAAGGGCTCTAGATGAAGAGGAGTTCTGGGGTTACGTTAGGGAAGTTGTACGCGCATATGCGGAAGACTTACCATTAGTGACTATAGTATGGTATCCAATGAACATATGGGTCTATAGAACCGATATATTAACTAATTGGGACTTTGAAGCCTCTACAAAAATTAATCCATTCGGTCACCCATTACCAATATATCCTCTAATGATAAACAGACTCACACCCGTTTCCATGGCGCCGCCGACAGCTCCGCCTACTGCTCCTCCTGCGGAGACCCCGCCGCCGACAGCTCCACCCACAGCACCACCAACCGCGCCGCCCACCACTCCGCCGACAGCTCCGCCTACTGCTCCGCCGACAGCTCCGCCTACTGCTCCTCCAACAACACCGCCGACAGCACCACCAGAAGTACCAGCAGCGCCAGCGATACCACTTGAAATGGTTGTGGCGATTGGAATTATACTTGTAGTTGCGGTAGCGGCGGGGGCTCTCATCCTTATGCGTAGAAAATCACACAAAACTTAAGAAAACCCCTATCTACACATAACTCTCTATTTATTTTTGAGGTATGAACGCCTTGATAAAAGAATAATTGGCTGCTTAAATTTTTTCAGTTTTTATTTGATAATATCTTTTCTAAATCCTCAGGAGTATCTATGTCGACTAAAACTTCAATCGAATTCACCTCCACCCTTTTTATCTTATCCCTATATCTCCTAACAATAGCCTTTAACCCCATAGTTTCCTCGCTTATTGCTAGAATCTCATTAAAGAGAGACCTGTCAAAAAGTGCTGGGTGGCCTAAACGCCCTTGGTAGCTAGCTACAATTATTGGGCTCCTACTCTCATAATATTCATTGATAATCATGTTTATCGGTTTTGGAGTAATTAAAGCCATGTCTCCAGGAAGGATTATCACTGCTTCAGCATACTCGACAACAGCTTTAACACCAACCTTTACAGAGGAGCTCTGACCACTATAAAACTCTTCATTAAAAACAAACTTACAATTAAACTTTTTAAGAACATTCAACACTTTATGCGCCTCAAAACCTAAAACTACTATGACTTCATCAGCCTTTGAGGAGAGCGCGTTCTTAACAACCCTCTCAATAATAGTAGACCCATCTATTTTCTCTAAAAGCTTATTTCTTCCAAACCTCTTTGATTGACCAGCCGCTAGTACGATGAGGGGGATCATGCCACTACCCTAGAGGAGAATATGTCTGAATAGGAAGACTCTAGAGCTCACTTTTCCGCTTTTCTCCTTTCGGCTATTATTTCTGCAATTATACTTATTGCTATTTCCTCAGGAGTCCTAGCACCAATATTTAGGCCGACGGGGGCGTGTAGCGGCTTAAGTTCCTCATCACCTACTCCCACTTCTTTAAGTCTTTCAATAAGCTTGCTAACTTTAGTCTTACTTCCCATCAAACCAATGTAGAATGGTCTTTTTTGAATCACCTCTAACAGAGCTAAATAGTCATGCTCAGGATCACCATGAACTATTACAACAAAATCTCTCCCAGTCACATCGATTCTCCTTAAAACTTCCTTAAAATCTCCTGTGATAATATCTTTAGCCATTGGAAAAAGATCCCTATTGGCAAGTTTTTCATCTTCACATACTATTGTGATGTCGAAGTTTAGGAGAGAAGCGATCTTTGCCAGCATCTCGGCCACGTGGCCTGAACCTATAATGACGAGTCTAGGATTTGGCTCCATCACGTCAATAAACACTTCCACCTCACCCCCACATATCAGCCCAGTTTTAATAATACCATTTCCAGTCTCCTCACTAAGTGAGAAAACAACTTTCCTAGATTTCCCAGCTCTAATAGCATTTAATGCCTCTCTTATTAGGGCGCGTTCAAAGCTCCCGCCGCCAATAGTCCCAATAGTCCGGCCATCCTCAAAGACAACCATTTTAGCGCCGGGTTCCCTCGGCCCAGATCCCCTCTTCTCAATTAAAGTACACAAAGCGACCCTTAATCTCCTTGAAAGGGCAGCTTCTATTTGTTTGATGAGATCTATGTCAGCCATGGCGTCTCGCCCAAAAGAAATGAAGTATTCTGGAAAGTTTTAAGTTTAACTTCGTCTAATTGAATCTTGAGAGGACAGCAATTCTTCATAATCTAACATTGTTTACTAGTGTGGGGGTGTAGTTAAGGGGGGATTAAAATGCCCATCTTAACGGCAGAAACTGTGAAGAGGTTTGCGAGGGAGAGGGGTGCTGACCTTGTTGGAGTAGCATCTATAGATAGGTTTAATGGAGCCCCACCACACCTACACCCAGCAAAATCCATGCTACCAACAGCAAAATCAGTAA
>JAGTQB010000027.1 GCA_018396995.1 Candidatus Bathyarchaeota archaeon
TGGCATCACTCCTAATCCTCTTTCAGACGCTATTCACGCTCACATATAACTTTTTTATAGTTTTGGACTCATCTGAGGAGTTTCATAATTAAGGCAATAATTGTCCATTCAGCCCCAATCCTCATAATTTTCGGGCTTTTCCTATAAATAGCATTCCTAAAAACTTCTCCGCTGATGGAGATATTTAACTCAAGTTATAAGCCTACAAAAACTCCAAAACGTGAAACTACACTTCAAACGCCTATTGAGGAAAGTTTTAACTAGTAGACCTTTTAGTGCCACTAGTGGTATTACTTAAGCACAGTATTTATTGTGAAGATTAGGAAGGAAGTAAAGGAGAGGATGGATAAGTTTAAAGATAGGATCAACTGGGCTGAGGAGGTTAGGCGGTTTATTGAGGAAAGATATTGATGAGAAAGGCTCTCAAACATCTGCTCAGCGAGACTTACATCTACCTATCCATTCAGGAAGCCCGCTACTTGGAATGGTAAAAAAATTATAAATTGCTAGGTAAGTCTTTGGAGTTTTGGTGGAGTGTGGTGAGTAATAACGGCATTATGGGCTGCATAGCTAGGTATAGGATGCTCCTCAGTTTTCTCGGCTTGGCCGTACTGGCTCTACCGCTCATCACTTTTAAGGGCGCTGACTTATACTTCCTCGTGAGGGTGGACTATGCATTTTGGTTCTCCACAGTTCTGTTTCTGGTTACAATGTACTATGACCTTAAGGAGTATAGTAAAGTCAGCTTGTACTCAACCCTACTCTTAGAGGTAGCTAGTTTCGTGCTTGTAGTCTTTGCCCGCGTAGCGTCGCTTGTTCACACAGCATTGCTATTTAGCCCGGGCTATTTGCGCATCGGCCGTGGGGTGGCGGGTTCTGAAGTGCTGGTTTACACATACCCCCTGATGATCTCTGCGGGCATCCTTTGCGTTGGTGTGATGTCCATGAACAGGTTTTATGGAAAGCCTTATATCTTCTCGGAGGGGATCAGCCTTGGGGAGTTCTATCGCTTGCTGTCGCTTCGCGTAGATGCGTTTCTTAATCACACTGAGATATTAGCCTTCCTTCTGGGCTTCACTACGAGACTTCTGCCGGAGGTTCATTGGTGGCCTAGACCGATTGGGTATGATACGGTTGAGTACATAGCCCACCTAAGGGACTTTATTGATAGACCGTCTATCTTTGGGTCTTACTATTGGATGGGTGGACTTAGGAATACCCCTCCACTACTTGACTGGCTCCTCTACCCATTTGCTTTACTAATGGACCCTTGGTATATATTCAAGCTTTATCCCCCTGTTGCTTACGGTCTCCTCATATTATTGATGACGGTCTTCTCGAGAAGGGTTCTTGGCGTTAGCGCCAGGCGCTCCCTTTTGGTAGCTTTAGTAGCTCCTTTCAGCATCCTCCTGCTCAGGATGTCATGGGACTTGCATAAGCAGTTTTTGGCAACAACCCTACTCCTATGCGCGCTGGTGGTGTTGGAGGCGGGTGCTAGCTTTAGGAGACACATGATAGCCGCAGTTCTCCTCCTTCTATCCTCTCTAGCATCGGAGTTGGGGGCGGCCTTTACAATAATCCTGTCCGCCTACATGATCGTCGGGGAGAGAAAGCTGCTAATGGCGGTACTATACCTCCTCCTAGCGTCCGCATCATATGCATTGATAGTGTGGTATGTTGGGAAACCAGTAGCCACACACCCAGTGGTCGGGGTAGCCCCGCCGGTAGTTGGCGAAGGACCTGGGTGGGAATCTAGAACTCTAGCCTACGTGCTCATCACGCTTGGGCCGCTGGCACCACTACTTGTGATGGGATTTGACAGGTATATGGGCAGGGCCAAGTACACTGTCTACATGGTTGCTGTACTACTGCTCTTATCCATCCTTCCATGGCTTGCACCTTACATAACGCCAACCGTCGGCTGGGATAGGATCCTCATGACAACCGCGGTGCTGGCGCTCCCGATAGCGCTACCTCAGCTTGGAGAAATCAAGCGCAAGGAGTTTGTGGCCGTTACAGTGATTCTCCTCGCAGTACCGGGCTTCTACGCTACAATGCACCCCTCCCTCTACTACTATAACAGGGACTTATTTGCATCCCTCTATAGAATGCCAAATGGGATGGCCCCATCACCATCCTCTGTAAAGGTTTTTGATAGCGCTCTCAATGTTGCCAGGGTCGCCCGGGAACTCAACCTAAAGGAATCCCCATTGATAACCGGGTTAGACTGGGAGAGATTTCTGCATCTCGAGTTAAGGAACCCCAGTACATCTGAGTTAATATGCGTCTCAAGCACGCCAATGCCAGACAACGTATGGCAAGTGCTCACCGCACATAACAAGTCGAGCGCTTATGTGCTGCTCACATACACATCGCTTGAGGAATTCAACGAAACCGTGAGGGCCTCCCTCTCCCGCGTACAACAGCAGTCTATCTACAGTGAACCGTGCAAGATTATAGTTGAGGAAGTCTACAGTAACCAGGTGTTCACGATCTTCAGCTTGAAAATTGAGTCACCAACAGGGAAGGTATTTGAGTAAGCACAGTTAGGATACACCGTAAGAGATACGTTGTAAGCTAATAATGATTAATGACTGACTCAATAAATTGATTATGTTACAATAAATGGCAGCCACCAATAAACCCTCTGAACCATGAGCCATCACCAGGAGCGAGAATCTCCGGCTTTAGCCACGGAAAGCGTCAAGGTATTGTGGATCTGGGCTTAAGTAGACCCTGAGACTGGAAACTTGAATATTCAAGACCATATCGACTTGGATGATCTGATCCTAAGCTAAACCCCTATGAATAATGCATTTAATAGTCCTTCAAGTTAAGGTGCTCCAGAAAGGGAAGATAACGATCCCAATTAAGATTAGGGAGATGTTAGGGATTAGGGAGGGGGATACTTTAACTTTGGGGTCATAATTCTACTCCCGCCTAGGACCATATTAAATCCCACAAAATTGCTCGACGGCCTTATCGAGGGCTCACTATAACTGGTTAAAGTAATAATAATATGTATAATATCCAAAGGGAAAATGCAATGGCTTCGAAAAAATTGGAGTTTATCAAACTTCTACTCATCGAGGCCGACGAATTTCTAATGAAGGGGGATGCAGTTCAATCATCTGAGAAGCTTTATAAGGCTGCTGAGGAGTGCATAAAAGCCTTATCTGAGATCTTCAATCTTGAGGAAGTTAAAGCTGCTGAAGAGAAGGGAAGATGGACAGTCACGTTACTAGAAAAAGCCGTTAGGAAGCTGACGAATAAGCTTGGTATAGAAGTTCAGCTCGGATGGGATGCAGCAAACCACCTACACATATGGGGCTTTCATGAAGCAAAGCTTGATAAAGAAGATGTTGAGGGAAGAAAGTCCATAATAAAAAGACTAATAGAATTACTGGAAAAACATCTGCTCATGAACGAAACCACCGCAAACCCCAAAAAGATCGTAGAAGACTTCCGGCGCCTCGGCGCTCCCCTTAAAGGATGGCTTATCCCGTTATTTTCTCAGTTATAGAGAAAATTTTTTAAGAAAATTTCTTTATAGCTATACTTATGCTGTCACGAAGAGTTGTGGATTATATTTCTGAATGGGTTGGCAGAAATGTATCAGGAGGTGTGGAGAGGGAGTTAAAGGTTCCATGGAGAAGGGATAAGATAATTTCTATTATTGGCCCGCGTAGGGCTGGTAAAACCTACTACTTTTATCAGCTGATTAATCGCAACCGGGCTGATTCGCTTTATCTCAACTTTGAGGATACGCGGCTTTATGGTGTAGACTTTACGGGCATTAGGGACTTAATAAGGGTTTACGTTGAAATTTCCGGCCGAGAGCCTGCAAGCATATTCTTCGATGAAATCCAGAACCTTCACGGCTGGGAAAAAGCCGTAAGAGAGCTTCTTGACCTGCAGCGGTACAACATTTTTGTAACAGGATCCTCATCTAAGCTTTTAAGCAAGGAAATAGCCACACAGCTGAGAGGTAGAACCTTTTCTTACATGCTTTTACCCTTCAGTTTCCGGGAGTATCTGAAAGCCAAAAACGTAACCGTCCCAGAACCTTTAACAATGGACACAGCAGCAAAGATAAAAGCCTATTTAAGGGATTACTTGGAGTATGGGGGCTTTCCAGAGGTTGTCTTTGAGGAAACTGAAAAGACGAGAATTTTAAAGGAGTACTCTGAGATGATCCTCTTCCGCGATATTATTGAACGGCATAACCTGAAAAACATGAACTTGGCTAGATTTCTACTCTCATTTTTCCTCCAAAACTTCTCAGGGGAGTTCAGCATAAACAAAATAGCGAGGTCCTTAGGCTTAAGGGGGTTTAGCAAAAATACTCTCTATAGCTACGTGGATAAAATCCAAGACTCGGTCGCCATCTTCTTCCTAAACCGATATTCTCTTAAAGTGTATCAGAGAGAAAGCTGGCCTAAAAAGGCTTACTTATGCGACACCGGTTTAGCAAGAGTCGCAAAATTTTCCGAAGATATTGGAAAACTCATGGAGAATGCCGTCTTTCTTGAATTAATGAGGGAAACAAATGAAAGA
The DNA here is from genome assembly GCA_018396995.1 of Candidatus Bathyarchaeota archaeon. Classification (GTDB taxonomy): domain Archaea; phylum Thermoproteota; class Bathyarchaeia; order Bathyarchaeales; family DTEX01; genus DTEX01. Next base: position 4,558 of record JAGTQB010000027.1, read on the forward strand.
CCAATACTGGAAATCTACTACTGGAGAAACCATCAGAGGGGCGAAGTCGACTTCATCCTAAAAGAGGGCGCGCAAATCCAAGAGTTAATACAGGTAACTTACGCTAGGGGAAGGGATGAAATCAATAGAAGAGAAATTAAATCGCTCCTAGAAGCCTCTGAAAAGACAGGGTGCAAAAACCTTACAATAATAACGTGGGACTATGAGGACAAGACTGAAATGGAAAACAAAACAGTAAACTTCATCCCATTATGGAAATGGCTCCTCAAGAGCTCTGCCCATTCCCAAAAAATAATGGGATGATATTCTAGGCAAAGCTTACAAGTTTAGCATTAAATTCATTCTTAGTGATACACATGAGTCTCAGTAAGCGACAGAGACATAACCAGCTTCTCAAAACTAATAAAGCGGATAAACTCTGATAAGGGGGGTAATCATATCCCTAAACCAAGAAATAAAGAGAAATAACATTGAAGTTATACCAGCATATGCTTTGGAACAACAGGTAGGCAGGCTAAAGCAAACGTGACGAAATGCTTTGGCTGTAAGAGCTCTCCAGTAACGGATAATCCTTTTTAACTGAAAACCCGTCTCTAGGGCGAGGAGGCGGAGCTCTATGCATCTATATTTAAAGTTCTTCCTCAGCTATAAGTATAGGTGAGATGTTGTCTTTCGAGGAAGTAGAGATAATCCGTAGGCGTGCCGAGGGTTTTCTGCGAAACGCTGAATATTTAATTAGTGTTGGTGAATGGGATTTAGCCGTTTTCAGTTTAGAGCAGTATTGCCAGCTAATACTGAAATATAAGTTACTCTTAAAGACAGGCTCTTACCCAAGAACTCACTCTTTAAGAAGGCTGATAAGAGAGTTAGCTAAGATGGAGCCAAGAATCCTAGTACTGGTAGAGGACATGGAGAACTTACATTACGTAGCTAGACTTGAAGAGGCATATATAGCGTCAAGGTACATGCCCTACAGCTACGAGGAGAGGGAAGTAAAGAGCCTATACGGTTTCGTGATAGAGAAATTTAAGCCAATAGTGGACAGAGTGGTCTAGATGTATAATATACCTGAAAAGGTGCTGATTACGGCTAAAAGAGTTAAGGAAATTGTGAAATCCATCGACCCAACTGCAAAAGTATACTTGTTCGGCTCAGCAACCAGAGGTGAGCTGACAGCTTTAAGCGACATAGACATACTCGTCTTAACAGAGAGAACCAACTTAAAATACGAAATAATGGTCAAAGTCTACAAGAATGTGAAAGAACCAATAGAACTCCACGTGGTCAACGAGAAGTATCTGGAGGTTTGGTATAAAAGGTTCATTAGATCAGAAGAGCTAATAGAAGTCTAATGCTGTAGCTTTACTAATGGATAAAAAGATTGAAGATATAAGTAATTAATTATGTGGTGAAAAACGTTGCGAAAGTATGTTACAATTTCTGTTCCAGCCGATGTTAAAAGGGTTTTGGAGAGGGCTAAGGGTAAGCGTGAGTGGAGAGAATTTTTGTTAAGCCTATATGTGAAGGCTGAGAGACTCGGGGCTAAGGGGGCGAATAAACAGTTTCTATCTAGCATAAAGTTTATTAACTTGTATATGCTTTGGTAATTTTTGCCTGAGAAGCTCTACACTGCTGGGGCACATCAAGCCTATGCCCAAAATGCAGGGGTAGGCTAAGCCCAAGCGGGTATAGGCTGGTGAAGTGCCTAAGATGTGGACTGGAGGAGGACAGAGATATAGTAGCCGTGAAGAACCTCCTCCAGAGAATCCAGATAGATGTGCCGGCTTCAACCGTTCACGGCGAAAGCCCTCCCATGAAAGGAGGAGGGAAGAGATGAAAGTTAACACTGGATCAGAACGGCTTTTAAGGAGCTGATTAGTATTCTCACTAGCAAGGACTTAGAGAGAATATATTGGAGTCCAGTAGGGAGTTTAAAGAGAGGTTTACGCTAAGATGATCATCTCTGACATGGGCATCCTCATAGAGACGGTTAGGGAGAGAGGGTACGAGACGGGAGCTATCACCATTATAACGCTCATCGAATTCCTAAATGGTATAGCGGAGCCTGAGAAGAGGGCAAAAGCTAAAGAGCTTCTTGAGCAGAGCTTCACGATCTTAAACCTGGAGAACGAAGATATAAAAGTTTACTGCGACTTATACTGTAAGCTCAAGGAGGAGGGCGCACTAATACCCGAGGCCGACTTATTAATTGCCGCTATCATGCTATCCCATAATATGACGCTAAAAACAAGAGATAAACACTTCGAAAAACTAAGATAGATGGGACTTAAAGTGGAATAATGAGCGAGTGTTTATGAGGGTGCTAATTACAGGCGGCGCGGGCTTCATAGGACATAACACAGCCATTTATCTTAAGAAGCATGATTATGAAGTTATTGCCTTTGATAACTTTAGGAGGGCGACGGATTACGCCATTAAAAGGCTGGATACGCACGGCGTGCCCATCGTTAAGGGCAGTATATTAGACGCCAAGGCCTTAAAAGAGACCTTGAAGGGCGTGGATGTAGTTGTGCATGCAGCCGCTTATATAAGTGTTGAAGAATCAATAAAGAAGCCAGCTTTATACTTCAGAAATAATGTTGCGGGAACGGCTAATGTAGCTCACGCCTGTCTACATGAAGACGTTAAGCTCCTAGTATATATTAGTAGTGCAGCCGTTTACGGCAACCCCGTTACCCTGCCAATAAGTGAAGACCATCCAACCACCCCAATCTCACCATACGGCTTAACGAAGCTTGTAGGTGAACAGATAACAAAATTCTATGGGGGGCAGGGCTTAAAATATATTATATTGAGACTCTTTAACGTTTATGGTCCTGGGCAGAGTGGAGCCTATGCTGGCGTGATAAACCGTTTTATTATGAGACTTAGTGAGGGAAAGCCGCCAATAATATATGGTGATGGAACACAGACAAGAGATTTTATACATGTGTATGATGTTGCGAAGGCCATAAAGCTATCCATAGAGGGGGGAGTAAAGAACGAAGTGTTTAACATAGCTACTGGGAAACCGACCGCAATAAGGGATCTAGCAGAGAACATTATTAGGCTAGCAGGTTTAGATCTTAAGCCACTCTTTAAAAGACCACGCATGGGGGATATAAAGCATAGTTACGCAGATATATCTAAAGCTGAAAAGCTCCTGGGCTTTAAGCCGAAGATAAGTCTTATAGAAGGCCTGGGGGATTTATTAAACCTCAAAGCATAAAATTATGTTATCAAAATTCTGATAGGTAGGGGTGTGTTGGAGACAAGAAAGATATTTTTAGTTATGTTGCCGCTTGTAATCGCCATCTTTCTAAGGGTTACGCCATTCCTGTTAAGTGGTCTCCCATTCTCTGTTGATTCTTGGCCCCCAATAAAGTATGTTGAGACCCTCCTTGAGAAAACTCCTGTAGATTTGAGGGGTGAAGCATTTGGGCTTTTTAATAAGACTGTGGGCTTAGAGCAACTAGGAAACAGACTTTTTGGTGCTATCATCTCATCTATAATTGGCCTACAGCCTATGACTATCATGTCTATTTACCTGCCTATTGTAGGCGCCATGACAATCCTCATTTTTTACGCTTTTATTAGAGATATTTATGGTGGGGCAGCTCCATTCGCCGCCTCAATCCTCTTGGCTGCAGCCATTCCAGATGTCTTATTGACCGCCGGGGTTAAGGGTGAAACATACGCCCATCCACTCTACATGGCACTGATAATGCTCTCCCTTAGTAAAAGCATCCCTTTCTGGAAGAAAACGATACTCTTCTCATTAGTGGGCCTATCCTTAGCCCTAACGCATTACTATACCGCCATCCTCATCACAGCCGCATTAGCATCCATGGGAACAGCCTTCATCACATTAAGATGGAAGAAGGGCAAGGATTTCGAGGGCCGTATCTTAATACTCCCGTTAATCCTTGGGCTTCTAACCATAATTTACCTTCTATATTATGCTAATTGGTCATTGAGTTTCATATCCTCTATAGACTGGCTCTCCGCAGCCTCCCACCAAATCCTCTTCTTCACAATATCTCTATACCTCATGCTCAAGCCAAGTAGTGCAAGCCGCGCGAAGCTTTTATTCTCTTGTCTCTCGGCCGCGCTTCTACCACTATTTCTGGTCTTCATCGCAGTGAAGAGATCTATTACTTCTGGGGCGCCAACACTACCACCACACTATGTTATCTACGCGGCTCCATTCATAATGGCCATGCCCCTGGTGACCATAGGGTATAGAGAAGCTAAAAGGGTGGGCGATGAGCGGGCAATCCTCCCACTATCCTGGTTGGCTGTTATCCTAGGGCTTGAAAGCTACGCTATCTTTGGGAGCACTGAGGGCCTAGCGCTCACTTTAATTTATCGTGGACTGGTGTTCCTCCTGCCACCATTATTTGCCTTATGCGCCATGGGCATCAATAAGCTATTAGAGGGGAATACAAGAAAACTTACTAAAGCATCGGCAGCAGTAATCCTAATGGCAATCATAATATTAAACCTCTATAGCTTCTATGCGGCAATATTCATGCAAGAGCGTTACATGGGCTACTTCTGGCTCTACAGAATACCGGAATATAAGGCCGGAGCATGGATTTCCAGCATACATGATAATAAAACCATTACAGGAGATGTAAAATACGCCTACCTATTAAGGCATTACTTTGGCCTAAAATATGATGAGTTCAACGGCCTCCTCTTTCTATCAGGGAAAAGAAAACTGGAGACTGATGCCCTAATAACATATGACTTAATGGCTAGAAATGGCTATGTTGTATATGGGGGTTATAGCGTCGATTTGCCAGGGAGATGGATGGAAAGAATCTATGACCTGAGTCTTGTATACTCGAATGGCGTAGTGAATATTCACGCTCAGAAATAAGAATTAAACAAATCATATAAGATAAGGCAGGTTATGTTGGCGGTAGCCTTAAAAGCGCTCTCTTACAGCCCGAAAGCCTCGCACCTTAAGGCGGGGATGATGTGGTAAGGTTTATAAGCTCTGTATTTTCTAGTGTATTCTGGAAATAGCCGTGGAGGGCGACTCTCAGACGTGGCTTGAGCTTAAGAGCACTGGGCATGCCAGGTACTGGCGTGGTTATCACTTCGTGTGGATACCTAAGTACCGTAGAGAGGTTCTACCCGACCATGTTCATGTTTTCTGCTCATGTCCTTCGCGGCTATCTCCAGCCTATGTGGTGAACTACCTTAAGTGTAAGAGCGCTAGGAGGTTGCTGCAGAGGTTCCCAGAGCTGAAGGCTGGTGCTAGCGGGGTAAGCTGTGGACTAGAAGCTACTTCGTTGCAACGGTTGGTAGGGTGTCAGCGGATGTTATTGAGAGGTGTGTAGTGAAGCAGTGGGAGAAAGAGAGATGAAGAGAGTATTGACGCTGAGACTAGTACCGGATAGGGATTCCGATAACAAGCTCAAGCTACTTTGCTCGCTGTCAGCTAAGCTATGGAACGAGGTTAACTATGTTAGGAGGATGTTCTTCGAGAACAGGGGAGTCGACCTAAGGTCTACGTATAGGGAGTTCTACGAGAAGCATAAGGTGTTGATAGGTTCAGCAACAGCTCAACAGGTTCTAAACAAGAACGATGAGACTTGGAGAAGCTTCTTCTCAATGCTGAAAGCGAAAACCACGCCCCCGAGCCCCGCTCTATGCGGGGTAGGGGTAACGCGCCCGAGACCGGGCGCAGCGCTGAACCCTGCAGGAGCCAGGAATGTAACCCTAAACCTCCCCGGAACCCCCACACTTTAGGGCGGGGAGGAGGTCAGACGTGTAAATATTGTGGAGGATATCTGGTTGGAGACGCAAAGTGACATAATTGATTTCGCGGAGCGCTCGGCTAAAAATAGTCTAATACTCTTCATCGGAGACTTCTCCTCAACGGCTGTGTTGGCCATATCGTCAATTCTAGTTGCGAGACTACTTGGACCTGAAAACTATGGAGTATACTCCATCAGCTTTGTTGCACCAGCGCTCCTCGTCTCACTAATTGGGCTGGGATTAGATTCGGCCGCCATAAGGTTCTCATCTAAATATATGGCTGAGGGAAGTAGGAGACTTATGCAGCGGTTTATGAGGATGATCATATCTTTTAGAATCGCTACAGGTTTCGCCGCCTCACTTATCTGCTTCATCCTATCAGACTTTATGGCAGTAGCCCTAATTGATAGACCAAGTATAGCGCCATACATCAGACTATTATCAGCCGTCGTGCTCTTCGAGACACTATTCTCACTTCTTTATGGCTTCTTTATAGGCTTAAATTCTGCTAGGAATGCATCTATTGCCAGGATTCTAATGGCAGTCTTTAAGGGATTCACTGCGCCCGTCTTAATCATCTTTGGTTTAGGGGTTTACGGTGCGCTTGTAGGGCACATACTTGGCTATATTATCCCATCACTCATAGGGCTACTGATGCTCTACTTCAACCACTATAGGCGCTTAAAGACCACCTATGGATTAGAGGAGGATAATGAAAATGGAGACTGCCACCTAAAGGAGACTATTAAATTTTCTCTCCCATTATATGTTTCATCATTATTAGCCCTCCTCCTAAGCAACTACCAAGCAATTTTACTCGCTAAATACTCCTCGGACCTTGAGATTGGATGCTTTAGGGCAGCCGCAAATATATCGATGATACTTACAGTAATTGTATCGCCGATACTTCTGGCACTCTTTCCAACATTCAGCAGACTTAATTCTCATGGGTTTAGGGAGAGGATTGGGGAATTCCTCAATTTATCAGTGAAATACTCATCGTTAATCATTATTCCGCTCGCAGCCCTCTTAGCATGCGTATCAAGGTACCTCGTGGACGTGATTTACGGCGCGGGCTACATTCAAGCTGGAGACTACATAGTATTTTACTCCATGATCCACATGCTAATAGGCTTAGGCTCCGGAATATTTATAAGCCTCTTTAATGGCTTAGGCGAGACGAGTTTAACACTAAGGGTGAATATTATTAACCTCGCTATCTTCATGACAATCGCCCCTCTACTAGCAGACCCTTATAGCGTCCCTGGAATCCTCACCTCACTCTTAATATCAAACTTGATAACAACCCTATACGCCTATGATATGGCAAGGAGGAGACTTGGTATAAACCTAAACTTATCCGCCAGCGCCAGGATATACGCCTCCTCAATAATCTCAGCCGTACCAGCAGCAGTCATGGCATACTATTTAAACATGCCAGGCATAGTGGGCCTAGTTTCATGCTCGGTGATATACGCAATAGTGTATCTAACCGTGGCGCCAATCCTAAAGGCCATTAACATGGAGGACCTAAGAAATCTAGAAAGAATTTTTGGGGGCATAAGGTTATTAAAGCCACTATTCAGAGTTATTGCGGTTTATGAAAGCAGGGTGATGAATGCAATGCTGGGGAGCTAAGCTACTTCTTCCTCCACCACTCTAGTAGCAGAATGCACACCGCTATTAGCCTTACATATATACTTAAGCCCATAATGAAACTTGTCACCCTAAAGTTAAGCGGCCCACCCTGAAAGATCCATCTTTGATCCATGCCATAGAGCCCAAGCTGCCAGGAATACCACCATAGTAGATTATAGTTTGTGACTGATAGAATATTTCCGAGGGGCCCATAAAATAGGTCGTTCATCAGGCTAATGAGGAGACCAACGGCCAAAGCTAGATCCCAGTTCCTCAGCCCGAAAAGCGCGAGGAGGAGTATAGAGGGGCAAAAATACATTATTATTAGAAATATGTGGTACCAACCTTTAACTGGCAGCTCCAGATCTATTAAATTGATTATAAAAACGCCATAGAAAATAGAGTATGACATTAACGCGAGGAGAACCCTTCCCTTATAATTTACATAGGCCCCCTGAGCACTCCTACTTAAGGGCGGCTTAGTCTCTATGATAAGTGTGTCTCTCCCCCCTCGAAGCATCTCGCTAGTCCTATAAGGAGGTCTTAAGGTTAACGGCGCATCATACTTATGGCTAATTAATCTCTGGGAACCTTCACTAATAGTCTTGGTTAAGGTCTCAGCATTAGATTTCTTAGTCAACCTTAGATAGCCTCACAGACTCAGAGCTCTCTACTCTTCTTTTGGGGTGAAGGAATATGTAGTTGTTATGAATCACTATACGGTACCTGTAATATTGGCGGAAGATCGATACCACTACCCTATAAATACGATCGATCTACCCTGATAAAGAATATTCACGTAGGTAGCGAGACTATTTTAGCGGTTGTCTTTAAACATAAATGATCGCGAAGTCTTTAAATATAACTCAGAGCAAAAATTATTATTTTTTGTATAAAGTAATAATGTATATTTCCAGTATATACTGTTGATACATGATGACGTGAATTATAATGAAATTTGCATTAGATATCAAGAAACCCTACCTTTACAAGATCGTAGTAGTGTGGGCTCTAGTTCTCTCACTTCTCGTGTTCCACCAGACTTTTCATGGAAGTATTATTAGTATAAGTTATTTTCCAGCATTTCCACGCAGTGGCGAACCTTTCCAAGTGACTATTAAACTTATTAATCCAGACCAAGAGGCAAAGATTTTTGCCTTAAAAATTTACATGAATGGTTTAGCTATAGCTGACTGGTTTACTAGGGTTGAGGGTAGCTCTATTAAAGAATACAGCATTGCGGATCTTGGAAGCTTTAATGTTGGTGAATCCATTAGAATCCACGTTGATGTAAATGATATTAAGAGCGGTAAACTGTACTCATGCTCACAAATGATCCCACCCTTCCCACCAGAGGCATTTACATCATTCATATCTTTCGCCTCATTCTCCTCAACACTAATGGGCTACATTACAACACTCTCATATTATACAACCACAATAACTCCATCCGAGGGTATAAACGCCGGGCTAATATTGTCACTAACATTAATAAGCCTACTAATATTTATTGAATTAACAGACCCAGCCTACGGAAGAATAGGTGATAGAATAAAGCACCTAAGAAGGAACTTTACAAGAGAAGCAATTATTCTGTTGTCAATATTCCTAGCTATGGTGGCAACAAAAATAGTATTTATAATATATGGTGTATGAAATGAAGATGCATGGCAAGGAGATAATATTACTCATAGCCTTC
>JAGTQB010000028.1 GCA_018396995.1 Candidatus Bathyarchaeota archaeon
AAGACTTATAAAATACGGCGTCATTATACTCTGCACTACTTGAGCTGTCCACCGTGGGTCAAATCCGCTCTTCCGATTAACAGGTCTATACGCGTCTTCCTTAATCTCCCTGAGGACGCTAGCGTCGACATCAGCGCCCTCAGTTTGGAGGGCGTACTCGGCAGCCCCCAAACCCGCCCTCGAGCCAGTAACAGCTGATGGTGTTAACCCCTCCCCCGGGGCATGGTGATAAGCTCCCCTAAATAATATATTTGCATAAGCGCTCAAACCAGCTGCGAATAAGCCTGGAAGGCTTGTGGCGCACTTTTTATTGATGAGCCAAGCGCCGCCAGAGTCGTACACGGCGTGTCCGTCCATAAGTATCCTGCCACCTTGCGCGGGATCAAATCCAGTGTCAAACTTTGGATAAGTATTCTTTATGCGCCTTCTCATTCTCTCAATATCCTCTGGCGTGGCTGAGTTTAGATCCCAGTAAATTGGCCCCTTACCAGCGTGAATTAAGAAGACCATCTTTAGGTCAACTAGTTCCTCATTAGGTGGGTGATCTATTTTTCTTCCCTCACCGTCAACAAAGCGCATGAAGACGGAGCGGGCTGATATTGCGGGCCATCCCCCAGGGTAGCTTCCTGCACCCGGCCAGGTATGGTTAAATCCATTACATGTTATCTCTGCGCCAGCTTTATAGGCTAATACTGCACCACTACCGGTTCCATAACCAAATCCGCCGGTTGCCAAAACAGTTGCCTTTGCCTTAAAGATATAAAAGTCTCCGGTGTAAAGTGAAAAGCCTACAGCGCCCACAACTTCATTGTCACTCTTAAGCAGGTCAGTAACCATAATTCTGTCAAGTATTTTTACACCAAGCCCTTCAGCACGTTTCCTGCAGGCAGGACCTAGACCCATCTCCCCAATACGAACAACCGTAACCGGGAGAAAATCTTCTACATATGGGCGCCCATCCGGTCCCTCGAATCGGAAGTCCGCCCCCCATGACATTAGCTCTTGGAAAATCTGCCACGATTCCTTTAAAATAATCTCCGTCCACTCCCTATCATTCATGTACTCGCCCATCTTTGAAATAAAGTCAATACATTGTTGTAGATCAATTCCCCAATCCGGGTTATAAACTATGAAACCTGAAAGAGACCAACGTGTTGCTCCTGTGTATCCTGTGTACCCCATGTCGACTAATGTTACATTCAACCCCCTCTCCCTAGCCCTAACAGCAGCAAAACAGCCAGCAACACCACCACCAACAACCAAAACATCAGACTCTATAATCTTCTCCCTTAACATAACCTCGTTCCTCCAACCCTCTTTAATGAGAGTTAAGCGTTAGATTTTATATTAAATGTGCAATAAAGATTTTTATGAATAGATCCTCCTTTTGTGATGTAATATGTTTCCTCGGATAGAACTGGCAATTAAAAGGCTCCGTGAAACCAAGCCGAGTGTGTGCCTTGAAAAGGCAAAGATAATGACTGAAGTCTTTATGCAGACTGAGGGTGAACCGTTAGTTATCAGAAGAGCCAAGGCTTTTCGTGAAATATGTAGGCGGAAAACAATCTTCATTAACGATGGTGAATTGATTGTTGGTCACCCAGCAAGCAAGGTGAACGCCGCAGCCCTTGACCCAGACGTAAAGTATTGGGTTCTAAGCGAGGAGCTGGACACAATCCACCTTCGTGATACAGACCAATTTTTGATAACAAATGAACAGAAGAAACTATTTAAGGAGTTTATTGAACCATATTGGAGGGATAAATCTTTTTGGGATACATTCATCTCTTGCGCACCAGAAGACCTGCGCCAACTTGTTGAGGCAGGTGTACTCATACTCACCAATGGCAGGGAGACCCCGAACCATGGCTTATTGGCACCAAACTATGAACTAATTATAAGGGAGGGGGTTAATAGTGTAAGGGAAAGAATAGAGAGGAAACTGGCATCTTTAGACCTTTCCATACCCGGTAACTATGAGAAGTGGGTTTATTTAAAAGCCCTGCTTATAGTGTGCGAAGGAATAGTTGAGCTTGCAAAAAGGTATGCCCTCTTAGCAAGGGAAAAAGCTGAAGTGGAAAAAGATCCGCAAAGAAGAGAGGAACTGGAGAAGATTGCTGAAATTTGTGCTCATGTGCCAGCTAACCCCGCGAGAAATTTCTGGGAAGCTCTACAATCCCTATGGTTTTATCATGTCTGTCTACAAATAGATTACAATGATTCAAGCAATAATCCCGGAAGGGTTGACCAGTACCTATATCCCTACTATAAGAGGGATATAGAGGAGGGGAGATTAACAAAAGAACAAGCCTTAGAATTAATAGAGTGTCTTTTTGTGAAGTTTAATGAAATAATGTACTTGAGCGATAAGGCATATAAGATTGTTGCTGGCAGAGCGAGATTCCAAAGCATAAATGTTGGCGGGATCACTAAAAATGGTGGTGACGGAGTAAATGAGCTCACCTATCTGATGATAGAAGCCATGAAAGAGTTAAAATTACCAGAACCGCATTTTGGAATAAAGTACAACAAGAGAAGAAACCCGGACCTTCTCTTAATTAAGGCTGCAGAACTTGTAATGCTTGGCACAGGCCACCCCCAGTTCTTTAATGATGAAGCTGGCATAAAATATCTTATGGGTTGGGGAATACCTTTTGAGGACGCATATAATTGGTCAGTTAATTCGTGTAAAGATTTAACACTGATGGGTAAAATTGGTGGTCCTAGAATCCCTGCAAGTATAAATTTGGGAAGCGCTGTAGAACTTGTACTCACAAATGGCATGTTGAGGAAAACTGGGTCTCGTCTGCCAGTTCCCCAAACGGGGGATCCACGTAACTTTAAGACTTTTGAGGACTTTAAAAAGGCTTTAAAGAGACAGCTGGCGTATCTAATAAAAAAAGCTGCTGAACTCGCAAATATGGTTGAAACAATACAGGAAGAGAAATATCCATATCTTGTGGCTTCACTAAGCTTTGAGGATTGTATAGAGAATGCAAGAGATTGTATGGCTGGTGGAGCAAAATATAATATAGCCGGGGAAATATCCTCGGTAGGCCACGCAGATCTAATTAACAGCGTAATTGCGGTTAAGAAGCTTATATATGATGAGAAAAGGATTACGTGGGAACAACTCCTTGAAGCGTTAGACAAAAATTTCGAAGGCTATGAGGATATACAAGCCTTATGTCTCACAGCTCCAAAATATGGCAATGATGTCCCTGAAATCGATGAAATTGCAGCAGATGTTATTCAATTCTTGTGTCAAGAAACAAAGAAGTATAGCGGACGATACGGAGGTAAAAGAGTATTCGCGGGAGCTGCCGCTGCGGTTCATATATATGCAGGTTCATGCGTAGGAGCTCTGCCGAGCGGTAGAAAGGCTTGGACACCACTTTCTGATGGTATATCGCCTATGCAAGGCACCGATGTTAACGGACCTACGGCCGTCCTCAAGGATGCATCTAAATGCTGTCTTGACGTGTTTTATGCCCCGCTATTAAACATGAAGCTGGATCCATCATTATTTAGGAGCGAAAAGGGGATACAATCTTTCGTGAGCTTTATGAAGGCATGGGCGGATCTAGGCATATATCATATACAATTTAACGTTGTGTCTCCAGAGGTTTTAAGAGAAGCCCAAGTGCGCCCTGAAAAATATCGTGACTTAATGGTGAGGGTCTCAGGATACTGCACATACTTTGTAGACTTACCAAAGGAAATCCAAGATGAAATTATCTCAAGAACAACTCATAGATTATCTTGAGCAACATGCAAAAATTTTCATTTTAAATTGAACCGAAGCTGTGTTTCCCGCTTCTCTTCCTTAGGATACATTTAATCTCAGGGTGAGAAGGATGAAGGGCTTAATTTTGAATATAGAGCGCTTCTCCATACATGATGGACCGGGAATTAGGACAGTAGTTTTCTTAAAGGGCTGCCCACTGAGGTGCATATGGTGTTCAACTCCTGATGGACAAAACATGTTCCCTGAACTAGAATATTTCTCACATAAGTGCATAAAGTGTGGAAGATGTATCGATGCATGCCCGAAGAAGGCGATCGTCAAGTTAAATGATGAAATAGTTACATTACGCTATGAATGCACATTATGCGGAAAATGTGTAGAAAAATGTTTGAGCGGTGCAAGAAAAATTGTTGGGAAAGAGATGACTGTGGAGGATGTTCTTAAGGAGGTTGAGAAGGACATGGTATTTTATTCAAGCTCTGGGGGAGGCGTAACATTAAGTGGCGGGGATCCAATTTCGCAACCAGAGTTTTCAGCAGCTATCTTGAAGATGTGTAGAGAAAGGGGCATCAACACGTGTATTGAAACATCTGCTTACGGAGACTGGGGGTCTTTAGCAAAAATGCTAGCATACACAGACTTCCTGTACGTGGATATAAAACATATTGACCCACTCAAACACAAGAAATTTACAGGGAAATCGAACAGAAAAATTTTAAAGAATATTGAGAATATTTCCAAGAGCTACCCTGATATGCCAGTAGTTGTTAGGGTGCCAGTTGTGCCAGGTTATACCGATGATATGGAAAATATTAGGGCAATCGCATTGTTTGTCAGCGGATTGGGGAAAAATTTCAAAATAGAGTTATTGCCTTATCATAGGCTGGGGATTCATAGGTATGAAGCGCTTTCAAGACCCTATCTTTTGCGTGATTTAATGCCTCCACCACATGAGCATATAAAGACGCTTAAAAGGTTCATTGAATCATATGGCGTCAAGGTAATTATGAGCTAAGATCCTCCACTACTCATCTAAAATTTCTATCATCTTAGCCCTACCTTACAATTTTGCATCTAAGCCCTCTTAATTCAAAGATCCTCTTCACTGCTTGGAGGCGCTCGCTTGTCGGAGGCATTATTCCCTCTAACTCATACTTCCTACCTAACATTCTGTATTTGCTGATGCCAAGTCTATGGTATGGCAGAACCTCGACATCTTCCACTCCCATTTGTTCAATGAACTCTGCTAGAGACGCGATCTCCATATCTGAATCATTTAAAGTTGGAATAAGTGGGAAACGTATTATTACTGGAACCCCCCTACTGATGAGGAGCCTAAGGTTCCTGATAATCAAGTCATTTGAAACTCCTGTCAGCCTCTTGTGGAGCTCGGGGGATATGCATTTTAAGTCATATAAAATGAGATCTACGTATGGAAGGACTTTCTTTAGCGAATTCTCATTAGAGTATCCTGATGTCTCAATAGCCGTGTGAATTCCCTCATCCTTACAACGCTTAAGAAGATCAGCGGCGAAGTCTGGTTGAAAAAGCGGCTCTCCACCAGAAAGCGTTACCCCTCCGCCAGAGGCCTCATAAAAATCTAAATCCTTTATTACCTCTTTGAAGACCTCATCTACACTCATCTCTCTCCCTAATATTCCTAAAGCGCCGCGAACACATATATCAACACATTTGCCACAAACATTGCAGAGAGAGCGGTTGATGTGCCATTCATTATCACTAATAGAAATGGCGTTTTTAGGACAGGTCTCAATACACCGACCGCACTTTGTACATATTGCATCGCGGTGCGCTAGTTCCGGCCAAGGGTTTTGTCCCTCAGGATTACAGCACCAGAGACACCTTAGTGGGCAGCCCTTTAAGAAAACCGTAGTTCTTATTCCAGGGCCATCGTCTAGACAGAACCTTTGAATATTAAATATAGTTCCCTTAATGTTCATAGCAGCCCCTCATCTTTGAGCATGAAAGAGGGAATGATCTTACCTCCTTTCCCGTATAACCTTGTTCAAAGAGTTCTTATCAACTACTAGCATCCCAAAATTTAAACCTTATTGTTTAGTTAGAGCATCGTATTATGCTCGTGCTCAGAAGATTTTGTCAAGTCTCTAAACGAATAATTTCAATCAGCTAACAATGAAGAACTTTGATTATTGATGATTATTTAGAAGCTAGGCATCACTTCTCTTGCAAATTTTCGAATTAATTGAATGTATCTTCCATCCTTTACTGGGGGAGTAAGGGGGATCTCAACGATATAATATTGACACCCAGCTTTAACAAATTTATCGATTATATCGATGTCATCCACAACTTTTTCAGTCATCCATCCCAGAAGAGCAAACGTGAATTCATTAGTGTTCCTTCCATATCTCTTTAGATAGTCGGTTATTATTTTCACACCAGCTTCATACTTTTCAGGCGTCGGGGTAAATGTACTGCCCCTTGAAGGCACCCACGCATTAAAGTATTTAGCGGATATTCTAAGCATTCTAGAACCTACAGCACCCGCCCATAGAGGAGGATAAGGCTTCTGGACTGGCTTTGGCAGAAGTACGGCTTCTTTGAGTTTGTAGAATCTGCCGTTGAAGGTTACCTTATCCATAGTCCATAATTTAATCATGACTTGTAGTCCCTCAAGAAATCTATCAACCCTCTTGCGTGGTTCATCTAGGCATCCCTGCGGAGAATAATTTATAAATTCTTCTTGGAAGGTACCCGCCCCTAACCCAGCAATGATGCGCCCATTGGATAGTATATCTACTGTCGCTATTATCTTCGCCAACTGGCTTGGTAAATATCTGGGTAATGGAGTTACACAGGTTCCAATTTTTATGTGAGTGGTCTTTGCGGCTATGAAGGCTAATGTCGACCAAGTATCTATAAGTTCATTTGAAGGAAACATTGGCACTGGCAGATTATAGTGGTCGGGTAAGAATATGGCGTCATATCCGCAGTTCTCGGCTTCCATAATCCACTTTTCAAACTCTTTAACTTTTCCGATCCACCATGGATGCGGGGATGGCGATACTCCAAACTTTAACCTCATTTTTACCAAGCTCTTATGCGCTACTGTTAAGGTATAATTAGCCTAATTGTTGATTTAAATGTTTATTAGAGGAGGAAATGCCGCTCATAGGCTTTAAGACAACATTTAACTGAATTTAAAAAATAATTAAATTCAGTTATTTGGATAAGAATAGTTGGGGTGCATAGTAATGTTGATGAGAAAGCATAGAGGGTTATTTCTTAAGCAACCTAGACTTTTAGTGCTTGAGGAAGTTCCAACACCCACGCCGACAAGAGAGGCTGTGTTGATAAAGGTCTTAAGCGCAGGGATATGCCATTCGGATATACATAGATGGAAGGGTGAGATGCCTTGCCCAGAGGGCTTTGAGGCTGGAGCTGGGACTCATGAGGTCGTTGGTAAGGTTGAGGAACGCGGCGAGATGGTCCCGGAATACATAAAGGAGGGACAGAAGGTCCTCGTATATTTTTTGAGGAACTATAGGGAAGAAGATAAATATACTAGGAGAGGTTTAGCCCACCATGCAAAAACTCCAATTTTTATTGGTGGAATGCAAGAATATGTTTTAGTGCCCACTTACCACTGCCTGATTAGCATAGAGAATTTAAGGGATATTCATGCAGCCCCTCCACTTGCATGTGCAGCTTTAACGAGCTATGGAGCTGTGAAGAAATTGAAGTCATATGTTGAGCCAGATGATTATGTGGCAATAATTGGTCTCGGCGGACTTGGCTCATATGCTGTGCAATGGTTAAGAATACTATTTCCATACGTGAATTTGATAGGAATCGATGTTAAAGATGAAGCCCTGAACTTCGCGGCTAAGTTTGCAAAGATAGATGTTCTCATTAATGCCGCTAAAGAGGATCCCGCTAAGATCATAAATGAAGTTACGAGAAATGATGGCGTTAAGGCATTTATTGACTTCGTCGGTTCTACAGGAACCATTAACACATATATTAAGATGCTCTCCCACCTTGGAATTTATGTCGTTGTTGGAACCATGGGCAAAGAAGTTATTTTGCCAGTGCTTCACACACTAATTGCCAAAGAATTTTGTCTACAAGGAAGCTTTATGGGTTCGATACAGGATCAATACGAGATCGTGGAGTTTGCGCGGAGGGGTTTGCTAAATTACTCCGATGTTGTGACGCGGAGGCTCAAGTTTGATCCGGTTGAGGTTAATAGAGCCTACCAAGACCTCGATGAAGGCAGGGTTCTTGGGAGACAAGTTGTTATATTTGAGTAGTTGCAAAGGCTATATAAATTAAATAAAAATTTAGTTACATGGTGGTGTTATGGAGAACTTACCTTTAAAGGGTAAAGTGGCTTTTGTTACCGGGGCAGCATCTAAGAGGGGAATAGGGCACTCTGTTGTATTAAGATTGGCCAGGGATGGGGCGGATATTGTTGCGGTTAGCCGCTCCATGGTCTCCAAAAGCCTCTTTCCAGGAGATGAGGATTGGGAAGGATTAAAGAGCGTTGTTAAGGAAGTGGAGTCCCTTGGAAGACGAGCTATTGCCGTTGAAGCTCACGTAGAAGATTACAATGAAGTGAACGCAGCTGTCGAGAAGGCTGTTGAGGAACTTGGCAAAATCGATATTCTTGTTAACTGCGCTGGTATACGCGGGCCGGTCAATGAACCAATAATAGATTTTAATGAAAAAGATTGGTACGACGTCTTTAGAGTAAATGTGCTTGGTGCATTTAATGTATCTAAGGCTGTTGCTAGGCAAATGATTAAGCAGGGTGGTGGGGGAAAGATTGTCCACATAGTATCTTTAGCTGCAAAGGTTCCAACCCCGGGAAGTGCCATCTACAACTCCTCGAAGGCAGCCCAACTTATGATGGTTAAGATATTAGCCCTAGAGCTGGCGCCATACAACATCGACGTATATGCTGTAAACCCTGGGGCGATAGCTACGAATTTTAGGGACGAATATTTTGAGAGACTTAGTAGAGAGAAAGGGGTTCCAACGGAAAAGCTGAGAGAGGAAGAGTGGAAGAAAGTGGCGTCTCAAATCCCGAAGGGAAGGTTGGGAAGACCTGAGGAAGTAGCGGAGCTTGTTTCCTTCTTAGTCTCAGAGAAAGCTGAATACCTGACTGGTGCCGTAATTGATATTACGGGAGGAATCATCGCATGAAACCAAAGTATGGTTTTATGGGAAAAATGCTCTTCGTAGACCTAACTACAGAGAAGATGCATGAAGAGGAGTTATCCAATGATGTAGCAAGGCTATTCATAGGCGGAGTCGGCATAGGGGGGAAGGTGATTTATGAACGAATTAAACCCCGCTCTGACCCATTATCACCGGAAAATATACTCGGATTTGCGACCGGCCCCCTTACCCTCTCAGGGGCTTTCTGCGCCTCTCGCTTCACAGTATTCTCTAAGTCCCCACTAACGGGATACTGGGGGACAGCAAGCTGCGGCGGAACATTTGGAAATATGCTGAAGGCATCGGGTTATGACCTAATCTTCTTTAGGGGCAGAGCTAAGCGCCCAGTTTACCTCTTAATCCAAGATGGGAAGGCTGAATTAAGGGATGCTAGTCATATATGGGGAAAAGATACCCTCGAGACGGAGAAGATTATAAGGGAGGAGGTGGACAAGAAGTTAAGCATAGCCTGTATCGGGCCAGCTGGAGAGAAACTTTCAAAGATATCTGCTGTCATCAATGACGTGGGGCGAGCTGCAGCTAGATCGGGATTAGGCGCGGTGATGGGATCAAAGAACTTAAAGGCAATCGCATGTTACGGCGATTTAAAGCCTGAGGTCCTCAATAAAGACAAAATTATAGAGCTTATGAGAGAAACCTTCGAAAAAGCAAAGGCTAATCCAAGCCACATGTTTAAGGATTTAATTGAGGTTGGAACATGTGCAGCGGTAGTCCCCCATTTAGCCACCCACGACACTCCAATTAAAAATTGGGCTGGCACAAACGTGAAAGACTTTCCTGAGGAGAAGTGGGAGAGAGTTGGCCGCAAGTCTCTAGAAAAATATATTGTTGAAAAATACTTTTGCCCAGGGTGCCCCATCGGCTGCGGCGGCTGGGTTCGGGTTCCAGGTGGCAAGTATGCTGTGGAGAGAGCGCATAAGCCTGAGTACGAAACTATAGCTGCATTTGGCCCCCTCTGCCTAAACGACAACATAGAGTCAATAATTTACGCAAATGACTTATGCAATAAATACGGGTTAGACACGATATCAGCTGGCGCAACAATCGCTTTCGCAATGGAATGCTATGAAAAAGGAATAATAACAAAGGAGGATACTGGTGGTATCGAGCTTGAATGGGGGAATAGCGACGCCATAATAGAGGTTCTCAAGAAAATGTGTGTTCGTGAGGGGATAGGTGACATACTTGCTGATGGACCAAGGTGGGCTGCGAGGAGAATTGGAAGAGGGACGGAGCAATATTCTATGGATGTATGTGGCGAGCCCATACCCATGCATGACCCAAGATACGCGGTTGGGTGGGGTATGATTTATCTTATTGACGCTGAAGCTGCAAAACATACACGTGGCTTTCTTGAAGGCTTTATACTGTTAAAACCATGGCTTGCAGAAAAAATAGGATTACCAAAGAAGATTGACAGATATGATGTCTCAGAAGATAGGATAAGAGCACAAGCACTAATGTCAGCCTGGTTTAAGTGTGTAATAGCCGCTGGCCTATGTATCTTCGGCCACGACTCAATGGACTACCCACTCTTAGAAGTATTAAACTTAGCTACTGGCTGGAACATGGATGTAAGCGACCTTGTGGAGGCTGGCATCAGGATGAACACGCTTTTCCACGCCTTCAACCTTAGGGAGGGATGGAAACCAAGCGACTACACCTTCCCGCCCAGGGTAACAGGTAACCCACCCTTATCTGAAGGTGTCCTTAAAGGGGTAACCATCGATTACGAGAAACTAAAGAGGAGCTATTATAGGGTGATGGGCTGGGATCCTGAAACTGGAAAGATACCAATGGAGAAAATTAGAGAGTTAAAGTTAGATGAAATTATAAAACCCTAAAAAATCATCTACTTATTAAAATGTTTAAAGATTCTTAACGCTATCTCAGAAAAATGAACCCTTAAAAACAATATCTCCATAGTCACTCCTTTCAGCATCAATCTTTACCCATTTTCTCTAAGTGTTCTCTCATGTT
Organism: Candidatus Bathyarchaeota archaeon; assembly: GCA_018396995.1. Classification (GTDB taxonomy): domain Archaea; phylum Thermoproteota; class Bathyarchaeia; order Bathyarchaeales; family DTEX01; genus DTEX01. The sequence goes on from JAGTQB010000028.1 coordinate 10,955, forward strand.
AGCATATGGATCCTCAGCTTTCCAGTCTCTATCATAGCCCAGTATCTCCTTAACTAAACACCTTCTAGCATCTGAACTAGCCCTAAGAATAAGTCCTGTTGATATCCCACCTAAGGCAAGAACATATTCGCCTTCCGGAATCAGACCATTTTTAGTTGCTAGAACAGTTATGCCCACACATACTCGGAACCCCTGACTTATTATTGTTAGAAGGGAGAGGTCTGTCCCAACCGCAAGATCCAGCGGACGTACATATGGCGAGACACCAAAAGCCCTTAAAATATTAAGGCGCTCCTTATAGTCACTAGGTCTCGTCTCATCAAACGGCTCACCAATTTGAAAGTAGTCCCTTAAGTAACAGACCTTCACGCCAATACCTTCCAATTTTGCCCGAGTTTCATCATCAATTGAAACATGCCTCCCCTTAAGAATTGCGCCCTTAGGATTCGTAACAACAACTATGTTAAGCTTATCCTTAAGACCATGCCTCTCAGCAGCTTCTAAAAACTTCCAAAACGTATACCCAGTCTCCCAAGCAATCACTACAGTTCGCAAATTCAACTCCTTTAACCTCTTTGCAGCAAACTCCACCATCTCGTCCGTATTGGTTCTCAAGTATGGCTTATCAAAATATATTATCTCTTTGATTTTTCCCATAATTATCCCCTCTCTAAAGTAGGCATCAATAATTTAAAAATTTTAACCTGCAAGATGATTTATCCTTCAAAGAAGGCACAAAACTCTTAAGTATTTTTGGCTAAACTAAGATATATTTTTAGGAGAGTATATTGATGAGAGAAAAGGTAATCGAGTCTGATGTTTTGGTTGTTGGTGGTGGTGTTGCTGGCTGTTTTGCTGCTGTTAGGGCTAGGGAGAGGGGGTTGAATGTAACATTAGTCGACATGGGGTACACAGGATACACAGGAGCAACACGCCGGGCCCTCCTAGGTCTCTTCGTCTATAACCCGGAGTGGGGTACGGATTTGAACGCCTGTATGGAGGCAATAACCCGAAAGGGAGAGTATCTGAATGACCGTGAGTGGACAGAGATAATATTAAAAGAGTCGTGGCAAATATTTCAGGAGCTATTATCGTGGGGAGCCGACTTTCGCCTAGAAAGTGAGAAATATTTTCTGAAGAGATACCCGCCATTCACGATAGTTCCTTTAGGTGAGTATGGAGTTGGACCCGCATGTAGGAGGAGAGTGGAGGCTATGGGCGTTAGAATAATAGACAGGACTATGATAACAGACCTGCTTAAGCATGACGGAAGAATTGTAGGGGCTGTTGGCTTCTCCGTATATACTGGAGACCTGTACATATTTAAGGCTAAGGCGACAGTTATGGCTACAGGCTTTCACTCTTTGACCTCGGGTACTGGCGGCGCAATGGCGTATAGGGCGGGTGCTGAGATGTCCGGTATGGAATTCCCTTACACTTGGCCGGGACCTTACATGTTTGAACGAGGGGTTCAGGAAATAGCTGCCCGCAACGTTTTCATGCGGTTTATAGATGGTGAAGGCAATCCAATAGACATCTCCGACAAATATGAGTTAGACCTCACAATGGAGTTTCTTGTTCACGCTGGTAAGGGGCCAATTTACTGGGATCTAGACTCAGCTACTCTGGAAGATATAGAAAGAATGAAAAGAAGGATACAAAACGTGTATCCAAGATTTAAACCAGATTTTGATTTTAGCAAGAGAGGAAAACTACCGTCGTTTGGGGCCGGAATTGAGATGGGTGCGGGTTCAATACAGGGAGGGGGTGTTTGGCTTGTAAATAAGAAGTGTGCTACAAGTCTTCCAGGGTTGTTTGCCGCAGGAGAATGTGCAGGCGTATGGGCTTTGGGTGGTTATCATCCTGCTCCAGGCTTCGGCTTACTAACTTCTGCCGTCACTGGCGCTAGAGCTGGTATCGGCGCCGCTGAGTACGCCGCTGAGATGGATATTCCAGAAGTAGATAAGGAGGAATTAATGATAGAAGAAGTATACGCGCCTATCATGCGGAGAAGCGGGTTTGATCCTCGATGGGCTGCTCAAATGATTTATAATGTGACAACGCCATACTTCATTAGGTAC
>JAGTQB010000029.1 GCA_018396995.1 Candidatus Bathyarchaeota archaeon
TTACTTCAATAGGGCTACAAGCTTACCTTATAACCAGTGAACTTTAAGGGATTTCTCCTTTGCTTGGTTAGAAAATTCTCTTCATAGAATAACGAGCAAGTTATAGTTCTCTAGAAGGTCATAACAGACTTTACAAGTTTTGGAGTCTGGCTAAAATAGATTCATAAATAATTTTATTTCTAATATGTTGGAGTGGGTGCTGCTAGGGGAACAAAATGGAGGTGGAAATATTGGAGGGAAGTGCGGAGAAAGAAGTTATTAAGTGTCCATATTGTGGCTGGGAATTTTTATTAGAGAGAACACTCAAAGAACATATGGAGGTAACTCGCCGCGTAAAGGCCCCTGTAGAATCCGTTGCCTACACCTTTTGTGATGCATGTAACCAGGTCCCATACTGCGGTATAAAAGCCTACTTGGTGGATGGCCAAATAGTTAGGATAGATAGTTGGGAGGGTTTTCCTAATACACCATTGTGTTCTAAAGGTTTTGCAACTCTGCAAAGGCAATACCACCCGCAGAGACTAGGGTATCCATTAAAGAGAACTAATCCAAAGGATTCACCGGATCCTGGGTGGATCAGGATAAGCTGGGAAGAAGCATACGATATTATTGTTTCAAAGATGAGGGAGATTAGGGATAGGTATGGACCAGAAGCTGTATTATTTTATTGTGGAGATCCAAAAGAAATGAGGCCGGCGGTTTCACGCTTAGCTACTGTCTTCGGCTCCCCTAACTTTGGAACGGAGAGCTCGACTTGCTTTAGGGCTGCAGCGCTTGCATCACAATTAATGTTTGGTTTAATCGCGCTCGGTAGTCTACCAACCGAAGACACAAAAACTGTTTTAATTTGGGGGATGAACCCAGCTTGGTCAAGTCCATTTAATATGCGGAAGCTTTTCGCCGCTAAGGAGAGAGGGGTAAAATTCATCGTCATAGATACGCGTAAGACCCCGGTAGCTGATAAGCTGGCGGATATTCATCTCCAACCTCGTCCAGGAACTGACGCTGCGGTGGCATTGGGAATGATGAATGTAATAATTGAGAGAAAGCTATATGACGAAGAGTTTGTGGAGAATTGGGTTCATGGTTTTGGGGCTCTGAAGGAATATGTGAAGGATTTTACGCCAGAAAGGGTGAAGGGGATAACGTGGGTTCCAGCGGATAAAATAGTTGAAGCTGCTGTGCTCTTTGCGACAAATAAGCCAGGCACCTTAATGGCTGGGGCCTCGACATTAACGCATACAACTAACGCTGTTCAGACAGTCAGATCAATATTGACATTAATAGCGTTAACGGGTAACTTTGATGTTCCAGGCGGCGTCACTGTGCCTACAAACCCCCTACCCTTCAGATCCCATGACATGGGTGACCCCGACTTTATCATGGAAGAGGAGAAGATTAAGATGAAGGATAAGAGGGCAGATAGGGAGTACGTTCCAGTTTGGGCCGAGATTGTTCATGAGCAAATACAAGTGAATTTTCTACCAGAATATGTGAAAGATGGAAGGATTAGAATGGCTATACTGTTTGGTGCTAATGTGACGATATGGCCCCAGTTTCAAGAGTATCAGGAAGCCCTTAAAAATATGGAGTTTGTCGTTGCGGTCGATTACTTTCTTAGGCCCTGGACGCATAATTATGTTGACATAGTGTTACCAGCTGCAACCAATTATGAACGATTTGAGCCCTTCATATGGTTTGGAAGAAAAATCTACGTTAGAAAACCTGTTGTAAAACCTTACTTGGAGGCGAAAAGTGATTGGCAGATCATTTTTGATTTAGCTGTCCGGCTGGGTTATGCAGAGGAGTTTTGGGGAGGGGATACTAAGAAGGGTCTTGACTTTATTTTACAAAAGGTTGGTGTAACTATGGATGAAATACCGATTCCAGGTGGCAAGGAGATACCAGCGCCAGGTCCTGAAGAATATAGGAAGTATGAGAAGGGGTTGTTGAGAAAAGATAAAGAGCCAGGCTTCCCAACACCAACGGGTAAGGTTGAAGTCTGGTCAACAATCCTCGAAAAACATGGTTATGATCCACTTCCAGTCTTTAAGGAACCAGAGGAGTCTCCGGTTAGTAGGCCTGACCTAGCTAAGAAATACCCTCTCATATTGATTACTGGATCCAGGGTTCCAATGTATACGCATAGTAAATGGAGGGAAATTTCCTGGCTTAGGGAGCTCATGCCCTACCCAACGGTCAACATAAATCCGGAAGATGCTGAAAAAAGAGGCATTAGTGAAGGAGATCTCGTTATAGTTGAGAATAGTCATGGTAGGATAAAGGTGCGCGCGCATATTACGTATCTCGTGCCTCCCGGCGTAGTTGATGTTTTCCATGGCTGGGCTATGATACCAGAAGCCCACGTTAATGCACTAGTGCCCAGGTACTTTGACCCAATCTCGGGCTTTCCCACATATAAAGCGGTGTTATGTGAAGTGCGTAAAGCGTGAGGGTTAATTGCCATGGCTAGGTATGGTTTCATAATAAACTTGGATAGGTGCGTTGGTTGCCATACATGCACTTTAGTGTGTAGGGTGTGGACTTATGATAAAGGGGAAGATTGCTGGAATACCGTCTTAGAATTCAATTCGCATGAAGGAAAGAGGGTTATATGGATACCATATGTCTGCACACAATTAAGGGAGCCAGCATGTGACTATAAAGTGTCTAGAGGAGAGAGAACGCCGCCTTGCATAAGGAACTGTCCATGCGGCGCCAGAATATACGGCAATCTGGATGATCCATCTGACCCCGCTGGTAAACTCGTAATGGAGGGAGGAGCCAAGTCTCTACCCCACAGGGCGGAGAAAATGAGGGCTTATTATGTTGGAAGAGTTCCTAAGGATGTTGAAAGCCAGCTACCCGATCCCTCAAAAGTATTACCTAGAAAATACATACCCTTAGTGCATGCTCCGCCTTAAATGGTATGGGAGGGGCTAGTTCATATCATAGTGAATAAACATTTATAAAATAAATTTTAAATATAGATCATTGTTAAAATTTGAATATTATGGAGGTTAAAAACTGGTGCTAGTTTTAGATTCTCGTTATTTAGCCCATATCCGGCTTGAGGCATTGCGGAGGCGCGTCTGGTTTAAGGCTCTCTCAAGTCTTGAGAGGGGGTTAGTGGACTTCGTGATTAAAGTTGTAGATAAGCCTAGGAGCCCAAAGCTGATAAAAGCCCTCGCTAGGATAATTGTTAAAGTTAAGAAGGCTATGATGAGCCCGATAAAGCGGCTTATGGAGTATGTTGGTAAACCCCTAGCTAAAAAGATCAGCGCTATAGCCTTAAGATGGGGAAATAAGAGCGCCGCAAAATGGGCTGAGGATGAAGGCTTCATAAAATACCTTACAATAACTGATATAAATAATATACCCGGCTTCAGGTTGAGCGACTCTTTATCGGCGAGTCGATGGACTAACATGTAAGGTTATTCATAAGTTATTTTCGTCCCCCAGCTGATAGACTTCATAATTATAGCCGTAATTCTAGCAGTGATTTCATGGGTAAGATGTATATTTGCGACAGCACTCCGCGAAGTCTTATAGAGGAGACGAAGTCTCAGTAAGTATTATATTATTTTCATCGGTTCTTCCGGCAACAGGGTTAGATTAAAGGGGGCGGAGCCTTAAGTGAGCTGGATTTTTGATGAAGAAGTTTTAGCAGTCTTAGCGGCTATAGCGGTTATCGCCGCTGTTTTTGGAGGCTCTCAAGTAATCTACGCTGGTAGAGTTGTTGAGCCATTCTCTGAGCTCGGCCTTCTCGGCCCCTCTGAGAGGATAGGCGATTATCCCAGGAGCGTTGTCGCCGGCTCACCATTTCAACTGAATATTTATGTTGGGAACCATGAGGGGAAAGCGGTGTATTATAGGGTTCTCGTGAAAGTCGGGGATAAATCATCAATTATAAATGCTTCGATACCATTGTCTGCTGAGCCAATAATGGATATTAGGATTGTCTTAGGGCATAATTCCTCAAGGATAATTCCCGTTAATATAACACTCTATGAGCCCATAACTAATGCAAGGCTAGTCTTTGAGATGTGGGTTTACAATGAGAGCGATGGCGCCTTTAGGTATCATGGTAGGTGGAATCAGCTGTGGATAAATGTTACGGAGCCAGCGTCAACAGTTAGCTTCCAGCAGCATGGCGGAGCATTAAGCCTAAGCCCAGATATCGAGGCTAAGATCACAGAGGCTTATGCAGCTGTTAGGAGGGCTGAGGGGGCTGGCGGAGACATAACAGAAATGATTACCCTTTTAAACTCCGCCATAGAGTCAGCTAGTAGGGGAGATTTAGAAGATGCTGAGAAACTTTTGGAGACCGTGTTATTGCTTGAGCCTAAAGTCACTGAAGCCGGAGTCGAATTAAGTAGACTGAAATTTTACACGACTATTATTGGTTTAGCTATTGCTTCATCGGTATGCGTTGGCCTATATTTATACCTTCGTAGCAACTTGTGGCTTCTATGGGCTAAGGCTCATAGGGAGTGGAGGGTTGTTTGGTGCAATAAGAGCAAGGGGGAAAGAGATGATCGTAAAAGAAAGAGTGGGGGCCCCGCTAACCTCGAGTATAGAAGCCCTCTCTCCGTTGCAGACATGATTAGCGGCCCAGGCGCCCTTAACCCAGACCCCCGTGCAGCCGCGAGGGAGCTCTATAGGATGGTGAAGGCTGGAACCATTAAGATTTATGACTTAAACCCGCCGAGAACCTTCTCGTCTTTCCTCATCTCAAGATATAATGCTGGCTTCATATCATCATTGCTAATATTGGCCTTAGGAATAATATGTATTTACATATCTGAGTCTCAAAGAACCTCCATGGCCTTAGGAGCCTCTATGGTTTCTGACAACTTTAACCTACTATTATCCACATTTTCCGCGGCTATAACATTTACAAGGTATGCTTTGGGAAGCATAATGGTCCTCTTTCTGCCGGGCTACTCTCTTGTGGAAGCCTTATATCCGAGCGAGGGAGATCTTAGCCCCCTCGAGAGGTTAGCTCTATCAATTGGACTCAGCCTAGCCCTAGTCCCATTAATAGGATTAATCTTAAACTATACTCCTTGGGGCATTAGGTTAACCCCAATAATTATAGCGACCACCCTACTGACAGCGATGCTCCTACTGGCGTCAGCATACAGAAAGTTCACGCTTCTCAAGTCAACGACATCAGCCAATCATAATTGATATAGAGACGTATCAAGCAAGTCTGACGTGCTGCCTAATGCCCGAGCCGGCAATCCACTTCTCGGTTATATTTGCCCTCTCGGCACCGAGATTAGGTGTTAAGAGAGCTTTGATACTCTCGGCAATAGCTCTTCTACCAGACCTAGATGCACTCTTTCATCTCCATAGATCCATGAGCCACTCCCTAATACTATTGAGCTTATCCTGGCTGCTGGTTTTAACGGTTATTTACTCCATAAAACGTGTGTATTTCAGGTTTGGAATTTTGTGTTTTCTGGTTCTCTTAAGCCATCCTATAATGGATTGCTTCCAGAATTACACGCCAATACTGTATCCAATGTTAGATAGGAGCCTGTGGGTTAGGTTTGATGGGAGTCTTCTTATTTCGTCTGAAGGTCTTAGTCCACAGTTCTCAGTTAGCCTTGTAGATACCCCTACGGTTTTTAAACCTTTCCAGTACTTTGACGCCCCAATATTTACGAGCGAGGGCTTCTTCCTATCGCTTTTACTCATAATTGTTCCATTATTCCTTGAAACAAATGTTTTTAGAAGACTTAGAAGAACTGCTGTTCCCGCTAGCAGTGCTGGGAGTGCAGTCAGCTCCTCCCTAAACTCTTTTAGCAGTTTTAGCCGGGCGGATAATGTGGATGTGCGGGGTGGGGCTGGTGGCTTCATATCGAAGGATATGGTTACCGTTGTCATTCCAACCTTTAATGAGGAGGAGGGAATAGGTCTAGTTATTGATGAGCTTTTAGCCGAGGGGTACAAGAATATTCTTGTTGTAGACGGTTACTCAAAGGATAGGACTGTTGAAGTAGCTAGATCTAAGGGCGCTAATGTCATTTACCAGAGGGGTGTTGGTAAGGCTGGCGCTGTTGCAACCGCGATAGAATTGGTTTCAACGCCATATATGCTCATTATGGATGGGGATTACACATATGATCCGAGGGATATAGAGCGCCTACTAAAGTATGCTGCTGAAAGCGATGAGGTTATAGGCTATAGGGTTAATAGGGAGAATATCCCGCTGCTCCACAGGATTGGCAACTGGATCATAAGCCTGGCGTTCAGCATAATGTTTGGGAGACATGTAAGGGATCCATGCAGCGGAATGTATCTTTTAAGAACCGACGTTGCTAAGAGACTCGAGGTAGTGGCGGGCGGCTTCGATGTTGAGGTTGAGATAGCGGGGCAGATTGCGTCCCTCGGCAGGATCGTTGAGGTTCCAATAAACTATCGTAGGCGCGTTGGCAAGGGTAAGCTTAAGGCGTGGAGGGATGGCTTCAGAATACTTGTGACAGCCGTGAAGGTTATGTGGCTCTATAACCCCGTCTTCTTCCTCTCAGCCCTAGTATCAATCTTGACTGTTCCAGGGGCAGCGATACTCCTTTGGCAGTTTGCGCTAAGACATTTTTATGGTGCTGGGGCATGGTCCCTCGGATGGTCTTGGCTCGGCCTAGTCCTCTTCATAGCTGGTCTCCAAGGAATCTCTATGACAGTAACGTCCCTAATGCTTAAGAGGATGGAGCGCAGGATATTTCAAGTGCTTAAGGAAATGAAGGGTAGGTAGTAAGGGCTAAAGTGTGATAATCTAGCATTAAGGTATGATGGCTGAGCTCAGTATCTTCACCGGTTTAATTGCTTTCGCCGAGGTTGTGACTTATTTTATGAACCCAGGATATGGGCTATTTATACATTCGCTTCTACTGATTGTCTTGCTGGTTCTTTCAGCTCTTTCACATAGGTCTAATCCAGACTCAGGTTTTTTCTTGGCTTTATCACTGGCACCCCTCATAAGAGTGGTTAGCTTATCCCTGCCGCTTGCATCTCTCCCAAAATACACCTGGCACTCAATTTCTGGAGCCATCATGTTTGGAGCCGCATGGATCCTTATTAGGGTCCATGGCTTAGGCCTAAGGGAGGTTGGGCTCACCTTTAGAAGGCCCTTAACTCAGCTGGCTCTAGGCCTTACAGGAATACCGTTCGGTTTACTAGAGTACCTTATACTTAGGCCTGAACCGCTTGCTCAGGAGCTATCTCTAGAAGGCTGTATACTTCTAGCCCTCGCTCTCATCTTCTTTACTGGGTTTGTTGAGGAGCTTATTTTCAGGGGTATAATGCAGGGCATTGCTGTTAAGATGGTGGGCTGGAAGGCTGGTCTATTAGGCGTAAACATAATCTTTGCCAGCCTCCACCTAGGATGGCTCTCAATCTTAGACATGGTCTTCGTATTCTCCGTTGGGCTTATCTTTGGATACACTGTTCTTAAGACTGGAAGCATTATCGGCGCAAGCATTTCACACGGACTCACCAATGTGGTTCTCTTCATAGCTGCTCCACTCCTATGGCAAAGCTTATAAGCAGTAACCAACAATAATATTAAATTGTTTAAGGAGAAAGGTAAATGATATCCTCAGTTACCACGACTACCATCGTTGTTGCTTTTGGAGCTACTTTGGGTTTTGCAGTCACAATACTGCTTATATCGCTTTTAGTCTCGAAAGAGATGTTATCGGCCGATTCTAAGCGCGTGATTCTAGAGCTTGGAAGGCGCCTTGACGTAGCTATCTGGCCGCTTCTAATGGTTTTCCTGGTTATAGTGGCCGTAAAGATCCTTGAGATCCTTGCTTAAGAGGCTCCTACAGCCTTTTTAAGTGAATAAGAGTGGGATCTATAGCCCTTGTTACTGGTGGTGCTGGCTTTATTGGCAGCCACCTCGTGGATAGGCTTTTACTTGAAGGCTGGAATGTGAGGATTCTTGATAATTTTAGTAGTGGGAGGCTTGAAAACATCCGCGGCGATTTTGGCGATAAGAGGGTTGAGGTTTTAAATGCGGATTTAAAGGATCCTAGAGCCGCTTTAAGCGCTGTGGAGGGTGTGGAGGTTGTTTTTCACTATGCGGCTAATCCGGAGGTGCGGGTGAGCTCCATAAACCCTGAGGTTCACTTTAATGAGAATGTTGTGGCAACCTTTAATCTCTTGGAGGCTATAAGGAGAGAGCATGTCAGTCATCTTGTTTTCGCGTCGTCGAGTAGTGTGTATGGTGAGCCTGCTGGGATACCGGTGGATGAGTCGGCGCCTTTAAAGCCGATCTCTGTTTATGGTGCGAGCAAGGCGGCCTGCGAGAACATTATACACGCTTACAGCCATCTATATGGATTAAGGGCTGTTGTGCTTCGATACGCAAATGTTGTGGGTTCTAGACTTAGGCATGGCGTGGTCTATGACTTCATAGTTAAGCTGCTTAGGGATCCAAACTTCCTGGAGATTTTGGGTGATGGGATGCAGGTGCGGAGCTACGTGCACATAGCGGATGCTATAGAGGCCACGATGATTGCTTGGAAAAAGTCTGCTGGAACCTTTGAGGTCTATAATGTTGGGAGCGAGGATTGGGTGAGCGTCAACGATGTCGCCGACGTGGTTACAGAAGTTATGGGGCTTAGGGATATAAGGCGCGTGTATAAGCCCAGCCTACACGGCGTCGGTTGGCCTGGAGACGTTAAGCGTATAGCCCTATCGATTGAGAAGATTAAGGCTTTAGGCTGGAGGCCGAGGATGAGGAGTAGGGAGGCGCTGAGGGAGGCTGCGAGGAGCATTTTAAGTGAGATCCGTGAAAGCGCTAAACTATAGTGTATGGAGATGGGATGCGGATCAACAATAAAAAGCTTATATTCTAGTCTTTCAGTTCTCAAGTTGGTTGAGACCATATGTCTATAACCCCTGAACTCTATGACTTTATAGTGAAGGTTGTTGAGGATAGGGTTAGGGATATTAGGGTTACTAGAGAGGAGTTTGACCGCCTTAGAAAAGATATGGATGAGCATTTTCGTAGGCTGGAGGATGCTATAGCCGGATTAACCGAAGCCCAGCATCGAACTGAGGAAAGATTGAATGCTTTAGTAGGATTTCAGCAGAGAGCTGAGGAGAGATTGAGGGCGCTGGCAGAGGCTCAGTATCGAACTGAGGAGGGGTTGAACGCTCTAGCCGAAGCTCAGAAAAGGACTGAAGAAAGGCTCGATGCCTTAGCTGAAGCTCAAAAGATGACCGAAGAGAGATTGACCGCTCTGGCTGAAGCTCAGAAGAGAACTGAGGAGGAGCTGAAGGCTCTTGCTGAGACACAGCGCCGAACTGAGGAGAGACTTAATGCTCTGACTGAGGCCCAGAAAAGGACTGAGGAGGAGCTGAAAGCTCTTGCTGAGACACAGCGCCGAA
>JAGTQB010000003.1:0-32255 GCA_018396995.1 Candidatus Bathyarchaeota archaeon
GATTCTGCTGTTGATAAGCGCCGCCCTAAGCCTAGTACCGCCGTTAACAATGATCCCCTACTGTGCTGCGGGCGAGGTTTTAGAGACAACGGGACTAGGTTTAAGGGCTGACTCCTCAAACATAGCGGCGCTGGCGGGCACAGCCATACTCTTCTTCCTAGTCTCAATCTATAATATGGGCGCCGAAAAGGGCGGGAGGCTTAAGCCCGGGGTATACAACTTCTTCCTACTGCTCTTCCTATGCTGCATGTTTGGGCTTCTGCTCTCATACGATTTATTCGGCTTATTCCTATTCGTGGAGATGGTCATCGGCGTATCAATAATACTCGTCGCCCACAACCCTATTAAAGCATCAACTGAAGCCGCCTTCAAATACCTGATTATAACAGCTATAAGCGCGCTGTTCGTCCTCATCGGCGTTTTAACCATATACATTTCTACAGGTGAATCAAATATTCTACATTTGGTCAGCGACCTCGAGAAGCGGATCCTATTAGCCGAGAACCCCCGCCTACTATTATTTGCTGCAGCTTGCTTCATAATTGGGTTGGGGGCGGACGTAGGGCTCGTCCCCTTCCACGGTTGGCTCCCCGACTGCCTCCCAGCATCCACGATAATCGTTAACGGGTTTACCGCCATAGAGCCCATCCCTCTGATTCTGGCCCTCTATAGACTTGTCGCTCCACTATACAGAATCTATCCGTCAAACGTTATATTGGCTTTAATGCTTGGGACAGGGCTAATATCAATCATCTTCGGGGCTCTCATGGCTTACTCTCAAAAAGACTTCTTTAGAATGTTTGCTTACTGCAGCATAGATGAGTATGGACATTCGCTCTTTGCCCTAAGCCTGCTCTCGCCCATAGAAGCGCAGAGCTTTATAATCGGACAGTTCTATTTGATAAGCAGCACTCTGGCGAAAACCGGATTAATATTGAGTCTAGGCTCAATCTACTTTAACGCCAAGAGCACAAACATGGATTCGCTTGGCGGTCTCATTGAGAAAATGGATAAAACTGCGCTGAGCTATATAATATGCGCCTTCTCACTGACAGGTATCCCACCGATGAGCGGCTTCTACGCGAAGCTTCTCCTTTTCAGCTTTTCCTACAAATTCTTCCATGAGAACGGAAACTCGAATCTAGCGATCCTAATTATAGTCCTACTGGTCTGCATATCCATAATATCATTTGTCTTCCTGACACGCTCATTCCAAAAGATCTTTCTGGGTAAAAGCCAAACAAACATTGATGTTAAGGGCGATGTGCCCATATTAATGTGGCTACCAACAATTATTTTGGCGGCGGCAACATTAGTTTTAGGGATTCGGCCAGATCTTCTCTTAAGGCTCATAAGCCCAATCTAATTGGCATTTAGGCCTCTATGAAAAACCCACTCTTTAGACTTAACGTTAAGCCCCAAATCAATCGTTAACCGCTCAATCAACTGCTGTAGTGCATATCCGCTGTCGCTGACAAACTTTATCAGCTGATATTCGGCCGTGTAAACGGGATATTGCTCCTCTCCACCAGTCTCCGTGACTATGTCCTCCCTCTGAACGACGTCTCCCATTACATAAACAGATATCCTTGCATCTAAGTATTCTCCTTCATAAATCTTCAGCGTAGAAACCTTTTCCTCGGTCTCCTCTAAAACGACGGGGCTCTTAGCCTCCTCATGAAAAACTATTTTCTTGTAATCTGCTGGAACTATTTGCCTGATCTCCGAGACAATTTGCTCCTTCTCCTCAATTCTTCTAAATCCATACTTATCAATAAGATACTCTTCAAGCAACTTATATTCTGTGTGCATAAATACAACGCCTTTCAGCAATAAAACGACGAGTTCGCGCGGCTGTTGCGGCAAGGTATACTTCAACCCCAATTTAACTTATATATGGCGGAAACCTAATAAACTTTACTTGATGAGAAGCCCATTCTTGTCGTAGGTTACAACCTCAAACTGTGAGCTCATTTTAATAGCTCCTTTTGGGCATATTTCAACACACTGTCCGCAGAAAATGCACCTAGAGATGTTAAAGGATGCTTTCCTCTCCTCCGTCGAGGTTATTACGCCACCGGGGCAAACCCTTATGCAGAGCAGGCAACCTATGCACGCGCTTTTATCGTAGGTCAGTTTACCCCTAAATCTCTCTGGAAGAGGCACCATACTTCCCGGCTTAGTCATATATTCTACCGTAACAGGCCTACGGAACAGCGATCTCAAAGTATCGCGAAGCATCTTTCCAACTCTCAAGGCTCTCACCTACAGGCCTACTGAAGATAGAATAATGGACGAAATCGACAATATTAATGGAAGCATCCAATAGAACTTAAAGGCTTGGCCTATCTTCAACCTAGCTAGAACTGTGCGTGGCACAGTTATTGTGACAAACATTATGAGTAGAGACTCTATTAAACATAGGGATAAAGATATGCCTAAGTTTAAAAGAACATTCTCCCCTAACAATAATGGAACGTAGAGGAAGACGGCTGATGCGAGCAGTGTTAGGGCGAAGTTTGACACGGCCTTAGCTATTTTTGCTAATGCTAAATATGGCCCGCCGTATTCGATGAGAAAACCATATATTATCTCGGTTTTAGCCTCCGGTATATCGAAGGGGACGACTGACGCTGCAGCCGGCATACATAGTAGGAATGTTGCCGCCGCAAGGGCCATGCTTGGTCGGGATGCCGCTAAAGGCAAGCCTAGACTGATCTGAAACCTTATGATATTATTGATCGCTAGAGATGGGGATGAACCAAACGCTACAGATATTATGGCGATGAACATAGGGATCTCGTAGGCTATCATCATGCTCATCTTTCTGGAGAAGCCTACTACGCCGTAGGGGTTACCTGAAGCTGAGCCTCCGATCATTAGGGCTACAGATGACATTGCGAGCAGATACATGACTAGTATAAGGTCGCCAATCACGCTCGATCCGGAGAGAATATTGGACAGCAATATGGATGCTCCTAGCAGCGAGACAGCTGCAGCGATCATGGGCATGGTCTCAAATACTCTTGCGGAAGCCGTTATGGGAACAATTCTCTCCTTACTGAAGAGCTTAATTAAATCGTAAAAGGGTTGAGTGACTGGCGGCCCAATCCTCTTCTGCATTCTGGCATGAATCTTCCTATCTATGCCTTCAAAGAGGAGACTTATTAATAAGACAGCTGGAGGGGAAATAAGAAACGCTATCGCCGCATCCACTTTCTCCTCACCATACGCCTTAAGCTATCCATATCGATAACCTTAGATTTCCCTTTCTCCTGATTAATGATCGTCACTCTGTTTGTACATGAGAGGCATGGATCTATGGAGGCTACGATGACGGGTATATCTGCGATTTCGCATCCTACCAGCATACGCTTTAAACTCAGCAGGTTAGAAAATGTTGGAGTCCGCACCTTTAATCGTATTAAACCACCTTTCCCATCGGTTTTAACAAAGTATAGGAGTTCACCTCTAGGAGCCTCAACTAGGGAGACCGCTTCGCCCTCCGGGATCCTTTTCATAATCCTAAAAACGTTCTCCTCTGGGCGTATAGATCCGTTTGGAAGTCTATCTAAAATCGCTTTAATTATGTTTATTGACTCAAAAACCTCGAAAATTCGAACTTCAGTTCTAGCGTAGACGTCGCCATCCTTTCTCGTAATCACGGAAAAGTCTCCCTTCAGCTCATCATAGGCGGCGTATGGATGATCCTTCCGAACATCAATGTTAACTCCAGAGCCCCTTGCCGTGGGTCCAACTACACACAATTTTATTGCATCATTGTAGTCTAAAACCCCCAGATTGCAGATCCTTTTCTCAACGGTTCCATCCGTAAAAGCGCTGTGAATATATTTAGTGGATTTCTCAATCTCTCTCATGTAAGCCTTTACTTCCCCAGCCATCTGAGACGTTAAATCCCATCTAACTCCGCCTATAGTGTTCATGGCGTGGTGGATGCGGTTGCCAGTGATCTTCTCAAATAAGTCGAGGATCTTCTCCCTCACGTGCCATGTGAACATGAAGAGCGTGTCGAACCCAATCTCATAAGCCATAACCCCCAGCAGTAAAAGGTGGCTGTGAATCCTCTCCATCTCAAAAATTAACGTCCTAAGATATAAAGCCCGCTCTGAAGGGATTATGCTGCCGATTTCCTCCAATGCCTGGATAAAGCATGTTGTATGGCTGTGAGAGCAGATCCCGCATATGCGCTCAATTAAATAGAGCGTTTGAATTAGATTACGTCCTTCAGCAAGGGACTCTATGCCCCTGTGGACATGACCCAAAGTCATGTCCACATCGATAATCTCTTCCCCTCTAACAGAAATCCTCAATAAAACAGGCTCCTTAAGAGCTGGGTGAACTGGTCCGAATGGTATACGCAGCCTAGTATATTCCACCTCCTTTTCTGTCCTCTCTGTACTACGCTTAACAACCATAGGTGTCACCCTGTATTACCTAAACTTACTCATCACGGCCATAATAATCCCTCTAGCTATCGCCTCCGGCCTAGGCGGGCATCCTACAATATATGCGTCCACCGGAATAATCCTGTCAACAGGCCCCTCAACCATCTCGCTTCCGAGAAATGGGCTTCCTGAAGAGGCGCATGTACCCACAGCAACAACAACCTTAGGTTCAGGGATCTGCTCGTAAACCCTAATTAAGCGGGGCAGCATCTGTCGTGTGACTGGCCCTGTAACTAGTAGTACATCAGCGTGGCGCGGCGAACCAACAAGTAGGCAGCCAAAACGTTCAAGATCATAACGCGGAGTGAATGCGGCAACTATCTCAATATCGCAGCCATTACACGAACCAGTATTAAGATGGAATATCCAAGGGGATTTCATGCGACCTCTTGAAACAACTCTAAACATCGTAGATCTAGAAACAATAGACTAAACATGCACATATCATTTTCGCTTTCGAAGCATCGGCACTTATAACAGCCTTATGTGCTCATGGCTTATATAATTAACTCATGAGAACACAACTCAGACTAAATAGTCCATCTCTTCCAGGATCAAACAGACTTTGATGAAGGGAATTCTCGGTATTATGTGAAGATGCTTTCAGGAACACGCGGCCATCATCTAGATGCTTTAAAATCAGGGAATTAAGTTTCTGCCTGGGGAGACCAGTAGAGACGATAATATCCCTATAAGAGCGGGGAACATTATTAGAAAGTACTCTCAGTATGCCCTTAGCCATCCAACCAGCTAAACCCTAAACACCAATAATAAGTAATACGGTCCTATATATTTATTTAAAGTGCGGTTCAAACTAAGAAGAAAAATAAAACCCATACAAAAACAAAACAAGAATTATACTAATTTCCTGCTCAAAACAGCCAAAAATAATCCTAAAAGAACAAAAAATTGGTGCGGGGAGCGGGATTTGAACCCGCGAACCCCTACGGGACAGGCTCCTGAAGCCTGCGCCTTTGACCTGGCTTGGCTATCCCCGCAATATAGTTGAGTGTACTATTTATTCATTAATAATTATTTTTGAGGTATCTTTTTACTTTATTGTTCCAACTAGGAAGGCTATTAGGCTTATTAGCATACATGCTAAGATTGCTTTTTTCGCTTTTTTTGAGTTCTCCCTTGTTGTGTTTTTTGCCACGCTTATTGCTGATATTATAAAGCCGGTGTTTGCGATGAGTAATAGTGGTATGAACCACATGTTTGTGAGATTTAGGGTTACTGGTAGTGGGCTTATGGCTACAGCTGTGATGATTAGTGCTAGTGCCGCTTCCGCAGCCCTTTTTGGTCCATAGGATATAGCTAGCGTCTTAATGCCTCCCACTTTGTCACCTTCTATGTCAGCTATGCCTTTAATTATCTCCCGGCCCGTATTTATTAAGAAGGCCATGGCGGCGAATATTAATGTACCTGGTTCAACAAGTCCCCTCACGCATGTACCGCCGTATATGAAGGGCATGGACACACAAGCGCTAACCATTATGTTCCCGGGTAGACCAGTGCGCTTGCCGGACGTTGAATAGAGCGTTGATACAATTATTGATGCTAGAGCTAGGAGTAGGCAGAGGTTGTTTATGAGCATAGCAGATAATAATCCGATGATTGTTAGCGCCGTGAATATTGCTATGCTCTCCATTGGGCTTATTAGTCCGCTGGGTATAGGTCGACTCGGCTCATTTATGGCATCAATCTCCCTATCATAATAGTCATTTATTGCCATGGAGGCCCCAGTCAAAGTGAAAGCAGTTATAAAGCCAAGCATTAAGTTCACTATGCCCCCTCCAGGGATTCTCCCCTTAGTAGATATAATTGCACCAACTATGACTGCGAAGCCCATCATTACGCAATTTATTGGGCGGATAATTCTGAGGAAGCCGATAACCTTCTTCATCCTCGATATATTTAGATGCGATGCCCTTAATAAGCTGATGGTGTTAGGCTTTATTTAGGCAAGGCTCCAGCCTTTGGCGGTGTAGAGCGTTTATGGGGAAGAGCATATCTCCGAGTCCCTTCACAGAATTTAGAGAACAGTGTAAAGACCTTATACTTAAGTTTCTGATGAAATCCTATCCTGATCTAGCTGGATTTAAGGTTACGCTTGATATACCGCCGAGACCGCAGTTTGGGGAGTTAGCGTCGCTTATATGCTTTGAAGTTGCAAAGCATCTATCGAAGTCTCCAAAGGAGATTGCCGAGGAGATTGAAACTAACGTTAAAGGCATGGTTAAGGGCTATCCATTGATAAGGGACGTAGTTGCGGTTCAAGGGTACATAAACTTCTATGTAAACTATGATGAGTTATCCTCGCTGGCGATAACCTCCGCCAGAACCCTTAACGAAGAGTATGGTTTTGTTAAGGTGAGTGAGCCCAAGAGAATAATAATTGAGCATACAAGCGTCAACCCCGTCCACCCAATACATATCGGCTCTGCTAGAAATACTTTTCTGGGAGACTCTTTGGCTCGTATGCTTAGGGCTAGGGGTCACGTTATATCAAGGCATTATTATGTGGATGATGTTGGCCGGCAATCAGCAATAACAGCGTTCGGCTATAAATTGCTGGGTAGGCCGACCCCAGAGGGAAAACCTGACCACTTTATAGGAGCAATATATGCCATCGTCAACTGCCTACTGGAGATTAAAAGGCTTAAGAAAACCGTTAACCAGCTGGAAGGGGAGGGTAAATGGGATGAGGTTCAGAGGGTTAGGATGGAGCTAGACGAGTGGGTTAGTGTTGCCGCGGAGCTTCAGGAGAAGTTCCCGGAGATGTTTAACAAGATGCTTGAAGCCTTTGAGAAGATAAAGGATCCTGAAGCTGAGATTAATGCCCTCATGAAGGGCTATGAGATGGGGGATGAGGAGGCAAAGAACTTAATTCGTGAGGTTTCATCCATATGCCTAGAGGGCTTCAGGCAGACGCTTGAGAGGGCTAATGTTTATTTTGACTCATGGGATTGGGAGAGCAGCTTCGTTTGGAGCGGCGATGTATTGAAATGCTTAGAGGCGTTGAAGAGAACACCATACATCTTCCGCAGGGGGGATGTACTTGAGTTTGATGCGGAGGGGGTTGCGAGGGACTTTGATCTCAAGAAGGACATGGGTTTAAAAGAGGATTACGAGATTCCATCCCTGACGCTTGCTAGATCAGATGGCACAACACTCTACACTACGCGGGATATAGCCTACAGTATATGGAAGTTTAAGCTGGCTGAAAAGGTTATCAATGTTATAGGGATGGAGCAGAAGTTAGCCCAGATACAGCTGAAATTAGCGCTATATGCTTTAGGCTATAGGAGGGAGGCGGAGAACCTCATACACTTTGCATATAACCTAGTGAGCTTTCCAGGGGTGAGATTCTCTGGTAGAAGGGGGCGTTATGTGACGTTAGATGAGGTTATGGATGAGGCTGTTTCAAGAGCATATTTAGAGGTTAAGAGACGCTCAACAGACCTTTCTGAGGAGGAAATGCATAGCATAGCGGAAAAAGTTGGTATAGGCGCCGTAAAATATGCGTTGGTTGAAACAGATCCCTTAAAACCAGTCACCTTCACATGGGACAGGGTTGTGAATTTCGAGAGGAATAGTGGGCCATATATACAATATACCCATGCTAGGGCATGCAGCATATTAAAGAGGGCTTCAAGGCGGGTTGATAATGCTGATTTCTCCCTACTTAAGGAACCCATTGAGCGCGAGATAGTGCTGATGATAGCACGCTTTCCAGAAATATTTGTTGAGGCAGCCGATAACCTTAGACCTAACTTAATAGCGGACTTTGCAAATTCTCTAGCGGACAAATTTAATACGTTTTATGCATCCCTGCCAGTTATAAAGGCTGAACCGCATGGGTTAAGTGATGCTAGACTACTATTAGTTGATGCTGTTAGAATAGTTTTGAGAAACTCGTTGAATCTCCTTGGTATAGAGACTCCTCAAAGGATGTAAGCTCCTCTACTTCAGTGGCACATACATGCTGCTCCTTGTAGCCCCTATGCCCGGGGCTCCATGCTTAACTGGCTTATTTGTTATTGCATATTCGCCAAGGTAATGCCCTATCATCTCAGGTTTTATCTCAACTGGAACAAACTCCTTACCATTGTGAACATGAATTGTTAAGCCAACCATCTCGGGCAGTATTATCATGTCTCTACAATGGGTTTTAATTGGCTTATTATATCTGCCCTCCTTTGCAAGCCGCACCTTCTCAAGGAGCCTTCTCTGTTCATAATATAGCCCCCGCCTTAAGCTCCTGCGAGCGCGCGTGCCGAGTAACCGCATAAACTCGTCCATTGACATATCCATTAACTCTTCAAGCGTATATCCCCTATACCTAAACTCTCTCGGCATGCTACCACCAATAGACTACTATCATTGATTACTCCGGCCTTTTTAAATATTCCCCTTTTTACTCAAAGTCGCAGTAGTCTTCTGGCTTAGGTAGCTCCTTACTCAAACCTTTTCTCTCGCGTATCTGCCTTATTACATCCATCTGCATAGACTCCGGCACAGGCGCCCATCTACTGAACTGAGTTGCCCAGAAAGCCCTGCCCTGAGTCGATGACCTAAGCTCATCTGCAAGTCCAAAGGACTCGGCAACAGGTAGTTCAGCCTTAGTTAACATTATATCTTCATCGCTAGTTATATCTATGAGCCTACCACGTCTCTTCTGAATAATGGCGATAACATGGCTAAGGAAGTCACTTGGAACCTTACATTCAAAGCTTAGTATCGGTTCTAGGAGCTTCGGCTCACAGAGCAGGAAGCAGCCCCATATCGGCCGCCACGTCATGGGCATTATCTGGGCTGGCCCCCTATGCACAGGATCTTCGTGGATCAATATATCTTCGAGGTTTACTTTAAGACCATATGCTGGCTCCTTCGCTAAGGGCATTGAGTTCACAGCATCTCTAAACGCTGCCTTCACGTGCTCTATGACGTCCTCAACAAACTGTCTACCCTTAATCCTATTTACGAGAACGTTTGTACCCTCAATTGCTATTACGTTTCTGGCGTCCTCAGCCGACCAGCCGAACTCGTGCATAAGTATCTTCTGCCTCTCATCCCGCTTCTGCATCTCAGATATTCTGCCGGTCCTCAGGGCTTCGATAACATCTTCTGATAATCTTTCGATGGTAACCCAGAGTTTATTATGCTTATTCGGGCTCTTTCCCATAACTGGGGCGCCCTTGTAATCTCGGCTTATAGTCTCACGATACACCACTATCGGCTTGCTCATCTTAACCTTTAAGCCTGCTTCTTGCATTCGGTAGGCAGCTATTTCTAGGTGGAGTTCACCCATCCCACTTAAAAGATACTCTCCAGTCTCCTTATTTATCGTGAAACGCAAATTCGGATCCTCTAGAGTTATCTTACGTATGACCTTGTCGAAGAGGGGTAGATCCCTAACGTCCGCTGGTTCAATAGCCACCGTTACAACCGGCTCAGAGACATACTTTAAGCTCTCAAAGGGTACTGTATCAACCCCATCATCAGCTATTGTCTCGCCAACCTGTAGGGGAGGTAGACCGGAAATTGCAGCTATGTTCCCAGCTGGTATCTTATCAACAATAATCTTGTCGGTACCCATGTACATGTAGACCTGCTGGATTGTTGCCCTTTGCCTGCTGGTAACCAATTGAATTACTTTACCCCTCTCAACAATTCCGCTAAAGACCCGCCCTATTGCAATAATGCCGCTGTGCGGATCAACTTCAACCGCCGTAACACACATTAGAAGCGGCCCATTGGTGTTCACTTTAGCCATACTCAAACCAACTTCACTCTTGGGTTCTCCCGGCCATATCTGGGTCTGCCTATATGGCTGGGCTTCAAGCGGACTTGGTAGATGTTCACAGAACATGTCGAGTACAGGCTCATAGAGTGGAACTGTCTTGCTTAACGCATCAACCTTTTTGGCAACCTCCTCAGGTGTGCCGGAGTAAGCGTCGATTACATCTTTAAAGGTTATGCCCTTAGTCCTCATATATGGCAGCGTGAAGCCCCACTTATGTAGGGCTGAGCCAAAGGCAACCGTGCCATTCTCAACTTTAACCTGCCAATCCCTCTTATGCTCGGGCGGAGCATACTTCTCAATTAACTGATTTATCCTAAGTATTATCTTCGCGAACCTCTGCTGCATCTCCTGTGGGGTTAATCTTAGCTCTTTAATCAGTCTATCAACTTTGTTTATGAATAGGATTGGTTTAACCCTTTCACGTAGGGCCTGCATTAAAACCGTTTCTGTCTGCGTCATTGGCCCCTCAACAGCATCAACCACGACGAGTGCTCCATCCACCGCCCTTAGGCTCCTTGTTACGGCGCCGCTGAAGTCTATGTGCCCTGGGGTGTCGATCAAGTTTATGAGGTACTCCTCGCCCTTATATGTGTGAACCAAACTTATGTTTGATGGAAAGACTGTCATTTGTCTCTTCTGCTCAAGCTCCCAAGAATCTAGGAAGAGCCTTTGCCCAGCAACCTCCATGCTTATTATGCCGGCAGCAGCCAATAGGCTGTCCGATAGGGTTGTTTTGCCGTGGTCTACGTGGGCGATTATACTAGTATTTCTTATGTGCTTGGGGTCATTCATCAACTTGACTATATCTTCAATCTGCTTATAGCGTCCCATAGCTAACCTTCACCACACTAAGCATGTAAATATGAATTTGGCAGACCAATATATTTTCCGCATACTTTTCATGATTCCCCCCAAGCAAGAGATCACATAATTGTAAAAAACCTTACCTATAACCTTTTTCGTCAGCGAACATCACCCTAAAAGTTTTGAGACTGGCGTGAACCGAAGCTTAGGATTATAAATAGGGCATACATGAAAAGCAGAATTAGACTTTCTCTCCAACCTATCCTCTCGCCAGAAAGAAAATACCATAGTAGAAGATTAGCCATTATTGAGAACATAACTAGGTTTGAGTATGCGGCCATATCAACTCGGAATGGCCCGCCCATTAACGCTACACCCAAAATCAACGTTATATTCACGAAGCCGCTACCGATGATATTGCCTAGTGCCAACTCAATATGTCCCTTTCTTGTCGCATCAATGCTGGTTACAAGTTCAGGTAGACTTGTGCCAAAGGCCACTATTGTTGCGCCAATAATAACTCTTGGAACACCTAGTTCCTCCGCAATGTAGGAGGCTGATTCAACTATAAAGTATGCGCTGCTAACAACTCCAGCAATCCCTACAAGTGCCATTAAGACATATTTTGTGACCTTATCTTTTTGGCCTGAGCCACCTGCTCCCTTCCTGCCTCTTTTAGACCTAATAATTTGAATATTGTAGAATATGAAAATCGTTATTAATGCTGCCCCTACAATATTGCTTGTATAACCAATATAAATTAGGACTAAGGGAATTAGTGACGCTATGAAAAGCCCAAAATATAGTTCTCTCACCTCATCGGTTGTTACGCTACTAAAATGATGCATTCTCTTATGATTTTTCAGGGACAATATCAAGAAGCATGATCCTAGGATCAGGCAAATATTTATGATGTTTGAGCCTAGAACATTTCCTATCGCGACACCAATAGATTCCGGATTTATTGTAGAAAATATTGACACTGAAAGTTCCGGCAGTGATGTGGATAAAGCAATTAGTAGGAAGCCTATTGTTGTCTTTCCAAGCCCTGTTATCTCGGCGACTTTTACGGAGTTATCTATCGTCAGGTCGCTTGATTTGTCTAGGGCTAGCATTCCAAGTAGGAGTATTATGGCGTTGCCGATTAATCCTAGGCTTTCAAAGACTGCCTCCAGCACCCCGCTTGCCCTCTCATATTAAATTAAGCCTATAGAACGCAAAGTAAAATAATAAGGTTTTGCTCAGCTTAGCTCATGATTTTCCATTGTGAAAAAGGATTTTCTGGACTAAAATCAAATTAAGGAAGAATTTCTGCTTTTCGAGCTTAACCTCTCTGACAATCCATATGACTTTATGAGTGGTTAACGCTACGGTTAAATGCTAGATACCTCCCTATCTTTCCGAAGAGTCTCTCCTTCCCTCTTACCCTTTCTCAATTAACTGATGCTGTTTACTGCTGGTTTGAGTCTATACTCTCGTTTTCGGCGCTATTCTTATAATATAATTTCGGTGGCGCAACTATTACTTTTGTGCCAGCTGGTATTGATGATGTTATCCATGCGTTTCCGCCTATGACTGCATCGTCGCCTATGACTGTTTCGCCACCTAGAATTGTTGCACCAGAATATATTACGACGTTGTTTCCGACAGTTGGGTGTCTCTTTCGGCCCTTAACTATTTTGCCCCTCTCATCCCTTGGAAAACTTAACGCTCCGAGTGTTACTCCCTGATATATTTTGACGTTATCGCCTATCTCGGTTGTCTCGCCGATAACAACTCCAGTTCCATGATCTATGAAGAAGTTTCTTCCAATTTTAGCGCCTGGGTGGATGTCTATTCCAGTTATTGAGTGTGCATATTCTGTCATAATCCTTGGTATGATAGGCACGCCTCTAACCCATAGTTCATGAGCTATCCTGTATGTTGCGATGGCTAAGATGCATGGATAGCTTAATATAACTTCATCCGTACTTTTGGCTGCCGGGTCACCATCGTAAGCTGCCTGAACATCGCCGATAAGCATGGCTCTTATCTCCGGGATCCTTTCAAGAACCTCCTTAACAACAGCCTTCGCCCTCTTTCGGCATGTCTCCTCAGAGCCAACTCCAAAGTGTCTCGAAAGATACTTGAGGCTCTTCTCAACCTCGCTGACTAGCCTAGAATACACGGAGCTCAGAATGCTGCCTACAAAGTACCTTACGTCAGCTCTGCCAACTTTAACGTTTCCAAAGTATCCTGGAAACAATATGGTGAGGAGATCCTCTAGTATCTCTATAACTGCCTGCTTTGAAGGGAGCTCCGCATCCCCGGACTGGTTTATCCCGCCATGTTCCTCATAACTCTCAACAATCCTGTCAACGAGCTTTGGGAGGCCTTTTTCAAGCCAGTCATCTTCAACGTAATCTTCTCCACTCAATAACAGGTTGAGCATTTCCTTAGAAGCCCATATACGAGTTGTCTTATCAACTTTCTCGAGGAAATCCATTGCCCCACAACCCTAAGATAACTTTAAATTTTATCGATATGCTGGAGAAAAATTTATCGTTTCTCTATTCGAATAAAGCTGTGCTTAAATAGCGCTCCCCACCATCGGGGAGAATTGTGACTATAGTTTTGCCCTCATTTTCAGTTCTTTTGGCAACCTCTAAGGAGGCGAAGACGTTTGCTCCAGACGATATTCCGACAAGAAGTCCCTCTTTCCTAGCTAGTAGGCGGGCGGTTTCAATGGCATCTTCATCCCTAACTTTAATAACCTCGTCTATAAGATCTAACCTAAGGACGTCTGGTATAAAGCCTGGCCCTATCCCCTGAATCATGTGTTGTCCTGGTTTACCGCCGCTTAAAACTGGAGAATTATATGGTTCGACTGCAATTGCCCTAAACTCTGGCTTAAGCGGCTTTATATATTCAGCAATACCAGTTATTGTCCCACCAGTCCCAACTCCAGCAACAACTATATCCACTTTACCATCAGTATCCCTCCAAATCTCTGGTCCAGTCGTCTCTCTATGTATCCTTGGGTTGGCGGGGTTTCTAAATTGGTTCGGGATAAATGAGTTTGGATATATCGATGCCAGCTCCCTAGCCTTCTTAATGGCGCCCTCCATGCCCTCCTCGGCGGGTGTCAAGACGACGTCGGCTCCATAGGCTCTAATAATCTTGCGTCTCTCAACGCTGACGCTCTCCGGCATAACGACGATGAGCTTATAGCCCTTAACAGCTGCGACCATTGCCAGAGCTATGCCAGTGTTGCCGCTTGTGGGCTCTATGATGACGGTTTTTCTATTAATTAAGCCGAGTCTCTCAGCCTCTTCTATCATGCTCAGCCCAATCCTATCCTTAACGCTCCCAGCGGGGTTAAGAAACTCCAGTTTGGCGAGGAGAGTACACTTTAGACCCTCAGCTATTCTATTCAATTGAACCAGCGGCGTATTACCTATAACCTCGAGAACCGAATTATAGATTCTAGCCATATTAACACCCGACTTCTCTATTGAGGAGACTTATTTTCCGCACTTAAAGATAATCGCCTTGAATAATATGGTGACGGATGCTCAATTAATCATCTTCTCATCTCCTCCCTAGTTCTAAATTTTGGCTTAAATTTTAGGCAGCTGTAGTCTCCGGCTGTGCAGGCTAGGCAGAGCTGGTCTCTTGGTAAACCTATCCCCCTACTTAACCCATCTATATTGTTGTAGCCGACGAATGATGCTCCAATATGTTCGGCCACTCTCCTATTAATCTCCTCGAGGCTGCATGATGTCCCACAAACCCTATAGGCTAGGAGCTCCTCTTGGCTTGGGAAGTCTATCCCCATGTAGCATGGATAGAGTATTGGCGGGAAAGTTAGTAGTAGGGAGACGCTTTTCGCAGACCTGAGCTTGCTTCCAACTATTATCCTTGAACTAGTTCCCCTGACAATACTATCATCGATGAGTATAACCTTCTTTCCCTCAATGACCTCCCTTATGGCGATGATTTTTGAAACTATTGTCTCCCTTTTCTCCGGCTCAATGAAGCTTCTCCAACCACCCTTACGCCTATACCGGTCCTTTAATAGCCCCTCCTCAAAAGGTATCCCAGTCTCCTCAGAGTACCCTAGAGCGGCGGGTCTGGCAGAGTCGGGCACCGGGATTACTACGTCACCCTCAATTGGATACTCCTTAGCTAAGATACGCCCAATATTTTTCCTTGCATTATAAACTATAATGCCTTCAATCTTTGAGCTCGGATGAGCAAAATATGTATACTCGAAGGGGCAGTGCGCATGTCTCTCACATTTAGCAAAATACTCTGTCTTTAAACCATCCCTATTTATTGTCACTATTTCGCCGGGCTCTATATCTCTTATAAGCCTTGCGCCGAGAACTTCTAGGGCACAGCTCTCTGAAGCAACTATGTATGAGGATGTTTCCTCATGCCACCCTAAGCATAGCGGTCTGAAGCCTCTCTCATCCCTCACAGCTATAAGCTCGCCATTAGATGTTACCATGACTAGCGAGAATGAACCATTTAAGCATGGATTCAATTTCTCAAAGGCTTCAACCCAGCTCCCACATCTCTTTATTAGGGCATAGAGGTTTAATCCCAGGAGCTCTGTGTCCGAGGCGCCCTGCGGAGGGTGTAAGCCGATGCTCTTCAAATTCTCCATAAGAGTCTCTCTATCAAGAGTTCCATTATGGGCGATCCTGAAGCCACTGCTATCAAATATTCCTCCTATATCTATTGGCTGCGCATATTCAACTGTGGATTTAGCCGTAGTTGAGTACCGAACGTGGCCTACTCCAAGGCTACCGTTAATCTTTGATATCTCATTATATTCGGCATCGACTGAGTGGGAGACAATTCCAGGCCTCTTAAATGTTTGGTGGTTGGCGACCGCTATTCCCCAGGACTCTTGCCCTCTATGTTGAAGGGCTTCTAAACCAGCAATTAACAATGGGGTTACATTATATCCATCTAGCGAGAAAGCCCCTATTACACCACAATTCTCCCTTAAGAGCATAGTCATATTTACTTCGTGAAGAAAAGTTGTTAGGAAGGCTATTAATCTTTATCGCCGCATCTATGTAAAAAACAGGAAGCTGTGCCCACTAAATCCTTCTATAGTTTGGGTTATCGATTAGTGTTGGTCTTCCACCTCTCTCAACTACAATTTTTGCGAAGCCTGTTCTCATTATAGTTTCATAGTCGTGGCCTGCATCTGACGGATATACTGCTAAGAAGACGAGTTCCGTTTTTCCAGTGTTTACGGCTCTATGGGCGAAGCCTGGTGGAACATAAACTACTGTTCCAGTCTCTATCTCCCCAACATTAAACGCCCCATTCTTATCTTGCATTAATATGAGCCCCTCACCGCTAACCCCAATATAGACCTCACCCGTCGTAACATTACTATGAAAGTGTCCTTTAGTAAAATGGTACTCGTCTCCTATCTTCCCAGGATAAATCACTGTGCATCCAACATTCAACTCGCCTCTTAATTCTCGGCTTATTTCATATACAACATAGATTAGTGGGTTTCTCCCGGAAGATAGAATTTCTTCAACGGCTTTCCTATCAATGAAGTAGTCTCGCATATCGCTTAGGTATCTTTCAATCTTACTTTCATATGGATAGATTCCCCCTGAACCAAGTATCTTTGTGGTATAGGAGCCCCTATCCAGCATGCGGCATCCTTCCTTCAATGTGCCTAATATCGTTAACGTTACTTATTTCTCTAGCTCCTAACTTCTCTACAAGATCTAGTGTACGTAAGTATCCTTTCAGCTTCCTCAAAACTCATCTTACCAATACTTAACAATTTATTCACTATCTCTGAGATTGTCGTTATAGCCTCAACATTGTATCCTAAGGCTTCAAGTTTCTCTCTTCCACCCTGCTCCCTATCTACCACAACCATTATTGTGTCGATGACCCCTCCCTCCTCCTCAATAGGCTTTATACCTTCAACCTTCGACCTGCCGTCTGTCAGCACGTCGTCAAAAAATATGAAGCGTTCACCACGCCTAATCTCCCCACCAACTATTCTGCCAGTCAAGCCATAGGTCTTTGTCTCCTTTCTCACAATTATACATGGCATCCTAAGAATGCTTGCCACACTGGGGAGAATTAATGCGCCCTTGAGCTCTATTGTCGCCAACTTATCTACCGCCCTCCTTTGAATTACCCCGCGTATTTTATCCGCAATTATCTTCACGACCCTCTCGAAATCCATTGGCGATGAGAGTAGCCAAGCCAAATCTATGTAGTATGGGCTCTCAACCCCAGACTTAAGGATAAACCTACCGAACTTGAGTGCACCGGAGTTGACTAGGCTCTCCGCAATAGCCGCCTCATCCATAATTACCCTAATCCTCCACAATCCTGTATTTTAGCTTCTTTCCCTTACCATCTATCACAACCATGTTCTTTTCGCCCATATACGGGTGGGCCACTATGATCATTATCTTGCCATAAAAGTTGTTTAGGTCTGCAGTGGATGGGGATAATATCCCTGAGGGGTGAGAGTGGGCGACACCTATAATTGAGAAGTCTAATGGAAGCATGTGTGGTGGAAAAGATGAGAAGCCATTACCGCGTATGCTTAGGGGCGGAATTAAAACCTCCTCAACCCTAATTACATCCCCTTTAGCTTTACCCCTGAGGAGGAGTATCCCCTCCTTTGGGTGGCACATCTTAGCGTAGCTTAAAATGCTATCCATAACTGTTTTCCTTATTAAGACCTGCATAGGTTACTCCTCACCATAAAACCTAGATTTCTTATAGAATTGACTCTCATATATTCTGCGCACCACTTCAATGGTATCCGCCTCCTCAGGGCCCTTGTCATCACGTATCCTTATGATCCTGGCGAAGCGAAGAGCCATACCAGACTCATACTTAGGGCTTCTCTGGATCTCGTTATAGGCAACCTCAACAACTATCTTTGGCAAGACAATAACTTTATTGTCCTCCTCCTTAATCACTATTTTCTTAAGGCGTCTCGTCATTTCAGATATCTCCTCATCCGTTAACCCCTTGAAGGTTTTGCCAACTATCGTGAAGCCGTCCCCATCCCTGGCTGCTAGGTAATAGTCTGAGAGCCATCCATGCCTACGACCATAACCATACTCTGCGGCAACTATGACTAGGTCTAAGGGTGGAAGAGTCTCTTTAATTTTAAACCAATGCCTCCCCCTCACCCCAGGCATGTATGGACTATCTAACCTCTTCGCCATGAGCCCCTCGTGCCCCTCCTCAACGGCGGCTTTAAGGAAGGCCTCAGCCTCACTTAGACTACTGGTTATCATCTGCTTTGTTAATGGTATGCTGCCAGCGATATCCCTAAGTATTTCTCTGCGCTCAACATACTGCTTTCCAATCATGCTCTCCCCATTGAGGTATAGGACATCAAATAAGTATAATTCTACTGGTATGCTCTCTGCAATTTTGTCTATTTCATGAACCCTCTTAAATCTGCGCATTAAGTGTTGGAAAGGCATGGGCTTTGAGTCCTCGCCGACAGCTATAACCTCGCCCTCTAGAATTGCCTCCCTCGCCCTCAATTCATCCCTGATGAGACCAACAATTTCTGGAAGACTTCTAGTCACATCCGTTAGCCTTCGGCTGAATATCCTGATCTCCCCATTAGACATATGTATCTGGACCCTGGCTCCATCCAGCTTATATTCTAGAGCAGTTTTGCCACCATGCTCCTCAAAAACCTCTTTTAGGCTGGCGGCCATTTGCGCGAGCATCGGCTTAATCGGCCTAAAAATCTTAAACCCTAAATTTATCACGCCGCTCTTGCCATACTTCTTGCATAAATATGCTACCTCGCTTATGTCTCCAGTAACCATGGAAGCTAGTTGGACGTCTCTCAATGGTATTGAGAATGCTTCGGCGACAGCGTTCTCCATAAGCCCCTCCTGGAAACCTGTTCTCATCTCACCTATAATTATCTTGGTGAGATACTTTGCCTCTGATGGTGTGGCCCTGCTGAATAGCGCCTCTAACAACCTTTCCTTCTTCTCTCTAGAGCCCTCGCCCCTTGCCTCACTTATCCCCTCAAATATTTTCCTTACCTCGAGTATGGTTAATGGACTTTCAAGTAATGTGGCCTGCTTATTGGCCGCCCTCCTCCTCTCAAAAACCGCCTGTACCGCTGCACCCACATCTCCAGTAGCCCTGAAGGCTTGGTGGAATGCTGACCAATGGGATCCGGCTAAGCGGCTTATAACCCTACTCAACGTCGTCCAGCTGACGTTTAATGTTCTGGTGTCATATTTTGGGAAAGCCCTGCCAAGCATCATTGAGACGGCTGGCTCAATCTCCTCCTCACTTAAACCCTTCAAGAAATCTGAGACGAGGGAGACCATCAAGTTGCGTCTAGTTGTCTTCTCAAGCTTTTCACAGAGCTCTACAAGAGATTTAAACTTCATAGTAAATTTCACATGTTTTACCCGTTTCCTTGGTAGGCAGAGCTATTTAAGGCTGAGGCTATGACCAAATTTTATTTATCTCTTCCTGTATCTCCTTCTTTCTCCTTTCATACTCTTCGATACCTATCTCGCCAACCTTATACCTCACTTGAAGAGTCTCAATTTCCTCCTTAAGCTCCCTCTCTCTTTCCCTCTTATCCCTTATAAGTGACTCGAGGAAGGCTATTGTTTCCTCAACATCAAGTTTAACAGCATTAAGCAGATCGCCCGAGATCTTTCCATCATTAACCATGCCCTTTATGGCCTCGTAAGTTACCTTCAAATCATCTGCCATACTCTTTATCTCGCTTGGAGTCTTATCGCCCAACAATTTCTCAAGGCGATCTAGGCAAACCTTAATGTTCCTAGCCATTAACTCTAATTCCCTCTGTTCGCTCTTAAGCTTCTCAGACCTCTGCGAGAAGGTGTTAAGATCCACCTCACCAATTTTGTAGCGCACTGAGAGCTCCTCAATACTTAACGCCACCTCATTCAGGCGTTTATTGACATCCTCAAGCTTCCTCCTAAACTCCTCAAGCTTACGAACCCTCGTGTTTAGGAGATCGTTCAGCTTACCGCTATACTCATTATAAAGCTTTAAAAAGATTTTTTCTGAGACCTCGCCGGATTGGAGGAGCTTAAAGAGGGCGATTTTCCTCAAATATAGTGTTGAGATGCTCGACATCATGTTTGCCACTTCTCCCTCAAGCCCAATTGGTGGTGCTGTGGGCTGTGTTGGCGGTGGAACAAGGGGTGGAGCTGGTGGGGGAACCTCCTTAGGCTGTGGTCTTTCTAAGCGAGGTTGCTGCATCGATGGTAGTGGTGAGCCACATTGAATGCAATATTTCATTGCCGGAACCATTTTACCGCACTTAGGACATTTAATGCGTACTTCGCTAGAACCCGAAGACATAAGGATATTCTCCTTTAACCTCATTTTCCTAATCCCCAGCGGGGCAAATATACTTAGCGCCTAAATAATTATAAGTGTTGATAATATGGAGAAGATTACATATTTCTTATCGCCGAACCCTAATAATGTATCTCCACTATGTCCCCATCCTCTAAAATATGTGTTGGCCCAACGCGCTCACCAGGATATTTTGCGCTTGGTCCCCATATGCGGGCATACTTAAAGTTTTTATATATTTCAGAGTGCAGCTCCCTCGCAACTTCTATCACACTTGTCCCACTTTTAACGACAAGAGGTTTCGTCGACGGTTCCCTTGACGACGGCTCCTTCGTGTAAACCCTTATAATTCCTAAAACCCTAAATATATTTTCGCCGATTTTCTTGAGGCCTTCTCCACTAGTACATGAGACCGCTAGGAGAGGGATTTTAAACCTCATTACCTCGCCCTCTAATAAAGCCATTTTCTCTTTCGCGCCCGGAAGATCGAGTTTATTGGCGACGACTATTGTCGGCTTATAGACGCTGTGTGAGAATATTGCATCCTCGATGTTATCAAGTGTTACCTTGCCGCTTATCTTTAAAACAGCTGATGTAATCCTATAGCTTTCAAGTAGGTTCTTAACATCCTCATAGGTGCAGTCGGCAAGTGTGCCGCCGCCCACAATCTGTATGCCTACGCCATGAGCCCTTCTAATTATCTCAACCTCGCCCTCAGGCCTTCTGATCAGTATTCCAGCCTTATCCAATTCAGACTGAACCATATAAAACTGCCCAACCGGGTCCTCTGATAGATCAACCATTATCATTAAGCCGTCGGAGTTGCGCGCTAGGCTGAGTATCTGCAGCCCATTCATTCTCCCCTCAGATGCTCCCTCAACTATCGCCGGAGCCTCAACAAGCTGAAATTGTATATCTTCATACTGGAGCATTCCGGGGACTGGTCTCTGTGTTGTGAAGGGGAGTGGGCTTACTTCTGGCTTAGCGTTGGTGACGGCGGCTAACAAGCTACTCTTACCCACGTTTGGCGGGCCTAAAATGACTATCTGCCCAGCCCCCTCCTTTGGTATTGCGAAGCCAGCTCCGCTACCCTTCCTCCTAGCCTTAGACCTCTCGAGTTCGCGTTCGAGTTCAGCTATCCTACGCCTAATATTCGCAACTAGCTTGCTGGTCCCCTTATGCTTTGGGACTAATGAGAGGAATTCTCGCATCAGCCTTATTTTCTCTTCTGGGGAGCGAGCTGCTACAACCTCAGCCCACTTGGCTCTGGCCTCAGCTGGTAAATTTGTAACCATCCTCTCCTCATAAAAGAGATGCTTATGAGCGCTCTATATTTTTAGCGCTTAACATGGCATGGTAATGATTAAATACATGTCTCTTTTAAGGATAATCTTCGGAGAGGGGTTTGGATAAAACATATGTGAAGGTTATTTTTCAGCCGGACTTAAAGAACCCTGTTGTGGTGGCTAGTTTCCCCGGGGTTGGTGGGGTCGGGGTTACTGCCACGAGACTTCTAGTAGACTTTTTAGATGCGAAATTGTTTGCGGAGCTCTACTCTCCGCTCCTCCCAGACTACACTCCTGTTAACCCTGACGGTTTATGCAGCCTACTAAAATACGACTTCTATGCTTCCATCGAGAGGAATATAGTGGTGCTTATAGGTGAGGAGCAACCGCCGCCAGACGACATCCCAGCATACTATGATTTATGTGGTGAGATCTTAGACTTTATGGAGAACATTAATTGTGCAATTATATTTACAGTGGATGGAATCCCAACACTATATCCCCAAAGGACGGTTTACGTTGCAGGGACATCAAAGAGAATTATATTGGAGTGTGTTGATATGGGGGCCAAAGTATACGCAGATGGAAGAATAATTGGTCTGCCCGGCCTTCTCCTAGGGCTGGCTAAGCTCCGCGGCATTGAGGGAGCATGCATCCTTACCCCGGTAACAGACCTTATTTCAGATAAAGCTGCCGCCTTCAACGCATATAATTTCTTAAGGAAGATCCTCGGCCTTGGCCTTGAAAAAACTATATGGGGTTAGCCCCCCTCCTAATCTCTTCGATCTTCTCTCTCACTATCTTATTTGCGAGGGCTGGGTCGGCTTTACCCCTTGTTAACCTCATGAGCTGCCCTATGAGGTAGTGTACGGCTTTTTCATCGACTAATGCGTCTTTAACAGCCTTGGGGTTCTCAGCAAAGACTTTGTCCACTAGGGCCCTCAAAGCTCCCTCATCAGAGATTTTTATTAACCCCTCCTCCTCAACTATTCTCCTCGGATCCTTCCCAGATACAATCATTATCGGGAGAATTTTCTTCGCTATTTTTCCGCTTATAACCCCCTCATCGATTAAGCGTATCATATCCACGAGCAGTTGTGGTGTCAGTTTTGACTCATGTAGTTCAAGGTTATTCTCATATAAATAGCGGAGAACATCACTCATCATCCAATTGCTTATCTCCTTAGGCTTATTATACAATTTGACACATTCCTCGAAGAAATCTGCCATCTGCTTTGAGCTGACGAGTACTTCAGCATCATATTTAGGAAGACCGTATGTGCTCATAAAGCGTTTAACCCTCTCATCCGGGAGCTCCGGCATCCTAGACCTAATCTCCTCAACCATCTCCTTAATTATAACTACTGGGACAAGGTCTGGCTCAGGAAAGTATCTGTAATCCTGCTCCTCCTCCTTAACCCTAAGGGATATCGTTATTCTACGCATCTCATCCCAATGCCTAGTCTCCCGCTTAACGGTAACACCCTTCTCAATTAAACCCCTCTGCCTAACAATCTCAAAGTTAAGCGCCCTCTCAACCTCCTTAAATGAAGTTATATTTTTCACCTCAACCCTTGTTCCACCAGCCAGCGAGATATTTGCATCGCAGCGCATTGAGCCCTCAAGGCTGCCATCAAATATTCCGAGGTGCTCAAGAATACTCCTTAGCTTCTGGAGGAAGAGCCTAGCCTCCCTTGGGGAGCTCATATCCGGCTCTGTGACTATTTCGAGAAGGGCTATACCGGACCTATTATAGTCCACTAATGTATAGGGCGACTTATCTATTGGACCAATATGGATGAGACGTCCAGGATCCTCTTCTAAATGAACTCTACTTATACGAATCTTTTTTGTCTGCCCTTGGTTCTCAATATATAAATAGCCATTAACGGCTAATGGAACCCCGCCAGCCTTATCATACTGGGTTATCTGGAAATTCTTTGGGAGATCTGGATAAAAATAATTCTTTCTGAAGAAGATCATTCTCTCCGATATCTTGCAGTTTAATGCGAGGGCCGCCATAATGGCATATTCAATAGCCTTCTCGTTTAGAACCGGTAAGGCTCCAGGCAATCCCAAACAGACTGGGCAGACCAATGTGTTTGGCTCCTTACCCCTATAATCAGCTGAGCAGCTACAGAAGAGCTTGGTCTTAAGACTAGTTAGCTGCACGTGAACCTCAAGACCTATCTTAATGCTCTCCTCAATAGTTTGCATGACAACCATCTTTAGATTAATGGGTCTGAGAGATAAGAAAACTAAAAGTGTCATATAAAGGTAGTTCTAACGGACACATAGGGCTCCATGTGGGGCAAAGAAGATATCTATAGTGGATTCTATAGTGGATAACAGAGTGAAAAATATAGTTGTGCTAAGGCTGAATTTAGCTATATGGCAAGTGAATGTTATGTGGATGAAATCTGAGGATTCGCGGAAAATTGCTTGGGCCCTCACTCTAGAGATATTGCTCGCTGGGGCTTATGTTTCCTTAACGAGGGGTCTCTTCATAATATATCTTACATCAATTGGATATAGTGTGGATAGCATATCTTTTGTAACTCTTTCATCCGCTCTCTCATCAATAATTTTTGGCATTCTCATCTATAAACGCCCTAACTTCATAATTAGAAGAATAAAGGCTAAGCTGATAACCTTCCACGCCCTTGAGAGACTCACGTGGATGATAATCCCCCTAACACAAAATCTTTTTACAATCCTATCTTTATATTCTATTCAACTAGTCTCCTCTTTCCTCATAAACACTTTTATATCATACATAATTTATGGTTCGCTTACAGAGGATTTAATAAGGGATGTTACCGCTAAAAGGTCTGCTGCCAATGGTGTATCAAGCATAATGGGCTTCTTAGCGGGGACAGCCCTCCTCGCCTTTCTTCCGCCAGAAAGTAAATTTAAATATATTTTCATAATGGGCTCTCTAATAGGCTTGGTTTCAACACTAATTGTTGCCACACTAAACGTTTCGCATTTAGAGGGAAAGATGTTTCCTGAAGCTGTTGAAGAACCTGAGAGAATATTCTCGTCTTCCATCTTCTCAATAGTCTTCTTCTCCAGCGGCAACATATTGGGGATTGTTTGGGCGCCCTATGTAATAAGATATTTAGGTGGAGCCGACTACATAGCTTCACTCATGAGCCTTGCTGGGACAATGTCAAACTCTGTTGCCTCCCTATTTTGGAGAAGGAGATCCTTTAAATCTCTTCATTTTGGCTTAATAGCAAATGCCCTTGGACCAATATTAATACTTGTCACACCGTGGCCGGTGGCCCACGTAGGCATAAATATCTACACATCCTTCACCTATACTGGAGCAAGTTTTATCACAGCCTTCCTTTTTGCGAGATACAATAGGTGGTTTGGCGCAATCAAATCCGGAATACTCCTCGTACTATTCAATAGCTGCGCACAGCTAGTGGCCTCTATCACTGGTTTGCTCATAAAAGAGAACTTTATTATACTATTTCTAGCAGCCCTATCAGCTAAGCTTGCGGCTTCTCTCTTAGCATCGCTCACAATTCCCGAAACAGCCCTAATCCCAGAGAACCTTGCTAGAACATATTCGCAAATACTATATAACAGTAGTTTGATGGGGTATCAGATGGGAGTTGAGCTCTCAAAAGAGACAATAATGATGGCGCTTAGATTCCTGGCATTATTGTTAACTGTGATAATATTATATATGATATATTATATTTTATGGATACTTATAAATTTGGGATGAAAATCGTCTTTAGAGGGAGAGCATTTGAACCAAGAGAACCTCTTTAAAGTAATTGGAGAAGTACTTGCACAAATAGCCTTAGAGGTAACTCTCCTTCTACCAAAAATACTCATCACATTAGTGGTCTTTATCATAGCATTTTTAATAATTAGGATGTTAAACGCCTTCTTAGGAAAACTGCTTAAGATTGCGAAGGTAGATGATGCATTCGTCCGCTTTTCGGGCTTTTCCCTTCCCTTCTCCCTAGAAAAATTCATAGTGTTCCTCGCTAACATAGGCATATTTTTAATCGCCTTTTATGCAATAATAAACCTTTTTCTCGAGCCGCGCTACATTCAGCTAATTAACGATGGAATATACTATGGCGCGCGGATAATCAGTATAATAATTATAACGCTAGTTATCTTCGCAGTTTTTAATGCAGTGACTATTAGGACTAAGGTTGACCCACGTATTAGAACCTATCCGTTGGTGATAATAATGCTTCTGGTTACCGCAATGTTAATTGATATAACTGCGCTCAGTAGTGAGATAAAGGGTGCTCTTGCAGCTGGATTGTCAATTGGTGTTGGTGTGGCAATAGGTGCCTTCGCACTATGGTTCTTCTTCCATGAATATTTAGATGCATATTTTAAGACTGGGGGAAGGGTGAGTGAGGGCGCACACAAGTAACTGGCATTTTTCTTTAACCTAGATCTTTCTAGAATATATGCCCTGAAAGCATGTTTGATGGCTTTACACGACAATTGTCTGCTTCAAGTCATATTTTATGCTCAGGAGTGGTTCAAGGTAAAACTTCACTTCCCAGTTCTTTAGTTCAACACATATGAGCTTACACTTGTTATTCCTGCACTCAAATTTTCCGGTAAGGTTGACTCTATAAAGTGGTTTACTGCAGAGGGGGCATTTAAGCTTTAGATTGGAAGTGCCCCTCCCTCTAAAATAAAGGCTTATCTTACCCCTATTCTCCTCAACCCAATC
Source organism: Candidatus Bathyarchaeota archaeon (assembly GCA_018396995.1). Lineage (GTDB taxonomy): Archaea > Thermoproteota > Bathyarchaeia > Bathyarchaeales > DTEX01 > DTEX01. Next base: position 26,461 of record JAGTQB010000003.1, read on the forward strand.
CTTAAACATACCAAGAAGAAGGCTTGGGGAAACTGCCTTATTAAGAGACATATCATTTAAATAATCCTTAGGATAATATTCTGTTAAGTTACGATCATAAACGTGAGAAAAATTAATTATTGTCTGTATTCATGTATTAATCTTGGTGGATGTTATGAAGGCTTTCATAGAAATATACGTGGCTGCTGGCAGTCTAGACATGGTGCTTGAGGCTGTTAAGAGGGTTGAGGGGGTTAAGGAGGCTTATCCAGTTACAGGGCACTGTGATATCATAGCTGTTGTCGAAGTGCCGGATTTAAAGGCTCTAGCCAACCTAGTAACAAAGTGTATACATACGATAAAGGGTGTTGAATCTACAGAGACTTTAATATGTGTCGAATAGCACTGAAAAATTCATATGATATCACTTCATCTTCCTCTAAAGAACTTACTAAGGATCATAATGATGCAATTCTCTACCATGCTATTAATATTTTGTATAGTGTCGTCTCCCAACCTCGCAAAATTCTCCTCAACAATTTCTATAAGGGTTCTTGATAGATCCTCTGGCAGGTAACTAAGGTATCTCGTGATCTCAGCCCTAATATCATTCCCAAATTTCTCATCGGCGAGAAGAGGAGCAGCGCACCCTAAAACCTTCAGCAGAGATACTAAGTGAAGCGCTTCAAGAAGACTATTCCCACTCGAAAGTCTCCATGAAAAAGTCTCTTCCTCATTGTCTTTTAATAAAAATCTTACGTACTCAACCTGGTCACTAATGTATCCACGGCTATATAGGAGGCGCGTGACTTCATAGTCTTTAACAGCAATTGAAACTAGATAAAGTATGTTTTTGGCGTACTCTAGGGGGAGGTTAAACTCCTCTATTGCGCGGATTAAGGGTACTGGAAGAGCTAGCAAATAATATTCTAAGCTTCCATGCAGTACCGTGTGCCCGACCTCATGGCGTATCCCCCCAACCTTAACAACCTCTGGAAGAACCCTAAGCCTATCAATAAATAAGGTAATCCTTGGAATACCTCTCCAAGCGTCATGCATAGCAAAGAAATTCTCCTCGAGATATGGCGTTGCTGAGACACCTAAGCTGGCATACTCTTTCATGGTGAAGAGTTCTGCCAGAGAGAAGCTCTCAAAGATGTAAAGGTCAATTAATGAGACCTCATGAGGCATGAGTCTAGCATAACATTCCTCTATGATGTTAATTATTTGAGACAATTCTTCATCAGAAATCCTGCCATATTTAGAGATAATAATTCGAACCAAATTGACCCACAATTCTATAAATGACTCCCCAGAAATTAAGGTTATTGAATAATTTACTATAAGCGAGGTTACTGCTGTAAAAGTGATGGCGATAACCTTGACATGGCCATTAATGTCCATCTAGCTCTCCTTTACCTGCCTAAAAGTTTGGCTATAATTAGTGTTGCTAAGCTGCTCAGCGGAACCATTATATTATCATCGGTTAAATTTATTGATAGCGAAAGCGGGTGATCGTTTAATTCTCTTTTAAGTGACTTCAGTGCTGGCCAGATTATGGCTAACGCTGCCAATGAAAGGATATATGAACCCGTAAGAATTGTAGAAAAGCCCAGTCTAATATGCTGCTAAGTGCGGCATCATTCTCTTTAAACCACGGTATAACATAAAGAAACCAGTAGTAATTAGGAGGAAACCTATATGACATATTATGCTCACTAAAATGTTTATAGCTCCCAAACCAACTAAAACAAGACCCACACTGATTTCAGCTGCCACTATGCTCTTTCTTCTTAGATTTCTGTACAAATGAATTGGGTAAACTAACACTCCGGTGAGAAAGAGTATGAAGTAAACGTAGAAAAGTATCTGATGGAAATTGGGTTGAAACATGGGATTAAAGTTAAGTGGATAGAAGGGCTTCATTTCGGGATATAATGGCGAGTCAAAGAATATGTGGGAAGCCCAGCCTACAATACCCAGCTAAGATGAATGATTTAGGCGGATCCTTTTTGTCTACTAGGGATAGGTCCGCCAAGTACGGCGTTACCCGTTCTCTAACCAAATATAAGATGAATCCTATTAGGGCGCCTGCAGGTATCGATGCAATAAATGTGTGAAGTAAATCATGTGGAGGATAATTTAGTCTTGCGACAATGGTTATCAGGGGCTCAAAATCTGTAATAATACTCGACGAGATTAAAGTTGGCCAGTTAAGTCTCCTGCGCAATAAATATCCTATTAAGAGGGATGTTCCAAGGTGGTAGTTGTTAAGCGGCATAAAAATTCCTCCAGATTTTCTTCCCTTATGTCCCCTTAATCTTTGCTTCCATTACAATCTTTCGCCCTAAACTTTTAATCCTTTAAGTTCTTAAATAAGACTCTTAGAAATCCGTAAACCCTGACCATAAGCATTACATCTGCATGCCTCATTATGTTATCTAAAATTTTAAGAAGGTACAGAAGTTGTGAACGCTATATTTGGTCATTTTGTACAGTGGCTTTTAATTATTATGATCGATGCCGATATTAATATTAGGCTATAGATTAAGAGGATTAGCAATGGTTTATCTGATAATGAAGATAATGTGTTGATCCATTCGTTCATAACCTTGATGCCCTCATAGGCCGTTATATTCAAATCAGCTACACGCCATATAGTGTTCCCAATTATATCTCGAGTAAGAGACGCTGTAACGGCCTTAAGCCCAAAAAGATAGGACGATCCTAGAACGCCCAAGATGCCTAGTATTAAGATCACAAAGCCAAACACTTGATGTAACCTAGACACCGCAAACACCATAAGGTAGTCTATCTTTTCAGATAATAATTTTTTGTCTTAATGAAGGCTACTTAATCGGCATTTATTGTTGCAGCAGAGAAGTATAAGAAAGATTTTGGAAGGGGGTCTGGCTAAAATCAGATGGCTCCTTAAGGCATAGATTATATTAGGTTATTATTCTAAAATGTATCTTAGAGAGCTAGCCTTGTAAGCGACAAGATATAGATAGGGGCGGCCTTAATAGCCCAAACAATGCTGGTTGAAGCCTGGCTTTTCTGGAGCTTGCCTTTATCATGGAGTTGCCGTTGTTTTTAATGGTATTATGAAAATGGTTGACGCAACTACTATTGCGCCGCCGACTAGGAACGGTAGGTTAATGTCTATGCCAGCCAGAAACCCGCCTACAACTGGACCGATTATCATGCCAATAGACCCGAAAAGAGACGTCATATTAACGTCCTTTGCTCTCTGATCATCCCTTGAGTAAACCTGTAGTAGGGTTTGTTGGGCGGGCGTAGAAATAGAGGCGCCGATTATGTCATGTAAATACCAGATCACCGCAGCTGGGATCAAGCTTGGGGTTAAAGCGGCTAAAATGTGAGGTAACCCGGTAAGTATGTTGCCGACCATAAACAATTTCTTATAGTTGATGTTCTCTCTCGCATAGAGCTTGCTTGCCATAAGTATGGGCACGCCAAAGGTGAAGTTGTGCACGGCTAAAATAATGGAAAGCGCCTGGGGGTCTAACATGAACTTCTTTGCAAAGAAGAGTATGAAAATGAAAAATGTATGGCATATTGCGAAGCCAAACTGGCTTAACAGGTTGAAAATGCATAGAATTTTCAGATGCTTGTTTATGTCAAACTTATATGCTTCCCACAAGCTTTTTCTGTTAACCTTTGGTCTGACAGGCTCCCGCGTGAGTTGAAAAAGCAATAGAGCCCCTAACAACATTAAGCCTAAAGAGATGAAAGATCCTTGAAAACCCAAGTGGAGCAGCAAAAAGCTGGCTGCCATGAATCCAATGCCGCTGAGGGTTAATTCTAAACCTTGAATTCTTGCAATAATCTTGGCATAGCCAGATTTAACATGTTCGTAGATCAACGTTGAATGTATGGTCATTCTTGTATGAACCCCAATGTTGTCTGCAATTCTAGTTGCAGTTAATTCCCAAACGCCTCTTAAAAATGAGGTGAAGAACGCGGATATCGAGTTTAAAATTAAGGCTGCCGAGTAAACAATTTTTCTTCGCCACACGTCACATTGCACACCAATGAAAATCATCACAAAAAAGGCGACAAGCCCGGAAACTGAAAACATAACCCCCATTATTGGAAGAGAAATTTGAAGATAATCAATATATAAAGTGAAGAGCATCCCAGACATTCCGCTACATAAACCGATAACAGCTGAAACCAACGCTATAACCGTGATATCCCTGTTAAGTTTATTCATGGTTTCTTCTCAATAGGAAAGCAAGGATGTAAATATGCTTTTTCGTACATTGCCTTTTAAGAATCGATAAGAAGGAGAGTATTAGGACATGTAATAGTAGTGTTCTGGACTTATTTGCAATAGGCTTTTGATTATTACCCAAATTTTATGTTTCAGGAGGAGCATCGTCTCTCATGAAAATAGCTTTTAAGTAATGATTAGTCTCTTTTTTAGGGATGGCGTTATGAATCTCTTATCCATAATTTTGGCAGTTATTGTGGCGGGGGCATTATTGGTGTAGTTGTTCGTATATAATATTTACAATAGGTTTAGGACGTTGAGGAATGCCGCCGAGGCGACGCTTGCACAGATGAGGGTTGCCTTAAGGAAGAGACTTGATATGATGGCACAGCTCGTCAAAGAGAACTACCTACTACTTCATAAGGGAGGGGAAACCGTATTCTTAAACCCGCATAAAAACATAGATATTCTAGAATACATTAAAAAAGTTTTAAAAGTTTAATTGAATAGGATAAGGATAAACCTGGTTGTGATATTTTTCAGAGTCACTTTGGTTATATTGCTGACGGGGCATGTTAGGCATAGATTGCTACATTAAAAGGAGAGATGGAGGCTATTAGTACCTTTGTTTTTGGAAGCCAAGAATGGAGAATGTGCATGTAAAGCATTTGTTTGCAATTCTGCAAATTGCGGAAAAGCTTTTTCAAGTGGAGAGCTTTGGAAAGCATTCAGATGTGTTTATGACAACTCGTGGGAATGGGTAGAAGCTCATCCCAACAATCAAGTACCAACAAACTTTTGCTGCTCTGATGATGATTGCACCGCATATAATGTGACACCAATATTTACAGGATTTACAGGTGTAAACAATCATGTACTAGTGATGATGACTGTCAACCTGGTTATTACTGTTATTGTGGGGTTTGCAGTTCTACTTTTACTTCAGCTGGCTGTGAAGTTGGTAAATGCTGCAATAGAGGTTATGGTGGGACTGGTAGAGGAAGTTGCGTGAATGCTGGGACAATTTATTCAAATTATCTTTGCGACCCACCAGAATGGAAAAGCAGCGAGCCCAATCAAAAAACCAAGCAACAATACTATCTTTGATTTAATTTTCAATTTCTTCTCTCATTTCTTCCAGAGATAAATCTTCCTGGCAAATTCAGGAAGAATATGGTGCGGCCTTATAACTTGGTAAATTTCCGCATGCGCCAAGTAAGGCTCTACATTGGGATGTTGAGCCCCCTCTTCCAAATCTTTTTCCAAACCATCAACACAACTGAATAAACAGAAAATGTTGCCATATCCAATTACAACATTCCCATATTCACCACTCTTTAAAACATTCACTATATTGTCAGGAAGCGATGTTGCACCTTCCCAACCACATGCTGTTTTTCCTTTATCTCCTATGTAATGAGCCAACTCAAAAGCAGGATAAGTGTAAGGTACTCCAAAAGCTTTAAACAAGAGTGGGAAAGCATACCTTTCACCTTCAAATTCAGGCTCAGGAAATTCTCCAAACTCATGCAAATACCTTCCATAAGCATATATAACTCTAATCAAATCCCATTTGTCC
>JAGTQB010000003.1:32454-133838 GCA_018396995.1 Candidatus Bathyarchaeota archaeon
TGCCCAAATCTTGAACGAAAAGCTTAGTCCCGTTTATTCCATAAACATATTTGTTGGTTTCTTTGTCGTAAGCTATGGCTGGCAAAGTTGCCAAATAAATCAAAGCAACGCTTCTGTTTGTTTTGTCTGAAATGTAATCTTTAAGCAAGTTAGAATCATGATAAGGAAATATTACACCAACTCCATCTCTTTCTAGCTTTGCTGGCAAAGAATCCATGTAATCGTGAAAAGACAAGATCACTTCCCAAACTTCCTTATCGTAAGGCTTCAGGTTTTGTGGCAAATGTATTTCTTGAGTACTTGGCTTGATCCACTCAGCGTTTTGGGCCGCGTGGACTATCAAAAATATCTTTTATTGTTATCGACTCAAAATCAACTATTATAGGATTAATTTGGCGAGCATTTCCAAACAAAAACAAAGCTCATAACCCATTTTAAGCAGATTCTTCAGCCTTTTCAACGCAGAGGATTATCGCTCTCCACTTCAAGTCGCAAACAGAAGCCATCTTATACACTTCCTCCTTATTTGGCGCATACTCAGGCCTCTTCATGCTTTGTGGGAAGCATCAAGATCAAGCTCCTCAACTCTAAACTTGTTAGCCTTCAAAAAGCTCTGCAGAGCCTTCATAGCGCTCAAAGCCGTACTCTTTTTTACCCTCATCACTCCACTTATCGCAGAAAGCCTGAACCATCTCAACAATTTCATCCTTAGGCAACTTTATGAAATCATCTGGGGAAAGATTCGCAAACTGAACAAACCAGGCTAAAAGCTTAAAGTAAGCCTTCATTGTTGAGAGAGTCCTTACGTTGCAAGCTCCTTAACCAATGTTGAACGGCTAACATACTCAGAATTCTTCCATTCTTTATCTAGCTTAAGTATCTCCTCAAAGAGGATTCGCCAAATGAAGTCTTGTATTTAAATGTTACCCACCTTAGGGGGTTGGTGTGCTGGCCGTAACCCGCCTTCTGTTTTAGGCGGCATTCAGCTAAACGGGCTACCCGCGCCTCACACAGCACTCATAGGCGCCTACTTGCCCTTTCACCCCGCGGGACGGCCGTTTCACCGTCTCCACCAAACCTACTCAGCGACTTAGCACGCCGCATCGTCACAGGCTTGGTGGACGTTCCGTTTCTGTTCCGGAGCCGGGGCTCTCGCCCCGCGCCTTGCGGCGCCGCGGCCCTGTATGGTGGGCGGAGTTTCCTCAGGCCTAATGGGCCCGAGAGCCGCCCGCCAGCTCACCAACCCCCAATAACGCATAATTTTTCATTTATAGATAAGTGTTTTGGCTAGTATGTGGCTAGAGTGTATCTCGTTTCCCCTCGAATGAATCTGCTTAGTGAGCTTGTTGAGCCGCATGACGGGCATTTTGGCTGTGTTCCGCGGAATGTTCTTCTACAGTTACTGCAGTAGGTCAGTGTTGTATCAAAAGTGTAGAGGGGTATTTTGTATTTGCCAACTATTTTCTTTGCTATTGATAGTAGTTCATCTGGACTGCTATCGCCTATGGGTATCTTAACGAGGCTGCTCCTCGATAAATGCTGATATATTTTCTCATGTATGCTGAGGCGTTTTTCAATAGGGATTTCGGTACTGTTTAATGCAATGTTCAAGTCGCTGTAGTATGGTTTGTCTCTGCTCCCGCTGATGCGTACCCCGGACAATCCATAGCGCTCTATATCTAATGTGGCCATTCTCCTGGACGTCTCAATGCTCGGTGTATGGGATAATGCGCAACGCATCTCTTTAACAATAGAGTGCTCTCCAATAATCTTCAACGAGTATGAGAGGACATCTTCAATGAACGTTAAAGGCTCGCTCCCTTCATAAATTGCGCTATTCATGACGGATTGAGCAACCTCGTTAAGCCCGACAAAACTCACAAGGAATAATAAGTTATCAAACCTGCAGTATGGATCCCTTCTACCGCCATATGAGAGGAGTGGGAGGAGCCCCTCATTAACCCGGTGCTTTATAGTCAAATATTTTATTTCTAGAGCACGGAGAGCCTTCTCCATGAAGTCATACAGGTTTTCTAAGAAAGCCTTTCTATTGCCTTTGGCTTCATAGAGGGCCCTTGGCAAATTAATCGTGACGCTGCCAGCGCATCCAACCCTAATTATATCCAGTTCCCAATCTCTCCTCCAATCGTCTACGAACATATGTCCGGATGCAAGGTGGGATGATCTCTCAACCTCCTCGGAGAATATGTTTGCAAAGTATGGAAGGCCATTTACAGCGAGTTTATGCGCCTCGTAAAGTATGTCCTCCAGCTCTCCGGAGTTCAATGCTGTTCTCTCAACCCTAATTATTAGGCTTGGGTTGAAGATGGGTCTTGTTACACATATTTCGTTAAAAGTCTCAAGCATTAAGAGAGCCAGAGTGCGGCTCTCTTCTATGAAATCCTCATATGTTCCCACAGTTTTACCTCCTGGAACAATAGACCCACTGTGAACCAGGAACTCTGGAATTTCTAGGCTGATACCAAAGGAAACTCCTGTGGAAACAGTCAAATTAGTTGAGATAATGAAGTTTTTGAGGGTATTTTTAACCTCCTCTCTGGGTAAACCCTTGATGAAGGGTGCCAGAAATATGTTAAAGAAGTCTATGCCTTGCTCCTGTGATATCTCCGTGGAGGAAATTTTTAAGACGTTTAATATGAGGTTTAGTGCTCCGTTGAAGCTCTCTGGCGGATGGATTATGGCATAGTCGGACGTTTGCTCCTTAAAGATTAAACCATTCTTGAAGAAGAACCTTGCGTCGTGCATGAAGCTACTCAGCTTTAGAATCCAGTAGCCAAGATCATCAAGGTTAAGTGAACCGGAGAGGTGTGAGTCAGCCACATCCCTTGGAAGAATATTTAGAAGGACATATTCCTCGATGACACGTTTCCCGGCAGCAGCTATTATTGCCTCAACGTTCAGGGATGCTGCACCCATGGACTTTATCAATTGCGTGACATCATATACTGGCAAGCCTAAGCGCGTCAACTTATGCCTATATTCCTCCAACCCTCGTTCAATCAATATTGCATTTACAAACTCCCTTATCAGCGGCGCAGTCAAATATTTTGTGTCCAGCTTCGATATCCTCTCCTCTGTTTCACGAGCTATTTTTTGCGCCAAGTCTAGTGGAACATTAGCTTCTCTAACAAGAGAATCCACAATCTTGTTCCTATCAAAATATTCTATTGCTAGGCGGGATGTTCTCACAAGCATCCTCTTTTTGGATGTGCTCTCCTCAAGGCGCATGACAAAATCTATAACTGATTTTCCTAGATCCGTCAACTTATACTTCTTTGTTTCAGGATCGGGCTCTATTAAATCCATGTTTAAGAGGACTTTAAGGTGATATGCGAACCTGCCAGCATCTTTACTTGGGCTCATTTTCAAATTATTCATTATCTCCGTGTAGGAGAGGGAGCCCCTATCAAGCAGTAACCTAAGTATACCTAGCCTTATGCTGGAGGAGACTGCCTTAAGCACTCTTTCACTAAGCTTCTTTCTCGAGGGCAAAATCTACACAACCCAACAGTCAAAATATATTCCAAAACACAAAATTTAAAATTTAAATGTGATGAAAAAGGCGGTAAATGGGAATTAAGTCTCTCTTCTCAGACTTTTAAAGCCTTTATTAGAGTAATGGTTTCAAAAAATAGCCTCCGTCTACACGTAATCTCAACCTTAAAGTCCCTTTCCTCAAGCAATTTAATTGTCTTCTCTATGTCTGAAAGGGATGATTGAACCATTAGAAGTCTCCCCCCACAATCTAAATACCTCGGGAGATCCATCAGAAACCTGTCTATAACACGTCTCCCATCAGCCCCGCCAGCCCACGCATACTCAATCCAAGTTTTAGGCTCCTCCTCGCTGGGGAGATACGGTGGGTTAAAGAGAATCAGAGTGAATCGAAGACCAGTCCTAAGCGGGTCAAAAAGATTCCCACAAATGAAGTCAATTTTATTACGAACGCTGTTCCTCTTAGCGTTCTCCTTAGCGCACTTAACTGCCTGCGGATTTATGTCAACCGCCACTACAAATGAGGCCTTAAGTGCGGATAAGACTGATAGTATGCCGCAGCCAGTCCCCATATCTAAAACAATATCACCCTCACAAACATCTAAGTTATCAGCCAGAAGAAAGGTATCCTCAGCAGGCTCATAAACACCATCGAAAACATAAAACCTCAAACCACCATAAACAACCTCCTTCAAACCATTAACCAAAGTAACCCCCAATAAAATTTTATTTTACCCCCTAATGTTAATAAAGTATGCTGAAGAGAGTCTCTGATGAGGAGAGCGGGTATTACTGAGTTAATGATGAAGGTTTCGCGCGGGGCTGTGGGCTAGCTTGGTCTAGGCTGCGGGCCTCGGGCGCCCGCGACCCAGGTTCAAATCCTGGCAGCCCCACCAGTCTCACAGGTTCGAATTCCCCCATATCCTCTCCTTTTAAATTCTCGGCCCCAGTTTCTTAGGGGTAATGTGAGGCAGCGCTCCGCCTTCTAAAACCACTTGGCGAGTCTCTCAAGCGCAGGATGAAGTAATGAAGACGGAAGATGCACATCAGGATCTCGTAGCGGACATGATAAAGTAATATTGCTTGATGGCGTCTGTCTCCCTGCTCAAGTATTTTCCAAATAATTATTATGGGCATGTAGAGGAGAGTGGTTATTTATTTGGATGGAAATAAGGAATTGTTTGCGGGTGTTGGGATGGCGGAGGCGGTGAAGAGAACTATTTAGAGGAGCTTTCTGCGCTCAAGGAGTTGCTCAAGCGTATAGAGACTTTATTGGAGGAGCACTTAATAGGTATTGAGGAACCCCTCGCTGATGAGGTTGGGGCTATCGAGGAGTATGAGGGAGAGAAGAAAAGTGGAGAAGTAGAGCTGATGAGGCTGGGAGAATGCTTTATAATATAGAGTGGCTGCTGAAGGAGGATGCCATGTAACGTAAAAACATATATTTACTCTAACAATGTTAAAAACCATTTATACGTGAGGTCTAGATGTACAATAGAGTTGTTATTGTAAGTGGTGTTAGGACAGCAATAGGGAATTTTGGTGGGTCCCTAAAGGATATACCGGCAGTTAAGCTTGGAAGCATAGTTATCAAGGAGGCTCTTAAAAGAGCTGGCTTAAGACCTATGGCTGATGAGAAGGTAAGAAAGTATACTCCTAACCCCTTTAAGGGTCTTGGGATGACAGCCCTCGAGAAACAATACTATAATTATGATGATTCCCTCATTGGCGTGCATGTAGATGAGGTTATCATGGGGAACGTCCTCCAAGCCGGTCTTGGTCAAAACCCAGCGCGTCAGGCGTCGATATATGCTGGTGTGCCGAAGGAGACACCCGCCTATACAGTCAATAAGGTTTGTGCCTCTGGGCTGAAGGCGATAGTTCTTGGGGCCCAAGAGATAGCTCTTGGCGAGGCTGATGTCGTCGTAGCTGGGGGGATGGAGAACATGAGCCAAGTGCCTTATGGGTTGCCGAAGGCCCGCTGGGGGTATAGGATGAATATCGATGTTAAAGCTGATATGTTTGACTTGATGGTCCTAGATGGCCTCTGGGAGATATTTTATGGATACCATATGGGATTCACGGCTGAAAATATAGCTGAGAAGTATGGTATCTCTAGAAGGGAGCAGGATGAAATAAGTGTGTTAAGCCACCAGAGGGCCGTTAAGGCTATTAGAGAAGGGATATTTAAAGAGGAGGTAGTTCCAGTCGTTATCCCGCCGGCTAAGAAGGATGAGCCGCCCCGCATATTTGACACTGATGAACGCCCGAGGGAGACAAACATAGAGCTAATGGCGCAGCTGCCACCAGTCTTCAAGAAGGATGGAACCGTAACTGCTGGGAATGCGAGCGGCATTAACGATGCTGCAGCTGCCCTAGTCCTAATGAGTGAGAGGAAAGCCGAGGAGCTCGGCATAAAACCCTTAGCATATATTAAATGCTACGCCTCAGCTGGCGTTGACCCGGCATACATGGGGCTTGGACCAGTCCCGGCTGTTAGGATGGTTTTAGATAAGGCCGGGTTAACGATAGATGACATAGATGTCGTGGAGCTCAATGAGGCATTTGCAGCCCAGTTCATAGCGTGCATGAGGGAGCTTAACCTAGACCTGAATAAAACTAACCTCCACGGTAGTGGTATATCGCTTGGGCACCCAATAGGCTGCACAGGTGCTAGGCTAGTGGTCACAATAATATATGAGATGAAGAGGAGAAATCTTAGGAGAGGTCTTGTGTCCCTTTGCGTTGGTGGCGGCCAGGGGATGGCAATGCTCCTAGAGAGACCTTAGTTGGTGTGTCAGAAAAAAGGTTATAGAGAAGAGTTAAAGAGCGGAGGTCTATTAAGGGTATCATTTAATACGCTCGGCTTCTTAAGCTACAGGACTATGTAAAAGGAATCAATCTATATGATCATCTATGCTAATCCGAATACGGTTAGATAACATGTTAGCGAGAATCAGACCTACGAGTATGGAGCGAGCATATTGATCTAAAACCTTGCGTCAGCAACCACTAAGAATCCCAAAAGGTCAAGCATCATAGCTATTAATACAGATGAAATCCTGGAGATAAAAAGAAAAATGATAGTTGTTTTATGGCATCCATGGAGCCTTTTGTAATTTCCTTTCGGCCAGCTCTGTTGGCCAGAGTACATAAGGTTTTCTTCCAAGCCACTGCGCTATTACGCCATTAATGTACCCTGGGGCCCAGTATATAGCTCCATGATCAGATGGATCTATTTTTGTCTTTCCACGAACGCCGATTATTTCTGTCTCTTCATAGGCTTTTTGAACTGCTTTCCAGTCTAAGGATCCGGCTCTTTCAATAGCTGCTGTTATGAAGTATATAAGGTCATATCCAGCTGGTCCCTCTAATCCACATGCCCTGTAGCCGTATTTCTTGTAGAATTTATTAAAGAACGGTACTGTTTTCTCGGTTATTGATGTGTTCCAGCTCCATGTCCCGAAGCATAAGTAGTCCGAAAGTTCTCCAAGTAATTCAGTTATCTCCCACATTGCGAAGGTGGCCATTATTCCGAGGTAAGGCATGGGGAGGCGGTTTTCATAGATTTGTCTAGCAAGCGTTACCTCTGCTCCACTAAAAACAAAGATGATAACAGCATCTGGCTTAAGCTCCTTCACCCTTAATATAACTTCACTGAAGTCTTTAGCGCCGACTGGCACGGTGATTCTCTCAAGACACGTTACTCCCCTCTCGCGGGCAAATACTTCCAAGTAATCACCAGTTCTTATGGCGGCCGTAAGAGCTTCCTGAATATAAACAAAGTTCTTAGCCTTAACAACATCTATTAAAAACGGCAGCGCTAATTTTGCAATATCATCATAATATGGGTGTATTGTGAAGAAGTTCCCGAATTTCTTAGGGTTCTGTTTATATACTAAAACTGGACCTGATGAAATTGGCGAGATGTATGGTATTCCTACACTTGCCACGCTAATAATAAGTAGACTCTATGCAAGGGGGGAATTGAGTTAAGAGTGTTGTTTATGATCAGCAACACATTTATGGGGTTATGCTATAGGATTTTAATCATTTAATACTACAACGTTGCTGGCGTCATGGAGGACGGTTGGCGGTGTTCAGCTTCTTTAAACGTTTGGATAGAAGGTTTAAGGTTCTTTTAGCATCCATAGGTGTATTATCATGGTCATCCGGCCTTTCATCGCAGTATAATCAGCTCTACGCAACATTTCTGGGCGCTGATCCAATAAATCTAGGCTCGCTTGAGAGTTTGGGCGGCGCAGCCAGCGCCTTCTTCTCGGTTCCAGCTGGCTGGTTTATAGATAGGTTTGGCGCTAAAAAGATGCTTATTTTTGGGATATCTCTGATAACCGTTACTGCAGTCATATATAGTTGCGCTCTAAACTGGTTGATGCTTATCCCAGCAATAGTTCTCGCTAGAGTGGGCATGTGGCTCATAATGCCCCTAGCCGACATGATTATAGTTGAAGTGACAGATTATGGAAAAAGAAGTTTTGCGATAAGCATTTCACGCGTCATATGGACCATATCCAGCCTATTTTCCCCATTCATAGCGGCAATAATGATCTCTTATTCTGGTGGGATGAGCGCCGAAGGCATAAGACCACTCTATTTCGTGCAGATACCAGCATCCCTACTAGCGATACTACTGGTTCTAGCTAAGCTTGAACACCAGCCCACCCAGAAACTCCCATCACAACAGCTGCGAAAGCTCGATTTAATCCAGAGCTATAAGCAACTCATAGAGAGCGAAAAACTGCTTAAGCATTGGATGGTTGCTATAGCGGCAATGAATTTTTGGGCTATATCACTTCCATATATTCCGTTATGGATGGTTAAAGTTAAGGGGGCCGACCAAAACATCCTTGGTCTCATCGGAACCCTCAGCATACTATCGTCACTCCTAATAATGATGCCGATAGGTAAATTATCTGATACCATTGGGTGTAAGAAGGTATTCCTGCTCTTTCGATCCCTAATTTATGCTGGCACGCTATTACTAACCTGGGCGCCAAACCATATAATCCTAATTATAGCGGGAATCTTAGGATTAACTGCGTTAATGGGGGCGCCCGGGATGGGTGGGATAGGTGGCGCAAGCTCCATACCCTTAATAACAATGTTCTTTGAGAGCTTCTCTCCGGAGAAGAGGGGGAGGGCTCAGGGGCTCGTTGGCCTACTTAACCTTATCAGCTCCATGGCAGCTCTGCTCGGAGGTATCCTCTGGAATATGGGTTACATGGAAGTAGTGCTTCTTCTACCCCTCTTGACAGATATCTTAATTCTGGTCCCAACCATCGTGCGTTTACCAGAAAAACCAAGTGATGGACAGAGTTCCCAACATTAAACATGGCCTCTTATTCTCAATAAAATGGGCTTAGGGGCCCAGAAAACGGTTTTCATAAATATATAGCTCCTACAACTAAAACACTCATTAATACCATAAGAAACAATTGTGACGCAAATAGTTTTAAAGAAGATCCTACTAAATCGTTTTTCAACCAATGAATTGTCCATCCAACAGCCTTAAACTTAAATCCAGGTGTAAGGTTAAATAATGCTGATGCAGAGAATATGTGAAGCGGGCCGGTAGTTCAGCCTGGTATGAACGCCTGATTTGCAATCAGGAGGTCGCGGGTTCAAATCCCGCCCGGTCCACCAATCTTTGGGTCCACATTTCCTCGCTTTTAAGTTCTGCAGACTCTTCTTTTTCGGGGTCTGGGTTAAGGGAGGAGATCTATGACTTCACTAGAAGGATTGAGTGTTATAGGCGGATTATCGCTGGGCTCAAGAGAATCCCACAATTAAAAGTCTCGAAAAATAAATAAACATATGAAGCAAGTAGGCGTCAATGTGCGCTAGGAGTCACCAGAACTGTTATTGAACAGCAGTATGCTATGGGCGGCGAGATCGTAGCTAAAGCACCATTATCAGGGGCGTTCCTAACAAGCCAAACAGTAATGGTGATCATGGCAATAGAAGCCGAGCTTCGAGCGGCCAGCAAAATAATGAGTGAATGGGATCAGACCCAACCTATAGAAGCGAGCTTAAATATTTAATTAGACCAGCTAATTACAGTTTTAATTAAACCCCCATGTAGACTTCTATTTGGAGTTGTTTGGCTGTTTCTATGGCGTCTTCGTCGGCGTATGGTGTCACAATTATTAGTCTAGAAGGCTTTTTCCCCTCAACTTTCTCGTAGAATTCAGCTTTGCGCTTAAAGGCGTGGGCGTCCGCTCGGCTAATATGCGACTTAACCTCGATAAGAATTATTTTATCGTCGCGTACCGCTACATCTACATCTATTGTGCTTGGGTGTCCGAATACGTAGCCATCCTCATCCCATCTAACCCACTTCTCAACCTTTAAGCCTAGCTCCTTCTCGGCTACTCCTCTAAGTCCCTCTCTAAAGGCTTGCTCGCTTATAATGCCCCATCTGGCGCCTAAGGCATCGATATGCCTCCTAAGTAGATTGAAGCCCTCAATCATGTCAGCCCTAAGCTTAGCGAGCTCCTCATCATGCCTCCTAAAGCCAGCTATCATATCCTCCCTCAATCTATTCGTCTCCTCTCTAAGCTTGGCAATCTCATCCCAAACTCTGGCAAACTCCTCGTCGTGTCTCCTAAAGCCCTCAACCATATCCTCCCTCAATCTATTCATGTCCTCTCTAAGCTTAACTAGCTCGGCTTCTATGCTGATGAACCTCTTAGAATCCTCCTCAGACTTCCTGTTGAAGTCTTCTCTAAGCTTATTGAAGTCTTCTCTTAGCCTCACTAGCTCAGCCTCACTCCTATCAAGCCTACGGAGAATCTCCTCAAGCCCAAGTAAGCCCGCTACCGCATAGCGGAACTCCACATCCTCCCTAAGCAAAGCGAAGAACTTAGCCTTGAGCTCGCTAATCTCCATCCTGCGCCCACACCCGCTAACATTCATAGAATATTATTATGATGACCTATCCATATATGTTATTCTTAAGCCTAAGCTTTAAAGCCACCTTATCCTAAAGATCTTGACTAATTTATTATTGATGCTAATTCTAACTGGAGACTGTTAGAATTAGCATGGGATGCGGGATTCATTATTTGCAACTCGTTAACCCATTTAGAAGCTCCTTAAACTTCCCCTCTTGACAATTATTTTATCATGGCCTGACTTAGGCATATTTTACTAGCCTATACATTAGATTTATGGTATCTCAGCCTAATGAAGGTGTATAGAACATAAAAAAGGCTTAAATAAATATCGAGACTACACTAGTATTGAGGGATATTATGTTATATTTGAATGAAAGATCTATTAGTAGACTGCAGGCAATAGTAATTGTTGCTGTTGTGGTTATTGCGGCTGTAGTAGGAATGCTTTACTACTTCTTGTATTATTTGCCTACTCAGCGAATAGCCGCTTTACCAGCCAAAGAGAAAATAACTATTGGAATAGCTCAGTCTTTGTCCGGGCCTATTTCTGCCCAGGTGATGATGTGGCATAGTCATTATAAGTGGATTATTGAGGATTATAATGCTAAAGGAGGGCTTTATATCCCTGAGTATGGCAAGAAGCTCCCAATAACTTACATAGAGTATGATGATGAGAGTGACATTCATAAGATGCTTATGTTGACTGAGAAGCTTATACTTATAGACAAAGTTGATTTAATTTTTGCACCATGTACCACGGGCTTCATCTATGCTGCTTCATCGCTTTATGAGAAATACCATTACCCAGTAATAGCTCTCACTTATGGCTCGCAGGCAGGAGCGGAAAAAATGAAGAGGGGTGAACTTAAATACCTCTTCCAAACCCTTGCCTCCCCCTCTGAAGTCGGTGAAGCGGTATGCGGGCTCCTTGAATATGTGAGGGATAGGTATGGCCCTCTTGGTAACATTGGGATACTCTATCATTTAGATCAACACGGTATAGAGCATGCGGCAGCAATTGTTGGTAGTCTCTCACTCAAAGGGTTCAGTATAACCATGTATGAGAGCTATCCGTTCATGACTACAGAGTTTAAACCATTAATATCGAAATTAATGGAGGCAAATGTGGAGACAGTTATTTTATGTGGTTATGAGGGTGCCTTCTTCGTGAGAGATGCTATGGCAATGAGGTATAATCCAAAATTCTTGTTGCTTGGTCCATCAGGAGTAGAGACTCCAGGAATGGCTTTTGGTCCCCTTGGTTTTACATTAGATCAGATTAAAGGGATAATGCTTTATATAGGGCCATCCGCATCTTACACTGAAAATGATTTTTTAAAACAGTGGGCTGAAGAGCATAAGGAGCGATCTCGCGCGATATACCGCAATGAATATGGCTACCCATATCCTCCATCAGCAACATTCTACGCTGGTTTACAGTGTCTCTTTGAAGCGGTCCAAAAAGTTGGTCTTGATAAGGAGAAAATAATGGAGACTCTTAGAACAGAATATTTTAACACCATACTGGGTAAAATGCGTTTCCGGCCTGGATATTCCCCAGAGACCGAGTTGGGAGGAGGAATTATAGAACAGTGGCAGTATAGACCCATAATGGATGTCATCTGGCCCTTAAAGGCTAAATCGGCGGATATAATTTACCCGAAACCTTCATGGCCAAGCTAACAACATATACTAACCTTCCTTTACCTATCACTTTCTTCTTTTTTATACTAAAATTTGACTAAATTTTAGTATAAGCCTCAGAATTTGCTTAAAATTTAGAATAAGTATACGTTTTTTGCATAAGCATCTTAAGTATCATAATGATAACCTCTTCATTTGTGCTGTTTTTCTCAGTTTAACAGATAGGCTTAACCCAATCGAATTAAGTTGTGCTAAAGAAGGGATTGTTGTGGGAGGAAGAAACATTTGGGGATACAAAAAGCTTATCTTACAATGTTGGAAGTTTAAGAGAATAAATTCGGCCACTGGAACGATAAGGTAAAATGCGTTAGTGGGGTGGAAAAGGGGCTGATGTTGAAGGGGATCGAGAGGAGGATCAAGATCGTGATATTAACGCAGAGTATATATAGCTTCGTTACACAAATCTTGATTCAATATAATGTGCTTTTTGCTCAAGCTTTGGGTGCTAGTGGGACCGATATAGGTCTAATCTCCCTAATTAACGCTCTTGTATTGTTCCTTTGTTCACCTCTCCTTGGGAGGATGATTGAGAAACACTTTATGAAGAAGGTTATGCTTCTGGGCTTAGTTTGTGATATGATTGCCATATTCCTCTTCATTATAGCGAATGAGTGGCGTATGCTTATACCCGCATTTGCCATATGCATCATGCTTTTTAGGCAAATAGCCTTCGCAGACATGGTTCTCATCACCTTCACAGCACCCCAAAAGAGAGCCACGCTCATGGGCTTCTCAAGGATACTATGGGGCGTAAGCATGATCTTAGCCTCACCCATAGCAGCCTCAATCGTCACGTATTTCGGCGGAATAAATGTAAATGGCATTCGACCCCTATACTACATTTGTCTCGCTCTGCTCCTAGTAACTTCCTTCATATTGTATAAAGGGCTCGATGATTTCTTCATTTCAAATGATTTTGAGAAGAGTAGTGGCCTCCGCAATTTATTCAAGGAGTATTGGAAGTTAATTAAGACTGAGTTTCACCTCAAATATTGGTTTATAGTTAGGTTTTTCCGTGGTGGTTCACTAAATCTAGCGATGACATTCGCTCCAATATGGATCGTTAACGTCAAGGGCGCAACAGCCATTATGTTCGGCACATTAACGGCAATATCAACCATATGCGGGCTACTCACACAGTTTCCAGTGGGTAAGCTTGCGGACAAGTTTGGGAGGAAGAAGACCTTCATTCTATTCAACGCATTTTACTGCATCGGACTAATTACGTTAGCGTTCGCCCCCTCATTCGAGTACCTGATGTTAGCTAGCATTCTGGGAATAGGTATTGGGGGCTTGGAGGGAGGGGGGATAGGCGGCGCATCAATAATACCATTTATAGCCATGTGGTGGGAGTCCGTTCCATCAAAGAGTAGGGGCAAACTATATGGATTTGAGGGCATGATAATGGCTGCAGCGAGGCTCTTCATATCGCTCGGAGGCATTCTATGGGACCACGGTCTAAAAACCTTGGTTATATTGATCCCAGCTCTAGCGGAGCTTCTAATAACCATCCCATTAATCTCTCGCCTTCCAGAAAAGCGTGAGTGATATGCTTGTTGCCATCCTATAGCAGTTTTATGTTCCTAATATGCCCTCGGATTTAAGCTCCCTTACAGCCTCATCAAACCTTTCTATTGTTACTTCAATATCCCTTCTTGTATGTGCCGTAGATAAAATGAACCTTGGGCCCATTGGATGTATTCCTCTATTTATGAGAGCCTTCTCAAGATAATGCGTAATCCTTCGGCTCTCACTAATCTTCTTCTGAAACCTAATGTAACTCTCGATGTCCGAGACTTCTAAATCCTCTCGGCTAATCTTAAAGCCTACGTTAATTATTGATGGAGTTGTGCTCCACGCAAGTCCCTCCACTCTATTATCCTCAATAGCTTCGTTTAAGCCCCGTCTCAGCATTTCACCCCTCCTATTGACTGTTGGGTGAGCTTTACCCTCAAGTATCAGCCCCAGGCATGCGTTGCCAGCGGCTGCGGAGACTGGATTAGCGTTAAATGTTCCGCGATGGCTTACGCGCCGTGTCTCTCCTCCCTCCCTAAACTCTAAGAGGCTCATATATTCCCTTCCTCCAGCGACAGCTCCGCCAGGGTATCCGCCAGCGAGTATTTTGCCGAGGGTTGCCATATCTGGTATAATATTATAGTGCTCCTGCGCCCCGCCAGGAGCATCCCTAAAGCCCGTGACGACTTCATCAAATATTAATATGACGTCGTTATCTCTAGTCACCCTCCTAAGGTCTTCAAGAAAGTCCCTTTTAGTTGGTATGAGTCCCATTAGGGCCCCACCGGGCTCCAGTATGACACATGCCACATCGCCCCGTTCAATAGTCTTCTCTACAGCCTCAATGTCGTTTGGCGGTAGTGCAATAGTGTTTCTACATATCTCTGGCGGTATGCCAATTGGGTACTCGCTAACAAGGGTGGATGAGTAATCGGGGTTATAATCGATTATTGTATAATCAAGCCAACCATGAAAGTGTGACATAAACTTTATGACCCTTCTTTTCCCAGTGTATGCCCTTGCTATGCGGATCGCCATTAACGTTGCCTCCGTCCCAGAGTTTGTGAATTCTACTAAGCCTCCACGCGCGCATGGTATTAGGCGGGCGACCTTCTCGCCCCACTCTATCTCGAGCTCATGTGATGCACCGTAATGCGTCCCTTTACGTATTTGCCCTATGGCCGCCCTTACTATGACTGGGTGGGCGTGACCGAAGATGAGTGCCCCATGCCCCATCCAATAGTCAATATATTCGTTTCCATCGACATCCCACTTCCTAGATCCCTTAGCCTTAACACAGTATATTGGCATCGGCTCAAAATATCTTGAGTCATGTGTAACGCCTCTGGCGAATATTTTTCTAGCCCTATTATAGAGATCCATTGATCTTGGATGCTTCTCTATGTACTCCAAGTCCACTTTATTTGAGGGTCTCCCCAGCAAACCCTTCTCCCCAAAATAATATACTCGCAATAAGGAATTTTCTACTAATATGTTTGCATATGATTGTGAGTATTTGAAGTAGTGGGGTCTTCATTACCTCTGGAGTTTAGCGGCATATTTACAAATTTCCCATAATGCCCGTTATCTACATATTTATATGTTTCCTACAAATCTAATTTGCTATTTGGGGGTGTAGATGGGTTTTCTTGAGGATTTAGACAAATTATTGCGGGAGTTCTTATATCCATCAGTTGGCTTCTATGCTTTAACCGTCGAGCGAGTGCTACTAAGTTTAATCGTCACATTCGGCCTGACACTATTCATTTGCTACGTGTACCGTAAAGCCTTCAGGGGAGTCATCTATACCAAGAACTTTAACCTTACGTTAGTGTTGGTTGGTCTAGTAGTTACATTGGTCACCATACCTATAAGCTCAAGCATAGCTCTCTCATTGGGGATGATCGGAGCCCTAAGTATAGTACGTTTTAGAACTGCAATTAAGGATCCTGCGGAGATCGCCTTTACATTCTGGGCTATAGCCGTCGGGATAGCTAGCGGCGCGGCTCTCTATATGGTAGCTGTAATAGGTTCTCCGATAATTGGGCTATTTCTATTAGCACTCAGCAGAGCAAGGTTTCATGGTAGCGACCCATATCTACTAGTCGTCCATTATACGAATGAAGCTGAGAAAGCTCTTCAGCAAGCTCTTCCAAGGGGTAAGATTAGATCCCGAACTGTAACCCGTGATGGTGTGGAGCTAATGCTTGAAGTTCGGATGAAAGATAAGGAGGTAAGCCGAATAGATGATCTTCTCAAAATTGAGGGCGTCAAAGACGTTTCATTAGTTAGCTATAGCGCTGACACTGCTCCCTGAGGTGGAAAATTGAGGCAAGGTATGTTCAGACGATATACGAAAACTACGTTGATAATTCTTCTCTCCGTTATTCTTCTATTTGCCATGCTTATTAGCTTTAACCCCGCCCAGAGTGAGACGCCTCCAAAAAATAAGCTGCGATGGTGTGGCGAGAGTTATTTGAATGATCAAGCATCAGTCTTCTTCAATGACAGCTATATTCACGAGATCCGCTTATACTTTGATGATCCCAATTGGTATGATACCCTTTATGCAGCCCACGATAAAGACCGAAATACTAAGGATCCCTATTTCCCAGCCCGTTTTGTCTCTCATGGAATTGAAATTAAGCGTGTTGGTGTCCGCTTTAAGGGGTTCTCGACATTTGGCTTTGGTATGGAGGGATGGGTTAAGAAATCATTTCGAATAGACTTTAACTATTATGATAATGGAACCAAGCCTGAAACAACCTTCTTCGGTCTCAAAAAACTAGATCTTAATAATTTAGCCTTAGACCCAACACTCATGAAAGAAAAACTTTTCATGGATTTCGCCCGCAAATATGTGCCTGCTCCCCGTTCCGTCTACACACGCCTGTATATTAATGATGAATATTACGGCCTTTACCTGGCCGTGGAACACATAGACAATACTTTCATTGAAACTCACTTCGGAGATTATAAGCACGGAAATATCTATAAGGCTGAGATGCTGGCAACCCTTTCATACTTTGGCCCGGACCCCAAACTTTACTATGGATTTTATGAACTCAAAAATAATGAGGATATTAATGACTGGTCTGACTTAATTGAGTTGACAAGGGTGCTTACTTTAACGCCCTTGGAAGAGTTACCTGAGAAACTTGAGCCAATTTTGGATGTTAAATCCGTCCTTTACACCCTCGCTCTCCTCGACCTGTTTGTAAACTTAGACTCCTATATTGGTAACGCGCGTAACTACTACCTCTACCGTAATGGTGAGTCTGGAAAATTCACAATGCTTTTGTGGGACGCTAATTTAGCCTTCGGATCCTTTTGGATAATGATGCCCAGAAATATAAGGGACCCCGCAGAATACGATGTTTTTCCACCAGCAACTCTGCAGCCCATTAGGCTTGAGTTCGTGCCCGGAGGAAAGCTTTCACTGCCTCCCCCGCCACCTGCAATTAACGAAATTAAAGACCCCTCAGCCCTAGTCAATCTGGTGCTGATAAAGAGAGTTTTGGCGGTAGAGTCTTATAAGAAAATTTATCTTCGAGCTCTCGCACAGATGCTTCGCGAAGGTTTTGATGCAGAGACCATAAGCGCTAGAATTCAGGAACTCGCATCGCTTATCAGAGACCACGTTTACAGCGACCCGTATCTATTAACCCCTGTCTCACAGTTCGAGCCCTCCCTTAAGGGGCTAATAGATTTTGTGAGGAGGAGAGCAGCCTACTTAAATTCCCGGCTAAACCAGTTTGCTGAAAAATCAGATCTGAAGATAAACGAGTTAATGGTTGTTAACAGTGGTACATTAGCCGACAATCATGGCGACTATGACCCATGGGTAGAAATCTATAATCTGGGTCCAGGTCTGGTGAAGACTATTAGCCAATCGCTGAAGAATCGATCGATAGTGAATATTTGCCTTTTTTTGACTGATGACCCATCAGTTCCGAATAAGTGGAGACTCCCCGATAGAAGCATAGATGACGGCGCTTTTATGATACTATGGCTTGATGGCGAGCCTCATGAGGGAGATGATCATGCTCCCTTCACTCTGAACCCGGCTGGGGGCAGCCTATATCTTTACATGAACGATACCTCAGGCTACACTCTAATTGACAGCGTATCCTATCCGAGCTCCGAGACTGACACATCATTTGGTAGGTACCCGGATGGCGAGGGGAGCTGGCGCATATTGAGTGGTGGGCCAACTCCAGGGGGACCAAACGTGCACGTAGACCCAACTCCAAAGGTGGTTATAAATGAGATTATGGCTAGAAACAGGAGGACCCTTAGGGGGCCTGATGGCACATACCCGGACTGGATAGAGCTTTATAACGCTGGCGATACGCCAGTAGACTTGAGCGGCATGTACTTAACCGATGATCTAAGAAAACCTAGAAGGTTTCGCTTTCCAGAGGGCGTTGTTTTGGGTCCTGGTGAGTTCCTAGTTATATGGGCTGATGCATCCTTAGACCAGGTTGGAATTCATACTGGTTTCGCCCTTAAAGGGGATGGTGAAGAGCTGGCGCTAATTGCTAGGGATGGGCGGACAGTAATAGACCACGTGGTTTTTGGGAAGCAGAGACCTGACGTCTCATATGGTAGGTACCCGGATGGCGGCCCAGATTGGGATTACCTTATACAGCCCACCCCTGGTAAACCGAATATAAAGGTCACGAATTTGGGGCAATCTTCTTTGTGGTCAATTATGCTGCTCATAGGGTTAGCTGTTGCCATATGTCTGCCATTCTTCCTTTTGAGGGAGAAGGAGGGTTACAATGGAGGTGCGGAGAAGACACCTAAGATATGAGCTAAAATACTTACTCAGTTTCATACAATATCAAGTCTTAAGGAAAAAGATAAGGGCAGTGTTAAAGATTGATCCCTATGCTGAGCCTATGGGATACTATCATGTTCGAACATTATATTTTGATGATCCTAAAAATTCCGCATATTTTGAGAAAGCTTCGGGTGCCGGAGTCAGACAAAAATATCGTCTCAGAATCTATAACCTTCGCGACAAACCAGTAAAGTTTGAAAGAAAAGTAAGGATCTATAACTGTGTATTTAAGGAGAGTGAGGTTATTGAGAGGGAGGAGGCTGAGAAAATCATGAAAGGTGATATTTGCTTTTTAGCGAGCTCTGAGATCCCGCTCCTTAAGCGCTTTTATACTGAGTGCCGCCTTAATCTCCTGCGTCCAGCAGTACTTTTAGAATATCTTCGCGAACCATACATTTATCCAGTATGTAATGTTAGAGTAACCTTTGACTTCAACTTGAGGACAAGCATAACCACGCGTCCCCTTAGATTTTTTGAAAAAGATATACCGGTAATAACTGTTGGTGGTGATAAAACAGTTATAATGGAGGTAAAATATGATGACTTTATCCCCGATCCCATTTGGAAACTTCTCTCAGAGGAGGTTGGCTTACGCCAGGCTCTTGGAAAGTTTGCACTGTGCAGGGAGGCAAAAGGTGTTTTAATCTTTTAGGCGCAACATAGAATATCAAAGGGTTACGGTTCCCTCATAAATGTTATAGAGTAAATGAGGGGAACTATGGAGCGCCTGCAATTAGTTGGTGAGATCTTAAAGTTGAGTTTAAGTCTTATATTAAGTGGTAGGGTGGTTCAGCTTGGAGAGGGTTGGGGATAAAGTCTTCATCATCTTGGGGATTCTCGGCACATTAATAGCGTACATCTGTATAGGTCTCTCGATTTATCTATCTCCCTCCTTCAGCTGGTTCATTAATGCATTAAGCGACCTTGGGCATGCCCAGAAGAGTAATGTTGCACCCATATTTAATTCTGGCTTATTATTATCCGGCTTTCTAGTGGCGTTATACTCGGCGAGGGTCTTATTAAGATACGCAAAATATACGGGTGTATCTTTATTATTTTCATCCCTGCTATTGCAGGCTGTGGCGGCCTTTGATGAAATTTACGGAAGAATCCACTTTATAGTATCCGTGTTATTCTTTGTCTCAGCTGGCCTCTCATGCATAATATACTCTGTAGAGAGGGGGTCTGTTTTGGCGGCGTCAGCCTTCCTCATAGGATTACTATCATGGGTTCTTTGGTGGATGGATGCATATGAGGCTGGAATCGCCGTTCCAGAAACAATATCTGCATTAGCTGTCTCATCATGTATTATTCACTCGGCAATAATGGCGTTACGGAGCTTAAAGATTAAACATTAAAGTAGCAGTGCCATGGCTCCGAGGGTTATCAGCACAGCTCCCATAATTATGAGTAGTATTGCAATAGATTTCTTGGATAATAGTGCGAGTAAACATAGCTTTAGGAGCGTCCCGGTGGCGAGAATTAATGCGAGGAATAGTATCACCAATATTAACAGGAATATCGCTAAGATTAACGCTAACAGCTTTAGTAGCACTTTCCTCACCCTGCTGATTTCACAGTTTTATCGCTTCCTCTAGCCCTAAGTGCGTATCTATATGTTAAGTTAGCCCCGCCTAAATTTGTATCCTTAACCTAATGTTGTGGGGTATATTCTTCCGTTAATGAAGGTAGCCGCATCCATTTAACGCAAACGCTCTAAATTAAAATTGTGGCTTGGTAAACCCGTGGGAAAGTAAATATTTTAGTATTACAAGATAATTGCTGGTGCTTTATGGCTTCTGCTAAGGAATGGCTTCCCTTAGACGGAGACACACTGCTGACTAGTGATGGCTTCATATTTAATGTATTTGGCTATGAACATCCAGAGGATAGGGTCTTCTCTTTTCTCAAGTATATTCCCTCAAAATTTAAAGACTTATTTAACATCCGCCTATTGAAGAGGAGATGGAGGCAGGGCGATACCGAGTTCCTCCGCGCCGAGAAGCTCTACACTGCCGAAAACTATAGGGGACTTCTAAGAACCTTTAAAGAAAATCTCCCCGTATACGTTTATTTCTGTCCCTTTAGGGGTAAAGAGGTCATCGCCGTCCCATTCAGCTGCATTAAGAGGGTTTTTGTTCCAAGGGATTGCTTACAAGCCCTCCTTAAGGAACCTAATAGGGATAAACTTCAGGAGCTAGCGGTAAAGCTCATCACTCTTATTTCAGAAGCCTCTAATATTCCAATTGAGGACTTTGGGCTGCATGGCTCAATAGCTCTGAATATGCATGGTGAGGAATCTGACATAGATATTGTAGTTTACGGTGGGGACAACTTTAGGAGGGTTGAAGCCACCATAAATAAGCTCGTTGGGGAAGGATTACTCAGCTATGTGTTTAAAAATAGGCTGGATGCTGTGAGGAAATATAGGGTTAAGTATGAGGGCAGGGTTCTTATGTATACGGCCGTTCGGAAGCCAGAGGAGATAAATGTGAGGTATGGCCAATACTGCTATACGCCAATAAAACCAGTCAAATTTATTTGTAAGATTAGAGATGACGATGAGACAATGTTCCGTCCAGCGATCTATGGCGTGGAGTGTTACTCTCCGCTAGACCAGTTCTCGGAGCTGCCAGATGAAATGGTTCCAGAGAGGGTTGTCTCCATGATTGGTTGCTACAGAAATGTCGCTAGGAGAGGCGATAAGATTAGGGTCTCTGGGATATTGGAGCAGGTCAAGTCTACTCAGAATGGCAAAGTATTCTACCAGGTTATCGTCGGATCTGCTTGGGGCGGTGATGAATACATTTGGCCCCTCTAAGGCTCAGAGATAGGGATGCAATAATTACACATGAGGGTCTCATCTTTAGGGTTTTAGGGTATATGCACCTGCCTGAGGGCTATATATGTGACTTAGAGTATGCCCCCTCAGAAATCTATAAATCGAGTAACCCCAAGGCCGTTAGGAGCGATGGAAGGAGGGTCTTTTATAAGTTTTATGGAGATGAAGGCTGGAGTTTCTTGTCAGAAAAATATCCTCATTATATAATGGATTGTAGATTTTTGGGGAGAAAGATTATTGGAGTGAGACACATGGCCATTAAGGAGATTAGGAGACCTGAGGAGAGGCTTCAAAAGATTATTGAGTTAAGCCCATCTGATAGCTTAATTCACGCCCTACAAAAGCTGGTTGCAATAATTATTGCGGATCAAGGTTTATCTCTAAAAGACTTTGGCGTATTCGGCTCAATCCTCCACGGCTTCCATAATCCAAATTTCTCTGACCTAGACATGACGGTTTATAGTAGAGACTGTCTTGAGAAGCTCCGCAGTATACTAAGCGAGTTATACGCTCGGCCCAGTTCACCACTAACAAACGAGTTTACTGATGAGAGCTCGATTAGGGGTAAGGTTTGGCGCTTTAAAGGCATAAACCCCAGGGAGTTTCTCTGGCATCAACGGCGGAAGCTAATTTACGCGGTTTTTTATGACGACTGCTTAAGGCGGAGGATAAAGGCGGAATTTGAGCCGGTTAAGGCTTGGCGCGAAATAGTAGATGAGCGCCAAGATATTCTCCGTATTCGTCGAGTTGGCTGGACTAGGTCTATTCTCAGGGTTACTGATGATAAGGATGGCCCATTCATCCCATCCATCTACTATGTTGAGCCAATTGAGGTTATTGAGGGGCTGAGGCGCGCCGACATCTTAAGGGTCGTTTCATATGTTGAGGAGTTTAGGATGCAATGCTTTAAGGATGAAGTAATATATGCTGAAGGAAACCTGGAGGAAGTTGAGACGGGGAGGGGGAGTTTTCACCAGATAACATTAACTTATGGGCCGCGTTACTATGAGCAGACCCTTAAAACCCTTAAACCAGTATAAACCCGAAGAAGCTTATTTTCTATCCGAGACCGAGGGGCGTAGCCCTTTTATTTTTCCTGTCCCCTTTATTGCTTTCGATACTATATGTGTAGGCTCTTTGGACTATTATCCATCACCCCATCCAACCCCGCCAAGTATCTCGTTAATGATCCATGCTCGCTTTTATCTCAGAGTAATGCTGATCCTTTTAAGCTTCAGGGCGATGGCTGGGGCATAGGCTTCTATATTAATGGCTCTTTAAGGGTCATTAAGAGCGAGAGGCCAGTTTACGAGGAGCAGGAGCGTTTTAGGAGCCTTGCTGAAAAAATTAAGTCCAATATTATTATTGCGCATATTAGGAGGGCCAGTAACCCGCGCGGTTTGCCAAGGGAGAGACTTATCTCAGTAGAGAATTCTCAGCCATTTTATTACGGAAAATATGTTTTCGCCCATAATGGCGTAATAATGATTCCAGATGAGGTTGCCGAGTTCCTTGGAGAGTGGAGGGCGAGGATTAGAGGTTTAAATGATAGTGAAGTCTACTTCTGGTATATAATGAAGGAGGTTCATGAGGGGAGGGCTCTCCCAGATGCATTGAGAAATTTTGAGAGAACCCTGTGGGATATTTGGCTTAATGTCCGCGATAAACACCTAGATAAAACTAGGCCATACATTGGCCTAAACATGGTTTTCAGTGACGGGGGAAGGTTGTATGCCTACTGTAAGTATGATGAGGAGCTTGATGGGGCTGTGAAATCACTATGCTACCGGGATCACCCCGGTATGCAAATGGTATATTCTTTAAGTACGGAGAGGCTTGTTGTGTCGTCTGAGAAAACAAATGTTGAGGAGGATTGGAGACCCCTTGAGAGTGGTCAACTACTGACAGGTTATGTTGAAAACGGAAAGATAATGACTACAAAAATAAGGGTTTAAAATCTTCACACTATACAGGTTTAAGACTAAATACTGAGCCTACTCGTCTCTTAACATAGCTTGGGAGAACTGTAAAAATAATTCTGTGACTGAACTGGAAACATTTGCTTCAAACAATCATCCTGCCATAATAATTTCAGTTTAACGTAGCCTTAAAAAAGAATAAAACTTATATGGAGAACAATACCTCCACCTTATTTGTGGTGTGGAGATTGTTGGGTGGGCGCCTTCACTGTAAGTAGTGTCTCGCTTGTTGATGGGGAGCCTCGCCCACAATATATGAATAATAAAGTTTGTGACAGTTTTATTATGGTGGCCTGTTATGGGTAAGGTTAGCTTCGCCATACCTAAGGGGCATCTTTCTGAGGGAGCTTTTAGGCTCCTTGAACGGGCTGGATACAGCATTTCAGGCGCTGAGCGTTCATATAGGCCATCTATAAATGACCCAAAGATCGAATTAAAGATTCTTAGGCCACAGGAGATACCAATGTTCGTTGCCGATGGCTTACATGATATAGGTATAACTGGAATCGACTGGATAAGGGAGACTCGCGCCGAAGTTGAGGTTCTATTAGATCTCGAGTATGGCAGGGTTAAGCTAGTATTGGCTGTACCTAGATCATGGACGGACGTGAACGATCTGTCGAGCCTACTGGAGAGGTTCAATGGTGAGGGTGAGGTTCTAAGGATATCAACTGAGTACCTTAATGTCTCGGCAGAATACCTGATGAGTAACCCAGTCTATAGGAGGCTTTATGGCAGTAAGGAGCCCTTAATGATCACCCCGTGGTGGAGGAAGGGCGAGAATGATAAGGTTGCCCTTTACCTCTCTTTCGGAGCCACCGAGGCTAAGCCGCCGGAGGAGGCTGATGCAATAATCGATGTCATGGAGACGGGGGAGTCTCTTGAAAGGAATAACTTGAAGCCCATCGAGGTCATAATGGAGTCCTCGGCGATACTAATAGCGAACAAAAACTCCCTTAAGGACCCGGAGAAACGCGAGAAAATATATGATATCCTAACGCTCCTAAAGGGCGCGATTGATGGTAGGAAGAAGCTGCACATATTTGTTAACGTGCATAAAAGTAATCTTTCAGTTCTCCTTGAGAGGTTGCCAGCTCTCAAGAAGCCGACGATAGCGCCATTGGCTGATGAGAACTGGTTCTCAGTGAATACGGTGATAGATAGGGATCAGTTCCTGGAGCTCCTGCCAATACTCAGGAGGTTGGCTCAGGGATTAGTCGTCTATGAGCCCAGACAGGTTCTCCCCCTAGAGGAGATTAGTGGCGGAGAGAGGGCTGGGAGAGATGAGACTTGCTAGCTAGAATAGTTAAGCTGAGTAGGATCCGGGATCAGCTTTTAAGGGATAGATGGCCCAGAAAGGGCTTAGATGACGAGTTATTGAGGTATGTTGAGGGGATCATTAGGGGCGTTAGGGAGCGTGGGGACAAAGCCCTAATAGAGTTTACAGAAAGGTTTGATGGCGTTAAACTGGATGCTAATAGGCTTAGGGTAAGTCCAGAAGAGATTGAGGGGGCTTATGACAAAGTCACTGATAAGCAGATATCTGCGATAGAGACAGCTAAGAAAAGAATCTATGAATTTGAGAAAGGCATCATATCGAGGATAAATCTCGAATACACCGATGAGCTTGGCGTTAGGGTTTGGTGGAAGCCACAGCCGATTGAAAGCGTCGGCTGCTACGTGCCCGGCGGGAGATACCCATACCCAAGTACCCTCATAATGACCGTTATTCCAGCGAAGGTCGCCGGTGTTCAGAGGGTTGTTGTTTGCACCCCACCGCTCAAGGATGGCAGTATCCACCCGCTGACGCTTATTGCAGCCGATATGTGTGGCGTAAACGAGATTTATAGAGTTGGGGGAGCGCAAGCTGTGGCGGCGATGGCCTATGGGACGGAGAGCATAAAGCCAGTAAACAAGATTGTTGGTCCAGGAAACCAGTATGTTATGGCCGCTAAGCTCCTGGTTTCGCGCATTGTTCCAATAGATCATCCAGCTGGTCCAAGCGAGATAATGATCTTAGCCGATGAGACGGCTAATTCACACCATGTTGCGTTAGATATGATCTCGCAGATGGAGCATGGCCCTGGATGCATCGCAATCTTGGTTACCACCTCAATGAGATTGGCCGAGCGTGTTCATGAAGATATAATGCGTTTAGCCGCCGGCGCCATGCTGGACGGGGATGCGTGGCTCCTTGTGGCGGACAGCTTGGATGAGGCTGTTAGCTTCATAAATTGTTTCGCGCCGGAGCACCTTGAGGTAATCACCGTTAATGCCCATAAGCTGGCTGCAGAAATACGCTCGGCTGGCCTGATACTTATCGGCGACTCAACGCCGGTATCCCTAAGCGATTACTGTCTTGGAACAAACCATGTGATTCCGACTGGAGGCTACGGCCACGTTTATCAGCCCCTTTCAGCTCTAGACTTCATAAAATTTGTGAGGGTTGCTGAGTGCCCGCCTGAGGCTTTGAGAGCCCTATCTAAGGCTGCTATAGTCTTGGCTGAGAGTGAGGGGTTAACGAGACATGCCTTAGCAATTAGTAGGAGGGTTAAGGTTGATGGGGAAAAGGATAATTGAGGCTGTTATTAGGGGAGCCTGTAGTTTAAATGTATATGATGTTGGGGAGACAATTGAGGGGCTGGCCGCAAAGCTTGGTAAGAAGCCCAGCGAGATACTGAAGCTTAACTCGAATGAGAACTTCTTTGTGCCAATTGAACTCCTAAGAAGTGTTTTGAGGCAGGTTATTGAGGAGTCTGACCCGAGAATATACCCAAGGGACGAGTATAAGATGTTGAGGGAGGCTATAGGCGGGCTCACCAAGATTCCCCCAGAATGCATTATTATAGGCGCTGGGGGTGACCAGCTAATAGATCTTGTCTCCAGAATATTTCTTAGAGAGGGGGATGAAGCTCTCTCCATAGAGCCAACTTTCACAATATACGAGCGGTGTGTTAAGGTTCAGGGCGCCGCTTATAGGAGTATACCTTTAAAGGAGGACTTCTCACTGGATGTAGACTCAATGCTCTCCACGATAACCCCAAAGACGAAGGTTATCTTCCTATGTTCGCCAAATAACCCTACTGCAAATCAGTTTAGGCGGGAGGATGTGCTACGTCTAGCGGATGAATTTGAGGGGCCAGTGGTTATAGATGAGACATACGCAGACTTCTCCGGGAAGACTTTAATTGATGCCGCCATAGATCTCGACAACCTAATGGTTCTTAGGACTTTCTCTAAGACCTTTGGCTTAGCGGGTTTAAGAGTTGGCTACCTCGCCGCCAATAGAAGACTTGCCAGAACCATTGATGAGAGGTTCCAGATGCCCTACTCGGTCTCGACGATAGCGATTAGGGCGGCTCTCAAAATGATTGATAAATGGCCTGAAATAGCCGGAACACTCAGCGATATCAGGCGGGAGAGGGATGTCCTGGTGGCGGAGCTTAACAGCATAGGTGGCGTAAGAGCCTTCCCCTCAGAGACAAATTTCGTATTATTCCAGGTGAATAGGGATTCGAAGGCCGTTTATAGAGCTCTCTTAAAGAGGGGTATAATTATAAGAGATATTGGGCGCGTATTAAAATTTGATAACTGTCTGAGGGTTACCGTTGCCCCAAGGCCATTGATGGAGCGCTTCATTAGGGAGCTTGGGGAGGTTATGTGTGAAGGCGCTTAAAGAATATATTACGGTGAGATTCGATCTAGGCGAAGCATACATTAAGAAGAGTAGGCTCAGGGAAATAGCTGAGGTTAATGCCATAATATTTGATTGTGATGGGGTCTTAATAGATGTTAGGGAATCGTATGATAAAGCTATAGCGAGGGCAACCTCATGGATATTTGAGGCGCTAACAGGCCACAAAATTCCAGAGGAACTGATCTCAAGTGAAGTGATATTCTCCTTTAGGAGGAGTGGAGGCTTCAATAACGACCATGACATAGTCTATGGTCTATTAATGTTCCTATTGTCTGAGATGCCAGCAGGCTTCATTAAGGAGCTCTCGGAAGCGATGAAGACCGTTGAATGTGGGGGAAGCAATTTTAGAAAAGTTTTGGCGGTAGGGGATATGATTCGCGCAGCGTTTCCCCTTATAGACGCTGGGGTTCTCATCAATAGGCTTAAGGATTTCACGTATATGCTCAATAATGATGGAGTCGCCTCGATTGATAGGGCAATATTGTCCTCAAAGGGTATCCCCAGAGACGTCTACGATACGCTGAAGAGTTTCCTTTATGGATCTGGGAGGGTCTCTGGGAGCATTATAGCAAAAGTTTTTGAGGAGATATTCTGCGGGCCGGAGCTCTTCAGGAGAGTGTATGGTTTAGAGCCCGAGCTCTTCCATGGGCCTGGGACAATAGAGAATAGCTGGGTTATAGTCAGGCGGGAGACCCTTGAGAGTTTTTCACAGTTGGTTGGCTGGGGTAAGCTTGGGATAGCCTCTGGAAGTATGTTTGCCCCAGCAAAACATGTTCTCGGCGACATCCTAGAATATTTTAATCCAAGGGCGCTCGTCTTCCTAAATGATGTGAGGCAGATTGAGGAAGAATACTTGAGGAGGGGTTTCCTTAAGATTAGTCTCGCGAAGCCCAATCCATACCAGCTCTTCAAATCCGCATGGAGCCTAGAACCCTTTAAAAATACCCTGTACATAGGGGACTCAATGGAAGATGTATTCATGGTTGAGAGGGCTAATAAGCTGGATCAAAGGTTTATATTTGCTGGAGTATACGCCTATACGGGCGCCAAGGATATGGCTCTACACGAATTCCTTAAATCTGGTTGCGACATTATTTCTCCATCCGTTAATGAGATCCCATCTATCATTGAGGCTGTTAGGAGGCGAGTTTTTGAGGGAGGCGGAATATTATAGGAAGACGTCTGAGACCGAGGTTAAGGTTAGGGTTAAATTAGATGGAACTGGCTCCTCAAACGTTAGTACCGGCATATCCTTCCTAGACCACATGTTAAAGTCCCTGGCAACCCACAGCCTAATCGACTTAAATGTTGAGGCTAGGGGAGACCTAAGCCACCACGTTATTGAGGATGTAGCCATCTGTCTAGGCGAAGCGTTGAGGAGGGCCCTTGGAGACGCCGCCAATGTAAAGAGGTTTGGGTACGCAATTGTTCCAATGGACTGTTCCCTTGCCTTCGCCGCAATAGATTTATCCAATAGACCTTACCCAAAAATAGACCTTAAGCTTGAGGGGGGAAGCGTTGAGAATATGCGCTGTGAGGACATATATCACTTCCTGGAGACCTTGGCGAACTCTCTGAGGGCTAATATACACATATGGGTTCAGTATGGGTTAAACGACCACCATAAGGTCGAAGCAGCCTTCAAGGCGCTTGCCCTATCCCTTAGGCAAGCGGTCTCAATAGATGCTGAGAGGGCTGGCATACCGAGCTCAAAGGGCCTCCTATAACATAAGTATGGACTCAGGTGTTGCACTTGCTTGTAATACCCTCAGTAGACTTAATTGAGGGCAGGGTCGCTAGACTCATTAAGGGGAAGATTGAGCACGCAAGGTTTTATGAGCACTTCGGCGACCCCGTGGCCGTTGCCAAAATATGGGAGTTTGAGGGAGCAGGGCTGATCCACGTAGTTGATCTGGATGCAGCCCTTGGGAGGGGAGATAACATCAAAGTTATAGGCAATATAATCCGGGCCCTTAGGGTTCCTGTTCAGGTTGGTGGTGGGGTAAGGAGTCTCGAGCGGGCGCGCCAAATAATAGGCCTCGGGGCCAGTAGGGTCGTTATTGGATCGATGGCTTTTAAGGATCCAGAAGCCATTAAGACTCTCTTGGGGGAGCTGGGTTCAGATAGAGTTGTGGTTGCCCTAGACCACTCTGATGGCGTTGTTATGGTTAGTGGCTGGAGAGAGGATACTGGTGTCAGTCTTAGAGGGGCTGCAGAGAGGTTTACTAGTATGGGCGTTAGGTTCCTCCTCGTAACGTCGATCCAGCGTGATGGGACATTGGCTGGGCCGGATATAGAGAACTTATCCAAGATACTTGATTTGGACGCTAATATTATTGCCTCTGGAGGCATTAGGAGCCTAGAAGATATAATAGCCTTGAAGAAGCTGGGAGTCTATGGGGTGATAGTTGGCAGAGCCCTCTATGAGGGATGCTTTAACCTGAAAGAAGCTTTAAAAGTAGCTTCCGAGTGAAGTACTATTCTTGTGGTGCCATACGATGACCAGATTTAAACGCATAATACCGTGCTTAGATGTTGATCATGGGAGAGTTGTTAAGGGGATAAGCTTCGTTGGCTTGAGGGATGCTGGGGACCCCGTTGAGCTTGCTAGGCGGTACTGTGAGGATGGTGCTGACGAGCTAGTCTTCTTGGATATAACGGCGTCTGCAGAGAAGAGGAGCATACTTATTAATGTTGTTAAAGCAGTCGCCTCAGAGGTAAATATACCCTTCACGGTCGGAGGCGGCATAAGAACAGTTGATGATGCATCAGCAGTATTGTCAAGTGGGGCTGATAAAGTTTCAATAGGCACGGCGGCGGTTGAGAGACCGGAGCTCATTAGGGAACTCGCTAAGACCTTTGGCCCGCAGCGTGTTGTTCTAGCTATAGATGCTAAGAGGAGATATGAGCGTAAACCTGATAGAAATGTTGTGGAGACCCCTGAGGGACCATGTTGGTTTGAGGTTTACATTTATGGTGGAAGGAAGCCAACTGGCTTAGATGTAATTGAGTGGGTTGTTAAATGCGAGGAGCTTGGTGCAGGAGAAATATTGCTAACGTCAATTGATAGGGATGGAACTGAGCTGGGATACGATATTGAATTAACGAAGGTGGTC
The DNA here is from genome assembly GCA_018396995.1 of Candidatus Bathyarchaeota archaeon. GTDB lineage: Archaea > Thermoproteota > Bathyarchaeia > Bathyarchaeales > DTEX01 > DTEX01. Next base: position 62,587 of record JAGTQB010000003.1, read on the forward strand.
TCCAGGAGCGTTAACATACCAGTTATCGCGAGCGGCGGAGCTGGTAAACCAGAACACTTCCTAGAAGTCTTCACTCTTGGGGGCGCTGATGCCGCCTTAGCCGCCTCAATCTTCCATTATAGTAAGTATCCAATACCGGTTGTTAAAAGGTTCCTTTACGAGAGGGGTGTTCCGGTTAGGATATGAAAATCTTGAAAAAAGTTAGCTTAGATGAACTGAGCTTTGAGAAGGGTGGGGGAATACTTCCGGTTGTCGTTCAGGAGGAGGGTACTGGAAGAGTTTTAACATTAGCTTACGTGAACAGGGAGGCCATTCAAAAGACTATTGAGACAGGATACGCCCACTACTATAGGCGCTCCCACGGCAGGGTCATGATGAAGGGCGAAACGTCAGGGCATGTTCAGGAGGTCGTTAACATTCTTGTTGACTGTGATCTAGACGCAATATTATATGTCGTCAGGTCCAGAGGCCCAGCATGCCACTTAGGTGAGGAAACATGCTTCCACAATAGGCTTAAGGAAGCGGAGAACATAAAGAAAAAGTAGCTCCCTTCCCCACACCACTTCCATAAGACCAAAAATCCGCTCAACCTTCAACCATAGATAACGTCATTAAGCCATAAGTAGTGTCTCCTATAGCCCTAACATTATGGAGACACATTTGTGAAACAATAAGATTTTTCTGTGAGGGATTTGTTGTGAGCGTCGTTGTGATGTTTGCCTCTAGGAAAATGTTGTTGCTAGGAGACCTTCACCTCAACTTTCCCCTTAATCATGTTGACTATTTTACAGAAATGACATGGCATGCCCTTTAACGAGGTTGGCATCCCGCAGATTGGGCAATCATATATTTCCGTCTCCTCCCCCTGACCCTGACTCTTTAGAGCCTGCTCCAGCAGCGGCAGAATCCTCTTGTAATGAGAGTTTATGAACGTATGCTTAAAACTTGGTATCTTCTCCACTATTGTATTCAATAACTCCTTCCTCCTAACTGATCTAGATCCTTTCGAGAACTGGCACTCTAAAGCCCTTATTGGCAGCCCTTTATATTCTGCGTAGTAGTAACACTCAATATCAGTCAATCCTATTAAGGGCTTTATCTTCGGCACTATTTTTGGATGCGTTTTGGGCAGGTATGGCCTGAGCCTAACAAGGGACTTAACATTTCCCTCAATATAGAAGTTAAATAGCGCTTCAACGGTGTCATCTAAGTTATGCCCGGTCGCAATCTTCGTTAATCCTAGGTCATACGCTATTTTATTGAAGAGGTAGCGTTTTATAGTCCCGCATGCGGAGCATGGTTTTTTACCATAAATGGTGCCCCTCACGTCCCCTATTGTGAACCCAAGCTCCCTCTCTAAACTATAGACCACGAGCTCCCTGCCAAGCATTTTAGCCAAAGTCTCAACCTTCTTTAGGCAGTGGCTGGAGTATTCCGGAACACCCAAGTCTACATATATTAAAACCATATCTAGCTTCTCGTAGAGGTTGTGTAGGATATATGCTAGGCTTGAGCTATCCTTCCCACCTGAGACGGCGACACCAAGCCTATCATCTCTGGAGATCATTTTATGTGATTCAATTGTGTGCCTTACCCTCCTCTCTGTTAGGAGCGTGAAGCACTCTGGGCATAGGCTCAGGTTCGAGTGGGCTAAGTAAACCTCAGCCCTATTAACGCCACATCTTCTACATCTCGATACAATCAAAACTATCCCTCAAAGTCGCCATCCTCTTACTAAGATAAGATTTAAACTAATTAATCTATTCTTTTCGTGGCAATATTCTTCAAAAATTCTCCCCTTTTTCTACAGAGCCTTAAATATATTGTGTAACCGGATCGGGATGCTGGCGGTTACACAATCTTCAATAATCTAAGTGCCATAATAGTATAAATTGGTGAGCGGGGTGGCCAAGAGGAGGTCTAAGCTCGAACTATATTTAGAGGTTTTAAGGGCTATAAATAAGGGGGTTAATAAGCCTACGAACATTATGTACAAATGTAATCTGTCATGGATGAATTTGAAGGAGATTTTGAATTCCCTCCTCAAACAGAACCTCATTAGTGTTATTGAGGAGAATGGTAGGAGAGTATATGGTTTAACGGATAGAGGCCGTGATTTTCTAGAATATTTAAGTAGGGCTCAAATGCTCCTGGTCTCTGGTGGGGAGAAAAGAAGAAAACTCATGTAAGCATACCTATAAAACAATCCTAATTCTCCTACCAGCACCCCTCTCTAGAGCCTTCTTATACGCGAGATGAGCAGTTACAGCGTCCTGTATAGCAAGGCCTGTAGAAACAAAGACCGTTATTTCATCTTCGCTGGTTCTGCCGGGGGTCTTGCCGACTATTATCTCACCTAGCTCCGCCCATATATCCCTCTTCGAGATAACCCCCATGCTTAATGGCACGTTTATCTCCCCGCCATGGGCCGCCTGCTCCCAATCATCTACGATAATCTTAGCTCTTTTGAGGATTCGTGGATCCAGCTCCTCCTTGCCGGGGGCATCCGCACCTATACAATTGAAGTGTGTCCCAGCGGAGATCCACTCATCCATAACTATTGGCGCCCTAGACGGCGTCGCGGTAACAACTATGTCCACTCCTCTAACAGCCTCCTCTGCACTCCTGACAGCTTTCACTTTAAAAATGTGCCCATACTTAGCATCCATCTCCTCCTTAAAGGCTTTCATGTTTTTCTCATTTATATCCCACGCCTTAACCTCGTCAAATGATCTAAAAACTTCTACGAGGGCCGCGAGCTGCATTCTGGCTTGGGCTCCAGTTCCAATTATGCCGACGGATTTTGATCCTTTCCTTGCAAGGTATTTTGCGGCAACCCCACCAGCTGCGCCTGTGCGCATATTCGTTATTGTTGTCCCACTCATGATTGCTAGTGGGAAACCGGATCTCGGATCTACCAAGATTATTATTGCCATGACTGTTGGCAGACCATACCTCTCCATATTTTTTGGGTGTGCGTTTACCACCTTGACTGCGGCGACTTCAATGCTCTCTAAATATGAGGGCATGGCCCTTAAATCTCCATAATGCTTATCAAAGAATAAGTAGATCTTCGGGGGCATCTGAACCCGACCAAGCCCCTTCTCTCTAAAGGCAAATTCAACAGCTTCCATAACCTCACTCATTGTGAGAAGTCCTTTGATCTCATCATCGCTGAGAACTAGAGTCTCAAGCATACGACCACCCGGAAACATTTTTAAAGAATTACATGGATTTGAACTATATTTGCCTTAAGGTTTACAGACGTATGGGACGTTTACTGCTGGAGGATCACTTCACCAACTTTCTGGATATAACCAGTTCAATAAATCAAAATAATATTTTTTATTGTACAATATAGTGAAGATGGTGGTAATGGAGGTTTAAGACTAATTTGGGTTTAAAGGTTTGCGTCCCCATCCCCGCTAGGAACCCTCAAGAGATCTTTAGCCTAATTCGCGAAGCTGAGTCCAGTGGGGTTAATCTCATCGAGGTTCGCCTAGACTATATGCGTGAGTTCTCCCCGGATAACATTGATCTCCTAAAGGATATTGTTAGAGTTTCCTCAGTCCCCCTAATAGCGACTAATAGACATAGGGGGCAGGGTGGCGTATGCACGCTTAGTGAGGAGGAGAGGATTAAGGTGCTTCTTAAGGCGGCTGAGACTGGCTTCACGTATGTTGACTTGGAGCTGGATACACAGAGCCTCCATGAAATTGTTAGACGTATCAAGGCTTACGGCGCCAAAGTAATAATCTCACACCATATTTTCACCCATACCCCGCCAGTCAGGGAGCTTGAGACGATTGTTTTGAGGCAGGTTGAGGCTGGAGCCGACATATGTAAGGTGGTTACAATGGCTAATAGCATAGACGATAGTGTTAGGTGCCTAGTTTTCACATATGAGATGAGTGGGAAGGTTAATCTGGTCTGTTTCGCTATGGGTGAAATGGGGGTTCTCTCAAGGGTTCTATCTCCCTTATTTGGCGCACCATTCACATATATCTCGCTTAGAAGGGGGCTCGAAACAGCTCCTGGGCAGATAACAATCCATGAGCTGAGGGATATTTATAGGAGGATGGGGCTTGAATGATTAAGGTAAGTGGTGGAACAAAGGTCTGCGCCCTAATAGGCTGCCCGGTTGAGCACTCCCTAAGCCCCGCTATGCATAACGCGGCCTTCCAGCACCTCGGCTTAGACTACATTTACGTCGCCTTCAATGTCCCGCCTGAAAGACTTGGGGATGCTGTTTTAGGCATAAAAGGTCTCGGAATCTACGGCGTAAATGTAACAATGCCCCACAAAATAAACGTGATAAAGTATCTTGATGAGCTAGATGAGGGCGCTAGACTAGCCGGCTCAGTAAACACTATACTTAATAGGGGCGAAAAACTTGTAGGATACACGACTGATGGTTTAGGAGCATTGAGAGCCCTAAGGCATGCTGGTGTAGATCCAGCTGGAAGGAAGGTCGTCATTCTGGGGGCCGGAGGGGCCTCGAGGGCAATATGCTTTGCGCTGGCTAACCATGTTCGGGAGCTAATAATATTGAATAGGACTTTGGAGAGGGCTGTGAAGCTGGCCGATGAGTTGAGGAGGGTTTTCAGTTTCGTGGGTGTTAGGGCTGGCCTGCTCTCAGAAAACGTTCTAGAGGACGTGTTGAAGGATACGGATATACTAATAAATGCAACTTCGGTCGGCATGAAGCCAAATATCAATGAGACTCCAGTTAAGAGGGAGCTGCTCCACGGGAATTTGACAGTTTTTGATATAGTTTATGAACCGCTTGAGACTAGGCTCCTCAAGGAGGCTAAGTCCGTTGGCGCTAGGACTGTTGATGGTCTCTGGATGCTTGTTTATCAGGGTGCATTATCCTTTGAAATATGGACTGGCGCTAAGGCTCCAGTAGAGGTTATGAGGGAGGCTGCTCTAAAAAGGTTGGGGGAGAAAGAGTAATAGGGTGTTTATTTATGGCTCTGGTTGGACGGGCTGTTGCGCACGGAGCCGTAACAATAATTAATGCGATATCCTGCGGCTTAGGGGCGGCTCTTGGAATAAATCTTAGAACTGAGGCTAGGGTTAAACTCACAAACGAGCCTGGAAGGATTGAGGGTAAAATCCTCTCAGACCCCTCTGAAAGCACAATTCTTATTGAGAAGGCTGTTATGCATGTCTTAAAATATTTTGGTGTCGAGGACGAGTATGGAGCCCGCGTTGAAACAGACTCAAATATTCCGATTGCGCGTGGGTTGAAGAGTAGTAGTGTAGCCGCTAATGCAATAGTTCTAGCAACAGTCTCGGCGCTCGGAGAGAGTGTGGACGATCTAACGGCAATCAACCTTGGTGTTAATGCATCAATTGAAGCCGGGGTAACCGTAACAGGCGCGTTTGATGACGCATGTGCCTCATACTTCGGAAACATAGTTGTAACAAATAACCTTGAGAGGAGGATTCTGAGGATATTTCATCCAGAGGAGGACTATGCGGTTCTAATTTATGTCTCGCCTAGAAAGGCTTACACGGCTAAGTCAGATGTAAATAGGATGAAGATTATAGCGGAGGAGATAAAGTTCCTTCACAAGATGGCCCTATCCGGAGAATATTGGCATGCAATGACTCTCAATGGCTTAGCCTACTCAGTGGTTTTAGGATACGACCCAAATATAGCCATAGAAGCATTAGCCTCGGGGGCGATAGCCGCAGGTCTTTCCGGTAAGGGTCCAGCAGTAGCCGCTGTGGTTCCAAAAGATAGGGTTAATGATGTCCGTAATGCTTGGAGTAAGTATGAAGGCGAGGTGATTGAGACCGCTATTAACCGCAAGAAAGCCCATCCAATATAGCATTTTGCGGTGTCTCTAATGGTTAGCATAGTTATTAGGGGCGGAGCGGCGCTTAGTGGCTCGTTGAGGGCTCCACCCTCAAAGGCTCATACACACCGAGCCGTGATAGCATCCTCCATCTCCAGCGGCGAATCAATTATCCGCAACCCACTTTTCTGTGATGACACTATCGCGACTATTAACGCATGCCGCATGCTTGGCGCTAAAATTGTAGTTTCGGGAAAGGAGATAAAAGTCCATGGGGTGTTGAGGCCCGAGACTCCGGAAGACGTTATAGATTGCGGCGATTCCGGATCAACAATGCGCTTTATTACTCCGGTCTGCGCCCTCACCAATGGAATCTCGGTTCTTACTGGTGGTAAGAGTTTAAGAAGGAGGCCTATGGGTCCACTCCTCAGCGCCCTCAGTCAACTTGGGGTCAAATGTTATTCTGCTCGGGGTGATGGCAGGCCGCCCATAATAGTGTTTGGCGGAGGGATTATGGGCGGTAGGGCTGAGATTAGGGGCGACGTAAGCTCCCAGTTTATATCAGGCTTGCTCTTCGCGACACCGATGGCTGAGAGCGATACATATATATGCCTCTCAACTCCCTTGGAGTCAAAGCCATATGTGGATATAACAGTGGATATTCTGGCGAGACATGGTGTGAAAGTAGTTTCCTCCGAAGGCATGTTTTATGTTCCATGCGGGCAGGAGTATAAACCTTATAATCACGTTATTGAGGGAGATTACTCATCTGCCTCGTTCCTCCTAGCCGCGGCGGCGATAACTGGGTCGCATATTAGGGTTGAGGATCTTAGGGAGGAAACTCTCCAAGGCGATCGAAGGATAATCAATATACTTAGCGATATGGGGGCTTTAGTTGAGGTTGGCCGAAACTATGTTGAGGTTAGGGGGGTTAATGGGCGTCTAAAACCTATTAGCGTGGACTTAAGGGATAACCCGGACCTAATCCCGGTATGCGCCGCCTTAGCGTGTTTCGCTGAGGGCGAATCAATTATAAGTGGTGTTAGTAGGCTCAGATTTAAGGAGTCTGATAGAATTGAGGCGTTGGTGAGCGAGCTCACGAAGATGGGTGCCTCAGTAAAACCCCTAGAAGACTTGTTAGTGATAAGTGGTGGACGCTTAAGGGGCGCTGAAATAGACCCGCATAGAGATCATAGGATAGCGATGGCGTGTGCGGTTGTAGCCCTTGGGGCTCACGGAGAGACAATTATACGTAATGCTGAATGCATAAGTAAATCCTATCCAAACTTTATTTCAGATATGCGCTTACTTGGAGCTGATATAATTGAACTGTAACTCGATAGGCAAGGCACTTGTCCTCACATGTTTTGGAGAGAGTCACGGTGCTTGTATAGGGGCTGTTGTAGATGGCTGCCCAGCTGGACTGCCGCTAAGCGAGATTGATATACAGGTTGAGCTCAATAAGAGGAGGCCAGGTCTCTCGGAGATAACATCACCTAGGAGGGAGGAAGATAAAGTCGAGATTATATCCGGCGTTTATAGGGGCTATACTACTGGGGCTCCCATATGCATGATTGTCTGGAATAGGGATATCGACTCAACACCATACGAGTCCATCATGATTAAACCTAGGCCTGGGCATGCGGACTACGCTGCTAGAATTAAGTATGGTGGTTTTAATGACCCGCGTGGCGGCGGAAGGTTCTCTGGGCGGATGACCGTGGCTTACGTTATGGCCGGAGCCATCGCTAAGAAGCTCCTGAGCTTAATTGGGGTTGAAGTATTGGCCCACACTGTGCAGATTGGTTCTGTGGGGGTTGGAGACGAAGTCTCCTATGACGATATAAAAAGGAATGTTTATACGAATCCAGTTAGATGCGCGGTTCCAGAATTAGCCAATAAGATGATTGAGGAGATTTTAAGCGCGGCTAGGGATGGTGATAGCGTGGGCGGCGTCATTGAAGGTATTGCACTTAATGTTCCGGCTGGGCTTGGCGAGCCAATATTCGATTCTCTTGATGCGGATATAGCGAAGATGCTCTTTAACATACCGGCCGTTAAGGGAGTTGAGTTCGGGGCTGGCTTCAGAGTGGCTTCTATGAGGGGCTCTGAAGCAAACGACCAATACGCTATTAGGGATGGAAGAGTTATTACGCTAACAAATAATGCTGGCGGAATAATAGGTGGATTATCTAATGGAATGCCGATAAAAGTTAGAGTTGCCTTCAAACCAACACCATCAATATCGAGAAAGCAGAAGACGGTAAACTTGGAAACAATGAGTGAGGAGGAAATTCAAGTTGCTGGGAGACACGATCCATGCATAGTCCCAAGAGCGGTTCCAGTGGTTGAAGCATGCTTAGCATTCGTAATAGCAGACCATGCATTAAGAGCCGGAAAAATACCAAGAGTAATTAAGACTTAGGGGAAATAGGAAAGAAGCCAGTTTTCACTTTTAGGGTTTAAGAGTTCTCTGTTGATGCCCCATCTCTTCGATTAGCCCCCTCTCTCCTTCACCATTATGCTCCTTTTAGGCTTTTCTGCAGATATTCTATGGCTTCTTTTACGCTTCGGAATCCATACTTGATTTCGTTATGTTCTCTTCTTAGTTCTATGACATCTTTTCTTACTTCTTCTGGCTTGCGCTTTCCCTTGATTACGTCAAGCATTAGGTCACATAGATATTTTATATCGCTCTCCGTGAATCCCCTTCTAGTCACCTCTTGGAAACCTATCCTTATTCCAGACGGGTTCTCCCGGTTGCTCTGGTCATCATATGGCAATATATTCCTATTTAGGATTATGTTTGCCCTTTCAAGATCCTCAGCAACCCTCCCTCCGCCGCCATGCTCCCGCACATCAACGGCCAGCTGATGAGACCTCGTGAAACCATGCTTCTCCCCAAGAACCTTTAGACCCCTCTCATAAAGGTACTCTCCAGCGGCTCGAGCATTCATAACAGTCTGCCTAGCCAGCTCTCTCCCAAATATCTTCAGCTCAAGCGCAGCTATGCCGGTCGCTGGAAGCCTTCCAAGATGGGTGTTCGATGTGCTTAGTGGGAATATTGCGTACTGGACGCTCTTTATAGCCTTCTCCAACCTATCATCCCTGTTCTCGGCGAGAATCACGCCGCCCTGCGGCCCTGGAAATGTTTTGTGCGTTGACGCCGTTATGAAGTCGGCGCCCTCCCTCAATGGATCCTGGAATTCGCCGCCAGCTATTAGCCCAAGAACATGTGCTCCATCATAGACCAGGTATGCTCCAACCTCATGGGCAACTTCGCTCAGCTCCTTAACTGGATGCGGGAATAGGAATAAGCTTCCACCCAATGTTACTATGCCGGGCTTAGCAGCTCTAATAATCTCAGCCGACTTCTCAGGGTCTATATTCATCTCATTAACGTCGTACGCCAGCTCTATGTTTTCTAGACCTAAGACCATTCCAGCCAACCCTGTATAATCGTGGGATATATGTGCGCCAGCACTTAATGGAGCGACAACCATCTTCCTATTCTTTGTGGCCATGGATAAACCTTTGAAGGCGGCTAGGTTTGCATGGGTTCCGGAGACAAGGCGCACATCAGCCCAATTGCACTTAAATAGCATCTTCATTAAGTCTGTCACACAGTTCTCTATTACCGTGATATATTTTTGCCCCTGATAATACCTCTTCTTCACATGTCCATCAAGGTTGTTCTCGCCCTCAGCATATCTGCATTCTAAATCCATCGCTAGCTGCAGCATTTCCCTAACAGCCGGAGATTTTATGCCCTCGCTTGCTATGAGATTTATGCACTCCTCACCCCTATACTTTTCATGCATCTCGCTAGCCTCAATAAGTTCAAGGGCTATTTTGAAGAACTCCTCCATCAGACCACCTTCACAAGTAAACTCTAAAGAAATTCATTTCAAGTATTTATATTTAGCCCTGCGGCTGGCTTATTAGCGCTCTAAAACAAAAGTCTTTTTCGTTACCGGTCTCCCCTTAATCTCATGGATTAACATCTCCATCCTATCTCCAACACCTATGGCCAGCGTCTCCTCCAGGATCTTTGCTGGTTTCTCAAGCCTACTTGCCCTCTCGGCATATATTGTTGCCAGAGGCTCGCCTTCAGAAACCTTATCTCCTATCTTCTTATGTAAGAGTATCCCAGCCCCCTTATCCCTCGGAGCTCCAGCCAGCCTAGCAGCCTCAACTACTATAGAGTTATCTATCCATAGGATAACGCCCCTCCTCTTTGAGTAAACGGTATATCTCTCGTGGCCTAGGGGTATATCCTCCGGAGTTATCTTTGTGTTCCCTCCTTGGGCGCCTATAATTTCCCTCAGCTTCTCCTCAGCCTTACCGCTCTCAAGTATCTTGAGGGCTATTTCTCTCCCATTACCGCCCCTTGCCTTCCCGCTCATCTCTAACAGTATACCCGCTATATGCGCCGCCTTATCAATTAGGTCGTAGGGTCTACTCTTTCCCATCAGGGTATTAAGCGCTTCCCATGCCTCCAGAGCTGGTCCAACAGTATAGCCGACGGGTTGCTCCCCATAGGTAACTGCACATCTAACTTCAATCCCAAGTCTCCTACCAAGCTCTATAAAGTCCTTAGCAAGCATGTCTGCTTCACCAATAGTCTTAACCTTCGTCCCCCTGCCAGTCGGTATATCTATGACTAGGAGGTTTGCGCCTACAGCTTTCTTCTTACTCATTATTGATGGAAGGAGGAGGGGGTCTATTGAAAGCGGGTTCTCAACTCTGATAAATATGTCGTCCGCTGGAGCTAAGTCCAGAGCCCCACCCCAAACAATGCAACCATTCGTCTTCTCAACAACCTCGCGGACCTCACTTAACCTGAGGTTAACTGGCATTAGGGTCTCGGCCCTATCAGCTGTACCCGCCGCTGAGGTTATAGCCCTGGAGGAGGATTTTGGTATAGTTAGGCCGGAGGCCGCGATGATCGGAACCACTAGTAGTGTTGTTTTATCTCCTGGGACGCCGCCTATAGAATGTTTATCGACTATAAGCGGCTTCTTAAGTTCAAGTTTGCTTCCAGTCTCAACCATTGCGAGTGATAGGCTTGCGGCTTCATCTAAGTCTAGGCCAAATGCGTGGAGGGCTACTATAAATGCTGCTATCTCCACCTCACTGAGCCTTCCGCTAACAACGTCTTTGACAACCTCGTATATCTCTTCATAAGTCAATCTCTTACCGCTAAGCTTGCTCCTTATATGGTAGACTGATGTGGGAAAACTTATTGCTTCAACATTAACCTCCTCCAGATCCCTTAAGCCTAGATAGCTCTTAACTTCGTTATATACGCCTATATGCCCCCTTGGAATACTCTCAGTAGCAAGATTAACTATGGCTATGACATCCTTAGAATCCTTTGACACCTTAACCCTACTGAGCCCTGACACACCGAGCTCCTCGGCGTCATCACGATTCAAGACGACGATAAACTTCCCACCAGCCTCTAAATCAAGTTGCCTAACCCTTAACCTCACCATAAGCACTCTCCGGCATCCTAATACACAAATAAAACTCCCCTCTTAGAAGGATAAAAGATTTCATCACAGCAAAACTTTAGTAAATTTTATGCTTAACTAAATCTTTTTCTCTAGTGAGCGTGCGTCCCCATTGTCCAATCTAAAACTCATATATGTCATAATCGATGGCATGGGGGACCTGCCCATAAAGGAGCTCGAGGATAAGACTCCGCTCGAGTACGCTGAGACACCAAATATGGATTTCTTGGCCAGCAAGGGTAAGCTCGGACTAATGTATACTGTTGAACGTGGGGTTGCGCCTGAGAGTCATGTTGCCGCAATATCAATTCTGGGATATGATCCACACGAATACTATATTAGGAGAGGGCCAATAGAAGCCTACGGAGCTGGCTTAGAGATGGCTGATGGAGATCTGGCTCTAAGGTGCAACTTTGCAACCCTTGGTCCAAACGGTGTTATAATTGATAGGAGGGCTGGGAGAAACCTAACTACGGAGGAGGCTTTTGAGCTCGCTCGGACAATTAATGAGACCGTTAAACTTGAATCTCATCCGGCGGAGTTCGCTTTCAAGAGTACCGTTGGATATAGAGGAGTTCTAGTGATGAGAAGTAAGAGCATACCGCTTTCAGATAGAATCTCAGTCATGGATCCAGTGTATAGTAGCGTTTCTGGACTAGAGGTTGCAAAACCTAGTGCTAGCATGGTTTTAAGGGAGTGTGTTCCGCTTGAAGACAGTGAGTCGGCAAGGGTCTCGGCGGCTCTCATAAACGAATTTATCTCCAAGAGCCACAGGGTTCTTGAGGAACACGAGGTTAATAAGAGACGTGAGGCTGAGGGTAAACTTAAGGCTAATGTAATAATCGTGAGGGGTGCAGGCAACACCTTACCGAAACTTTATAACATATGCGGGAAATACGGTGTGAGCTTTGCATGCTTAGCCGACATGCCCGTTGAGAGGGGGGTTGCCAAGCTAGCTGGGATGCACTTAATCGAGCTTCCACCTCCATCCAAAGACCTTACGGCGGATTGTTTCATAAGAGCTAAGAAAATACTGGAGAACTTAGAGAGCTTCGACTGCTTCTACATTCATCTCAAGGGGCCGGATGAGCCCGGACACGATGGAAACTGTCTCCTTAAGGCTAAGATTATAGAGATTATAGATGAACACTTCTTCGGCAGAATATTATCGAAAATAGACCTTAAGGATATAGTTATATGCGCGACCGCAGACCACTCAACGCCATGCAGCTTAAGAGCCCATAGCGATGACCCAGTTCCGGTGCTAATCTCAGGTGGGAGAATTAGGAGCGATGGAATGAAGAAGTTCTCAGAGAAGGACTGTAAGCGCGGAAGCCTGGGAATAATAGAAAGGGGAACAATGCTAATGCCACTATTAATGGAAGCCCTCAAGAGAGGAGACGTCTAACATACGCACAGTTTATTAGAAACCAACCTAATAATTTATTTTTGGACGGCGGGTCTTAGGCGGGGGGCTAGGGGTCCCCTGAGAGGCAAACGGCCTCGACCGCAAACCCCCTATACGGCGGGCCGAAAGCCGGGGTGAGGCGCGTAAGGCCGCTGGCCCAGCCATCCTTAAGCAATGAATACCTGTCCCCTGGGGCTAGCGGTCGCGGAGCACCCTTCGTAGGAGGGGTGTAACCGCGTTTGCCGGGCGAACCTGGCCAGGCCCGGGAGGGAGCAACCTAAGCCCGGACGCTTAGTGCTCAGGGGGTGCGGGTATGAGTGGCGGGCTGGCTTGGGTCTGCGGATTCTGCGTGTCGAGCCTCGGTGACCCGCCGTCCAAAAATTTTGTTCTGATTTTCTGGGTTAGAGGTCTTGTAGGAGCTTGCATGCTTGGCATATATCGCCGACAGTTATTTCCCCACATATTTTGCATCTTCTCAGATTCACTTCGGGTTTTTTCTCAATAATCTTCCCCCTTATTTTCTCAGCTGACCTGAAGATCGTGTATTTTGTTCCGGGATGCTTTTCCTCAAGTCTGTTTAACATATTTCTTATATCGTTTCTTAGGGCCTCGCTTGCATATGGGCATGGGTTTTCCTGGAACCTTACCCCCTTAAGGTAAGCGTATAGGGCTACCTCCCTCTCTAAAACCTCGCAAAGGGGCTTTACTCTGGGAACCAATCCCTCTATCTCCTCGTTGAAGGCTGGCCCGCTCCTGAATATTCTCATCACATCCCCATGCATTATGTTAAGCATAAACGTCTGTACTTCATCATCTAGGTTATTGGCCATAGCGATCTTTGTAGCGCTAACCCTTCTGGCGAGGACGTTGAGTGCTTTCCTCCTCAGAACACCACAGTAAGAGCATGGTGTTAAGCCTCTTTTAGCATCCTTAATCCTCTTTACTATTTCGTCTAGCGTGTAGCCATATAGCTCCTTAAACGATATTATATGGTGCTCTACGCCTAAAGCCCTACAGTTCTCCGAAGCTATCTTAACCGCCTCATCCCTATAACCCTCTATTCCCTCATCAACGGTTATGGCGCATAGGGAGGCTCTTGGGAAGTCTTTCTCAATCCTCACTAGTATATGCAATAGACTTACGCTATCTTTTCCGCCAGATAAAGCGACAGCTACCCTATCATCAAAACTCAACATCTTATACTTCGCTATGGTTGCCCTAACCTTTCTCTCAATGGATTCAATAAAACACTTCGTGCATAGTTTCTCACCTGAATACGCCCTAAAGTAAAAGGCTTCTCTAACGCCGCAGGATGTACACTTCGCCATAAGCCTTCTCCTTTTGTCTTAATATGTGCTTGACATGACTATATTTGCTAGGAGCAGGAAGAGCGACACTACGTTAAGAGTTTTTCTCAATGCTGGCCCTTTTCTCGGAGCTACCTCGATTAGACACTGGAGCATCTTGTCTCCATCGAGATATGGTATTGGAAGCATATTGAATGCGGCAACGCTAAGGAGCACTATGGAAAGCCAGTTTAAGGTAAGGTTTAGGTACGTATCAACTAGATAGCTGAGCCCAAGTTTACTGGGATAATATGGTGCTGACGAGATCAATCCGATAATCGCCCTATGCTCATTATCAGGGCTTGGCGCAGCCTTAACAATAAAATCTCCCCTACTAGTCCTCACAATAATGTCTTCTCCCGGCTTAACGCTAGACATGAAGCTTACCAAGTCTTGTAGGCTGTGGATCTCATGGTCGTTTAGGGCGTATATTACATCCCATGGCCTAATACCAGCTTTCTGGAGCGGCCCACCCTCAAGCGTTTCAAGGACTATTAGCCCCGAAGGGCTCTGTACAAATAATGCTGATAGAACAAGGAGAACTATTAGCCCAGCAAGCATGTTTGATGCAGATCCGGCTGAAAAGATCTTCATTTTAGATTTGGGTGGAGCCGCGTTTAGCTCTTTTTCATCCGTTTCAACGAAGCCGCCAAAGAAGATTCCTAGCAATAGCGCTCCAGCAGACCTTATACTTATACCCTCATTTAAGGCGATTACTCCATGAGCAGCCTCATGAATAAAGACTGTCACAATGACGGCCACTATAAAGTAGGGTAGCCAGTAGAGCCTGAGAGTTAAGCCTGGTACAATTATCCTCACCGGAGAGAGTGTTTCTCGAAGAACCGCCGCCCTAATAATGTTCAATGAGAGGAAAGTCAATGTAAAAACCATTAGCCCAGCGCCAATAAATACGCTTGCCCATGAGAAGATCTTCCAGATTCTCTTCCACCTGCTTGAAAGCCTATATAGGAGCCCCCTAAACCTCTTTGACTCCCATTTAATTAAGAAGGGCTTAATATCTAATCCATACTTTTGTAGGGGCAGACTCTTACCAAGCATATACACCACTAGCCAGAATGCCAGAAATGTCAGCGTGAATATTAAAATCTCATTCAAAGCGTCCACCATATACCTAATTCTTCATAAATAGCTGATGGCGGTGGGATAAATATATTAGGGGCGGAGCTAACGCTATTTTTGGAGAGAAAGATGGGAGAAGTAAAATGTAGTCATGGCGAGGTTATTCTTCTTGGTGAGCAAAAGGGTGAGAGGGGGGTTAATAGGTATTTTAAGTGCTTGAAATGCGGCAATGTCCTAATTCTATCCGAAGACAATGTCCTCTATGAAGTGCCTAAAAGCCAGTAAGTTTTAAGCATTTATCTAGAGATTATGGGTTTAGACTTCCTAAGCACGTGAAAGATAAACGTAATATAAAAACGCTAGCGGGTTTTCGCGGCGTGAAGTTATCGTTATGAGTGTTTAGGGCAACTAAAGGAGACTTTAGTGGTTTTTAAAGGATATTTCGGCGTGGCGTAGTTATCAATGAGGAGCATGTCTCGTCCTCGTCCATAAGCGCTTCGTAACATGTATAAGCATGTTTAGGGTAAACCTATTTCTAGAATTGATTTTTAGGGTTAGTAGGGTTAGAGCTTGGCCAAGAAGCCTCTGCTCCGCGCTGAGAGGGTTGAGGTTATTTACAGCCAGATGCATTGGAAGCTGCTGGCGGATTTAAGGAGGAAGGCTATAGGTTTAATGGAAGCTCTAGAGAGGTTCAGCATACCATGTATTGTCCATGGGAGCATTGCCCGGGGGGATGTTTCGCCAAAGAGTGATATAGACGTATTCATACCAGAAATGTATTCATCCTTCACTATTGAGAACGCGCTGAGGTTCTCAGGCTTCCCAATCATTAGGCGAGTGCTCGTCCAGGCAACACCGTTCTACGCAGTTAAGGGTTATATCGAGGTTGATGAGAGGACATGCGTATCCTTCCCACTATCAAAGATGAGAACTGTTGAGAGGGAATTCTATAGGTTTGGTGGCGAGGCAACGCTGGAAATGCTTAGAAGGAATGTTAGGGTGCCGGGGGTTGATAAAAGGTTGATGCTAATTGAACCGACTGAGAGCGGCCACATTGAAAGTAGTATTCTGGGGCAGGAGGAGAGGGTAGCTAAGCTGCTCGGAATATCCGTCGAAACAGTTTTCAATAGAGTTCATACGCTTATACGCCGCGACTCGGTTGGGAGGACTGGGCTATTTATTGAAAGGAATCTCTCGCCGGACGAAACCTTCGAAATGGTTTTAAAGTGGTTAGCTGATAAGAACCCGGCGCTGAGAAGAAGATTAAGAGAGAGCTAAAGCCTTTTTCTCATAGTAGCTCTCGCAGATAAACCTTATAGGGGCCGAGTTTACCCCCGTAATTCCCAGCGGATATTCTGAGGACCCCTGAAACCTCTACAGCAGCTTTAATTCCCTCAGCCATCGCAGCCCTAACACTCTCTAGACTCAATCCATTTATCACCACTTCATATATTGTGTTCACACCCTCTGGAACCCGGGTATCCGCCACAACTCCCCGGAGCTTCGGGCAATAGGGGTGATTTGTTGATGCCGGGATCTTATACTTCAATGAGCCAACCTTTGAGCCTGAGCGGCAGATACCTCCTGGGAATGGCATTACAACATCCCTAACCCTCCTCTTTATTGCATCAACGGCAGTTTCTGCCGCCGCTAAACCGGACTTTAAGTCCTTGGCCATTATAAAGAAGTTCCCTCCCGCAATACCCTTCTTTACGCCAAAACTATTTTCAACTACAAACTCGCCCTCCATCACAGGTATCCGCCAAACCTTCCTACCATATAATTCATCAAGCTTCTGGAAGCCATCTCCAAAATACCTTAGGCTCCTCCCAACCTTAAGCCTCCTTGGGGCGCCCTCCAACGCATTAAACGCGGCTGTTGTTGGACACGTCATCACACACTGCCCTATCCTAGCAATCATCTGTCTCTTCAGATCCCCCCTAGTGCGATGATAGAAGTGGATCAGTGCACCGACCCTCCCATCCGGCGTCTCCTCAGGTGGAACGAGTCTCTCTATTCCAGCCTCGGCTGGAGAGCCTATTATTGAGGAAGCAAAGCCAGCTGCGCTCTCAGCAGCCCTCAGAACCCACTTCTCATTCTCAGCCGTTATTAAAACCCTACTAGCCCACATCTCAAACATTTCTGCAAACGTATCTTCAACCTCAACGCCACGATAACTAAAGAGGGACAATTATGTATCCTCCCCAAACCGCTTAATTACTAAACCTTTAGTATATGCTTTAATAAGATTTTCTGGAGGATTATTATTAAAATTCTTAAACTGCAGTGTTTTGGCCATTATGGGAAAAACCTTTTATGCTTTTTAGTGTTACTTAATAGTGAAAAAGTATTACGGAGGATAAAATTAATGCCCTTTAGATCTGTGGATATAGCAGTGGTAGCCGTCTTCTCCGCCCTATGGGCCGCCTTAAATCTAACATTGGGGCCCCTCGGATTCTCTCTTCTCAGACTGCCGATTCTCTGTGACCTCTCCGTATACTTCCCTACACTACTAGCCACATGGTTATCCAGCAAAATTGGTGTGCCTACAGTGGTGAACCTAATAGGCTCTCTAGTAGTATTCGTGATGAGACCTGGCTCAACGCATCTGCTGGGCTTCATAGCTTCAGCAATAGTCTTCGACGCCTTAATGGTGCTATGTAGGCATAACATTAGCTTTAAACCGCGGTGCCTCTCCGTAACCATCGCCGCAACAGCCATTTCTGCCTATCTTGCGGGCGTTTTAATTGGTGTGATATTTATGGGGAGGTCAGTTGATTGGGCGCTAACCTTTTGGGGTGGTTGGCATCTTATTGGCGGGATAATGGGTATGGTGGTCGCCCTTCTGATAATAGGGGTTCTTGAGAGGGCTGGACTGGGGAGGATGAGAATTGCTCAGCGGTAGAGAGGTTCTAGTATCAGATATTAAGAGGGCTGAGGAGCTTCACGGGCATCTAGGTCCCTTCCTAGTGATAGGTGTGAGAATGGGGGAGATTGCGGGGAGGTTCCTAAATGTTGAGGGGGGCAACTCTGGTATGCGGGTCATGGTGAGGGTTCCTCTTGTAACACCATTTTCATGCATCCTGGACGGTATTCAAGCGGTAACACGATGCACAGTTGGGAATAGGAGACTTAAAATCAGAAACTCTGATGGCCCCATAATGGCGGTGTTTAAGTTAAAGGGTTGTGATAAGACCTTAAGAGTACTTGTGCGTCCTCAGCTTATAGAGGTGCTGAGGAAGCGACTTATGGATGGAGATCCGAATGAGGAGCTCGCCTGGGAAGTGGCGTCCATGCCTGAGGAAACACTATTTGAGCTAAGCTTCTCGCTTAAACGTAAAAAAGAATAGAACTTTTTATTTTTTAATATCACTGTTTTAAGGTGGCACATAGAAAAGAATTTTTGCTAGAAAAAGAATTTATGTGCTAATTTATATCATAGGTGGTGGCTTAGATGGTGAGTATGGAATTTATCTTGATTACTGGTAGGACTATTGAGCAGGGTAAGTTTAAGGAACATGCCAAGACCACTGAAAAATATAAAGGGAATGTGGCTATATGTGAGATGCATGCCGATGACATGTATAGACTCGGCGTAAAGGATGGGGATAACGTTAAAGTCACAACAGAACTTGGTTCAGTTGTTGTTAAGGTTAGGAAATCTAAGAGGATAAGGACGCCTGGAATGGTTTTTATACCATTTGGCCCATGGGTTAACTCTATACTGCCATCTGAGACAGAGGGTTCTGGAATGCCTCATCTAAAGGGATTTAAGGTTAAAATAGAACCTACAAGCGAACCTGTTCCGGACATAAAGGATTTACTCTTAAAAACATATGGTGTTAAGAAATAAAAGATTTATGTAAGGGATGATTATGCAGGTTCTCTCTGGAGTTTTATGCCCATTCTGCGGCTGCTGCTGTGATGATATTGAGGTAGTAATTAAAGATAACACTATTATTGATGTTAGGAATGCATGCGCCCTCGGCGCCTCAAAGTTTATGGGGTATTCAGTGCACAGGAACACTAAGCCCCTCATTAGGAAGAATGGCGAGCTAGTTGAGACAACACTTGATGAGGCGATAAGGCGCTGTGCCGAAATCCTTGCCGAGGCATCTTACCCGCTACTGTATGGCTGGAGCAACACCAGCTGTGAGGCGACGAAAGTAGGCTTAGAACTCGCAGAGGAGGTTGGCGGAGTAATAGACAACACCACCACAGTCTGCCACGGCCCAGCAATTTTAGCAATACAGGACGTCGGTATACCAAGTTGCACACTTGGCCAAATAAGGCATAGAGCCGATTTAGTGATTTACTGGGGGTGTAACCCATGGTGCGCCCACCCGCGGCACCTTGAGCGCTATACATCTCTATCTGAGGGTAGGTTCCAGCGGGCTGCATGGAAACGTTATTTATCACGTTTAATTCTTGAGTCAGCTAGAAAGAGGCGTTACAGGGCTGCTGGTAGGGTTATTAAGGGTGGAGCTGCGGCGCTACCAGCTGAAGAAGAAAAGAGGTGGATGCTTCCCCCACCGGAGGAGAGGAAGCTTGTCGTTGTGGATGTTCAGAGGACGAGGACAGCCGACTTAGCTGACATATTTATTAGGGTTGAGCCTGGAGGGGACTATGATGTCCTACAAGCTCTTAGAGCCCTAATAAGGGATGAGGAGCTAGATGTGGACAGCGTTGCTGGGGTTCCAGTTGAAAAGCTTGAGGAGCTCGCTGATATCATGGTTAACTGCAGGTTCGGCATACTCTTCTTTGGGCTCGGCTTAACGATGAGTGTTGGTAAATCCAGAAATGTTGAGGCTGCAATAAAATTGACTAGAGACCTAAACATGTATACGAAGTTCCTCATAATGCCGATGAGGGGCCACTTCAATGTGACTGGGGCAAACATAGTCTCCACATGGCAGACGGGCTACCCCTACGCCGTCGACTTCTCTCATGGATACCCAAGATATAACCCAGGTGAGACATCAGCCATAGATATCCTCTCCAGAGGGGATGCTGATGCAGCGCTAGTCGTGGCCTCTGATCCAGTCTCAAGCTTCCCAAGGAGGGCTGTTGAACACCTCGTCAAGATACCGTTTGCAGTTATCGATCCATGCTTAACACCTACAGCTCTAATGGCGGACGTAGTTATTCCATCCGCCTTTGTTGGGATAGAAGCTGAGGGAACAGCATATAGAATGGACCACGTCCCACTCCCACTGAAGAAGGTCGTTGAGCCACCGGAGGGGATCCTTTCTGATGAGGAGATACTACGCAGAATACTTCGTGAGGTTAGGAGGATTAAAGGAAAATCCCAAGCCCGTAAAAATTAAGTTTTTATCCTTCTGCGTGCCTATTTACTTCTGTTGGGCGGGATGAGTTCCGCCCTAACCCCAGATGTGGCAGGCCTTTAGATGACAAGGTAGCCGAAGGGGAAATCAACCAGCCTCCACAGAATGTGGGGGTGAGAGGCTGAAATTTAGGCTGAAGGAAATATCATTAACAGTTGTCTTCGCAGCCCTCTACGCTGCAGCTGTTATTGTGCTGGCGCCAATAAGCTTCGGGTTGTGGCAGGTTAGGATAGCAGATGCACTACTGCCACTATCAATGATCTTCGGCATACCATGCGCCCTCGGCTTAAGCCTAGGTTGCATTATAGGCAACGTGTACGGTGGTCTAGGGCCAATAGACATAGTCGGCGGCTCAATTGCAAACTTCATTGCTTGCATCATAGCATATGAGATAGGAAGGAGGGGCGGTGTAGCCGCGAGGTTCCTTGGCTCCCTCACCGAAACGGTAATTATAACTGTTATTGTTGGCGGATACCTCTCATACCTGCTGGATGTTCCAATAGAATTAAGCATAATTGGAGTCTTGCTAGGCTCCGTCATCGCTATAAACTTGGTGGGCTTTGCCCTTGAAGAAATATTGAGACGGGTTTATGCGTCTCAGATAAGACGGTGACGTCTGCCGCCTATAATGAAATAAATGAGGGTGGTAAGAATTTTAGGGCTTGGCTACTGTAAATTGTTTCTTAATCGTCTCGGCTCCCGCCACAGCTTTTAACCTATAATAAATTGATGCAAGTATTATCCCCCAGACCGCCACGGTTACGGCGCTTATCGCAGTTCCAATCGTCGCCATCTCATAGAGCATCACAGGTACATCCGCTGGATTAGCCATGGCTGTTAAGAACGGTGGCCAAAGGGTGACCTCTCCATGCCATATATGCTCTAGAGCCAGCAGTAATGCACCTCCCCATAGTAGTGCATTGAGGATCCAAAGCTTCAGTTTCTCAGCCACACTTCTAGAAATCTTCTGTACAGCGGAGAAGATTATTGCTAAGACCATTGGTACTAGGAAACAGGCCATCCTCCTCACCGTAACACAATTTTTATATTTGGTAACACCAATATAAAGTTATTGGAGGAGATTGTGATGTGGCTCGTAATCCTGGCCTTTGCTGCTGCAATCTCTACCGTAATCTGGTACTCCAGCGCAGAGGACGATAAGTATATGACTAATATGCTCTGCTTAATGCTCTGGGGTGCAACAATAATGGCTCTCATAGATAGAGTAACTGGCTACCTTATGGAGGGCGGAGCATTCCTTGAGCTAACTCCAGAGGCCGTAGCATTAGGCTTCGTAATGCTGACGGCGGCCATAATTCTATGGGAAATAACGCTGCTAATTAAGGATCCAAAGGGAGTGCTCTCAAAGAAGCGGAAGATTATAGGCGGGCTGGAGGGGAAATAGGGAATCCGCATGCCGTCAAAACCAGCTTGCTTCCCAAATGAGATGTTGTTCCGGACTTAGAATTGGCGGGCCCGCCGGGATTTGAACCCGGGATCTCCGGCTCTCTCCGGCTCCAAATCTTTTGGCAGATTAAATCTTAGAAGGCCGACGCGTTATCCATGCTACGCTTCCCGAATCGGGCTTAGACCCGATTTCACGGGCCCATCGCCACCATCCCAGCGGCCCACTTTACTCTCTTATCACAGTAAAATTTAAACTTTCTTAATTAATCTCGTACATCTGGCTTTAACATTCTGTTAAGAAGTGAACTTGGGCTTTCCCATGGAATGAAGTGAATCCCGCTCTAATTTTTGTCCCTGGTACCTGCCCCTATATGGTATCGCCCCCTCGCATTTCGCCAATATAAGATGTAGGAACCTTTCTCCTCCAGCTATTTTTATAGGATGCCTTGTAGGGTTATAAACTTCTATTACTAGTTGCCCCTCAAATCCCGGGTCAACTATCGTCGGGGATATTATTAGCCCAGCTCTAGCCCACGTGGACCTCAAGTTGCAGAATCCTATTAAATCTACTGGCATCCTAATGTACTCTAGAGTCCATATAAGCTTGACTTCACCTCCCTCCATCGTGGTGTCTTCCGCTATCCTGAGGTCTAAGCCAGCCTCCCGAACAATCTCGTCACTAAAGGGTTCAATTACGAGCTTCCTAGACTGAATATACTTTTTGATTAAATTGTGACCAATAATCAACGCTTAGCACCCACCAACAAAGAAGAATATTGATGATATTTTAGGCTTTTACCTTTTTCCTTTTTAGAATATTTTTGCGGTTCTCCGCTGGATGGCATGTTTATGCGGTCTATCTTTGTATATTTGGAGTTTTTAAATTTCTTTACGATTCCCCTATCTTAACGGGGTTAAATAATGTGCATTCTTGGAAAGGATAGGCTTGTAGAGTTAATAGAGAGGTGTAAATGCATCCATCCATTTGATCCAAGTCTCCTTGATGGGGATGGATATATTTTAACAGTTAAAGAGGATGTAACACTACAGTACCTTGAGCACAAGAACGTGGTCTCAAACGAAATAGTCTTTACCCCCCCGAATATAGTTGCGCATCTAACAGCAAAAAGCAAGTATGGAAGAATGGGATTATCGTTCCTCAACGCCGCGAAGGTTCACAGCGGTTTCGTTGGCAGAATAGTTCTAGAAGTTGTTAACTTGAGTAACGATAGGACGCCAATAACAATTAAGCGCGGAGATCCATTCATGCATATTGAGTTTATAACGAGGATGGGCGCGCCATCGCCCTACACGGGCGAATACCAATTTCAATATATGACGGATGAAGAGATAAAAATGTACATTCCAGTTTTAGAAAGAACCTTTGAAAATTATGAAGAATTGGCTAAAATATGGTTTAAAAATAGACCATTAAGACCCTAAAAATCATCAATAAGCGTCTTTGGCTTAGGGCGCTCCAGCGTCTCCCCTACTAAAGTTCCTCTTTTCGTTACACTTATATTAAGGTTTAAATATTTTTGGCAAATCCTTATTGTTGTAAGGTTTAGGGAAGACATATGAAGGCGCGAAACTATAGGGAAGTTAAAGGCATGCCTTATACTAGAATAGAGTATGTTGACAGCATCCCGCAATCCAAGATAACTAAATATACCTTAGGTAAGCCCTCAGAGACATATACCTACCAGATCTCGCTCGTAGCTAACGAGAGGGTTCAAATTAGGCATAATGCGCTTGAAGCCGCGCGCGTCGCAGCCAATAGGTATTTGCAAAAGATGCTTGGCGACAAGTTCTTTATGCGGGTCATGGTTATACCACATGTTATTCTTAGGGAAAATAAGATGGTGATGGGTGCTAAGGCGGAGAGGCTCCAAAAGGGTATGCGTAGGGCTTTTGGTAAGCCAGTTGGTAGGGCTGCCCGGGTTGAACCAAACCAAGAGATAATAGTTGTTAGGGTGGATGAGAGCGGTCTGGAGATCGCGAAGGAGGCTCTGAGGAGGGCCGCTGTGAAGCTCCCAACAACATGTAGAATAATTGTTGAAAAGATTTCCACATAATAAAGTGGTAGCTTGGTGGCTTGAAGATGCCGGAGAAGAATAAAAAATATATATTGTGGCTCGACGAAATAAGCATTAAAGATAGCCCGCTTGTTGGCGGTAAAAGCGCTAGTCTAGGCGAGATGGTTAGAAAGGTCGGCGTTCCAGTCCCCTATGGTTTCGTTATTACCGCTGATGCATATAGGTACTATATGGAGACCAATGGTTTAGACAAGAAGATAGCTGAAGTTCTTAAGGATCTAAAAGACCCGAATGATACAGTGGTTCTCCAAAGAGTTGGCGCTAAGATAAGGAATATAGTTTCTTCAGCTGAGATGCCTAAAGACTTAGAAGAAGAGATTGTAAACGCTTACAGCGAGCTTGCTAAGCTTATTGGTGAAAGTGAACCTTTCGTTGCAATTCGTAGCTCCGCCACAGCTGAGGATCTGCCGGATGCTAGCTTCGCTGGCCAGCAGGAGACATATCTGAATGTTCATGGAGCTAAGGAGGTTATTGAAAAGATAAAGCAATGTTATGCAAGTCTCTTCACCGATAGGGCAATATTCTATAGAACTCAAAAGAAATTTGACCATATGACTGTGGCGTTAAGTACAATTGTTCAGCTAATGGTTTATAGCAGGGCTAGTGGAGTTGCGTTTACGCTTGATGTGGCTACTGGCGATAGAAGCGTCGTCTTAATAGAGGCCAGCTATGGGCTTGGCGAATACATTGTTCAGGGAAAGGTGACTCCAGACGAATATTATGTTAGGAAATCTGACCTGAAGATTATAAAAAAGAACATTCCAAAGAAGACAGTCCAGTTGGTGAGAAACCCAACTGGTGGAACTGAGGAGAAGCCCATCCCACCGGAGCTGCAAGATAAGCAGGTTCTCACTGATGAACAGATTAAGGAGCTAGCTATATACGCTATAAAAATTGAAGAGCATTATGGTAAGCCAATGGATATTGAGTGGGCCCTTGACGAGAGGACAAACAAAATATTTATACTTCAAGCGAGACCGGAAACCTTCTGGGCCCTTAAAGAAGAGGAGACTGCTAAAAAAGAGAAGGGCGTTATAAGGGAGCGGAAGATATTAGTTCGAGGTCTCCCAGCGTCACCTGGAATATCTATTGGCAGGGTTCGCGTAATACTATCACTTGATGAAATCACTGAGTTTCAGGAGGGCGAGATACTAGTCACGGAGATGACTGCGCCAGACTGGGTTCCAATAATGCGTAAAGCATCGGCAATTGTAACGAATTCGGGAGGGGTAACATGTCACGCAGCAATAGTTTCAAGGGAGCTTGGCATACCATGTATTGTTGGAACCGCCTCGAAAGGCACTCCAGCGACTGAAATCCTTAAAGACGGCATGGTTGTAACTGTAGATGCAAATTTAGGTGTTGTATACGAGGGTGCCCTCGAGGAATACTCCGTGGGGGAGTCAAAAGCAGGAGTGGGGGTTACGCCCGTAGTGGCTACGGCCCAGCTGGTTGAGCAATACCCCATCACTGGAACTAAAATATATGTGAATTTAGGTGAACCTGAGATTGCTGAGAAGGTTGCAGCCTTACCAGCTGATGGTGTCGGTCTCCTGAGGCAGGAGTTTATTTGGACTAGTGAGATAGGTGAACATCCACTCTACATGATTGAGACTGGTAGGGCTGAGGAATTCGTTAATAAGCTTGCTGAGGCAATACGCCGCATATGCGCCGCCTTCTACCCAAGGCCTGTTGTCATGCGCTTTAGCGACTTCAAGTCCACAGAATATAGGAAGCTTAAAGGCGGGGAGAAGTATGAGCCATATGAGCCATCAGCCCTCTTCGGATGGAGGGGCGCGTCAAGGTATTATGATCCAAGGTATATTGAAGCATTCAAGCTTGAGATTAAGGCCGTTAAAAAGGTTAGGGAGGAGTATGGGCTTAAAAACCTCTGGGTTATGATACCATTCTGTAGACGGGTTGATGAGTTAGAAAGAATAATTAAGATAATGGAGGAGGAGGGGTTAAGGAAGGATCCGGATTTCAAAATCTGGTTGATGGCCGAGCTTCCGAGCAACATTCTCCTTGCGGATAAATTCAATAAATATATTGATGGTTATAGCATTGGTAGCAACGACTTAACAATGACCATTTTAGGCTGCGATAGAGATAACGAAGCTGTTGCACACTTATTTGATGAAAGGGATCTGGCTGTTAAACGTGCAATCAAGCTGCTTATTAAGCTAGCTCATAAAGATGGGAAAGTCGTTAGTATATGTGGGCAGGCGCCGAGCATCTACCCAGACTTCGTGGAGTTCCTTATAAGATCCGGGATAGATAGCATATCTGTTAACCCCGACGCAGTCGTGTATACCAGAAAACTTGTCGCCTCAATAGAACAGCGTATAATGCTCGAAAAGGCAACTGGCATGGGCATTAAGGAGGACCCCGACCTAGACATACCAATCTAAAATTTTTGAGTCCACTGGGCCAGCCCAGTAAAGTTATATCCTGATATAATACTTAATTTTTCTTTGGTTATCTTGTCAGCTCCCTTTGATTTAGAAAAAAATAGAGTTAAAGGAGAAGTTATTAGGCGTGGAGCTCGTAGAGTCCTGGTACAGTTGCCTGAGGGGCTTAGATCTAAAGCCTTCCAGATTGCATCAGTTATAGAGGAGGCTGGCGCACTCGCAATAGTCTCCGCGGATCCATGCTATGGGGCATGTGATCTAGCTCTGGAGGAGACTAGATCTCTCTCAGCTGATCTCTTAATACACTTCGGTCACTCTGAGTCAGGTTATTTTAGTTTGGGGGGCGATGTACCAATAATTTATGTTGAGGCTAAGGCAATTGTTAATGTTAGTGATGTTGTTGAGAAGTCTCTGGAGCACTTGAGGGGCTGGAGTAAAATTGGTTTGGCGACAACGGTTCAACATGCGCATTCCATGGATGAAGCGGTGAAGGTGCTTGAGAATGCTGGTAAGAGAATTTATGTTGGACGTGAGCCGAGTTTAAAGTATCCGGGCCAAGTTCTCGGATGCGATTATAGAAATTGTAAGTCGATATCCAGTATGGTGGATGCTTTTCTTTTCATTGGGTCTGGCCTATTCCACGCTATTGGAGTGTTCCTGGCGACGATGAAGCCAACTATTGCGGCTGACCCCTTCACGGGTAATGTTATTAGGGTGGACGATTTTGCTAAGGTCATAATTAATAGGCGGTGGATGGATATATGTGAAGCTTCGAGGGCTAAGAGGTGGGGTGTAATAGTTGGGCTTAAATCTGGACAACAGAACCTTGAGTTGGCATTAAAGCTGAAGGGGGATCTTGAGGTCTCCGGTAGAAGAGCAATTCTATTGTCTATGAGGGAGATAACCCCTGATACTTTAAGAAACTTTACTGAAATTGAAGCTTACGTGAACACAGCTTGTCCAAGAATCTCCCTATATGAAACGAGGCTATTTGACAAGCCAGTCCTAATCCCCAAAGAGGTTTACGTTGCCCTTGGAAAGATGTCGTGGGAGGAGTATTTGAGGTCAGGTCTCCTATAAGGATTATGTGATGTTGGAGCTGTGGTTCATGTTAAGGAGAAAACATGTCGCTATACTTCTTTCACAGCTCGAACCTATCCCGAGCCCAAGGCTCGAGTGGGAGAGCTATACTATTGATGCGGAGAGCGCGGCTACAATAGTTTATATTGCGGCGCATGAGCATGACGATATAGCTGGGAGAAGTGTTATAGATCTTGGCTGTGGTTCCGGTATACTGGCGATAGCCGCATCGCTATTTGGTGCCGAGTGGGTTGTTGGCGTTGATATTGATAGGGAGGCTATAAAGGCTGCTGTCAGAAATGCCAGTAAAGTTGGCGCTAAAGTGGACTTCATTAATGGGGATATAGCGTGCATAATCGGGCACTTTGATACAGCCTTAATGAACCCGCCGTTCGGGAGCTGGCATAGGGGAGCGGACATAAACTTCCTGAGGAAAGCTCTTGAGATATCAAATGTAATATACTCACTGCATAAGAGAAGTCCCTCCACAAGAAACTTTTTAAGTAGGTTTATCCCTGAGCTCGGCGGCGCTGTGGATCGAATCTATGAGGTGGATATTGTTATAGGGAGGACATTTAACTTCCATAAGAAGATGCATTATAGAGTTAAAGCCGACCTCTACAGAATTATTAGCTCTGGCCACAAGGGGTCTGCATAAGGCAAAACTAATATTTCGTTGATGGATTTTAAGTGTTGATAAATAATGTAGTGGATAGCTGGCTATGTTGGGGGAAAAGAGAAGCGGCCGCTTCGTTATACCTGGGGATAAGATAGGTGTCATAGAGGAGTTTATACCCGGCTATGGAACCTATGTTGTAGATGGCGCCATATATGCGAGCAGCGTCGGCTTCCTCTCCATTGACCCAAAGAGCAGGATAGCTTCTATAAAACCGGCTTCTCAGAGAATATATGCGCCTAAAGTTGGAAATATTGTTGTGGGATGCGTTTGGGGCGTCCAAACGGCGATGGCCTTTATACGAATAATCAAGATTGAGAGAAGCTTCCTCTCAGGCTTCTTCACCGGAGTTTTACATGTCTCGGATATTGACATAAGATTCACTAAAGATATCCTCGACGCGCTTAAGCTTGGCGATATAGTCCGCGCAAAGGTTATAAGTGAAGCCAATAGAACATATCATTTGTCTACAAAAGGGCAGAATCTGGGTGTGATACTGGCGCTTTGCTCTAAATGTGGTGGTACGTTGAGGTTAAAGAGTAAGAGGGAGAAGAAATTACAGTGTGAGGTTTGTGGGAATGTGGAAACTAGAAAAATAGCATCAGATTATGGTTCGGGTAATCTTTGATGGGGGTGCTAGTATGCAGATAAGAGTGTTAGAGAAGAAGGAGAATGAAGTTGTGCTTGAGATTGAGGGTGAGGGGCACACATTATGTAATCTCCTAGAATCGGTTCTACTTGAAGATAGAGATGTTGAGTTCGCTGGCTATACAATACCCCATCCGCTTGTGGGAAAACCAATACTAAGGGTGCGCACAAGAGGAGATAAGAAGCCTAAGGAGGCGCTTAGGGAGGCGCTAACAAAGATAGTTGAGAGGGGTAGGAAGCTCGGGGAGGAATTTGAAAGAGTCTTCAGAGAATATGATGAGGCGCATTTAAGATAGAAGTCTCTTACTCTCATCTAAAATTATTTTTAACAATATGCTTATTTTCTCCGCTAAGTCCCCCTCACGCGCCAGGATGTCAATTGTTTCCTTAATGGATATTATTCCCGAGAGCCAACCATAAACGAGCAGAGCCTCAGCGGCATCCGCCTGCCTATGTCTATCCATCCTATGCGGCAGCAGCCCCCTGACGCCAGCCCTCCTCAGGGCCGATGAGAGGACAAAGCTACTCAACTTGCGCCCAACAGGTCTGCCAGAACTCTTTGATAAGGCTAATGAATAAACGAAGTTCACATATGCGTCTCCGAGGGAGGCTAAATCCTTATCACTTAAGATCTCCTCAATTCTAGAATACTTGCGTATAAAGGGGAAGTACCCACCTAAACCAACGTCGGCCAACAATTTCACCAGCGGTATTCACTAAGAATATTAGAGAGTTGCCTACATCATTATTTATTGATTTTATGAAGAGGACGTTAGTCTTAAAAGTTGATGGGGAGAACCCTGAGCCAGAGAAGATTAGGTTAGCGGCTAATATTATACGTGAGGGTGGGCTGGTTGCCTTTCCAACAGAGACCGTATATGGCTTAGGAGCCGATGCCTTAAATCCTAAAGCCGTCAAAGAAATATATGTCGCTAAGATGAGACCCGTGGATAACCCTATAATAGTTCATATAGCCAGCAGGGAGGAAGTCTATAGGCTTGCAGTGAATGTTCCAAGAAGCGTTGAGAAGCTTATTGAGACTTTCTGGCCCGGCCCATTAACGCTAGTTCTCAAGGCCTCGGATATCGTCCCTAAGGTGACAACTGGTGGGCTAGATACGGTTGCAATAAGGATGCCTAAGCATAAGGTTGCCCTAGCCTTAATAAGGGGGGCCGAGAGACCGATAGCTGCTCCAAGCGCGAATATTGCTGGCAAGCCGAGCCCCACATTGGCGGAACATGTCATTCAAGACCTATATGGGAGAATAGATGCAATACTTGATGCTGGCCCAACAAATATAGGTGTTGAATCAACGGTTCTAGACGTAACGTGCAACCCGCCGCAGATACTTAGGCCTGGAGGGGTTACACTTGAGGAGCTTAAAGCGATTTTAGGTGAGGTAAGTATACATCCGGCGGCGATTGCAAGAGGCGAAATCTATATTGAGCATGCTAAATCCCCTGGAATGAAGTATAGGCATTATGCACCTAAGGCTGAGATGCTTGTTGTTGAAGGTGAACTGAGTTCCGTTATCAAGGAGATTAAGGGGCTAGCCGAACATTACCTTAAGGCTGGGAAGAAAGTTGGCATACTTGCAACAGATGAGAGTATGGGGGAGTATAATTTGGGAATAGTGAAGTCTATGGGAAGCAGAAAAAACTTACCCCTTGTGGCGAGAAACCTCTTCAGGCTCCTTAGGGAATTTGATGAGGAGGGTGTGGACATAATTATTGCTGAAGGGGTTCAGCAGGAAGATTTAGGTCTAGCAATAATGAATAGGCTTAGGAAGGCTGCGGGCTATAATATAATCAGAGTCTAAATTATTCTTCCTCAGCGTCGGTTATACCCTTCTCTGTTATCATGAAAGTAGCCTCTCTTTCCGGCAGGTATGGGCTATCGATTATCCTAGCTATCCTAACCCCCTTATTCCCTTTCCTCAAGTATACTCTATGAGTGCATGCATGAGCCATAACGTGTCCGCCAGCTGGCCTCGTTGGATCGCCGAAGAAGGCTGCTGGATTAGCCTGAACCTGATTAGTTATAACTACGGCTAAGTTATATGCCTCAGCAAGCCTTAGTAGTTTATGGAGGTACTGGTTCAGCTTCTGCTGTCTCTCTGAGAGGGTTTCACGCCCAATATATTCTCCCCTAAAGTGGCTTATCATGCTGTCAACTACGACGATCCTTACGTTATTCTCCGGACATAATGTGAATAAT
Source organism: Candidatus Bathyarchaeota archaeon (assembly GCA_018396995.1). GTDB lineage: Archaea > Thermoproteota > Bathyarchaeia > Bathyarchaeales > DTEX01 > DTEX01. The sequence goes on from JAGTQB010000003.1 coordinate 93,624, forward strand.
TTATCTATGAGTAGGCACTGGTGGCTGCTGTTATATGCTCTTGCAACAAGTATGTTGCCTGCGGCTTCACGTGGATTAAGCCCTAGGCCCGACGCTATCTGATATATCCTTTCAGGCATGAATGTTCCCTCAGTGTCTATAAACACAGCCCTGCCCTCGAGACCACCCCTCTCGTATGGCAGCTGGGCTGTTACTGAAAGCATCATACATAGCTGTGTCTTCCCAGAACCATATTCACCTATAAGCTCTGTAATCGCCTGTGTCTCTATCCCACCGCCGAGGATCTCATCAAGCTTCTTTGAACCAGTTGTGCAGCGCTTCATATTCTTCCTCTGTTCATAATACTCTAACGCCGTCTTAAAGTCGGCGGAGAGCATTCTACGCGCGGACTCCTGGATTTTAAATATCGTGCTTAGCCCTATACCTGTCTTCTCGGCTATTTCTACTGGGGGAGTTACAGCTATAGCTTCTATCGTCGTGAAGCCCGCAGCCCTAAGCTTAGACGCTATCGTCGGCCCAACTCCATCCAGTGACTCTAAATCCTCCATTTAACACCCCTCATAACGCTGATGGTACGTAATTTATGCATAAAAATTCCCGTCTTAACCATCTTTCCTAAACCGTGATATATATTACATTCGCACCTATTTAAGGAGTCTGTGAAGAGTTAGGTAGGGGGAGGGGGGTGCTTTCTACCATCCATTTCTAGAATCTTTCGAAGGAACTCTACTATGATCTTTACTATCTCATTCTCCAAATTTATTTGGTAAGTTTTCGGCTTATACTGGTTCTCCTTAACCCAACCTATCTCTACAAGCGTTTTTAAGCGCCTATCTATTGATGGTGTCCTAAGCCCTGTGATTTTAGCGAGGGCATATTTTGTGAAGGCTTTTTCTGGATTCAAAGCTAAGTGGGCTAGAACCCTAAATCTTTTCCCTACGCCGAGACCCGCTTCAACTTCTTCCCACATACTCCCTCTAACTCTTTTCTTCCCCATGTTCCCCTACTCAATCTGCTCTAATTGTTTTAGTAGGTTATTAAGGAATCTCTCTAGGTCTACAAGTGCAGCTCCTGAAACCCCTACCTCCAGCAGGGACTTCATATCTACTATTCCACGGTAAATGAGGTCTTGTACGCGCTCCTCAAAATCTTCAACAGGCTTAACATGATACTCTTCACAAACAACATTATAGAATTTCCTAAGATCCCTTAAGCTTATGTAGGCCGCTCTACTTGCCCTTAATCCCCTCACTAAAGCTAGGAGTATGAGCCTGCTATCTTTATCTAGGCTTAATATATCTTCAGCAGTTATCGTCGGATTTATTCCACTATAGACTTTACGGATGTGCTCCGGGGTCACTTTACTCGAGCCCATGTTCTCAGCGAGTATTCCGGAATAATAAAGCAGCTCTAATCCAACCCTTACATCTCCATTGACGGGTGGGCTCGCTGTTAAATCGCTTATCAAGTCGAGGGTCTCATCTAAAACGGTGTTAGGCTGGAAGGCCTCCTCAACTCTGTCGGCCAATATATCCCTAATCTGCTTACTAGTATACCTTGGGAACTCTATTATCCCCCTTCCAAGAGTTGACCTCTCGCCGGATTCTAAATAATCGTGCCACTTGATGGATCTGGCAATGAATATCCCCCCAATAACTGGTATGGGTGCGCCGGGTTGCATCTCCGGTATACGCGTAATATCGTATACTATATGCTCCCTCGGGCTTATCTGGACAAAATAATCTATCTCATCAAACGTTACTAACAGGAATATTTCCTCAAACTTTAGGTAGTCGATAAGCTGTTTAAGCATTTCCTCCGGGCTTAAACTCTTTGTCGAGATTTTCGGCGTAACCTTCCTAACCAAATTACTGTAGAGGACGTATCGCGTAGTTCCATCAACCTTACAGTTCATGTAGACGTGCTGTAGGTTGATGCCCTCCCTACGCGCCTTTTCAGAAATAAGCTCACCAAACCTGATTGTTGTACATGTCTTTCCGGTCCCAGCCGGCCCAATAACCTCTATGAAGCGCGGGTAAGTCTCCCAAATATTCTCAAGCATCCTCCCATAAATTGATAGGAGCATGTTTATCTGCTGCTCTCTATGAGGGAGTCTTTTCGGAATATAGTATGGCGATAGCTTATTCCTATCCTTAAAGATTAATGATTTAGACAAGACTCAACCCAACAAGAAAAATTTGATGCCAATGAGTAAAAATAATTTGCTCTTGCCCTTAAGAACCTGCGGCTTAATTTCACTAAGGGGATTACTTTAAATTTCTATTAAAACTATGTTTGCTTAGTTAGTGCGGTAGCATTAGACTGGTGTCATTATGCCGGGTAAGATGCCGCCTAAAATTATGGAGAAAATCGTTTATAATAGGCTTGGTGTTCCTGATCCGAGTGTTCTGGTTGGACCTGCTATTGGTGAGGATGCTGCAATAATTGGCATTGGCGACATCTTGGCTTTAGTAGTTCACAGCGATGCAATAAGTGGTGCAAGCGAGTTCCTAGGCTGGCTTGCTGTGCATGTAGCCGCTAATGACGTATCTGTCAGGGGGGCTAAACCGAGATGGTTTTTAATGTCCCTATTCCTTCCAGAAGCCTCTGCAGAAGATCTCCTCGATAAAATTATGTCTCAAGTGGATAGGGCGGCTAAGGAGTTAGGGATGATGGTTGTTGGGGGTCATACTGAGAGGACCCCAGGGCTTAGTAAACCATTAGTGGGCACAATGGCCATTGGTTTAGCTGAGAGGAATAGGGTTGTCACAACTTCAGGGGCTGGGGCTGGGGACTATTTAATCATGAGCAAGACGGCCGCCTTGGAGGGAACAGCAATCCTCTGCACTGATTTCGCATCCCTCTTAAGGAGTAGGGGAGTCAGCAATAATGTTCTCAATGTTGGCTCAAGCTTCCTATTTAGGGTTAGTGTCGTTAATGAGGCTTTGGCGCTGGCTGAGAGGAGACTCGCAACCGCCATGCACGACCCCACTGAGGGCGGGATTCTTGGTGGTGTGGCGGAGATGGCCTATGCCTCAAGGAAGACCATTGAGCTCTGGGCTGATAGGGTGCCAGTAGCAGAAGAGACAAAGATTGTTGCTGAGACACTTAACATAGATGTTTTGAGGCTAATTAGCTCAGGCTCTCTATTAGCATCCATCCCTCCGGATAAGGTTAACGAGGCGATTATGGCTTTAAAATCCTTGAATGTTGAGGCGAATGTTGTTGGGAGGGTTAAGGAGTATAATGGTCACTTTGTCGAGGTTATGAGGGGGTCATCGGTAACTTATGTTGATGAAATCTATGTTATGGATGAAATCTATAGGTTCTGGGAGGATTGGGCATAATAGATTGGCTTTTAAATGGGGCTGCATCATCATTTATGGAGGCTGTTGGTGTAGGCTTTTATGCTCGTAATAGCTGAGAAGCCCTCAGTTGCAAAGAATATTCGGCTGGCAATAAAGCCCACGCCTCCAGTTATAGCTCTGAAAGGGCATATTCTAGAACTGGACTTTACAGAAGAGTATTCTAGGTGGAGAAGTGTTGATCCACGTGAGCTCTTTCACGCCCCAGTGAGATGGGTTATCAGGGATCCTGAAACATACAAGGAATTGTTTAGGGCTGTTAGGGATGCGGAAATGCTTGTTCTGGCAACGGACAATGATCCCGAGGGGGAGTTAATAGCCTATGAGGCCCTGCTTGTCGCTAAGGATTCCCTTGGAGATACGCCGAGATACTGTCGGATGAGGTTTAACACCGTTACGCTGAGCGAGCTTAGGCATTCCTGGGAAAACCTTGAGCCAGACCTTAAATGGAACTGGGTTTGGAAGGCCCTTCTTCGTCACAAGTTTGACTTAATAACTGGAGCTGCATACACTAGGCTCCTAACTCTCTCAGGGAAGCTGAATAGTGGTGATGGTATTGTTTCTTGGGGTTCATGTCAGATGCCGACGCTGTGGTTCATTTATCAGAGGGAAATGGAAATCAGGAGATTTAAGCCTGAGAAATATTATGTTCTATCCGCCCTTCTAGATGTACATGGCGTTAAGGTTAAGGTTTCCTCCGAACCAATTAAGGACGCTGGTAAGGCGCGGGAGATTTATGCTACAGCCAAGACGGCTAAATACGCCTTAGCTACGGGCTTTCAGCTCCAGGATGAAGTTGAGTCTAAGCCCCTCCCAACGGACACGGACTCAATGCTTCAGGAGCTCTCTAAAATAACTGGCTTAAGCGCCGCCAAGATAATGGCTTTGGCAGAGTCCCTCTACGGCGACGGTTACATAAGCTATCCGAGAACAGAGACAAATATGTGGCTGGCGGTTGATCATAGATCGATACTTACAATGCTGTCCCAAACACCGCTTGGCAGGCATATCAATATGCTGAATTATAGTCCCCGAAGTGGCAGAAAGAATGATGGGGCGCATCCACCAATATATCCAACAGCATATTATATGTGGCCTGATGATAAGGGTAAGGTTTGGGAGTACATTGCTAGGCGTTACTTAGCGAATGTCGTTGGTAAAGATGCTCTCCTTAAGAGGTGGAGGTTACAGGTTAGCATAAGCGGCTTGAAATTGGATTCTACTGGCAGATACTTCGTGGATGAGGGCTTTTATCAAATATTCCCATACTTTAAGCCTAAAGATACCCTTAAGATAGCGCAGATAAACATCGGTGAAAAGTTGCCGATTATTGAGGTTAAACTTGAAGAGAAGAAGACTAAGCCCCCACCACGCCTAACAGAGTCTGAGCTGCTTAGGCTCCTTGAGCAGCATTCTATTGGCACGGATGCTACGAGGGCCGATTACCCGCAGATTATCCTTGAAAGGGGTTACGCGGAGAAGAAGCATAAATCCTTCCGCCTAAGTGCTCTGGGCGAGGCGCTGATAAACCTCTTAAGGGATGTTGATGAGAGGCTTGTTACGCCGGACACGAGGCGTTATGTTGAGCAACTTATGGCGGAGGTTGAGATGGGTAAATTTAGTGTAGAGAGCGCTCTTAAAGAAGCCGTAAAAATCTATGAAGGTCTCTTCGAGAAAGTCTCAATTAAACTAAAAACTATGGAAAATGCCGTTAATAAGAGGGATCAGAGCCCCATTAATTCGAAGAAAACTTAATATTTTAAAAATGGGTTTTAAGAAAATGCTGGTGGATTATATTGAGTGGCGACAACGAGATTAAGATTATTGAGGTTAGAGATATTCCGGAAGGCGTTAAGATTATCTGTGGTCTCCCAGATGTTGGTCTCGTTGGGGTTATCGCGGCCGCGCACATGATTTCAAAGATGAATTTGATAGAGGCGGCTTATGTGGAGACGGACCTACTCCCACCAGTAATTATACTTGAAAACGGGATGCCAAAGTCGCCAATAAGAATATTTGAGGGAGGGGGGATCGCCGTTATAAATTCTGAGGTGGCGATCCCCTCAGATGCAATTTATCCATTAATGAGAAGTATAGTTGAATGGGCTTGGAGGAAGAAGGCTGAGAGAGTTTTTACTTTAAGTGGGCTGCCAGTCCCAAATAGGCATGAGCTCGAGAAGATAAAGGTTTTTGGGGCAGCATCTAACGGCGATATGTTGAAAGTTTTAAAGGATAATGAGGTTGAAATTATAGAGAGGGGTTTCTTAGTTGGCCCCCAAGCCCTAATTCTAAAGTACTGTGTGGAGAAGAATATATCTGCAATAGCTTTACTAGCCGAATCATTCTACAATTATCCTGATCCAGAAGCATCATCAGTTGTTATACAAACGCTTAACAGGATGTTGAATATAAATGTTGATGTCTCGGAGCTGGTCGGGAAAGGAGAGGAAGTCCGCCTGACCATGAGGGACATGATGCGGAGAACACAAGCGGAGCTCGCGCGGATGAGGAAGTCTCAGGAATACGATATACCAGGCTTCTACATTAAGTAGCCTTGGAGGGGGATTGCATGAGCGCCAGGAGGAGGAGATCAATTTTTGATTTAGTCCGCGAATATGTTGAGGAGATAGAATCCTTGGCTGATGAGATCGTTGAGAGGTTTATGGAGAAGCCCAGCTGGGATGTTGCTTCACAGACGCTTGAGCCGCTATGTGATGTATATGTCAGCCGCGATAATGTTATAGTGACCGCCGACCTGCCGAAGGCTGATCCAGAAAGTATTAGAATAAGCAGTATAAGAGACGACTTAATTGAGATTACTGCAAAGATGAAGGTGAAGGTCAGGTTTGAGGATCTGGGCGTGACGCATAGGAGGGGCGAGTTCACATGTTTCTGCTGCAGGGTTCAGCTTCCAGTTCCAGTGGACATTAGCAAGGCTAAAGCTAAGTTCGTTAAAGGTATACTGGAGATAACCCTCCCAAGAAAGAAGGGTTATGAAATCAAAATAGAATAGTGTTTTACCAACCCCTCTCGAACCTGTTTTCTAAGTAGGGTAGAGTATATTTTCTGGATTTTACAATTTAGTTATTCGGCAGCAACCGCGTGAGACTAGAGTTATGGATACTACTCTTTTGGAGGAAAGGACTGGAACTGAGAGTCTCTTAACTAAGATGATGGAAGAAGCTTTAGACGCATTCCATAGGAGACTCGTTGTACTAACTAGTAAAAATGTAAATGAGGTTCTATCCTTCCTGATCCTAAAGCATAAAGCTTTGAGGACGCTTAGGGGCTTAGAAGATGAGGTTGTAGTCTTTGTGGATTATTATGATGAGGGCGGAGAGCTCTATAATAACCTTATTGATACCTTGTCCTCCTCAAACTTCCCCACGGAGAACATTAAACATTACACTTATGAAGAAAGTAATAGGTTGCTTGGTACAACAAATGATATATTAGTAATGGATATGAGTAGAGGGGCCAGGCCAAACGATATTGGGAGACTTATTGAGACCGTCAGGGGCGGCGGGCTCGCAATACTATACAACTTAAACTTAAAAGTTGATAAGCCATGGGAGACAAGCATCCATAAAAGCTTCATCCACCCGCCCTACACATGGGAGAACATTAACAAAAGGTTTGAAGAGTTCTTTGTTAGGAAAGTGATTGAGACCCCCTGCTCATGGATTCTGGATGGATGGAGGATCTTAAAGGGCGATTTCTTAAACCCGCCGAAATTTGTTAGGGAGAGACCGGAGCTCCCGGAGAAGAGTAGAGTCCCAAAGAGACTCCATAGGCTAGCCCTCACGTCTGATCAGGTTAAAGCCCTTCAATTGATGGAGGAGGTTATAAGGGAGAGGGGGAGAAGCGTCCTACTAATTACGTCAAATAGGGGTAGGGGCAAATCAGCCCTCCTAGGGCTCTGCGCGGCAATGCTCCTCCACTTTGGCTTTAAGAGAATTATAGTAACCGCTCCGAGCGGTGAGGAGTCCCAGATAGTTTTTGGGATGATTGAGAAGGGTCTTGATGCGCTTGGCGAGAAGTTTAGTAAGGAGATGGTTGAGAGCTTACCCAGAATAAAATGTGGACGCGGAGTTGCGGAGTTTAGTCTTCCGCAGAAGGTTATGGGGAAGGATGCAGATATACTTATTGTTGATGAGGCTGCAGGCATACCAGTACCCATATTATTCGCTTTCACGGAAAGATTCAAAAAAGTAATCTTCGCCTCAACGGTTCATGGATATGAAGGTGCTGGCAGGGGCTTTTCCCTAAGATTCCTGAAAACACTCCAGCAGAATAGGGAGATAAACCTTCATAGAGTTGAGTTGAAGGAGCCCATAAGATACGCTCCAAACGACCCTGTTGAGGAGTGGCTCTACAAAACGCTCCTATTAGACGCTGAGCCAGCGGATATAAATGCCGCAGCGCTTGGAGAGATTAGGTTAGAGGAATGTAAATACGAGAAAGTTAACCTCGATGAATGGTTTAGATATAATGAAGAGAAGTTAAGGGAGTTTATAGGGATATATGTGCTCGCCCATTATAGGAATAGACCAGACGACCTCCTCATCCTCGGTGACGCCCCACATCACTCAGCTCGCGCGGTAACCTTAAAGACTGGAGAAATTGTCGCAGCGCTCCATGTGGCTGAGGAGGGGCTGATGCCAGACGACCTTGTAAGTCTCGTCTTAATCGGTAACCCCCCTCCCGGAAACCTCATCCCATCATGTATCATAAAATATTACCCGCCATTCATAGAGTTCGTACGTTTAAGGGGGCTTAGAATCGTTAGAATTGCTGTCCACCCAGATCTAATAGGTAAGGGATTGGGAAGCTTAACCCTCAAAAGCATATGTGAGGAGGCTGCAAGCGAGGGTTTTGATTGGGTTGGGACGAGCTTCGGGGCTGATGAAACACTTCTTAACTTCTGGCTGAAGAATAGATTTATACCGGTCCATATAAGTCCAATGAGGAACATCGTCTCAGGAGAGTACAGCGTCATTATGATTAAGCCATTAAATGAGAGGGCTGAGAGCATCATCAAAAAATTGTACACAGAGTTTAAGATCAGGCTACTAAACTCTCTCCCAGACACATACTTTAACCTAGAGCCTGAGGTTGCAGTCCAACTACTTAGCGTGGATAGATGGGATAACTTTGAAAAACCTAACTTAACGCCATCACAGATTGAGAGATTAGTAAGCTATGTTAAGGGCAGTTTAGCATATGAGGGGGCGTGCGACGCCGTTAGGCAGCTTTTAATTGCTCATTTCTTGAGCTCAGGTAAAATGAGGCTGCAGCTTGATAGGAAAGCCGAGATAGAGCTCGTGTCAAGGTGCCTTCAATGCAGATCATGGGAGAGAACGGCGAATACGGTTAAGACCCGCTCCATTGACTTAAAATTTGAGTTAAGGCTGCACGCAAGTAAACTGATGGAATACTACCTAAAGTAATAAACAAAGGAGGCCGGAGACAAGATTGTTGTCTGGATAATTAGTTAGAAGAGATTTCAACTATTTAATCGTCTTTAAGTGTCATAAGTTTTATATAAATATACGGGTAATCGGGTAATTGGAGGGTATTATTATATGGTTGAAAAGTTTTGGACACCCTACCATTTGATTAGAAAGGAAATTAGTTTGTTCTGTGACGCTTTAAGGGACTTTATAAACAGGGAGGTTCTACCTCATGAAGAGGAGATGGATGACTATTGGGATTGGACAGAAAGGAAGGAACATACATTTGTTGAGGAAATCTTTAGGAAGCTATGGATTGACCTAGGTCTACAGAAAGCTTTCGTGCCACCGCAATATGGTGGTATAGGAGATTGGTCCATGGTTGAGAATGCTGCTGTAATTATTGAGGTTACTAGAGGAGATGTCGGTCTCGGGATGACGGGCTTTATATCACAGTGGGCTGTTGCATCTATCATGATTCCCACCCCAAATGACTTAGTCATGAAATATGTTGCCGAGCGGCTCTTGAAGAATGAACCATATATTATATGTAATGCGATAACAGAGCCACATGGTGGGGGAGCTATAGAGGACGTTAGGCTGCAGGGAGCGCAGATAAGGACAACTGCATATCTAGATGGTGACGAATGGGTTATTAATGGGCATAAGCTATGGCCCTCAGCCTTCAGGGAAGCAGACGCGTACCTTGTTGTATGTAGAATTGAAGGCGAAAAGTTTCCAAATAACATCGCGCAAATTTTTGTTCCCGCAGACACCCCGGGTATAACTACAAGTAAGCCGTATAGAAAGATGGGTTGCTCAATAGATACTAATGGAGACATATGGTTTGATAATGTTAGGGTGCCTAAGGAGTACCGTCTGCATGAGGGGATCGATGAAGTTAAATCCCTTATAGCGAAAGAGACTATTGGAAGATGCGTTAATTGCGCATTCGCAGTGGGAGTTTTGAGGAGAATGTATGAAGTTCTAAAATCCTATGTAGATAAGAGGGAGATTGCTGGAAGACCTATGAAGGAACACGGCTTAATAGCATATGAGCTAGGACAAGTTCTCACAGACATGCAGGTTGCCGAGTATACTACTTGGTATGCCTTTGAAAGATTGGACCACCCGGAAACCTATGGTTCACTCTGGGATTATGGGCAGTTCTCGATGGCAGGTCTCTGCCAAAACATTGTTACAGAGCGTGCGGAGCAGGCTATAAGTCGAGCCATAAACCTCATGGGCTCCCACGGATATGCAAAAGAAGGAAAAATGGAAAAACTATTGAGGGATGTAAAGGTTACGCAGATAGTGGTTGGTGGCCCACTGCTCCGCCTCCTTGAGGCGGTTAGACACTACTTTGGTACAGAAACAATTTAAGCCGTTTCATACCCCTCCTTTTTATGTAATATTCGGAAAAGGCGGTTAAAATCACGCAGGTTGGGTAAAGATTTAAAACATCGCAATTTCTAATAAAAGTATGGGTAAGGAGTATGAAGGTTCTGCAGGTAAAATTTAAGTTTAAGATACCGAGATCTGAGCTCGAAAAAGAGTTTGTTAAAGTGGCTCCTAAATTTGGTCCAGGGGGCGAGGTTAAGGGTCTTTTGTGGAAGCTCTGGCTTGTGAATGAAGCTGAAAGCTTGTTTTCAGGAATTTACCTATTTAAAGATGAAGCATCCTTAAAGGAATACCTTAAGGGGGAGCTATTCGCTGAGCTAAAGAGACTCCCAATCATAAGTGATCTCGAAACCACAATCTTCGATATAATGCTTGAGCCTACGAAAATCACTCAAGGGCCAATAAAATATTAGCAACCAATAGATTGCTTAGTTTCTGTCAGAAATATCTTGGCTAGATGAGCCCTGAAAAATACTTTCTAATCCGTAAGTTAAAGTGAGACCAAGTCCCTATTTTTTAATTTTGCTCCTAATCTTCTCGATCTCTCCTATTAGACCATTTGGCATGAACATTATTATAATTATGAAGAGGAATCCTAGAATCGTTAAAAAATAGTGGGGGTACATTGCTCTAAGATATTCCTCAAGTAATGATAAGAGTATTGAGCCAGTAACTGGACCATATATAATCTGACCCCCTCCAAGGAGGGTCATGACTGCTGGTAGGAAGGAGAAGAGTGGGTCGAAGGCTATATCTGTATTTATGTATGCGGCCCTAGTTGTAAAGCATCCGCCAACGAATCCAATACACATTGCGCTAATTCCAAAGCTTAAGGTCTTAAACAGTATCGCATTTACGCCAATATGGACGGCTGCTTCCTCACACTCACCAATCATCCTCAGAGCTAAACCAAACTTAGATTTTCTTAAAATTGTTGTTAAAATGATTGCTACAAGCGCGGATGCTAAAATAGAGTAATAGATTGCGCTTGGCTCAAATATTATGGGGAGGTATGTTCCACGCGTACCAGTTATTCTTATCTCCCACCACTGAAAGAAGTTTCTAAGCATTTCACTAATCCCGAAGGTGAGTATTGCAAAATATATGCTCTTCACCCTTAATGTCACTAAGCCTATAACTGAAGCTAATACGAAGTTTATTAGCCCCCCAATTAGGATAACTAGGGGTATCGGTATGTGCGGTAAATAACCACGGTAACTCATCTCCAGATACTTTGCTGTGAAATATGCTCCAAGCCCGAAGAAGCCAGCAGATCCTAATGAAACATATTTCGTGAGGCCGGAAAAGAAGTGCCAGCTTATCGTGAGGGCGAGCCATAAGAGTACGGTTCTCAGAACTGATAGATAATAATCAGTTAGGAAATATGGGGCGAATATTAACAATGGGATAGCTAGAATCATTAATGTTGAGGTAACATTAATGGACTTAATTATTTTTTCACCTATCCTCCTAAACATGGCTATCGCCCGAATAAACCCTTTGGTTTACCTATGAGGAAAAGCACGAGAAATAAATATATTATTGCCATGACTATAAGCGGCTCAATCTTCAGAGATAAATAGTATATATATCCTATAATGAAGCCTCCCGCCATACTCCCTATAAAGCTCCCGAGACCGCCTAAAACAATTATTGTGAGGGCAATAAATGTGTATTGCGGCCCTATATATGGGTTTATGTTTGTATAAATCATGGATACAAGCGTGCCAGAAATGGCGCACAATAAGACACCTAACCCAAATGACAGTGAATGCATTTTCTGTATGCTTATCCCCAGGAGCTGGGCTCCTGTAGGCTCCTCTACAACGGCCCTAAGGGCTAATCCTAGTTTTGTTAGACGTAACACTAGATAAAATATTATGCTGAGGGCTACAGACATGATGGCTGAAACTATCATATTTAATTGAAACCTCTCCCCAAGTATAAATACGCTTTCAGTGAGATACACGTTGCTTATCGGCATTGGACCAAATATTATTCGAACCATATTCTGGATAATAAAAAGGAGACCAAAGCATGCTAAAAGAGATCGAAACTCAAGTTCCTCAGCAGACCTCGATATGGAAATAATCCTTCGGAAGATAAGGGCTTGTATCAAAATCCCTATTATAAAAATTATTGGGCCGCTTAGTATTAGTGAGAGGAGCGGGTTCATGCCATAATTACTGAAGAAGATGTTGGTAACGTAGGCACCGAGCATGAGAAACTCGCCATGTGCTACATTCAATATTCTTGTTACACCATACTGTAAATTAAGCCCGAGAGCTATTAAGGAGAAAATTGCTCCTATAATTGCGCCACCAATAATGACATCTATCAAGGACATACACCTCTAAAACAAACTATACCACTTAAAAATTATTATAAAAATATAAAAAATGAGCGAAGGGAATATTGGGAGTTGTGCAGCAGCCCTACCCCCTTTAAGATGGCCAAGCCGGCTTTGGGCAAATTATGGATGCTGAAGCCGCTTCCGGCGGCCATATAACTTCCATCATAGTTCCGCCTTGCCATTGAGTTATTGTTCCCGCCAGCTCACACTGCGCACTATAACCTTGTCTGAACTTGAATTTTCCAACTATAGTATCAAATGTCTCAGTCACGAGGGCATCCCTTATCTTATCTCTGTCGAGACCGTGCTTCTCAACGGCTTTAAAGAGGCATTCTAAGCCAGCATAGAATGTTGCTGATGCTGGAAAGGGATAATCCCCAATGCGTCTTTTATGATCCTCAGCCCATGCCTTTAGCTTCGGGTCTTTATATGCGGTCGCTGGCCAACCGTCATAATAGCATACTCCAATAAGGTCTTTTGGAGTGAATCCGAAGGGGCCGAACACTAAGCCTGGAACTTCCATTGTTGGTCCAATAAATATTAGCTTTGGATTAAAGTTCTGAGCCTTACATTGATGCACGAATAACGCTCCCTCCATGTAACCGCAGAGGATCACAACGTCTACATTTGCTGCTCTGAGGGTGCTGATAAGTGGGGTAAAGTCTGCGATGTCTGGCGGATAGCTTTGGTGAACCGGAACCTCAATCCCCCTCATTACTAGATGTGAGAAGATTGCTCCAGAATACTCTACACCGTGCTGATCTGAATGATATATGATTCCTACACGTTTAATCGGGGTCATTCTTTTGTCTATGTATTCGAAGAGGTCAGCTATTTCCTTTCCAGTCTCGCTGGGCAAACCAAGTACGCTAAAAGCGTACTTGAACTCTCCTCTCCGCATCTTTTCGGCGGCTATCTCGGAACCGAATGTTAAGGCAACCAGCGGGTAACGATATCTCTCAGTAAGCGGGAAGACTGCAAAGTTGAACGCTGTGCCCCAGGGTGCGAAAAGCAGGTCCACTTTATCCTCAATTATCAGCTTCTCAACTAAAGTGAGCATTGTGTCTATAGAATTCTTATCATCGTACTCCTTAAGTTCTATTGGTAGACGCTTCCCATATTCGGGAACATATAGCCCACCTTTCGCATTATAATCCTCGATAATCATGTAATAGTATGCATGGTGGAGACGGCAGGCGGCTGCTGCGGGTCCAGTAAGAGTATGTGCCACTCCAATAACAACCTTATCTTTAGGCGGAAGGACTTTTGGAGGAGCCAAAAAGAAGAGATATATCACTCCTGCTACAACCGCAACGATCACTATAACAGCAATAATTATAGCCTGCATTTTTGTGATAGCCTTCAAAAATCCTCCCCCAATAATTACTAAGGATTTATATGAAAGTGCGATATTTATGCTTTACAGTTTTCTTTTTTCTTTTAAAGATGTATTCTTACTTGCTGAAGCTTTACTAAAAAGAGTTGTTTTGGAAGGTGGGGAATAGGTTATGTATGGCAATTTGGAATAAATAATTTTTAGGGAAGTGTAAGCTGGTGTTAATTTTAGGGTAGAATTTTATGAGTGTTGCAGGGGAGTTTGCATCAAAAGTTTCTTCTGGGAAGACTTTAGTGGAGAGAAGAGAGAGAATAGAGAGGGCAATAGGATTAAAAGAGCCTGACAAAGTACCCTTAATATTGTCTTCTTGTGGAGACGTCCTACGCAAGTATTTTACTGGATACGAGCTTTACTTTAATTATGAGAAAGCACGTAAAGCAGTTGTAAAATTTGTTGAAGAGTATCCAGTGGACATGTTTTTGCCAATTTTGGGAGCTGAGGGTTTCTTTTTTGCTCTCGCCTTCGCTGATTACCCGGATATAGCGCCAGCAATTAGGTTCTGGTCAGGAGCCATGCATGATGTCCTTAAAGATAAGTTCACGAAGTGGCCTGGTAGGGAGCTCCCAGAGGATAGCGTCTTTCAGTTCATCGGCGGACAATTTATGGAAGTTAAAGAGTATTCTAAGTTCTCTGATAATCCGGCAGTCTTCATAAACGAAGTTATTTTACCGAGGGCATGTACAAGTTTAGAGAAAGTTGGGTCGCCAGAAGCTAACGCTGCGCTGATTAGGCTTGGCGTTGAAGTGAATAGGGCTCTTAAGTTCTTAGAGGATATTACCATGGATTTAATTAGAATTGGTTTTCCATCATTTCCTTTAACATCCGCCTATGCCCCACTAGACTATATAGGTGACTTCCTTAGGACTCTACCGGGCATCCTTATAGATATAAGGAAATATCCAGATGAAGTTAAGCTGGCATGTGAGTCTCTTGTTGAGCCAATAATAAAGGTTGCGCTGGCTATGAAGCCAGTAGGAGTAAAATATGCGTTTATACCATTACACCTCAATGAATATTTATCTCCTAAAATATATTACGAATTTTATTGGCCGACGCTTAAAAAGGTTATAATGGCCCTATATGGGCAAGGGATAAAGTCATTTGTGTTTTTTGAGGGGTGGCATGACGCCCACCTTGAAACAATATTGGATTTGCCTAAGGGCTGGGGGGTAGCATTATTTGAGAAAACTGATGTAAGAAAAGCTAAGAAGGTTTTAGCCGGGCATACCTGCGTTATGGGCGGGGTTCCCCCATCATTACTGCTTGAAGCAACACCAGATAAAATTAAGGAGTATGTAAGGAATCTTCTGAGGGAAGTTAAGCCTGGGGGAGGATTTATACTGGCAAATAGCGTTGATATCCCAAAAAATGTTCCTCCGGAGAATTTGAGGGCGCTTATAGAGGTTGTTGAAGAAGAGGGGAAATATTAGCAGTATAACACCTAAAAAATTTAAGACTTGGAAAGGATATACTAGTCTCTAAATGAGTCCGACTTCACGGAGTATTCCCCTAAATTCCTCCTCTCTAAGCGATGCCTTTCTCCCAGTCTCATATAATTTCTTAACCTTATCAACAACAAGCGTGAGTGTTTCTGCATCAGGTTCTTTGCCAGTAATCTCGATTATCTTATGCTTAATGATTGCCTTTCCAGAATATTTGCCTATCGTTAGCCTACGTATGTTTCCAACGAGCTCTGGTGGGTAAGGTTCGTATGTTGCTGGGTCATTTAGAACTCCATGTGTATGAATTCCGGATTCATGGGCGAAGGCGTAGGCCCCTACGATAGCTTTGTTTGGTGGAACAACGTAGCTTGTGGCTCTGCTTATAAGCTCCGCTAAGGCCGTTAGCTTTTGTGTCTTCCCCTCGAACTTCTTGACACCATAATGCATGTATAAATTCATTATAACCTTTTCTGTCTCAGCGTTCCCAGCCCTCTCACCTATTCCGAGAAAAGTTGTGCTTAGGTAGATTCTATCCCATATGCCAGACGCCGCCCTAACAGCCGCCATAGTATTTTCTACAGCATTTCCGAAGTCATCATGCGCGTGGATTTCTATGTCACGTATCTTCGTCTCATACTTGATGGCCTTAATCTTAGCTGGAATACCGTTTGGTAAAGGAGCATTCGGGTCTGAGAGTCCAACCCCAACCGTATCGCATATTCTATAGCATTCGGCCCCGGCCTCGGCGACAGCATTAATAAACCTTTTCTCAAATTCCCAATCAGCTCTGGTGCTATCCTCACCATGAACGAAGACCCTTAACCCATGATCCCTAGCGGCATACTCGACGACCTCAACAACCCTATTTAAGAGATCATCTGGTGTTTTATCTGGCCACTTAGCCCTAAAATGTATATATGAGACTGGGTGAGATATTCCAACTTCCTCAAACCCGCAGTTTATGGCATCATCAATATCCTCTTTAACAGCCCTACACCATCCAGCTAGGCGGGCGTTTAAACCCATCTTCCGTATTAACTTAATGGCTTCCTTATCAGATTTGTGGTAATGATGCAATTCTATGCGTTCAACACCAATCTCATCTAGCAGACGAGCTATTTCAGCAGCATCTTCCGGGGATACTGAGAGTCCGGGCATCTGCACCCCGTCTCTAAGAGTTGTGTCATCAATTATGGGTTCGGTCTTCAAGGATAACCTAAAATAAATATTCTCTAAGGGATCTATCTTTTTATCGATCCCATAACTAATGCCTTTCATAACCAAATCTCCACCTACTTATGTTTGGACTAAACATTTGGTAGATGAGTAGTTATTCGAGTTTTCAGCCTCCTTTCCGAGATGCCCTGAGGAGTTCCATATTATCAAAGTATTTCCTCACGCCCCTCATTCAGGAACATCCCCTA
The DNA here is from genome assembly GCA_018396995.1 of Candidatus Bathyarchaeota archaeon. GTDB lineage: Archaea > Thermoproteota > Bathyarchaeia > Bathyarchaeales > DTEX01 > DTEX01. The sequence continues at coordinate 110,458 of JAGTQB010000003.1, forward strand.
TTTTAATGAATTTCCTTTTTATAAATTTTTCCATATTCAAGAATTTTTTAAATTTTCCATCTTTTCCATTGAATAAATGTTCAGTGGGCAAGCAGCAATAAACATTAACATTGAAGTTTAAATAAAGCGTTAATGGTTATTTAGAACCTTAGAGTGCTCTCTCATCAGAAGCGGTAAATTATGTTGTGGCAGAACCCTTAACTAGCATCTAAGGAAACATTTATTTTTCGCCCTTCGGCAAAGTTTTAGGGTTGGAGGCACTATGGTGCACAGGACATATAGAATAGCAGTTCTCCCCGGGGATGGAATAGGCCCAGAGGTTGTGGATGTTGCTGTAGATGTCCTGAAAGCTGTTCAAGGGGTTGTTAGCGGTTTAAGGCTTGACTTTGTTTATGGTGAGGCCGGGTATAATTGCATAGAGAAGTATGGCACAAATCTCCCAGAGAAGACGATTGAGCTCCTTAAGGGGACCCACGCGTGCTTAAAGGGTCCGATGACAACCCCGGAGGAGCCCAGTGCGCCGCCGAGTGTGGCCGTTACGCTTAGGAAGATATTTAATTTGTATGCTAATGTTAGGCCGTGTAAATCTTTTCCAGGCGTCTGGTCCCTTAAGCCTAATATAGACCTTGTTATTGTTAGGGAGAATACTGAGGGTCTTTACTCAGGAATAGAGTATGAAGTCTCCCCCGGTAGGGGTGTTGCTATGAGGATTATAACGCGTGAAGCCTCTGAAAGGGTTGCCAAGTTTGCTTTTAGACTTGCTGAGCGGCGGAGACGCTACTTAACATGCGTTCACAAGAGGAATATTTTACGCATAACGGATGGTATATTTAGGGACGCGGTCTTTACGGTTGCCAAGGAATTTCCATTGGTTCGGGTTGATGAAGAGCATATTGATGCTATGGCAATGAGACTCGTCAAGGAGCCAGAAAGATTTGACGTAATTGTCACAACGAATCTCTTTGGCGACATATTATCTGACGAGGCTGCCCAAGTAACTGGCAGTATAGGAATTGCGGCAGGGGCGAATGTAGGCGACAATTATGGCATGTTCGAGCCCATACATGGCTCAGCGCCTAAGCATGCTGGTAAGGGTAAGGCGAACCCAATTGCAACTATTTTGGCGGCGAAGATGATGCTGGATTGGCTTGGAGAGTATGAGGCGGCTAAACGAATAGAAGGTGCCGTTGAGAGAGTTCTAAGCGAGGGTAAGGTTAAGACATATGATCTAGGTGGAAAGGCAACAACGAAGGATATGGGAAACGCGATAATAGAGAAAATTCTTAATGAGGATTGAACTGAAAAGCTTAATCAAGCTTCACTAAGAACTGTTTTTACCTTCCTATCTCGGGCCGAGTGTAAATCGAATTTTAAGCAGCATTCAGCATTATAATTGCCCTGATTCACCACAACTTAAAGCAAAACATTTTTTAATTTACTTGCCATTTTCTTTAGGTTATGTTGATCCGGTATGGGTAAAACAATTGCTGAGAAGATACTTAGTTTGGCGTCTGGGAAAGACGTGTATGCCGGGGACATAATTGTGGCTAGCGTTGATGCCGCCATGGCGCATGACGGAACCGCCCTGCTAACGATCGAAGCCTTCAATGAGATGGGTGGACGAGGTCTCTGGAATCCATCTAGGGTAGCTCTAGTAATAGATCATGTTGCACCAAGCGCTACGGAGAGCTTCTCAAGGGTTCATAGGGTTATGCGCGAGTTTGCACGGAAGTATGGAGCCACCCTTTACGATGCTGGCTCCGGCATATGTCATCAGCTTATGGTGGAATCCGGACTAGTTTATCCTGGGGCGCTTGTTGTCGGCGCGGATTCCCATACATGCACATACGGTGCTTTAGGAGCCTTTGCGACGGGGATAGGTTCAACGGAGATGGCTGCTGTCTTCATGTCTGGTAAACTGTGGTTTAAGGTTCCAGAGACCATTAGGATTGAAGTAAATGGTTTCCTACAATCAATGGTTCTACCTAAGGATGTAATATTGAAGATAATTGGGATGATTGGGGCTGATGGCGCAACATATAAGGCTGTTGAGTTCTGCGGGCCAACGGTTAAAGCCATGAGCATGGATGGCCGCTTAACACTATGTAACATGGCTGTTGAGATGGGTGCCAAGACTGGCATAATTGAGGCTGATGGAAAGACAATTGAGTATTTAAGTGGTTTGGGGGTTAAGGAGGGTTTAAGTTTTAGGAGCGATGAGGATGCCGTCTTTTCAAGTAAGATAAGTCTCGATGTCTCAGGCCTAGAACCCCAAATCTCATGCCCACATAAGGTGGATAACGTCAGATCCGTTAGGGAGGTTGAAGGAAAAGAGATAGATCAGGTCTTCCTCGGCTCGTGCACAAATGGTCGGCTAGAAGATCTAAGGATTGCCGCCGAGATACTTAGAGGTAAAAGCATTAAGAAGGGTGTCCGCATGATTGTTACACCATCTTCAAGAAGCATTTATCTACAGGCTTTGAAAGAGGGGCTAATAGAGATCTTTATGAGGGCTGGGTGCATTGTTTGCAACCCCGGATGCGGACCATGCGCCGGAGCTCATCAGGGTATACTTGCGCCTGGCGAAGTCTGCCTATCAACATCCAATAGAAACTTTAAGGGTAGGATGGGAAGCGTTGATGCGGAGATATACTTGGCTTCACCAGCAACGGCCGCGGCTTCCGCCATTGAGGGGAAGATAACCGACCCAAGGAGGTTGTTGAGGAAGTAGGAGAGTGATTTAGTTGCATTATGATAGGATTGTCGGTAGGGTTTGGAAGTTTGGAGATGACATAAACACGGACCTAATTATTGCCGGGAAATATAAGCTGAGTATAACTAATTTAGATGAGCTCTCAAGGCACGCTATGGAGGCTCTCATACCCAACTTTGCTGAAAAAGTTAAAAGGGGGGACTTGATTGTTGCTGGGAGGAATTTTGGCTGCGGTTCAAGCCGTGAGCAGGCTCCTCTCGTCCTTAAACATTTAGGTATAGGCGCCGTTATAGCTGAATCCTTTGCACGCATATTTTATAGGAATGCTATAAACATTGGGTTACCAGCTGTTGAGTGTAAGGAGACTAATAGGGTATCTAATGGAGATACTCTTGAAGTTAACCTTGTGGATGGCTATATAAAGAATTTGACGAAAAATGAGGTCTATAGCGTTAAGCCAATTCCGCCAGCATTACTGGAGGTTTTAGCAAGCGGCGGCCTAGTAAACTATGTGAAAAAGTATGGAAGGCTGCCTTGGTAGATTCCTCTTATAGTGCCTAAAAATTTTATTGTATGCACGCTAACACCGTTCTCTTTATCAATGCCTTCACTATTGAAACCTTATATTTATTGTATGGTAGTGGATTAGCTTCCTCGACTATTTTCTCAGCGGCCTCTTCTATAAGTCTCTCATCGACTTTTTTCCCTTTAACGTGCTCCTCTACCCTTGTAGCCCTATAAGGTATTGGGGCGACAGCATTGAGGCAGACCTTTACATCTTCAATTACACCATCCTTACATCTCACCAAAGCCGCGCAGTTCGCTATGGGGAAATCTATAGATTCCCTCAGAGCAAACTTCATGAACTTACTCTTAGTTCCAGGTTTAGGCGCCGGCACCTGTATCTCGATAACCATCTCGTCTGGCTCTAAAATTGTCGATTTAAGGCCTGATGCGGTGAAGAATTTCTCTATAGGTATCATCCTCTTATTTGTGACGATATTTGCGCCTAAAACTATTAAAGCTGGAGCTACATCAGATGGGTGAGCCATTACACACCCACAATTAAGGCATCTCTGAGCCTCCTTAGTAGCCTCCTCAAAACTAATCCCAAGAATATCTTCAACCTCCAAGCTCTTTATCCTATCAGTGGGCAAGAGCTCCGGTATACTTATCCTAGCCATCTTCTTTAAGCTTGAAACATCAACCCTTTCTAGTCTCACCTCTACGCTGGGTTTCTTTTCTGGATCACCCCTGCTCGTTAGGAATTTATCTATTGAGGCTGCCGCCCTCCTGCCAGCAGCTATCGCTTCAATGACTGTGGCCGGACCTGTAACTACATCCCCTCCAGCAAATAAGTTTCCGCCCACGTAGCCTGTTTCATCACACTTTAGTTTTCCTTTTTCATCCAAAAACTCTGGGGGTATAAAGGTTAAGTCTGGAACCTCACCGACAGCTTTTATAATAGCATCACATTCCAGCTCAAACTCCGAACCTTCTACAGGGATTGGAGCTGGTCTCCCAGTCTCATCAGGCGGGCCTAGTCTCATCTTTATGCATGTAAGAATTATCTTTCCATCTTTTCTCTCAGCTCTTATTGGCTGTGTTAAAAACTCAAATTTTACTCCCTCCTCAACGGCCGCCCTCACACCCTCTTTCAAGGCCGGCATCTCCCTCTCGGTGCGCCTGTAAATTATTGTCGGCTCAGCCCCTAACCTAAGCAGCACCCTAGCCACGTCTATTGCCACATTACCTCCACCTATCACAACAACTTTCTTCCCAATTTTCTCCAGAGAAGAAGTGTTAACTTTCTTTAGGAAGTCGAGCCCATTCTCTATAAGCTCTTCCCCAGGTATACGCATCATAATTTCTTTCCAGGCTCCAATTGCAAGGAAGACTGCATCAAAATTCGTCATGATCTCTTTGAGACTCGTATCTCTGCCCACTGTTGTATTGAACTTGAAGTTTATGCCAAGCCTATCCCTAAAGATTTCGCCAATCTTTTCCACAATATCCTTTGGGAGCCTAAAGGGTGGAATTCCATACCTTAGCACGCCGCCAGCAGATCCCTCTCTCTCAAATATCGTCACCTCATAACCCAGTTTACGCAGGTAGTAAGCTGCTGTAAGGCCCGCTGGACCAGCACCGATAATTGCTACCTTCTTTCCAACACTTGTCTCCGGGGGCTTCATCATTTTATCAGCGTTTTCCAATATATAATCTCCTAGAAAACGCTCAATGGCTCTTATGGCCAATGGTTCGTCTAAAATATTACGGCTACATTGCTCTTCACACCTATGTGGGCAAACCCTGCCAGTCACAAATGGTATTGGATTAACATCCAATAGTACCTCAGCTGCCTCTTCAATGTTGCCAACTTTAACCTTCTTCATAATTAATGGTATATTTGTGTCATTTGGGCAGCCATAAACGCATGGTTCAGGTATATCAAGCTTTGCGCAGCCGAATATCGAATGATACCTATTATCGCCCATTAGGGCCCATGCCTTCCCCCCAGGCCCCTTTCTTAGACAATAGAAACGATTATCTTCCTTCCTGAAGTACCAGCATCTAGTTATTTGACAAATGTTTCCCCCTATTGTACCCATTTCCCGCAGATGGGGTGATGCAGCTCTACTACAGGCCTCGGCGAGGGCGGTGTACTTTTCCCTAACAAGAGGGTTCTTGGCAATATCCTCGAGTCTCGCCAGAGCTCCTATCTTTAATACCCCATCCTCCTCCCTAATATATTCTATACCGGGCTCAATCGTCTTTAAGTTCACGAGAATTTCTGGATAAGATTCCTCTGGTAATGGCTGAAACCTCAATATGGTGAGCAGATCTGTTCCCCCAGCGATGGGCCACGCCTTCCCACGATACTTTGCCAGAATTGAGGCAGCTTCCTCAACACTTTTAGCATTAAAATAATCGAATCTTCTTAACGACCTCATATCATCCATCTCTCCACACAACACTTCATTATAAAAACTTGGTATTATTACTTCTAATAAATTATTAAATTATTTTTTATTCTAATGTTCAAAACCTAGAATCCCTCTTGCGTATCCTGAAAAGTTTGTGGTGTTTACTGCAGTTTACTCGTCCTTTATTGGACGGCCAAAGACATCAAATATCTGCGGCTTCCTTCTCCTGAATGGTGTCGCAAACTTCATTTTTAATGCTCCTATCTTCTCTAGGTGCGCTATGCATGTTCGAGTGCATAACGCTGCTATCCTATCAGGCTTACCCCTCTCATGAAACCTATTTGGCCTAGCGCCATTTGGGCACATCCTACACACAGAATAGTCCACTTCACCAATAATCATCTTTTTCCCCGCTATAGTAATTTCACGTCTCTTATCCCTACTTATAGCGCTAAAGGGGCAAATGTCGGCGCACTCCATACAGAGGTCACATATCTTTCCCTCATACACCGGGTCTGGCTCAAGCGGCATCTCTGTTATAATGAGCTGGAGTCTCTGCCTAGGCCCGAATTCAGGGGTTAACAACATGTCGAGGTATCCTATCTCACCCAGCCCTGCAGCTACAGCCGCAAATTCGGGATCTGGATGAACATTTGGCTCAACCCTGCCCGGAGCAACACTAATTCCCTGGGGCCAAGCTTCTGGCGGATAAGGAAATACTGGGACCGCCTCGTATCCCTCGTTCTCTATGGCACACACTAGATCATACACCGTTGCAGCGATAAAGACATCTTCAAGCTGAACCCTTCCATAACGTTCATAGTCAAAGGTTATCGTATGCATCCTCCTGAAATCGTCATATGCGCGAATTATTAAGCCCTCCTCAATGCCGCGTAGAGCTCCACGAACAATTTGTCTCCCCACAACAATAATGGATTTGGCTTCTGGGAGTATTGATGCAGGGTGCATGTGGGCTGGGACATCCTTAAAGCGCTCAATAGGGGCCACGCCAACCAGATCTGCGCCAAGCTTCCTCGCCAAATTTTTAACTTCTTCAGAATTCATGCTCCAACGCCCCCTACTATTTTAGGTCTTTTCCACTATAAAGTTTTTGAGTTTTAATGAAAATTCTTTGGTGATAAGTTTTCTCTAACTTAGCTTGCTAAGACCGTTTATTGGGGTTTGGGTCCTCTATTCTAATTTCACATAATAGGTTTAATTTCATATAGTATGAAACGTTTTCCCTCAAATAGCATCGTTGCATTAAAGGTTGTGGTTGGCGGGAAGAGCTTGTCCACTAGGACTAATATATGCTCATACCGCCGGAACTCGAAGAAGAACATGAATGTAGTGTCGGTTCTAGTTATATATTCTATCCAATATGCGTAGAATGGGCTGGCAAATATTATTGATTTTGGAGGTATATACTGCTTCATTATCTCAATTTCTTTATAATCCTCCTCACTTATCGTTGGCATTAGAGTTCTTGAGGCATTGAAGGTTTGGGCAATTATTGGGGAAAAGCATAGAAAGAGCGCTAACGCCAGAACCGCAACTCTACCTTGAATCTTTGAGAAGCCGTAGCCGATTATAAAGGCTATTATAATGAACTCCATGTAAAGGAATCGCCATATCCACTCGATTGGAATGAGTAGGGATATGAGCAGAACTAAGATTCCAATAACAGTAACTGAGGTAAGGGCTAAAACAGCCTCCTTCCTCTTATGGCGCATTTCATAAACTAACAAGATTATTCCAAAGATGATTGCTGCCAGAACAATGGCCCCACTCATATAATCAGTGATAAAGCTTCTTAAAATATCAGTTGAAGTAATTGTAATGGGCCTGAATCTGTAGAATGGAGATAAGGCGAGGTCTATTCCCTGATAGTAGTCTCTAAAGAAGAACGGAGAAATTAACGGGGCCACAATTATGATGAAAAATGCTATAATAAATAAGATTTCAAGGTTTCTGATGATTTCTTTCTGGCGAGCCCAAAGAAGCCGGAAAGTTATTGCGTACACTATTAGGAAAAGGAAGGCTATAAGGAAGACAACAGCATGCGTAACCCCCACTAGGATCAGGGAGATGGCTGCGGGGAGCAACGTACTTATCCCCCATCTACCAGTGAGCATGCAGTGGAGGTAATATAGGAAACAGAGGAGGAACAGCGTTCCAACAACCATCTTAAGATAATTATTCATCATTAGCACATGTAGTGAAGAGAGAATGCAGGCGAGCGCAGCTATACAGCTTGAGAGCTGAGACTTCGCAACGTTCCTCACCCAAAAATAGAAGGGGACTGCTGAGAGGGCGGAAAAAAGGGCGGTTCCAACCTTCACGCCCAAAGTAATGTTGCCGCCGAAGAGTAGTGTGAAGAACGTGAATATATAGTGTGCGAGAGGTGGGTCCTCATACCTCAACCTCCCAGTCTCAAGAATATTTCTCACCTGAATAAGGTAGTAGGGTCCATCCATGCCGTAAACCAACGCATACCTTGTTAAAAGATATAGGTATAAGATGAGGCCAAAAGTCACAATTAAACTTAAACAGAGAATCTCAGACTTGGTAGTGCCCCTCACCCCCGTCTCAGCTGCCTCCATCGCCATGAAAATCCCTATTAATATGCTCCTCTCATAAAATATAAAACTTTTCAGCATAATCTTCACACTGCATGCGCTTGAGCGCATAAAGCACCGAAAAATCAGCAGAGATGAAGTTATCGCCTGCATAATAAACCCCGATAAAGTTGAGAGATCTGAAGAGATAACAAAGGCGATTGAAGAGGAGAGGATAAAGAGGGGAAAATGAAATAAACTCCATCTCTCTCCCTTTTCTGTTTGGAGGCTGGTTTAATGGTGTTACACCTGAAAGAAGCCCGAAAAAAGAATGAAAACATTATTGCATTCAGAATTCCAAGGGAATTGAGTGTAACACTCCAAAAAATTGGCATAAATCCAAAAGAAGTATGCTTAAAGGCTCTTTACGAAATCGCAAACAGAAGCAGCCTCAGCACAACCTTGAATCAAGAAAAGCCCATTTCAAGCCCCGTTTCAAAAAATAAGCCTGTTTTATTGGAGCCGGGGATGGGATTTGAACCCATCTCGGCGGGTCTGCAGCCCGCCGCCTAACCACTCGGCCACCCCGGCATAACCAAGAATAATTTCATGGTTGACTTAGATAAATATTTTTGCGGTTGCTTAGCTCTTCATTATATAATTTTCATTATTTGGGCATGGAGGATACCGCATATCTCGAAGACTGCTTCTGGGTGGACGTATCCCCGCTCAATGGCCTTCTCAACTATGTTTCGGCCGCAGAGGTTAACGATGGTTGATGTTTTTATTAGTGACAGAGCCTCCTCTATATCTGTTTTGTATCCATTATAAAATTCCTCTTTGATCTCGAAGACAACTCCTCCCTTTACGAGTTTTTTGCCAAGTATCTCTGCATCGCATATTGCTAGGAGTGTGTGACGCCCACACTTAGTGACCTTAACATATACTTCCAAGATCTATTCCTTCTTTATTATTTTATATACGTCTAACTGGCGACTTAGCGCCGCAAGCCTCGCACACTAGAAAGTTAAATCTTTTCTCCTTAATAATTTTTGTATCGGGTCTCTTACATATTGGGCAGTTAACGAACTCATCCATATACCGCCTAATGAGCTTGTCAATCATTTCGCAATCAAATTTTCCATGGAAGACAGCCCTTACCCCCTCAATTGATCCTGAGGTTGCCATCTCCTTTAAGAGGTACCTTAAAACGTGGTTTGGGTCTCTGTTTAAGGTCTCACATATCTCTTTGAAGTTCTCTAAGAATGTTCTTGAGCCAAATGTTATACATGTTGCTCTCGGGATCTCCAGTCTCTCGCGCTTAAAGACTTCACTCGGGAGCTGCTTATATGCCTCTTCAAGCATCTCCTCATAGCTTTTCTCTTCCACCCCGCTCCCCTCTTCTCCCCACTAGTCTATCTACTTGGAAACCTAAAAATTTACTGCTTCTCTCCCGCACCCTCAGTGGAATGTTTTTATAGAAGGCTGTAAAGACAAATCAATTTGAGCTATGGGCTCCAATGGGATGAAATGAACCTATGAAGAAATTTGAGAACTTTAGTCAGTGGTTTGATAAAATATTATTTGACGCTGATATACTTGATAACAGATATCCTGTTAAGGGCTTCGTAGTATATAAAACCTGGGGCTTCAGGATAATAAAAAATATTATAGAGATGCTTGAGGAGAAGCTTGATGAAACTGGCCACGTGCCGATGCTCTTTCCGGTAATTATACCGGAAGATTATTTTGCCAAGGAAGCTGAACATATTAAGGGCTTCAGCTCTGAGGTCTTCTGGGTCACTCATGCAGGCGACAAGGAGCTTGACAGAAAGCTTCTATTGAGACCTACATCGGAGACTGCCATGTATCCAATGTTCGCCCTTTGGATAAGGTCCCATGCAGATTTGCCACTTAAGGTTTATCAGAGCGTTGCCGTCTATAGATGTGAGACTAAAGCTACTAGGCCGCTCCTGAGGATGCGGGAGTTCCTTTGGAATGAAGCCCATACAGCGCATAGAGACTGGAATAGCGCTGAGAGGCACGTAAGGGAGGCTGTGAAAATTTATGATAGCGTCTTTAAACGCCTCGGCTTAAGCTACCTGATAGTTATGCGGCCGGATTTCGACAAGTTTGCTGGCGCAGTATATTCAATAGCCTTTGATGCATGGAACCCTGATGGCAGAGTAAATCAAATAGGTACTGTACATAATTTGGGCGAGAACTTCGCTAGAGCCTTTGAGATAACATATGAGGATATTGATGGAAGCCACAAGTATGTGGTTCAAACATGCTATGGCTTTGGGGTTAGCCGAGTTCTGGCGGCCATGATAGCTCAGCATAGCGATGACCATGGCTTAATACTACCGCCTGAAGTCGCCCCGTTTCAGGTAATTATAATTCCAGTAGTTTATAAAGGGGTTGCGGAGGAAGTTTACTCCTACGCTAGGGAAGTTTATGAGATGATTAAGCGTGAGGGGATAAGGGTACATTTAGACGACTCCGAGGATAAAACTCCCGGAGAAAAATACTATTATTGGGAGAAGCTCGGCGTTCCAATTAGGGTTGAGGTCGGTCCAAAGGATCAGAGGGAGAGAAAAGTGACTATTGTCGATAGGATCAGTTTTAGAAGGAGAGTTATCGACTTAGAGGAGACCGTTAAGACTATAAAAAGCATGTTTGATGAGATTATTGAAGCCCTTAAGGAGAGGAGTGAGAGAACGCTTAAAGAATTTATCATGGACGTATTTAATGAAGTTTCTTTGAGAAAAGCAATAGAGGATAGAAAAATTGCTAGGGTATGCTGGTGTGAGGGCTTAGAGTGCGCTGAGAGGATTAGGGAGGTCTCTGGGGGAGAGGTAAGGGGGCATAGAATCGATATTGAAGAGAAGCCTGATAAACCATGCATTATATGCGGGAAAGAGGCAAAAAAGGTAATTTATGTGGCCAAAGCTTATTAAAACAGCAAAATACTGGCCGCGCAATCCCACAACTTGTAAACAAAATTATTCCCACTTATTTCTTTAAGTTCTTGGGGTAGTTATCTTGGGCTGCAATTATGCGGCATTAAGTATTGTTGCGGGGCGGTTGATGGAGATACTTGGTAGGGAGTGGGTTATATCTGAACGTGATCTCATAGAGGGCTACCTGTATGACGAGACCCCTGAACCAATTAGGCCTAAGCCAGCAGAGCACTTGGTGCTCGTTAAGCCAGGGTCAACTAAAGAGGTATCCCTCATCCTTAGGACTGCAAATGAGTATAAAGTTCCGGTCTTCACTGTGGGTGGTAGAACGGGGCTTGTTGGCGGCTGTATACCTCTAAAGCCGGGCATAGTCCTCTCACTTGAGCGCATGAATAAAATCGAGATAGATAAAATGAATCTCATGGCCGTAGCAGAGGCTGGGGCGACCCTCAGCGACCTAATAAGGGCGGCTGAAAGCGCAGGGCTCTTCTTTCCGCCTCATCCCGGTGATGAGGGGGCTCAGATCGGGGGCTTAATAGCTACTAATGCTGGAGGGGTTAGGGCCGTAAAATATGGCGTCATGAGAAACTATGTTAAGGGGCTTGAGGTCGTCTTACCTACTGGAGAGATACTTAATGTTGGAGGTAAACTCTTAAAGAATAATACTGGATATGATTTAATGCAACTGTTTATTGGCAGTGAGGGGACACTTTGCGTCATAACAAAGGCGGTGATAAAGCTTTTTCCTAAGAGTCGATATATGGTTACTCTTATTGTGCCATTTAACTCTAGATCAGATGCCCTTGGAGCTATTCCAGAGATATTAAAGTCCGGTGTCATCCCGCTGGCAATAGAGTATGTTCAGTTGAGGGAGATTATGAGGGCTGCTGAGCACCTGGGAGAGAGATGGCTTGTTGAAGAGGGTTTCGCTCAACTAATAATAATTATAGATGGGGTGAGGTGGGAGGAGGTTTTATCAGCCTGTGATGAAGTCTCAAGAATATGCGAATCACATAACGCGATAAACGTATTAGTCGCTGATAGCCCGAGGGAACAAAATAGAATCCTTAAAATAAGAAGCAATATGTATACGGCTATTAAGCATGAAGTCGTGGATATTTTGGACGTAACTGTTCCGCCAGCCCACCTCGGCGACTTAATGGATACTATTGATAAGATAGCCGCTAAATATAATGTGAATCTGCCAGCTTATGGACACGCTGGCGATGGGAACCTCCATGTGCACATAATGAGGGATGCTGGGAGTATGGATCTAGTTGAGGAGATAAGGCGTGAAATTTATATGGCTGCCATTAGGCTGGGCGGCACAATAACAGGGGAGCATGGTGTAGGAAACATAAGGGGGAAGAGCTTAAGTCTAGCTCTAAGCGAGAAGCATATTGAACTCATGAGGAGTATAAAAAGGATATTTGATCCAAATAACATATTGAACCCGAGGGAATACTTATAGGAGGAATGGATTCTCTCTCCGCTCAATCCCTATTGTTGTCCAAGGGCCGTGCCCGGGATAAACCCTTGTATCATCCGGAAGACTTAGCAATCTTTCCCTAATAGACAACATAATCTTTTCATAGGATGATCCTGGAAAATCTGTTCTGCCAATCGAGCCAGCGAAGAGGGTGTCCCCTGTGAAGACCACCCTCTCCTCCTCTATATATAGAGATATGCTCCCAGGAGTGTGCCCAGGCGTGTGGAGAACCTTAACTCTAAGTTCTCCAACCTTTATCTCATCCCCATCCTGTAGCATAATGTCCGGTGGCGGCGAAACCACATTTAGGCCCATCATTATAGATCCATTCCTTATTGGATCTACAAGCATATCTGCATCATAGGTGTGTATCATTATACTCGCCCCAGTCTCTCTTTTGAGTTTCATATTCCCACTTATGTGGTCTACATGGCCATGCGTATTAACTATACACTTTACTGATAATTTTAGGTCATGAATTTTTTCAAGGACAACCCCTTCGTCAGATCTATTGAATCCTGGATCTATAACAATAGCTTCCCCACTCCTCTCACATGCCACTATATAGCAGTTTGTGGATATTGGGCCGACAACCAGAGATATTATCCTCATACTTATTCACCAGAGGAGGCATTTATTTCCAATAATTGCCCACTATTATCTCCAATGTAGTTTTAAATATATATGCTGGGAAAGATTTAAGAGATTCCTTGTTGATTAAGTTAGTTACGTGAGGATGAAGGCTTGATAGAATTCTGTCCCAATTGCGGGATGAGGTTAACGCTTAGGCGTAAGAAGGATTCAAAAGAATACTGTCTCGTCTGCGCTAAATGCGGGTATGAAAGACAGGTTGAAGCCCCAATTTTACCCGCCAGCAAAAGGGTCACCGAGGTCAAGCAGGAAGACTATATTGTCGTCATTGGTGAGAGGGAACAGAAGCTAAAGACACTCCCAGTGATAACAATTGAATGTCCAAAATGCGGGAATAATCTCGCATATGTCTGGCAGGTTCAGACGAGAAGCGCCGATGAATCATCAACACAATTCTTCAGGTGCACTAAATGCGGCTATACATTTAGGGAATATTCATAATTAAACCTAAATTTTAAAAGAATTTATGAGAATAAATAGAGATTGATGACTCATAGTCATTTGTTAGATAAATGCATTCTTAATCTTCTTCCAATAGACTTGGATAACCTAGTTATACTTGATGTTGGTTGTGGTTATGGGGAGTGGGGTGCTTTATTAAGGAGGAGGAAGGGGTCCTTCTATTTAGTTGGCGTAGATATCTGGAGACCCCACTTAACCATGCTAAATAGAATTGGTGTCTATGATGAGCTTATTCAGGTGGATGCTCCAAAACTACCCTTTAAAGACAAGAGCGTTGATATTAGTTTGGCTTGTGAAGTTCTGGAGCATCTAGGTAAGGAGGAGGGGTATGAGCTCCTAAAGGATCTGGAAAGGATAAGTAGGAATATGGTAATTGTTTCAACCCCCTTAAACTGGCCCCAAGAGAACATTTATAGTAATCCCTATGAAAGACATAGGAGCGAGTGGACTCCATCGGAATTCTCTAACATCGGCTACAAGGTAAAGACTATTGACGTGGCTATAAACCCCCCGCGAAGATTAGGTTTCCTAAACACTATAGCAGTTTTCTTGCTAAGGCGCTCTAGCAGAAAATTAATTGTTGCATATAGACGCTCTAAAAATATTGAGCATTGATCTAGTAGCTCAGAAATAACCTTTCATCCAAATAATCGGAGACATTTGAAGCGTTTTTACATATAAATATATTCTTAAGCTAAATTTAACTAAGCACTTTTAGATGAACTTGTCACTACTTCTGGTCTGGGCATCCATTCGTCTACAACTTAAATATAAGGGGGAGGACGATAAAACTAATTAGGAATTATGAATGTATGGCTTATTGATATAGGTGGTGCACTTGTTTAGAATGAGGATTTCAGATGCAAAAACATTTAAGAGTGTGATTGATGCCATCTCAGCCGTTGTTGATGAAGCGTCCTTCATTGTGGGGCCTGATGGTATAAAACTCAGAGCCATGGATCCGTCGCGTGTAGCGATGGTTGATTGGGAAATGCAGAAGACGAGCTTCGATGAGTATGAGGCTGATGGAGAGTCAAAAGTGTGCATAAACTTAAGCGAGTTCAAGAAGATTCTCAAAAGGGCTGGTAAAGATGATGTTATTGAGCTCTCTTTAGAAGAGGGGAGTAATCAACTGCAAGTTAAGATTAGGGGTAGATATACACGTACATTCACCTTGCCGATACTTGAAACAGCTGAGGAGGAGATTCCTGAACCAAAACTTGCGTTTAATGCTAAGGTTGCATTAACCGCAGATGACTTCTACGATACCCTTAAAGATGCTGAGCTAGTGAGTGATAACGTGAGAATAGAAGCTGATGAGGATGGCCTTGTAATGAATGCTAAGGGCGATGTTGCTGGCACAAAAATAGAGATGAAGAAGGGAAGCGACGCCCTAATATCTATAGAGGTTAAGGAGCCCTCAAAAGCAACATTCAGCCTGAGCTACCTTACAGATATTGTTAAAGCTGCCTCTGATACGTCAGATATAGTTACACTGGAGTTCTCAACAGATATGCCTCTACGCCTAGATTTTAGGCAGCGATACGATGGTAAACTCGTCTACCTCCTAGCGCCTAGAGTGGAAGTTGAATAGTAAACTCCAATTTTTGGGGGAGACTGGGATACTACTGTCCAGCGACTTGGCGAAATACCCATTTTTACCAGAGTCTGCTGAGGAAATTAAGAGACTAGACTTTAAAATAGAGGATGTTTTAGAACCGAATTATGCTTCTATCCTAGATAGGGCTGAAAAGAGGATAGTGGAGGCTTTAACGAGCAACCCACCTGAAGTAAGCTATGACCCCAGTGCCGACGTAAACGTGGAAATACTATCCTTTCCAATGGCAATAGTTCTCGCCTCGGCCACCGCTAGCGATTATATCAAGAGGAGATATGCCCTAGCTGAGGCGCGTAGAGCCTATAATCTCCTAAAAATTGAGAGCGAGGAAAAGGTAATTGAGGTTGCAAAGAGATTCGGCTGGAGGATAAGGCTAGCAAGCATTGAGATTGGCTTAGAAAAATTTGATTTTGCCCTCCACTTTATAGACTACCTGAAGAGCGCAACTACCCTCTTTCATGAGAAGGGCTGGAAGCTCGTTAATAGACTCGTTGTGAGGGGCGAAGTATACCTCTCAAAACAGGATGTAGCCCGCCTCCTTCAAGAGGAGATTAGGCGTCATATTGAATTAAAGATTGATCCAAAGATGCGTTCCCTCATCCCGGAGGGAATTATTAAACGCGCCGACTCCCTCAAAATGATGTATGCAGAGAAGATTAAGGAGGAACCCCTCACAATTGAGGGTCTCGCATCACCGGACATTGAAGTCAACCTATTCCCACCATGCGTAAGGGGGCTTTATGAGGCAGCTCTCTCCGGGAGACATATACCGCATATTGGGCGCTTCACTCTAACATCATTCCTCTTAAATATAGGTATAGACCCAAACTTCATTGTTGATTTATTTCGGAAGTCTGCGGACTTTAATGAGAGGATGACTAGATACCAGATTGAGCACATTGCTGGGCAGAGGGGTTCGAGAACAAAATATATTCCTCCAAAATGCGATACTCTGCAGACGCATGGCCTTTGCCCAGGAATGGATGAATTGTGTAGGAGGATTAAGCATCCATTAACATATTATCTTAGAAGGAAGAGACGGAGGGTAAGCGGGGCTTAATGGCTGAACTAGATAACACATTATTTATACGTGAGATGTTCTCTAAATTTTACAGCGAGAACTTTAATAGGATTGAAATTCCGAAATCTATTGAAAATAGAGAGTTTGGCTTCACATTATTTAGAGAAAACGTCATGATTAGACACAAAAGCTTCAGTAGGGCTGACGATTTAAGAGACTTTATTAAAAAGAGCGTCCCCTCAAACGCTTATTATTCATCAGCATACTATAACATGCCTGAGGCGAAAATGGATGAGAAGGGTTGGTTGGGCTCAGACCTATTCTTTGACATAGACGCTGACCACATACCGACAAAGTGCAATAAGGAGCATGATTCATGGATATGTAAGAGCTGCGGCTTTAAAGGTAGGGGAAGGACCCCTGAAAAGTGTCCAAACTGTGGGAATGAGGGTTTTGAGGAGAAAACGTGGCCATGCGAAATATGTCTAGAGGCAGCCAAGCTTGAAACAATAAAGCTCATCGACATATTATTGGAGGATCTCGGCTTTTCAGCCGACGAGATAAAGTGTTCCTTTAGCGGCCATAGAGGCTACCACATATGCATCGAGAGTGAAGAGGTTCTAGGATTAGATACATTTGCTAGAAAAGAAATAGTTGACTATGTGACTGGAACTGGTATAGATGTCACCCTTCATGGACTCAATGAAGTTAGGAGCAGAGGCTCCCGGATTATCACTGGCCCAAGCTTAGGTGACGCTGGCTGGCGTGGTCGCGCCGCGAGGGGGACGTATGACTTCTTGTTAACGGCAACAATCGAGGATCTTAGAAGCCTAGGTCTCAGAAAAGATATAGCTATAGAGATTATTGAGAAAAGGGAGGCTATTTTGGAAAGCTGGAGGGGTGGCGGCCCATGGAGTGTTATAAGCGGGTTAGGAGTAAAAAGTTGGGAAAAAATAATTCTACACGGTTTATCTCTCCAGTCAGCTAGGGTGGACACGGTGGTAACAGTTGATGTTCATAGACTTATACGGCTGCCCGGAACACTTCACGGTAAGACTGGTCTCCTAAAAGTTTCCTTTCCTGCAAGCAGGATAGAAGAATTCGATCCGCTTAAAGAGGCTGTTGCTTTTAAGGGCGGCGAGGTTAAAATATACGTTGAGGAGGCGCCGGAGTTTAGGTTTGGGGATGAAGTTTTTGGGCCTTTTGAGAGACAAGTCGTCGCACTACCAATCCAGGCGGCTCTCTTCCTCCTCTGTAAGGGCGCTGCAAGGGTGGTAGATTGAAAATGTATGATGAACTCTTTAACTTCTGGAAGAAGGAGATGGAGAGCCCGGAGCTACAGCCCCTCCCCAAAGATTTCTATGCTCGCTTAGCAGATTACATGCGTAGGATTCGTGAGGAGAGGCGCCTGTTAGATGAGGAGAGCCTTAGGGGCAAGCTTATCCGGTTTGAAGAGGAGAATGTCAAGAGGATGATAATTGATTTAGTTCGAGCGAGGTATATGAAAATTCTACAGATTGTTGAGGAAGATAAAGTGGTGCCATTGAGCTCTATGACTGAGGAGGAAGAAATCCTTTACAGCAGTTTAATTGCAAGTAAGAAAGCTTTTGATCATCTTTTAAGCGATATTTTGCTTGGGCAGAGACCTAAGGTTAAGCAATCTAAGTTGAGGGGCCTCTTAGTTGTCCGTGTGCTTAAGGATATTCCCCAGATAGTTGGCGTAGACATGAAAATGTATGGCCCATTTAGGCCAGAGGATATAGCAGTTCTCCCAGAAGAGAATGCTAGAGCCCTGATAAAGCAGGGAGCTGCTGTTGAAATAGACGTGGAAACGTAGTCTCCTGCGTCCATTAAATTGCTTTTCTCTTAAATCTGAGAGCTAATAGGAGGATTGTTAGGAAGAGCATGCATGAATATGTTAGTAAGGCTATGAAGGTTACATTCCTTGCTATAAATAGAGCTGCCGAGAGAAGCATAAAAGCCTCGTTTGCAGAAGCTTGGCCGGAAACCACGGCCCAATAAAACGCTTCAGCCATCTTCTTAAATGGTTGAAGGAATGGGTTCACTGGATTAATACCATCTATCGTTCTCTTAACTTCAATTATAAGCGGCCAATAAGTATATATGTCCGGCAGATTAAAGCCCCACTGATTGAATTTTTCGAAGAGAGATCTGTTGGCAGCTAGGCTTAAGTAGTAGCATAAAACAGTATTGCTTTCAAGATTCACACCTTTCGCCAGCCTAAAGAACTTGGCGTAATATTCAAACCCACCATAATCTTTAGCCAACTCGCTGACAACATAATATGCGGATGTGTAAAGTATATTAAGGCTTCTCG
This sequence comes from Candidatus Bathyarchaeota archaeon, assembly GCA_018396995.1. Taxonomy (GTDB): domain Archaea; phylum Thermoproteota; class Bathyarchaeia; order Bathyarchaeales; family DTEX01; genus DTEX01. The sequence goes on from JAGTQB010000003.1 coordinate 129,195, forward strand.
GCGTGAAATATGGTGTCCACTCCGCGAGGAATCTAATGTTACTCCTGGCAGTTAAACCAAGGCTCTTTATACTTTCAGTTATCTCCCTCTTGATTGCCCTAACTCCCTCGTAACCCATTCTCTCCGCAATCTCTATGCTAAGATACTGTGCAACTCCCTCATGGAACCATAAGAGCTTTTCAGGGGACACCCCAACTTTCCATAGAAAGTGGTGTATAAGTTCATGTAAGGCCACTACTTCGAGGTAGCCCTCCATATACCGTGTGAAGATAAGGTTTATGTGGATATCCCCAAGTTTCCCTCCACTAAATGGAACGTAACCCCCTATCGACATAAGCGTGGAGAAGTCTGGAACGAAGAATTTCACCCTAATACTATCTAAGGTTACATTAAATATTCTGATGAGAGTATCATATACGGAGCTGTAGAGGTCTATTATTCTCTTGGCCTGATCCTTGTAGCGAGTGACGGTGATAAACTCGAAAATACCGTTTCTGAGAATAGTGGTATTTGCTCTATCACGGGCTATGCTAAAACCTATTTGTATCCTAAGGAGGTTCTCACCGACTGGAATGCTTTTGAAGAATATGTGGCTTGAGTTTGAGTCTTTATCAGCCCTATAGAAACCATTTTTCCCGATAGCGACAGCCTCATTGACGCTCGCCTTAAACCTCGCCGGAAATATTACAATTGCTTTGAATGAACACCCCTGCTCGAAGCCTATCTGCGGAGAATAGAATATTCCATGCGTCGACTCCGATTCAACGAATATTGCAGCTAGGGGGAAATCATATTCTATAGCGATCTCGAAGCCTGCGCTCTCTGAGAGAAAGCTGAAGGACAGCACTTTATAAAAGTAGTATTGTGAGCCAGTATACTTCTCAGGCTCCTCAACAGTCCAATCAATAAGGCTCCCACGAATAGTCCTATTCACCCAATCAATAAATCTTGGAACGAGGATCCAAGACACCCCCCTCCTAAGACTACTACTGTAAACTACCCTAACGTGGGCGTTCCCATCATCATTAATCCTAAATTCATACGTGAAAACGGCATCACTTTTTAGAGAACATAAACTCAGCTCAATTATCGGCGCAAAAGTATAGCATCCAGCGGCTAAAATAATCAACAAGGTCAATAACAAGATTAATGCGGCATAACGTTTTGAGGGCGCCACCATCACCATCAGCATAATAATAAGATCCTCTTAGGAGATATGTATTTCTAGTAACCACATCAACTAAATTTATATAAGGGTTGTTAGCAAAGTTTATATTGGAAATCTGCATAATCAAAATTTGCAAAGGCTTAATGAATGCACCCCTCCAACACACCGTTGGTTGGGGGAAGGGTGAAAGTGGGAGTCACCCTCTCACGATGATCGCCACGCATAGGCCCAACGCTAGACAGATGCTGAACCCGAGTAGGCCCGACACGCCGACGCCGCCTGGTGGATGGCTCGGCTTGGGCGCCGAAGAAGGGCGTGGCAAGCTGCGATAAGCCCCGGGGAGGCGCATGCAGCCGTCGATCCGGGGATCCCCGAATGGGACCTCCTGCTGTAGGGGTGTTAAGCCCCTACAGTGCTCCCACCTCCCCTCGGGGAGGGGGAGTGGGAACCCCCCGAACGGAAACATCCAAGTAGGGGGAGGAAAAGAAACCAACAGGGATCCCCTGAGTAGGGGCGACCGAAAGGGGGAGAGCCCAAACTAAACCCTGCGGGGAAACCCGTGGGGGATGTAGTGTTGTTGGGGCCCAGCCAACACCCCTCCTCGGTGAAGCCGAAGTGGCCTGGAACGGCCCGCCGTAGAGGGTGATAGCCCCGTAGGCGTAAGCCGAGTGGGGTTATGTGGCTGGTGACCCAGAGTACCGTACCCCAGTTTGGGTGCGGGAATCAGGGAGTCATCAACTTCCAAGGCTAAATACGTCCCAAGACCGATAGCGAACAAGTACGGTGACGGAAAGCTGAAAAGAACCCCGGAAGGGGGGTGAAAAGAGCCTGAAACCAGGCGGCTACAGGAACGTGCGCGGCTCTCAAGGATTGAGCCCTCCCAAAGTCGACCGTGGCGACGCGGGAGACGAGGGAGGGTGACCGGGGTCGCGCGTTCCGTCTAGAAACACGGGCCGGGGAGTTCACGGCCCTGGCGAGCTTAAGGGTTTAAAGCCCGTAGGCGTAAGGAAACTGACATGCGCGCAACCAGCCTCTATGGCTGGTGAGGCGCGGGGTCTGAAAGGGCCCGGAGTCAGGGCCGTGAGGCTAGAAACCGGGCGATCTAGGCCGGGGCAGGGCGAAGCCCGGCGAAAGCCGGGTGGAGGCCCGAAGGGGTGCTGACGTGCAATTCGCTCCTCTGACCCCGGTCTAGGGGCTAAAGACTAATCTAGCCCGGTGATAGCTAGTTCCCTCCGAAGTGGGTCCTAGCCCAGCCCCGGGCGAGGTCGCTCACGGGGTAGAGCACTGACTGGAAGGTAAGGGGCCGAAGAGGCTCCGCCTTCCTATCAAACTCCGAATCCGTGGGCGCCGTAGACCCCGGGAGACGGGTTCCGGGGGGTAAGCTCCCGGACCGAGAGGGGGACAACCCGGACCAGGGTTAAGGCCCCAAAGTGCTGGCTAAGTGCCAAACAGAAGGGCGTCCCCAGCCTTAGACAGCGGGGAGGTAGGCTTAGAAGCAGCCATCCTTTAAAGAGTGCGTAACAGCTCACCCGCCGAGGCTGGGGGCCCCGAAAATGGACGGGGCTAAGCCAGCCGCCGAGACCCTGGGGCACGGCCGTAGTGCCGTGATCCGGTAGGAGGGCGTCCCGGCTGGGTAGAAGCTGGGCCGTGAGGTCCAGTGGACCGGCCGGGAGTGCAGATCCCGGCGGTAGTAGCAGCAAAGAGGGGTGAGAGTCCCCTCCGCCGTAGGGGCCAGGGTTCCCTGGCACTGATCGTCAGCCAGGGGTTAGCCGGTCCTAAGGCCGACCCTAACAGGGTAGGCCGAAAGGGAAACCGGTTAATATTCCGGTGCCGTGGGGGTACGCCTCGCGGCGACGCAAGGCCCAGCGCCTGACGCCTCAGGGTAGGCCGAGCGGCGCCGTCGCGCCGCCTAACTGTATAAGCCTGGGGAGTGCCGTAATGGCGAGAACCAGGCGAAGGCAGGAATGGCCGCCCATTTTAGGGTGGTTCGGCCGATCCCCGGGGCCAGTGAAAAGGGCGCTGGGAAGGATCCCCCACGACCGTACCAAGAACCGACACAGGTGCCCCTAGGCGAGAAACCTCAGGCGTGTCGGGGGTAAGCCGGGCGAGGGAACTCGGCAAATTGGCCCCGTACCTTCGGTAGAAGGGGTGCCTGCGGTTTTCGCCTCGTGCGGGAACCGCAGGTCGCAGTGGCATGGGGGTCCCGACTGTTTAATAAAAACACAGGGAGCCGCAAGCCCGAAAGGGTGTGTACGGCTCCTGAATCCTGGCCAGTGGGGGTACCTGAAACCCGGGTCCAACCGGGCTAAGGGCCCCTAAACGCCGGGAGTAACTCTGACTCTCGAATAAGGGAGTCGTTAAACTCGGCTATATGCGGGGAAGGGGGCATTAGCTGACCTCCCGAGTAGGGAACAATGGTCAGCTATATGACCCCGACCCGCAGGGAACCACCCGCCTAACATTTTTAAAGGACGCAGCAATAATTTAACGGGGTGTATCAGAGATTGCTTAATGAATTCAAAGACTTAATAGACCCGAAGAGACTGCCAGCTAGAAGGAAATACCTTTATTATTACATAGTTGGCCTCGTGGACGGCGAAGGATGTTTCTCAATATCGATTAAAAGGCAGGATGACACAAGGTTCGGCTGGGTAATCGATCCGGTCTTTCATGTCACGCAGAGTAAGGATCAGGTTACAGTACTTGAGATTTTAAAGAGAGTATTCGGTTGCGGACGCATTATACCGAAACCTGGGCAGGAAGACTCAACACTCCAGTATGTTGTAGATGCACGAAGAAGTCTCGCGGAAAAAATAATACCCTTCTTTAAGAAGCACAAGCCTATTATAAAGTGGCGGGAATTCCAGTATTTCGCTGAAATAATTGAAGGATTAGAGAGAGGCGAACATAAGGATCCAGAGGGATTTAAAAATCTCCTGAAGAAAGCCTATGAAATTTCGCCGGACAGAAAATATGGGCTTGATGAAATAATCTCTGAAGTGGATAGGCGGGTGGGACGCCTCAGAGACCATACGCCGAGCGCCGTAGAGTGACCGTGAAGATGATCTCGAGGGCGAAGATATGGTCCAACCCCAAATATGGGGTTGCTCAAGGTAGCCAAATGCCTTGTCGGGTAAGTTCCGACGTGCATGAATGGATCAACGAGGGCCCCGCTGTCCCCGCCCGGCACCCGGCGAACCCACATTCGTGGAGGAACGGTCCACGGTCCCCCAGCGGGAAAAGAAGACCCCGTGGAGCTTTACTGCAGCCTGCCGCTGGGGTACGGCTGCGGGTGCAGAGTGTAGGCGGGAGCCGTTGACCCCACCTCTCCGGGGGCTGGGGTAGGCGCCAATGGAACACCGCCCACTTGCGGCTGTACCTCTTACCAGCGCCGGTGCGCGCTGGGACAACGGCAGGTGGGCAGTTCGGCTGGGGCGGCGCCCCCTTGAAAAGGTATCGAGGGGGCCCAAAGGTCG
>JAGTQB010000030.1 GCA_018396995.1 Candidatus Bathyarchaeota archaeon
GCCAGCCATGCTTCGCCATATTAATGCAACGGTCTTAGCGTTTGGATCAGCATCCCTTATAACCTTTAAGGGATTCTTAAAGAAGCTAGTTAATGGGCAGTGAATGGAGACCATGTATTTGAAACCCTGACCCATTAATCTTTCAGCACCCGCAGTCCATTGTATCGAAAAAACCCCATGTCTCTCAGTTACTGGAGCGCTAAATTCGCCAAGATAACCCCATGCATGAATAATGGCATTGACCTTGTCTTCAACAATAAGTTTCTCAGTTAACTTCACAGTATTATCAGGTTTTCCTTCATCATCATAATATACGAAGCTTAAAGGAAGCTTCCTCCCAAAAAGACTAATGCCCCCATGATCATTAACCCATTTAACAGCAGCTTTTATGCCAATAAGAGCATCATTTCCCTCCTCTGAAAATGGTCCACTTAATGGTAAAACAGTACCTATTTTTATTTCAGCCGGAATCTCCTTAAGGGGCGCTTTTTGAAAGGTAATATAAGCGAGCACGCCTAAAGCAACAATGATTACAGCGACAATAACTATAGCAGCTATTTTCCTAAATGTTAACCTTCTCATAAATAAGAACCCCCTTTATACACTATGGCTTTTTTAAACTTATAAGTTTTTAAAAACTTTAAGTCATTCAATAAAAGAAATTAAAAAGATTTTACAACTATTAGTATGGTTATTTCCGCCAGTTGAAAAAGACTTATATGTACTTGCAAATAACTGATTTTTGGTGATGATTTTGGGGAAATATGACAATCTTATTGTGACAAAGTTTAAGCTTCTTCCCATTGAAATTCTCGAAAGAACAATTAGGATGCGTTCAACCGTTGTACCTACAGGCGTGCTATATGCTGATCGTACAAAGTGCGAGCATGCCTTCTATGTTGAGTGCAGCTGGTTTAGTAAGGGGGTGTCTGAGGATCCAATAGAACTAGCTCATGTTCATGACTTTGATGAGGCACTAATCTTTATAGGAAGTGATCCTGAAAATCCTCATGATCTAAATGGGGAAGTTGAATTATGGATTGATGATGAAAAGCACATCTTAAAAAATACCTGCGCAGTTTTCATTCCGAAAGGATTAAAGCATTGCCCGTTGATATTTAGGAGGGTTGAAAAACCTATAATCTTCATCGCATGCGGCTACACACCAATTTATACCAGAAAAGAAATTACAGAAAGTCAATAACACGCTATATAATAAGTGTGAAAACTCCTGCTTAAAGAAAATTTATTACAGTTGTAGACCTCTACTAATATGAGGGGTTTCAATATGAGGTTAGATACTAAAAAGGTTGAGGAAATCGTAGCGAGCTTCGTTAAGGAAAAAATCCCTGATGTAGCTAGTATTTCATTTGAAAAGATAGAATTTAAGGACCGTTTCTATGAATACTGGGTTAATTTATTTGCAAGGAAAACCGATGGTATCACCCTCTGTATTTTCTGCAGAGTTGAAGCAGGCACTGGCCGCATAATCAACTATACATGCAGCGTCTACTAAATTTCGTGGGGAAATCAATGCTCGAAAATATTGCCAGTATAGTGCTTTTCGGACTATTTTTAGCATTCGTATATAGTTTACAGACAATAAGTTTTAACTTAGTAGTTGGTATGCTGCGTATACTTAATCTAGCACACGCCGAGTTAATCGTATTTGGGACGTATATTGCGTATTGGTCGTGGGTTCTTTTTAACTTAGATCCATTTATGAGTTTACCCTTGTCTGCGATTATGGGATTGGCTGCAGGCTTCGCCTTATATTATCTTTTGATTAAAAAGCTGGTTTTTTCAACCGATGCAGCTCTTATAGCAACATTCGCCCTCTCCCTAGTACTCTCTGAGCTTATGAAAGTTCTCTGGACAGCAAACTATCGTGGGATTTCGTGGACCCTCGGAAGCATACGAATTTCCTCAATCACTATACCAGTAACTTATATTTGCTCAACACTAGGAAGCATTGTTACAATCCTTTTGATCTATTTTATAATGTATAAGACATATTTTGGTAAAGCGTGCAGAGCCGTGGCAATCGACCCTACGGCGTCCGCAATATGTGGGGTAAACGTTAAGAAGACCCTATTATATGGGTTTGTTTTTAGCTCGTGTTTGGCGTTCATTAGCGGGAACTTATTGGTTGTTTATGCGCCTACTGGAATAAATCCGTATATGGGGAGCACGATTATTGCCAGGTGTCTCGTGATAGCTACCTTGGGTGGACTTGGCAACCCTTGGGGCGCTCTTATTGGCGGTTTAATAATAGGGATGATTGAACAAATAATGCCCATTGTCTTAATGGCAATAGTCCCCGGGATCGAACCATTCTCTTTCACCCCATTTATCTACTTTATGGCTTACCTTCTAATTTTACTAATTAAGCCGGAGGGGATCTTAGGTGGGCGTCGTTAATCCAAGAATTATTTCCATATCTGCTTTATATGCAATCCTCATTTTCCTCTCCTTGTTTTCTAGGTCGCTTGCAGAGCTTGTTTTCCTCATTCTGATAACGTGTATTCTCTCACAATCCCTTAACATCATAATGGGTTTAGCTGGTCTTGTCAGTCTCGGTCAAGCCTTCTTTTTTGGTACAGGCGTATACATGTTTACCTATTTAGTTATAAACGAAGTTAATCCATACTTATCAATAATTCTTGGGGGCCTTGTCTCCGCAATATTTGCCTTAGCTCTCGGTCTAGTTCTACTAAGGTTAAGAGGCGTTTACTTCGCTTGCGGCACCCTTGTTGTAACGTTAGCTGCCCCATATTTCATAAGTGGGACGGGTATTGTCGGAGGTTTTGCCGGACTCAATATATACAGGTACATAAGCCCATTTTATAACATATACTTATGTTTATTCTCATTGCTTGTAACATCTATAGTTATGAGCATCTTAACGATAAAACTCTTAAGGTCACCTTTTGGTTACTCGTTGAAGGCAATAAAAGATGATCATGATGCGGCTGAAACATTAGGCATCAACACTTTCAGACAAAAGACAATAGCTTTTTGTATCAGCGCACTATTCTCTGGAATAGCCGGAGCCATTTGGGCTTTTAAACAAGCTTATATTCTTCCTTCCATCGCATTTAATCCATTACGCTCCATCGAAGCAATATTGACGATGCTGGTGGGAGGAACTGGCACCGTTATAGGACCCATTTTAGGAACAATAATATATGAAGCGTTTAGAGACGCCGTTATGAGAACCGCACCCGGCCTTCAAGTGCTCATATTTGGAATCCTAGTGATAGTAATTGTTTTAATGGCGCCAGAGGGATTAATAGGCTTATTAAGAAAGAGATTTAAAAGCATTCGAGACAAGATATTCTGATGAGGATAGATATTTATGTCACTTTTATTAGTCGAGAATGTTACGAAAAGGTTTGGAGGGCTTCTGGCATTAAATAATGTTACATTAACCGTGGGAGAGGGCGAAATTCTAGGGCTAATAGGTCCAAATGGTTCAGGAAAGACAACGTTAATTAACGTTATAAGCGGTGTTTATACGCCTGAGTACGGCAGGGTGATTTTTAAAGGTACTGACATAACAAAGACCAAGTCATATCAGAGATCTCGTCTAGGCATCGCAAGGACTTATCAGATAGTTCGCGTTTTCCCCAACCTTACAGTATTCGAGAATGTGCTAATTGGAGCTTTAAATGGAAGAAATTACGGAAAAATAGTGATGAATAAAGCTGAGGAGAGGACGGAGGATATAATTTCACTCGTTGGATTAAGCCACGTAAAAGATTTTCCAGCAAAAATGTTAAATGTTCAGGATAGAAAGAAGGTGGAGCTTGCTAGAGCCTTAGCGACGGATCCGGATCTGCTAATGCTGGACGAGTGTCTCGCTGGATTAACGCCCTCAGAAATCTTTGAAATGCTCAGCATAATAAGGAAGATTAGGGATGAAAGGGGGATATCTATTATAATGGTTGAGCACATAATGCACGCAGTAATGAATGTATCTGACAGAATAGTTGTGCTTAACGAAGGAAAAAAGATTGCTGAGGGAACTCCTAAAGAGATATCTAATGATCAGAAAGTGGCCGAGGTATATTTTGGCGACCGTGAGCTGGCCCTCAAATTTGTTAGGAGGACGCAAGAGAATGCTTGAGGTGAAGGGTTTAGAGGGAGGATATGGCGACTTTAAGATTCTTCAGGGAGTCAATCTCAAAGTAGAGAAATCTACTATCACATGTTTATTAGGTCCAAATGGTTCAGGAAAGACAACAACCTTAAACACTATAGTGGGTTTATTAAAGCCGTGGAGGGGCACAATAAAGTTTGAAGACATAGATATTACTGGTATAGAGACACATAAAATTGTGGAAATGGGCATAAGCCTTGTTCCCGAGGGCAGAAGGATATTTGGAGAAATGAGCGTAATAGAGAATCTGCAAATGGGAGCTTATCTAAAGAGTGCAAGGGATAAAATGAGAGATAGGCTTGAGTATGTCTTTTCTATTTTCCCAAGACTAAAAGAGAGACAGGGGCAAAAGGCGTGTACTTTAAGTGGTGGTGAGCAATCGATGCTGGCCATTGCCAGAGCTTTAATCTGCAACCCGAAACTGCTTATGCTTGATGAGCCGAGCTTCGGTCTTGCACCAAAATTATCTATAGAGATACTAAGCATACTAAAAAGACTCAGAGACGAGGAAGGAATAACAATATTGCTCGTTGAACAAAATATTCATTTAGCAGGAATGATTATGGACTATGGATATTTACTCTTACAGGGGGTCACGATCGCTGAGGGAACCTTTAACGATTTAATAAATGATTCACGTGTTAAAAAAGCATATTTGGGATAAATTATTAAATTATTACACGATGCTCGGGATTCCCAGACCCCTTGCAACAATTTGTGAAATATCGTAAATGTTTATCCCGATGTTATTTTGCTTCGCCGCTCTATCCATCTGAAAGATACATGAAGAGCATGAAGTTACAAGGTTATTTGCTTTTTCCTTCGCCTCCAATAACCTTTCCCTCGATATTGCTGAGCTGAATTCTGGATAGCAAAAGTATACTGCCTTAGCCCCGGAGCCACAGCACAATGCCCATTTTCTCCGCCTATCCATTTCTTCAAGCTTTATTCCAGGCACATTTTCAATGACTAATCTCGGCTCATCATAAACTTTTGAATGTCTACCTAAGAAGCATGGATCATGATAAGTTACCTTCTCCTCCACCCTTCTTGCGAACCTCATTTTTCCACTCTCAATGAGACGCGCATACATTTCCGAGACGTGAATTACCTCGAATGGGAAATTATCCACTAGCTTTGGATAATAATCTCTTAGAGTCTTATAACAGTGAGCGCAGGAGACTATTATTCTCTGGGCACCAGCCTCCCTCAATCGCTTAACATTTTTCTGAGCTTGCATCTCCATTCTTTGAATGTCGCCATGTTGCCCCGGCAAGAACCCACAGCACTGCTCCTCATCACCCAACCATGCCAGATTTAAGCCCATTTTTCCGAAAATATTGACTATTGCTTCTATTAGGTTGGGTTGGATGAAGCGTATAAAGCATCCCGTAAAGAGTATTTCTTCGCCTTTCTTTGGAATATTCATATTAATGGCTGGTGGTTTTTCGGCGCCAAATATATTGCCATAGCTATCAATATTAGTTATTAGTTTGGGGAGGGGGTTAGGAAGCCTAGCCCCTCTACGAATCAATTCTTCCTTTAATGCCCATATAATGGTCCATGGATCATGAGCCTTACAAATTTCAGAGCAGGTTTTACAGCTAGTACATGTGTAGACAACCCTTACTAATTCATCTGTAATTGGAAAGTTTGGATCGTCAAACACTATGGAGGCTAAATTACCTCTACCTACTGGGGAGAATGCACGAAACTTGAAGTACTCGTAAGAGGGGCATTTGCGGTGAGGGGATGCCCACTCAAAGGGCGGCAGCTCGCGCCAATTATGTGGAACTATTGGGCCTCTATAATAGCATGATGCGCACTGCATACAGATAGTCCAGCTTTCTCTATACCCCTTTAAATATTCTCTCAAATGCTCTCTACTCATCAGCCTCAACCTCCTCAAATAATTCAAATGTTCCCGGACTTAGAATGTTGTTGGGGTCAAGAAGCCCCTTTATCTTCTTGAGAATCTTGAATGCGCCAAGCTGATTTGTCCATACTTTGTCAGGCACGTATGGCGGCAACCTATATTGAAACGTCCCTCCCCTCTCAAGGAACCATTTTCTAAACTCGTTCTGGCACTGTCTATATCTCTTCACCACATCAGGGTCACTATCGTTTAGGGATATTGTAAACTGGGTTGAACTACACAGGTTATTTAATATGAAACCATCAACAACTAAACCCGATAAACCATATTCTGCACAGAGCTCAGACATTTTCTCATAAATTTGCGGCATCCAAGATAATGGATGAATCAACTCATCAAAAAGAAATACGTAGGAGCGGGGAATTTTAGCGGGTAACGAGTATCTTGGCGGCAGAATTTTCTCCTCTGGTAGGAAGTCGCAGGGCCAAATGGCATGAAAATCCTCACCAACCTCAGGCAAATATCTGCCTCCATAAGACTCGCATATCTCTTCAACCTCCTTTTCCCTCCCCCTCAACTCTAGCTCATTAAACCCATTGATTGCTATAGTAAGAACAAAGTAGAGATCTTCCGGAATTTTTGGGCCATTGGGCTTAAGCTCCCATCTCGCCCGATTATTAAAGTGTATATCAAATACCTCTATTGACGTAGCTTCAGCTGCAGCGTGAATACATTCTTTCAGCCTATCACGTGGCCATGCAAAGGCTTTAAAGGCCCAGAACTTCGGCTTACGTAAACATCTATACGCTACTTTAGTTATAATGCCAAATGCCCCGTTTGATCTAGTGAATAATCCGACTAGATCTGGGCCCGTTATATACCTATGGTATGGTCCAAATTCGCTGTCAAGGTAAGCCATTGAGCCAACTCTTACTATTTCGCCAGAAGGCAATACAACCTCAAGCCCTTCAACAAGGTTGATGTTGCCCCCATACCTAGTTCCCCCGAATGCATAGGCAGGGTCTATAGCCGAGGCCGCCACACTCGGACCACTTCCATATGCAGCTGTAGGCAATAGCATACCCCTCTTGAACACCTCTTGCGAAAGCTTAAAGAAGCTGCAGCCAGCCTCGGCTATAGCCTTCATGTTAGCTGTGTCTATAAGTAATATGTTATCCATTAAGGATAGGTCGAGAAGGATGCCGCCCTTCAATGGCCCTCCATGTCCCCCGCCCCCAACAGCACCTTTCGGGGTTACCGGAACCCTATAACTATTTGCAACCTTCAAAATTTGTGAAATCTCTTCAGGGGTTTTAGGCAAAATAACTATATCGGGTTTCACTATTATATCTCTACCCCAGAATGGGTTGAAGGCATAGGCAAGGCAAACTTCGGGTGAAACTGAAACTCTATCAGGACCAACTATAGCTTTCAGCTCATCCAGGATTTTAGATTGAAAAGACATGCAAACCAACCAGTAGTGAAATCCCCTCTACCTTTAAAAATTTTTCTAAAAAGAGGAAGTCCACAAATCCCGATTACATCTTGAAAACGATAACTGATTAAAGCAAATATAGTTGAAAGCATAAGTGTATCTTTGGGTGATCTCTTGTCTCCTAAAAAAGCTCTAACAAAGATACAAGCTATATTGCTCATTATTGTCGTCATCGCGGTGGTTGCTGGCGCCATCTACTCTGTCTACCACTTTTACATAAAACCTGCAGGGGTTGGCGAGGTTATCCCCAGCGAGATAAAAGTGGGTACAGTATTACCTTTAAGCGGCCCATTCTCTGTTGAGGGCTCAGCTGCTCTCCTAGGTATGCAGGTTGCTGTTAAGTGGGTTAATGATCATGGCGGAGTTAGTCTGGGAGGTAAACAGGTTCCATTAAGACTGATATACTATGATGACCAGGGAAACCCTGATTTGGCAGTAAAGATGACTGAAAAATTGGTTGCGGAGGATAAAGTGCACATAGTAATACATACTTGGGGCTTCCTCAGCGACTTCACGCCTCCAGTAACGGAGAGAGCCGGCGTTTTTTCAATACTGTGGGCTGGTGGTGCGGAAAATCATATTGGGCAGGGATTCAAATATATGACATCCTACCATTCCCAGTTAGTAAGCTTCTATAAAAATGTGCTAAGGATTATAAAGGATGCTGATCCAAACGCTAAGACCGTTGCATTAATATGGCGTTCTCAGCCGGGA
>JAGTQB010000031.1 GCA_018396995.1 Candidatus Bathyarchaeota archaeon
GCTCATAAACGCCCCTAAAAACGTAAAAACTTAGGCTTCCATAAAAAATTTCTTTAACCAGTTCACCCAAACACTAGCTCACCGCAAATAAGATGGTTAAACCCATTAAAGTTTTTATCTAACCAATAAAGTTCAATATTAATTGCAGCATCCAATCCAATTTAAAAGAGGGGCTGTGGGCTAGCTTGGTCTAGGCTACGGGCCTCGGGCGCCCGTGACCCAGGTTCAAATCCTGGCAGCCCCATCAGTCTCACAGATCCAAATCTCCTTTTAAGTCTTGTAAGAAATAAAATCTACAACTTAATAGGAGGAGACCTCATAGGCGAATCCTGACGCAGTTTGGCGAGAACTATGTAATTATTTAATGCTTCAGCTTCGAGATCACTTGGTTTCATTAAGACTTAGTTAGGGGCTGAAGAATATCTCATAGGCATATCTCAGAATACCCGCACCAGAAATAGGCTCTTTAAAGTTTTTAACTTACCCTACTTTTACAATTAAACTCTCTCGGGCCTCCATAAAAGTCCCATTATAGTTGAAAATACACCTATTAAAGATATAATTCCTCCTACAGTCATTATATTTGTTGCCACACGTTGCTCAGGAATCATTATTTCAAATTGAGCTGCCGGGTCATCTTCTAACAAGACTTGAAAGTAAGCTAATTCCAGCGTATGCCTACCAACCGTTAATGTCGTCTCAGTTGAGGTGATATTATTTGGATCATGACAGATAAGACTTAATATTTCTCTTCCATCCAAGAAAAGATATATTTCCCCATCATCTCCACCTATAGTTAATCTAACTTTTATCTCTCTAGGAACATCGATTATTAATGTAGCTCTGAAACCTATGGGCTCTGACCTAGTATATAATTCTAGAGGGTCATAGCTAAAGTTTGTTGGAAATTTAGCGGAGGTTATTGCGCTTCCCCAGAGCCCTCGCGTATTTTGCATAGAATACCAAGTAACTTGCCACTCACCAGCAGATATAGTGAACTGCGAACTGAAATTTAAACCATAAAGAAGAATAGCTATACCTGCAATAATTAAAGCTATACCAGCAAAGAAAATAGGTTTATGCATACAGTATTTTATTTTAAGGAAAGGATATATAAATTTTGTATCAAAAAGGTGTGAAATTTAAAAAATAATGGGGATTTTTGGTAGGTTTCAATATCTTCCGTACTTCTCTACAGCTTCTATTAATGCCTTTAAATTCTCGTGCGGAACAGCTCTTGGAATGTCTGCTACACCGGGCGATAATATGAAGCCTCCATCGGGCTTCATCTCGCCTAAAAGACTCTTCACGTATTCTTCAATTTTGTCTGGTGTTGCTTCTAGCAGTAGTGATGGTGGAACCCCACCCATTATGCATGTATGTCCGCCCAAAATTTTCTTCGCCTTCCTGACATCGGTTTTCTCGAAATAGGCTATGCCCCAGCCCCTAGGCAATTCTAATATTGTTTCTAGATGCGGGTCGTGCCATCCCTCAAAGAACACGAGTGATCTTATCCCTTGCTCGTAAAGCTCCACTATAATCTTTCTGAGTGTGGGCCAATAGAACTCATTATATAGTTTGGGCGATAGGTACTCGTTGAGATGCAGTGGTATAAACGCGTATTTGGCTCCGGCGGGCTTAAGGGATAATGCAACCTTAATTATTGGCTCAACTAATGCTTCACACGCCCGCTTAACCTCATCTGGGTATCTTCGGACATCTATTAGAGCGCCAGTTGGATATCTGAGGAAGTCACCTATGAAATCCAGCGGGGCATAAGCGAACGTTAATGGGAGCGACGGTATCCCAACCTTCGCCAGATCCGCAGCCGACTCGCCTAAGAACCTAAGGTATCTAGAGGCTTCAAATCCAAGCCTTATTAAAGCAGCATTAGCCTTCGATGACCCAGCCTTCTCAAGATTAACACATGCTCTTGGAAATATAACCTCATTTACAAATGCGACTGGGTCATCAGACAACTTATTATATTCTTTAACATCCATGAATTGTCCACCAATAAATTGGAGTACGCTATCTTCAGGAAGCTCTCTCCCAGGCCACTTAGTGTACTTGTCTCCTAAGGCGTCATGCATTGGCCCGGTCCAAAATCTTATGGAGGGCGCTATATCCGGGTAATTTGAGAAGGCGAGGGCGAATATGAAACCTTCGGCGGCTAGGGCTGCGAGAAATACATCTACAGGATACTCAGTGACGAATTTAACCGATGCTTCACGAGCCCTATCATAATTAAAGTATAACTCATAACCTGTTGCATATTTACGTAAAACGTCTCCGCAAGTAAATATTATTAGCGGCACTCTATCAGGCTCACCTAGCCCTATAGCTTTCTCAACCCTTTCAAACCTCTCTTTTAAAAGTTCCTCCGGAGACTTTAATTCTCCTACCATAATATTTTAACCTCCTAACCCCAACATTTCCCTACATTTCTTCACGCCTAGCATTGCGTTATCAGCCCATTCATCTGCACCAGTATACCGCTTCACGTATTCATCTACCCTCCCACCGCCAATTATAATTTTAACCTTATCCCTTAAGCCCGCCTCCCTCAGAGCCTCAACAGTCTTCTTCATGGACTCATAGCTTATGGTTAGCAGCCCACTCATGCCAAGTATGTCGGGACTATGGGTCCTAACAGCCTCAACAAATCTCTCTGGAGGGACGTCGACACCCAAATCTATAATTCTAAAGCCAGCAGCCTCCGCAAAAGCCTTAAAAATATTCTTACCTATATCGTGAATATCCCCTTGAACCGTACCCAAAACTATTTTGCCAGTCGGCTTAACCTCCCTCTTAAGCTCCGGGAGAACAATCCTCATAACACCATTAAATATTTCGCTTGCGAAAACGAGCTCTGAGAGAAAATATTCGCCTCTCTCAAACCTCTCACCGATAAGTGCTGTTGCCCTCCTACACGCCTCAAGAATCTCGGTTGGATCTTTCCCCTCTCTGAGAAGAATCTCAACGATTCTGAGAACCTTCTCCTCGTCGAGGTTGACAAATGCGTCAATAAGATCTTCTAAAGACAAAAGACTTCACCATTAATAATAGCGTAAGCCCCATATTAAAACCTTCCTTTAAGCTTTAAGCCATGCTACGCATATACGGGTCTAAAGCCTCGAGCGTGAGATCGATGGAATTACATAATTTAGTAGGGCTGATAAATCAGCGAAGGTTGTGCTTAGGTGATTATTATATAGATAGGCGCTTACGCATTACTCTTTCATTCTCTCCAGGATTATTGCGGGGCAAACTTTTTTAACACCATCTATTATGCCTATTTTTTCGGAGATTATTTTCGCTAGATCTTTTGTATCCCTTGCCCATATTTCAGTCATTATCATGTGGTCGCCTGTCGAGGTCGCCACATATCTCGTTTCAGCAAATTCACATAGCTTCTGTGATACCTCTAGAAGTTTCGATGGCTCTACATCTATGCCAACTATTGCAACAGTATTTAAGCCTATTTTAGAGGGGTCTATAGCGATCGTGAACCTCTTTATTACGCCCTCCCGTATCAGCTTCTCTATCCTCTTCCTAACCGTAGACTCACTTATTTTGAGTCGGCGTGCAATCTCAGTGAAAGGTATGCTGGCGTCCTCCTGCAGTATTTTAATAATTGCTAAATCAGTATTATCCATGATCTTTTCCTCTCGCTTCTCATTTATTTTGGTCGTTTTTTATCCGGATATCGCACCAAAAACTTAAATTTATGTAAGATTTAAAGCTTATCTCAAAAACGGGGTTTGATTTATGAGGAAGATGACCGAGGATAATTTAAAGAATGCTTTTGCCGGGGAAAGTCAGGCACATATGCGCTACATGATCTTCGCCGAGGAGGCTGAGAAGGAGGGATTTAAGAATGTTGCTAGGCTCTTTAGGGCCATAGCATATGCTGAGCGGGTTCATGCCACCAATCACTATAGCGTTTTAGGGATGATTCGCAGCACGGCTGAGAACTTGCAGACAGCTATAGACGGGGAAATTTATGAGGTGAACGAGATGTATCCAGCATATAATGCTGTAGCTAGGCTTCAAGATGAGAAGGGTGCTCAGAGATCAACGGAATGGGCGCTTCAGGCTGAAAAGATTCATGCGGCGATGTATCAGAGGGCTAAACAGTCAGTTGAGAGCGGAAGGGACATACCTTTAGAAGCAATTTACATATGCAGCGTATGCGGCTACACGTCTGAGGAAGAATTTGATAGATGCCCGATATGCGGAGCTACAAAAGATAAGATAAAGAAGTTTTGAAGTCTCCTTAATGGCCTAAAATTTTGGGGGTTTGAGTCTTGGATAAGTGGGAATGCCAGGTTTGCGGCTACATTTATGACCCAGAAATGGGGGATTTTACTCAGAATATAAAGCCTGGAACACCCTTTGAGGATCTGCCGGACAATTGGGTTTGCCCACTCTGTGGCGCCTCAAAAAATATATTTAGGAAAATAGTAAGGTGATTTGTGAGGTGAATCTTTTATGGAATCCGCTAGGTTGTATGTTCTGCCACAGTTGCCCTATGGTTATGGTGATTTAGCGCCATATATGTCGGAGGAGCAGCTGCGTATACACTATGCAATACATCATCAGGGTTATGTTAATGGGGCGAATGCAATATTGAAGAGGTTGGATAATGCTCGTAGGGAAAACGTGGACATAGATGTAAAGGCCGCCCTAAAGGAGCTTTCTTGGAATGTTGGAGGACACATACTACACTCGCTATTCTGGAGAAACCTTGCTCCGTCGGGTAGGGGTGGTGGAAAGCCCGGTGGGAAATTGGCTGATCTCATTGAGGGTGAGTTTGGAAGCTTTGAGAGGTTTAGGAAGGAGTTTACTCAGGCTGCTGTCAGTGTTGAGGGTTCTGGCTGGGCGGCTCTGACCCTATGTGGGCAGACTGGTCGCTTAATGATAATGCAGATAGAGAAGCACAATACTAACGTTTATCCGACTTTTCCAATCCTAATGGTCTTGGATGTTTTTGAGCACGCCTACTATATAGACTACAGGAATAGGAGAGCCGACTTCGTTGAGGCTTTCTGGAACATAGTCAACTGGGACGAAATAGGCAAGAGGCTGGAAGAAAGATTGAAGTAGAGAAGATTCGAGTATGAGGTTGCACTAGCAGCCTGCTAGAAACCTCCCAACCTCCACATTTTTATTTCTTTCTTTTGGCGCAGTATGCGCTGAGTATACCTCCCTATCTTCCGGAATAGCCTCTCCCTCCTAGTCCTAAGGTTTTATTAGTGGGTAGTGCTGGACGTTGACCTCCTAAATCTCTTTCACACTTGCTTGCACTCTTCCGTCGACTATCTCCCCTGTTAGGAGCTGGCCGCTTTTCATTGGCTGCCACTTTTCATCGGGGTTCGTTCTTTCTGAGGCTACCACCAGCTTCTTTTCGCCTATTATGTAGACCATCTGCATTGCCGGCTGGTCCCCATAGCATAGGGATCTCGCTATTCTATCCCTCTCCTCATCATACTTGCAGTATGCGTAGAGCCTGTTTCCGTCGCTGAATACCATGTTTAAACCTATGTATGGTCTATCTCTCTCCGGATATTTATCCCGATTCTCAAGCCAGACTCTAAAGAGCCTTTCTTGAAATCTTACTAGGGCCTTTTCGAGACTTTCCCCCTCCGATATCTCTTTAATTATATGCCAGAAGTAAACTTCGCTGTCATTTAAGCCCTTAATTCTAACCCGCCAATCACCTAGGAGAGAGGCCATCTCATCCGGTAACATTATAATGCCATTATGTGCGAAGACATAGTTCTCATACCCGAAGGGCTGGGAGTTCTCAATGGAGATAAGCATTTCTCTAGGAAGGCCCCTCGGATTACTAGCCCTTCGGATATGGGCGACAACAATATTGGATCTAATAGACTCAACAATGGACTTGAAACGCTCAAATTCCTCATATATTGGCTTCTCGCTCTTAACTAACCTTAACACCCTATCAACGTAGAAGCCTAAACCCCAACCATCACCCTGCAGCCTTAATGGGTCAGCTCTACTCTGAACATAGAGTGAGCATGGGTCGTTAAGCAAATACTTTGCGGTACATGATGGGTCAACCGATATTACGCCAAGGAGCCGGCACATAAACCATCACCTGGAAATAACTATTTTAAGAGAATATGCTGCTTAATTGCTTAAATATTCTTCACTAGAAGATGGCGAGCTTCATAGGGGCTTCTAAATCCGGCTCTCCGCCGTAATCCCTCAGCTAGTGTGGATAAACCGTGGATTGTTTAAGTTTACGACCTATTAAGCTCTATAAGCTTAATCTGCAAGTCGATGTTAACAGTATACGTTTGCCCATCTTGCGAAACGCTAAAAGAGTCTCGGGCAAAATACTCCACGGGTAAACATGTATTGTACTCATAATATCCATATCCATCTATTGATCCCGTTACGACGACATTTTGATACGTTGCTCGAAGATCAGAGACTGAAAAATCGACCTTAAAAACTTTAAATTCTCCAATATCAGCGAACGTTTTTGTCGTAATCTCACTGAATCTGATTTTTACGTTTCCAGTAATGTGCATGTCTGATATATCTAGAGAAAGTGGGCTTTGAATCTCCTCTCCAACTGCTGCCTCTGTTTTCGGAAAATTGCCTCCAAAACCGGGAAGACTCATGGAGCCTCCTTCCAAGACCCAGAATTGCTGGATTTCTGGAGGTAGCTCACCAACTATACTTCCCTGCTTATTTACTCTGACTGTGAAATCTTCAGATATTCCCGTCTCCGTCTCAATCCTATAATAGATTGTATAATTTTCTCCATCAAAATCTAACACCTCCATATATATCATTGCACTCTGGCTGACTTGCATCCCCATTGCACTTAATGCTATAGTCATAAGTCATATTATAGGTCATCTTCTCCCCTTTCTTATAATTGAGGATTAAAGATATCTTTTCCCCACCGCTCGGTAAAAGATAAGGCACTATTAGTATGGCGGTAATAACCACGACAGCAACTAGCCCAATAGCAATATACATCTTTCTCCTAGAAATTTTAGCTGGTGGAGGAAGTGGAGGCGGTGGAGGGGGTGGAAGCTCAGAGATTATAGATTTCTTCACAAAACACGTTTATATACACCTAATTCGCCTCTCAATAATTACTGATACCCTAATACTTAAAAAATTAATGCTTAAGACGATGAAAATTGGCTTAGGGAGGTGGTGGGCCCGGCCGGACTTGAACCGGCGACCAACAGGTTATGAGCCTGCCGCTCTAACCTAGCTGAGCTACGGGCCCACGCAATAACCAAAAATAATATTGTTAAGAACTTACTTAAGATTTTTTCTTTTAGTAACCAAACCTAAAAATTTATGATGAAATCCTAAAAGCACGCTTAAACTTTAAATATCTCGAGGAGTATTTCAAGAGGATGGTGGCGCCGCCAGAAAAGTATGTGCATGAGCCGCCGTTCACGCATCCTAAGCGGTGCGTGGACGAGAGCTCAGTTAGGTAGAGCAGCGGGCTCTTAAGGCCTAATTCGCCTTGAGGCTGAGGCTGTTAACCCGTTGGTCGACGGTTCGAGTCCGTCCGGCGGCGCCACAGCCAAACCAGCGACACTCCTACTTCCTTTTCCGGAAAAATATGAGTCCGTCTCGCTGAAAGACGTATTCAAAGCCAGCTTCTATTAATTCCTTCGCCTCTTTAGGCGTCTTTGCGATTTTGCAGATGAATTCTTGCTCCTCTTTGAATTTTATGAGCTGCGTGTATTTTAAAGTGTTTTTTATGCTTTTATGGCCGAGAACCTGCATGACGTGCAATATATCTTTTGTTTTAGCGTATTCCATCGTCGCCTTCCAGTGGCGGAGCGTATGGAAACTTATCTGCAGTAGGCGTGGATTTGCAAGTTTATGAGCTATTCGCTTCCTCTGCCTCTCAAACGTTCTCCTCATAGTATTCAAGTCTTTGTATCTGCTGAATATCCGTTCTCCGCCTCTTGGAAGCTGGTTTAACATG
>JAGTQB010000032.1 GCA_018396995.1 Candidatus Bathyarchaeota archaeon
GGAGAGCCCCAAGCCCGCCAAATGATCCAGGAAGCGGAGCGCGATCTCGCCATTATGCCCGAATCCAGCTATAATCCGCCTATAGCGCTCAAGCCTCTCATCATAATCATAGATCTCGCTCCTCACAGCAAACTCATTATTCCCAAATTTAAAAGGAGAAGGGATTTGAACCCTAGAGGCTGGTGCTCCGGGCGGGATTTGAACCCGCGTCTGCGGCTCGAGAGGCCGCCATACTTGGCCGGGCTATACTACCGGAGCTCTAAAACCTATAAATCTAAATTTTAGTTATTAATGTGACGGTATTTTTCTTTTTCGGTGGTTTGCAAAACCTTAGTCATTTTCTATTTAAACGCAGATAACCTTGGTGATTTTGGTAACCGGAATTCACAATTTCAGAATTAAAAGGTATTAGCTGGGATTTAGTGTAGTATAACTGGTTGTGAAGAGTGAGAGGGGGTTAGGTTGAGGTGCTCCTAGCTCTTAGCCTTCCGGTATAAACCTTCCGCTTAATATTTAACAACATTTTCTTGAGATTAATATGCCAAGTCTTATTTATATAAAGCCCCTGAAGTGGGTTTTTACCCTAAAAACTTATATTCATCCCGGGAGAAAGAACGTTTGGAGGTTTATATATTGTGTAAGAAGTTTAGTCATCTTGTAAAACCTTTAATAGCCAGAGCGGGACCTGAAGGATTATATTCTGATATGCGTATATGGATGGACTCCTGGGACCTAGGAGGAATACCAGTAGTTTTCTCTTATGGCTTTCTGAAGAGGGCGGGTGTGACATGCCACCCAATAAAGGCAGATGAGGCTGTAACTCATCCGTATGATGAAGTCTTAGTTTTTGTTGGGAGCGACGCAAGTAACATAAAGAGACTGAACGGCGAAATATCGATTGAGATTGGTGAGAGCCCAGAAGAATATATTTTTAATGAGCCATCAGTTGTCGTCATTCCGAAAGGCACGCCACACGGACCAATTACCGTTAAGTCCATTGAAGCACCAATCATACATTTCCTCTTTGGTCTAGGTTCAGAGTATAAAGCAACAACCACCAAAAAAGGAATTAAACAGCCAGAATCTAAAAGGTATTCTCATCTAATTAAAAAATTCATAGTGCCTTGGGCGGAAGATGGCGTTATATACATGAATAGAATCCATGGGCCGGGAAACGCAGATCAGGCAGTATTTATGGATGGCAAGAGTTTAGAGGGAGTTGGGATCTTTTTCTCCTGGGGAGTTTATAGCAAAGTTGGCATTTGGCATAAGGAGCCATATAGTGATCCTCATACACATCCCTATGATGAACTCCTATTTGCTGTCGGCCTAGACCCAAACAGCCTATATTACTTTGGTGGTTCAATTGAGGTTGGAATTGGTGATGAATTAGAAAGACATATTATAACGGTTCCATCAGTAGCCATAATGCCTAAAGGCATTATTCACTGCCCAATGGTAACATGGTTAGTTGACGCACCCTTCGGCTTTATAGCATTATGCTTGAACCCCGAGCTCGTGATACAAAGAATTGAAAGAAGAAAATATAGCCCTTCAAGCTAGCTTAAAAGTACCCTTAACACCACCTTTTTCGAATATTTCAGAAGTGAAGAATTAGGGAGTGTTCTTAAAGATGAATATTAGGCACAAACATAAAGCAGCTTTTCATAAAGAGTATGGGAAACCCCTTGTAATCGAGGATGTAATAACACCAATACCAAAAGATGAGGAAGTATTGTTAAAGACTATTAGCGTGGGAATCTGCCATTCAGATGTACATATATGGAAAGGGGAGGCCTCCTGGCCCCTACCCATGATCCCATGCCACGAAGTTATTGGGAGAGTCGCTGTTAAAGGGGATAGGGTTCCAGAAAATGTGAGGATCGGAGAAACAGCCATCTTCTACTATGCGGTTTACACAGAGGAGGACAAATATACTAGAAGGGGCTTAACCCAGCATGCAAAGACAATGAAGCATTATATGGGTGGACTTCAAGAATATATTCTCATCCCACACTACAAATTCCTCGTAAATGCGGACGGCCTTAAAGATTTGCCCGCAGCAGCCCCTCTTGGATGCGCAGCATTATCAGCATATGGCGCTGTTAAGAAGATTAGGCATGAAGTTGAGCCAGACGATTATGTTGCAGTTATCGGTCTCGGAGGACTAGGCATTTTTGCATTACAATGGATAAAGACATTTGTCCCCCAGGTCAACATAATAGGTATTGACATTAGGGAAGAGGCTCTTAATTTCTCTAGCCGCATAGTCAAAGTAGACGAGCTTATTAATGCCTCAAAAGAAGATCCTGCGAAGGCCATAGAGAACATCACGAGGGGTGAGGGTGTTAAGGCGGTTATAGATTTTGTGGGGAGTTCAGAAACATTAAGCACCTACATTAAAACTCTGTCACCTTTAGGGATCTACGTATTAGTTGGATTGGCGGGGATAAGGGGGTTAACGTTGCCAAGCTCCTTCACAATCTTAGACTTAGAATGCAAAATTCAGGGAAATAGCATGGGCTCTCTACCAGACTTATATGATGTTGTCGATTTCGCAAGGAGGGGACGCTTAAACTATATAGATGTAGTTACAAAAAGATGGCGCTTTAATGCCGAGGAAATAAACACTGCATTTAAAGAGCTACATGAGGGGAAGGTTTTGGGAAGGCAAGTAATTGTTTTTGAATGATGATGGAGGAGGGATAATATATGAGGGCGATGAGGATTGTGGGTCCTGGAAAGCCTTTAGAGCTGCATGATCTTCCTATACCAAAGCCTTCTGGAGTTGAGGTTGTCATTAAAGTTGAAGCTTGCGGGGTCTGCCACACCGATCTACATTTTGTTACATCTCAAATACTAGGAGCACGTTACCCCTTCACGCCAGGGCATGAGATTTCAGGCATAATCCATGATGTTGGACAGAATGTGAAAGATTTTAAAATTGGTGAGAGGGTCATAGTGTACCCGCATTTTGGATGCGAAGTATGTAAGCAATGCTTAAGAGGTTTCCCCAACCACTGCGAAAACCCTCCGCTCCTCGGATTCATCATGGATGGAGGCTACGCTGAATATGTACTTATACCGCATTTCAAATACCTCATTAAGGTAAGTGATTCTGATCCAGACGAAGCTGCCGTACTTACATGTTCAGCATTAACGGCGTATAGCGCTTTAAAAGAAGCAGGACTTGAGAATGATGATTTGCTCGTGATAATAGGGGTGGGTGGGCTCGGCACAATGGCAGTGCAATTGGCGAAGAAATTGACGGGTGTAACTGTTGTAGCCATGGACATAGATGAGAAAAAACTTTCTCTTGCCTTGAGGATGGGGGCGGATTACGTGTTAAATCCCTCTAAGGAGGACCCAATAAAGTTCATAAAAACTATATCAGAGAATGGTGCTGGAGCCGATGCCGTCATAGACTTCGTTAATAATTCGGAGACAGCTGAGATAGCCTTCAAAATGCTACGTACAAGGGGAAGGCATGTTTTTACGGGAATGTATGGGGGAACATTAACTATACCGCTAACACAAATGGCCATTAGCGGAATAAAGCTGGTTTCAGGAAAAATTGGAAGACCCGGGGACCTAAGAGAACTAGTGAGTCTATATAAGAGGGGGTTAATTAAACCATTTATAAGCAAAAAATTTAGACTAGAGGATGCAAACAAAGCCCTTGAGGAGCTAAAGGCAGGAGAAATTTTGGGAAGAGCCGTACTAAAACCCTGAAAAAGGAAAATGTTCACTTTAAGAGATAATATATCTCAAAGACCGCCTTTTTGGTTTTAGGTTCCTGCGTTGCCGTCATCTCCATGCCCCCGGCCCTGATGGCCGCTAAAACTCGCCTTCAGCGTCGTCTATGAGACTAGTCAACGTTGCGTTCACCCGCGTGTTATAAAGATATTGCCCTATTATCACACCCGAAGTGCCCGCGTGCCAATCACCACGCATCTCCGCCCCAATCACGGTGTAATCTATGTATGCGTGAGGCTCGGAAAGGTATCCTATAACCCTTCCCTGCATACATGGAGCGGATAACCCTGTTGAACCTCATCGATGGCTCAGAGAACGTTCCATTTTTCACAGCGTTGTTCGGAGGACACAACGGACACCTAAAGCGCGTAAAGGGCCAGTAAAAAGGCTAGCAGCGGCGCGAGAAGGCGGTAACGTTTACCGGTTTGTCTCCAACACATCGCGTTTTTCCTCCCCTCCATTATATAAAGACCGGAACCCCTTCCCTTCCTTTTAAGACTTTAATGACCACTAGGGAGCATTTAGGGCTATCTGACTAAAAGGTTGCTTAAGATTTTTATCTCATACTGTAGGATATACTTGGTGTGGCCCCCTTAGGTAAGCGGTATGCGGCTTTACTTGAGGTCTGCCTAGTCACTCTACTTCTGACTTTTGTTGGGTGGCTCCGCGAGACTTATTTAAGTGGTATATTCCTTGGTTTTATCTTCAAAACATTTATGATGCTCGTAGCCCTACTCGCCATCATCTTACCCAGGAGGAGCTTTAGGATCTACGGCTTTCTGCCCAGAAGCCCGCGCTTCACGTTGAAGTGGAGTTCAGTATTTATAGCGGCATTTATCCTACCCACAGCAGTCTCAATTGTGATGTCGGCGGCTCTAGGTGCAGCTAAGCCTGCTGGGCTGTCGCCGCTCGGCATAATTCTAAACTTGGTCTTCTATATGGTCTTCGTTGGGCTTGTTGAGGAGGCTTATTTTAGGGGTTATGTGCAGTCTAGGCTTAACGAAGTCTTTGAGAAGCGTTGGCGGAGGCTCGTCTTTAAGGCCTGGAAAGTTGATTATGGAGTAGGTCTACTTCTAGCCTCCGTAATCTTCGCCTTGATGCACATAGCCAATTACTGGAACCCGATTACATCTAGGTGGGAGCCGGCTTGGTGGATGCCCATACACATCCTAGGGTGCTTCGCCTTTGGATGCGTAGCCGGGGCTCTAAGGGAGACTTCAGACATTTATATCCCAGCTTCGCTACATGGAGGCATAATGACTGCCTATACGTTCCTATCCATTTATACAAGCGAATTGATCCTGAATGTCAGCCTAGCCATCAGCTGGTTCATCTTCTTCTACCTTCTAGCCATCTTCTTCCATGAATCTGAGAACCCAAAGCCCAGAGCCATGACTATGGATCTAGAGAGGAGATAGCAGCGGAAATTAGGCAGAAACTGGATTAAAATGTCAGAAAACTTAAATTAAACCAGTTAACCCGGTCTTTTCAAAGAGGCTTTAGCTTCTCAAAATTAGTTTCACATAATTTAATACTATTTCTTTGACGCCATCTGGAAGAGGTATGAGGCATGACTGCTGAATACATATTGAGTCGCCAACACATATAAATAATTTCCCTCAGTCTCAATACGTGTTCAGGCCTAGTCGTCCAGAAGCCCATTTGCTCTTTTTAAACGTGCACCACCCCTTTAATCCATTTCACGCGTCTCTATACCCTTTACTGGTGAACTCTTGTAGGGTTATTGTTACTGGTGGCTGCGGTTTTATTGGAAGTAACCTTGTTGAGCGGCTGGTTGGGGATGGCCATGAAGTCATAGTATTTGATAACTTGTTAACTGGCAACTTAAGGAGTATTAAGGGGGTTATGTGTAAAGTTCTATAGTAGGCCTTATGAGGAGATGAGGGATTTAGCTCCAAGGCCGATGTAGTCTTCCACTTGGGTATGCCATCCTCCTCACCAAGGTACAAGGGAGGCCCAAGTCTCGTTTGCAGGACAGTAAACGACGCCATAGTAGTATTCGGATATGTGAGGAAAGAGGGCTGCAAAGTAATCTACGCTAGCATAAGCAGCATCTATAACGGTAACCCCGCCATATAGGGAGGACATGCCAGTATAGGTGACAGACTATTATACTGAGTGCCGATACGCAATCGAACGTCTAGCAAAACTCTACAATATACTAATGGAATTAAATCGGTTGTGTCAAGGCTATTCAACATCTACGGCCCCAAGGAGGAGCATAAGGGAGAGCACACCAGTATCGTCTCACAGTTCTTGTGGAGTATATTGAGGATGAACCGCCATTAATATACGGCTATGGAAACTAAACAAGAGACTTCATATACGTATATAATGCTGTAGAAGCATTTTTATTGGCCGCTAAAAATGATTTTGACTGTGAAATATTCAACGTTGGAACTGAAGTGGCATATAGCTTTAACGAGGTGGTTGACCTAATTAATATAGTTCTCGGAAAAATGTAAAGCCAACTTATATGCCAAATTCAATCGAAAGTTATGTCTACCATACGTTGGCGGATACATCTAAAGCCGAGAAGATAATGGGGTTTATGGCAAAATTATCCCTAGAGGATGGCGCGAGGTTGCTGGCTAAATATTATAATAGCTTTTCTAGAAGGCTCTTGTGATTCACCAGGTTATTGACTTTGAAGTTGTTTTTTAATAGGAATTTCTTAAATTCTTCGTCCATTGTGAGTAGGAGCATGTTATTCTCAATGGATGTTGCGTAGAGGAGGTTATCTACATTATCTTTATGCCCCAGCATCCTTAATTTGAAGGCCATCTTAATGGCATTCGATGTGGGCGTAAGCCATTCATAGAAGCCTGACTCTAAGAGGGATCTAACGGCCACCTCTATTACATCATCTATATCCTCTTTTAAATGTTCCATCTCTCTGCACAATTTGCCTATAACCTCAACCCAGACTACTGATAAACAGTAAAACTTGACTTTACCTTTGACACCAGCATCTCTAAGCCGAATAATGTGGTCAATGGATAGTCCCTCTACCTCGATTCCGAAGCTTGGAAGAATATATGTGGAATCTAGAAGCACCCTAAGTGGCGTAGAGCTCATTCTGCTCCTCCTCAGACTCCCTCTCAAAATCTTCAACAGTTGTTTTAGCCCACTTCCTAACCCTTATGGCTAGGGAGAGCGGGTCAGGTATAAACTCTAAAATCAGCTTGCCGCCCTCAACCCTCATCAGAACCCTATCATTTTCGCTTATACCCAGCTGCTCACATATATGCTTAGGTATATAGATAGCTCCCTTCTTACCAACCTTAGATACTGATACCTGACTCAAAACTAACACCAGAATAAAAAAGTAAACCTGAAAAATATAAATATTCTGGTAAATGACGTAAAACAGTTTATTAAATTAATGAAAATTATATTTTTAGGGAAGCAAAAGAGATTATTTATGGGGTATCTAAAATAGTACCCGCCCGGCAAGTAAGCCATCTCTGGTAAGCTCCCAACCCAT
>JAGTQB010000033.1 GCA_018396995.1 Candidatus Bathyarchaeota archaeon
CTCAGATATTGCGGCGATCAAAGCATCTATAGCTGGCCTAAATGCGGCGATCACGGAGGTTAAAGATGGTGTAGCCACTATAAGGACTGATATAGGAGAGCTCAAGGTTAAGGTTGACGACTTAGTAAAGGCCCTAAGTGACCTCAATGCTATAATAACTGAGGTTAGAGGCGGCGTAGCCACGATTAGGACTGATGTCGGCGTGGTAAAGTCTAACGTTGACACCCTAGCCATGGCTTTAGAGGGGTTGAAGTCTCTTGTTGTTGAGGTTGGAGGCGACGTTGCGGTAATTAAGACTGATGTTGGTAGCATAAAGGTTGCTGTAGGAGCGCTTGATGCGATAAGATCTAGGGTTGACGCAATTAGCAGTAAAGTTGATTCGGTCAGCGGCAAAGTTGATACTGTTAGCGGTAAAGTTGACGCCGCATCAAAGGCCGCTGAAGTTGCCTCAGGAGTAGCTAGTACTCTAATCGTGCCAGTATGGATAGCAGTCATATTATCCTTAGTAGCGGCAATAGCCTCAATAATAGCAATAGTACAAGTAACCAGAAAAATAGCTGGTTAAAACGATCCAAAAACATAAAACCCCATTTTTATTTTTATTTCATTTAGGCCATTTTAAAAGCACTTAGATAACTGTATAAATTAAATAATTATCTTTTTTCTCTGCTCTTAAACTCTATTTCTATGGCCCCTCTAAGATAGCTCCTTCCCACAATCTCGTAGCCCAGCGCTTCTATCACTCCCTCAATAAAGTTCATCAGGAGCTTCGTGTTCTCTAGGGATAATGTGAGCGAGAAGCACTTAAGGAGCCCCTCGCCACCCCTCCTCTCCAAGGAGACCTCCCTAAAACCCCAACCACTATCCTTAAGCATATCCCTAAAAACGTCCAGGGGGTCGCTATTCTTAACCTTAACTAGGAGGTATTTTCCATACCATGTTCCTGACTCACGCCATATACTTTCAATAAACTGCCCCTCACCCGGATAAAATTTCTCAATAATCCTATTAAAGGCCTCCAACGGAACTAAGACCAGGCCGGCCTCACGCTGAATAAGCATTCTCTCATATGAATCAACTATCTCCTTAAGAGTTTTACCAAGCCTACCGGCCCTAACAGCCTGCTCAAGGGCGCTGTTAACATACTCCATAAAGGGTATGCCCACTCGATTAGATATCTCATTAAGTCTAGTCACTAGGTCACCGTAGACCTTAATCAGCTTAGTCTCCCTTCGCGGCTGAGCACTCAACTCCAACTATGCTACCTCCTAGTAAACCTCAAAACCACAGCGCCCTTAGAGATATCCCTGCTAAGTAGATTATACCCTAGGGAGACAAGAGCCCCCTCAATAAACCTGCTAAATAGATCCGCGTAAGAAAGAGATAGGTTTAAGAGTATACACCTGACATAGAGCCCCTCACCCTCAAACGAAAAGTCCACTTCAGATAAGTCCCAGAAGAGCTTCCTGAGGGCCTCAATAAACTTGTTCAGGTCATCATAGTACTTCCCATACCATTGCCCCCACTCATACCACAGCCCCCTCATCCAATCAACATCTAGGCTCATATAGGCTCTATCTATGAGGTCATACCAGAGGCGCGCTGGGATAAGTAGGAAACCCGAGTCCCTAGCCTCCTTAAGGACACCTCGCTCGTCGATAAGCTCTTTAAGAGATACGTTGAGGGAATCCGCCCTAATGGTCTCCTCAAGAACCTCGTTAACAAAGTCGTATAGCGTCCACCTCCTCCTGTTAGCTATCTCAGCAATCTTCTCCGCAAGATCCTCCCTAGCCGCCAGAAGCCTCCTCCTGGAGCTCACCAAACCATCCCCTAACAAGCCACACAAATAATACATCCATCAAAAACTTAAATCATTTTTTCACATTTTCTACGCAATGGCTTAAGGAGCTGCTGGGCAACCTCATCCCTAAACACTAAAGACCGTCAACTACGCTTAGGGAAGCCGAGCCTACAAGAATTTCCTCCGCCTAAATAAAATTCATTCCGCATATAATTAAGATGATTAGATGGATCCCCAAAAAAGTAATGTTTAACAAACCCTTTATAGAGTATCCAAGATTAACTTAATGCGTCAGGGGGGATGGACGCCATGTCTATAGGTTCAGAGGACTTAAATGGATTAAAGATCGAGGGGAGCAGGGACTTCAGGGAGAAGGTTAAGCAGGCCCTCAACCTCATCAAGACCACAGGATACTACGACTTCTTCAAAACATATATTTGCTGTATAAAGGAGATTAAGGGTTTCACGCAGCTCAGGGTTTCAGAGGCGACAATATGGGCGAATATGCAGGCCATAGAGGACCCAATCGACGCAGCGGGAAGGTTCATCCAGGAAGCATATTATATGAAGATTTGTGCTGAAGGAGAAGAGGTTCACGAAGGCATAATAGAGTTTAAGACATTTGAGAAGCGCATAGAGTTCCTGAAAAAGCTAATGGAGATAAGCCAAGACGAAGAGGTTAAGAGAGGCTGCGAGAGGCTAATAAAGATGTGGGATGAAAGCCTCCTAATCTACTAGACAATATGTGGCGAATTAAGCGAACTACGCATAGAATAATCCTCCCATAAGAACCTATTAACGACATAATATGGCAAAAAGATTATGAAAGAACACATCTCATGGAAAAATTACGCCTCCCCAGGTCCAGCGAAAGCTTTTCTTAATCATTATAGCTCTCTTTAGCTGGTGTTAGGAATGGGCTTTCAAGTTAAGCCCATAGGTGTTATACATGTAGACCTGAGCGATGATGAGGTTAAAGCTAGGTGGCCGGATGGTGTTGAGGGCGTAATAGAGGTTTATGAGGAGTATGCTCCTGGCCTTGAGGGCATAGATGGCTTCTCCCACATAATAGTCATAGCATACCTACACAAGGTCTCCGAAGAAGAACGTAGGGTTTTAAAGGTCAAGCCGAGACGCTTGAGGCTCCTAGGCATAGACGTGAATAAACTGCCGGAGGTGGGGGTCTTCTGCACAGACTCACCCCACAGACCAAACCCAATAGCATTAACAATAGTGGAGCTAATCGAAAGGAAGGGGAGATTCCTCAGAGTTAAAAGCATAGACCTCTTCAATGGAACACCCATCCTCGACATAAAACCCTACACACCATCAAGAAAAATAGAAGAAATAAACCTTCCATCCTGGTACCAGAAGATCTTAGAGGAGATAAAAGCGAAGCATCCAAACCTAAAAGACTTCTAAATTATAGGCTCTAAAATGTGGGGTAGCGCCGGGAAATATATTTCAATCTCGTTTTGGACACAATTATCTTTTTTGAAGTATTCCATAAGAAAGAAAAAGAAATAGAAAAGTTTATATGTGGTTTGACTAAGTTTTACTTTAGGTGGATTAAGGTTGACTTTAAGATTAAAGGTTGGTAAGAAGGGATACATAATTCTCCCAAAAGCTATTCGAGATGCGCTCGGCATCAATGAAGGTGATGAGCTTACTGTAGAAATTAAGGACGGTCTCATCTTAAAGCCCGCTAAAAGAAGAGTTGATTTGAATTATCTGAGAGTCGCGTTTGCCAGACATGTGAGTAGATTAATGAGTATTGAGGGTAGGCTTGAGCCTAAACCCGATGAGGTAGCCAGCATCTATTTAGAGGAGGAGTTTGAGTAAACCAAATGAGAATCTTCATAGATTCTAATCTCCTGATATATCTCAACACCCTAGTAAATCGCAGTCTCAGAATCATTTACGAAGAGTTTTACATGAGGATCATCGAGGAGAATGAGCCATATACTGACATCCTAGTACTCGACGAACTCATATACGTTTCTCAAAAGAGATATAATATTCCATATAAAATAACCCTGGAATTCATAGAGGAGATCGTTAAACCATTTGTAAACATAATTTCTTTGGGAGAAGACGAATATAATATTGCAGCAAAGGTGATCCTAGAGCATAATATTAGGCCCTCAAACGCCCTCCACCTAGGAGCGATGAAAAAGAAAAACATATCTACAATTGTCTCAGAAGATAAAGACTTTGATAAAATCGAATGGATCAATAGATTCTGGTTAACTACATAAAGTATACTGTTAACCCCCTTCTTCTATAATAGTGTAAATGCCGTCGGAGGCTTACAGCAGTTTTTATAATTTGGCGCCGGGGGTGGGATTCGAACCCACGTGCCCCGTAAAGGGGCACTGGATCTCGAGTCCAGCGCCTTGTCCGCTCGGCCACCCCGGCCCTACATACTATCTCTATTTTCGAACTATTTTTGCCTTCCCCTCTAACATTAGTTAGATCAACATTTTTAAGAAATGTCTCCTTTATTAAGACTTATTTTGGGGAGCTACTTGTCCTCGAATGTTAATGTGGAGATTATATCTATTGGGAATGAGCTGCTTATTGGTAAGATTTTGAACACTAACGCCCATTGGCTTGCTAAGAGGATAACTAGTTTAGGCTTATCTGTGCGCAGGATAACTGTTATTGGGGATGACCTAGCTGAGATATCCTCCGCTATCAGGGACTCTATTCTGCGTCGACCCGCCTTCATTATAACGACCGGCGGGCTGGGGCCGACATTTGACGATAAGACTCTTGAGGGAGTCGCTATAGCAACAAACAGGGATCTTGAAGAAAACAAGGAAGCTTTAGAGATGATTAGGAGAAAATATGAGGAGTATGTTGCGGAGGGGTTGATGGAGAGTGTTGAGCTCACGCAGTATAGGGTTAAGATGGCTAGACTGCCGAAGGGGGCAAAGCCGCTCCCAAACCCCCTTGGCACAGCTCCTGGGGTTCTACTTGAACATGGGGGCGTCACACTAATCATGCTTCCAGGGGTCCCAGAGGAGATGAAGGCGATTTTCGAGGAGTCAGTCCTACCACTTCTACGCAAAGCTGCTGGCGGCATGATCTTCTATGAAGCAAGCTTAGAGGTTGCGGGTCTCTATGAATCGGATTTAGCGCCCCTGATCGAAGAAGTTATGCGTGAAAACCCATATGTTTACATAAAATCTCACCCAAAGGTCTCTGAAAAAGTTAGGAGGATAGAACTCCACCTCTCAACAACATGTAGCGATGAGAGGACAGCTAAACAGAGGATTGAGAGGGCGGTTATGCAGATTTCATCCCTTATATCTGAGAGGGGTGGAAGAATACAGCCGATGCAGATATAAAGCACATCGATGAATGTCTCGCTTAAGGAATATAAAAGACTATTAATCCTGGGGTACACACCATGGTTTTCGTAGTGTTTATAGTTGGGACTGCTGGCTCCGGGAAGTCCCTGTTAACAGCATCCTTCAGCGAGTGGCTTAAAATAAATGAGCAGAATGTTGCAACAATGAACCTGGATCCCGGGGCGGTAAGGCTACCTTATACTCCGGATATAGATGTCCGAGACTATATAACCGTTGACGAGATCATGGACGAGTATGGTCTTGGGCCGAATGGGGCCCTCATAATGGCTGCAGACTTAATAGCCAGCGAAATTGAAAACTTGAGGGCTGAGATAGAGGATATTAAGCCAGATATACTCCTCATAGATACCCCGGGTCAGATGGAGCTATTCGCTTTTAGGGCGAGTGGACCATATATAGCGGGCGAAATAAGCAAGGATTTAAAGGCAATAATTTACCTCTTTGACTCAGTTTTCTCACTTAACCCACTGAATTTCGTCTCAAATATGTTCCTCTCAGCCGCAGTTTATATGCGTTTCCTGCTACCCCAAGTCCACGTACTCTCAAAATGCGACCTCATCCCACGTGAAGATATGGAGAATATTTTAGAGTGGTCTGAAAATAGAGAGGCCCTTGAAGACGCCATTAATGAGAAGCTTGAGGGAACCAAGCGCCTACTGAGCTATAGGCTAAGCAGGGTAATATATCGGTTAGGCTTAAACTTTCCGCTAATACCAGTCTCAGCTAAAACTAATGAGGGTTTCGTAGACCTAAATGCCGCGTTGGAGAGAATTTTCACTGGTGGGGAGAAAATCACATACTAGTTATATTAGCGATAATGCTGCTGCCAGGGCACCATACTCAGCGCTCCTAAGGGTGTCCCCACCACTAACAATTATAACATCGCCGTCTTTAGGATCCATTAAACGCATTATTTTCTCAAATGCTCTTGGATAACTTTCCTCTACATCAATGTTGACTCCAGGTATAATTAGCCTACTATCCCTGCAAACTATTGTTACGGTCCCCTTAGCGCCGCTGGAGACCGCGGCGTCACGCTGCTCTATACCACTCTTAATCTTCTCCCCCCTCCCCCGAACCAGTATAGCAACATTCTCAGAAGCAATGCCCAATTCTATATCCTTAAGCTCAACAATCTTTGGTATAATTTCCTCTATAGAGCCCCAAATACTCTTACCCTTCTCAGTGAGCATACAACCCTTTTTAGAGATAACTATTAAACCTGCTTTTTCAAGCCGGTCCAACATGGTTCTAGTAGTCCCCTCACCCAAACCAAGAGCCCTAGATATCCCACCACGCCCAACAACACCCCTCTCAGCCAACAACCTTAGAAGCCTAATTACGTCAAGAACACTAAATGATGGGGAGGGGCCAGGAGCCCTCTTCAAAGACAATCCAGTTAAAAAATCTTTAAATGACATCGACATCCAAAAAGCATCTATGCCACGCACAAAATATAACTTTTATCCCTCTCCATCAAAATCTTTAATCCGTTCCCCCACATTTAAGAACTCCACCAGTTCATAAAAGTTCCGGTGTAACTCCGCGATTTCATAAGCTAAATACACCATAAATAAACTATTAACAGTAAGCCATAAATTCTGCTTCTCTACTCAAATTAAGGTTGGGGCCCGTAGCTCAGCCAGGATAGAGCATCGGGCTTTTAACCCGGGGGTCGGGGGTTCAAATCCCCCCGGGCCCGCCAAAAATTATCTTTTCGCCCTGAGCTGAACAGCTACTTCAATATAATATCTTTCTACAACAGCTGGCATCTCATAACTGACTTTATGCTTATGGGTTAGCATAATTTCCCACTTTCTCATAAACTGAG
>JAGTQB010000034.1 GCA_018396995.1 Candidatus Bathyarchaeota archaeon
TTGCATGGGTTAAATTCAAAAATGATTATGGTAAAATGAAGATATGGAAGGAACCCATACCACAGAAGTGGTGGCCAGACCTATCAAAACCATACGAAGAAAGATACCCACGAAGATTCCCAGGGGAATAGGCGGCGGCAGTATCTGTTTAATTTTGTCCAACGCTTTGTCTTAAGTTCAGCATTTAACCACTTCATGTTAACGAGTAAAAATGAGTAAAATAAGGTTACCTCTATTCTTAAGCAATATCCGTTAATCCCGCTGGAAGATTCTAATTAGTGGAATTTACAATACTTTTATACGGGCTACATTCCTATTCTCAAGAGGGCTGCTAAATGTTTGGTTATATGGGGAGAATATTACGAATAAACCTAACAAGTAAGAGGTTCACCTTTGAACCCTTAAAGGATGAGGTATTAAGAAAGTTTATAGGTGGTCGTGGTCTCGGCGCCTGGATACTATGGAATGAACTCAGTCCAGGAACCAATGCGCTAGGGCCAGGAAATAAGCTGGTTATTAGTGCAGGCCCCTTAGCGGGAACAAAGGCTCAAGGCGCACATAGATTGATTGTGCAATTTAAGTCGCCTTTAACAGGAACCTATTTCAGGAGTGTGTGCGGAGGGTTCTTCGCAGCTGAGATGAAGTTTGCTGGCTATGATGCCCTGATAATAGAGGGGGCGGCTGAGAAACCTACATACGTGTACATTCACGATGATGGTTTAGAGTTTAGGGATGCATCGACAGTGTGGGGTATGACAACGGATAATGCCGCAGAGTTTCTCCACGATGAGACTGATAGGAATGCGAGGATGCTCATAATAGGACCCGCTGGAGAGAGACTAGTCAAGTTTGCCGCAATAGTCACAGATAACATGAGAACCGCTAGCAGAGGTGGTGGCGGCGCGGTCATGGGATCTAAAAATTTGAAGGCTATTGTCATTAGGGGAGACAAGAGACCAGAAATTTACGATGAGAAGGCATTTGATGATCTGGTGATAGAACAAATAGATAAGATAAGGAGTAGCCCCGCCTTTGAACCCCTCCGCAATTTAGGAACTAGCATGGCTGTGTATCCAGAATACCTTGGGGGATGTTGCCCAACATATAATTATAGGCAGAAAGAGCTACCAAATGCCGACGTATTCGACCCCGAAAACATATCCAGGTATGTTGTAAAACATTATGGTTGCTTCGGGTGTATGATTCGTTGTGGGAAGAAATTTAGAATCAATAGGGGCCCGTATGCAGGTTTTGTGGGGGAGATGCCTGAGTATGAGACTTTATGGTCTTTTGGAGCTAACCTTGGAAACACTAATATTGAGTCAATAATATATGCAAATATGCTGGCTGATTCCTATGGGCTAGACACGATATCATGCGGCGTTGCGATAGGTTTTATGATGGAACTCTACGAGAAGGGAATCATTAGTAAAGGTGAGACTGGCGGGCTCGAGCTGAGGTGGGGGAATCCCGATGTCATACCTGAACTTGTGAGGATGATAGCGTTAAGGATAGGCATAGGGAATTTACTGGCAGAGGGTGTTAGAGAGGCTGCTAGAGTCATTGGCAGAGGCGCTGAAAGATATGCAATGCACATTAAGGGTCTTGAACTCCCGGGTCACGACCCAAGGAGGGCCAAGTCACGAGGATTAAGTCTCCTCACCTCTCCTATAGGAGCAAGCCACACCATGGGCGGCTTCATAGGTGAGGAGAGAGGCTTTCCATATAAAGGCAAGCATATCGACCCATTTGCAGCAGAGGGGAAAGGTGAGATAACTAAGGAGACTCAGTGTGAACATGCTCTAATAGAAACAGGCGTCTGGTGTCTTTTTGTCGGCATGAACACAGAACTTTATAGTAAAATACTTTATGCGGCAACTGGTGTTGAGGATTTTAAGAGACTGGGAACTCTTCTAGCTATAGGTGAAAGAATACTGAATTTAGAGAGGGCCTTTAATGTCAGGGAGGGCATTGATGGTAGATATGATA
Organism: Candidatus Bathyarchaeota archaeon; assembly: GCA_018396995.1. Taxonomy (GTDB): domain Archaea; phylum Thermoproteota; class Bathyarchaeia; order Bathyarchaeales; family DTEX01; genus DTEX01. Next base: position 1,990 of record JAGTQB010000034.1, read on the forward strand.
AAATGCCGGAAAGGATAACAAAGGAGCCTATCCCAAGACCCGCACCATCAAAGGGACAAGTGTTTGAGGAAGAAATTCTTCTGAAGGATTATTATAGAGCATGCGAGTGGGATGAGAAGGGAAGGCCGACAAAAAAGAAACTTATTGAATTGGGTCTAGAGGATGTGGCTAGGGAAATCTACCCTTAAAAGGAAAATATCCTCATGGGTAGAGAGAACTGGGGTTATTGACAGGAAATATATAGAGGTGGGGATTAAGGGTTAGCTATTGCCTCGCGAAGAAACCATATTCGAGGTACAGCGAGGTAACTATTGGCCAAACTTTTAGTGGGTCCCCTCCAGAAACTGGCAAAATGGCTCCTGTGATATATGAGGCGAGGTCTGAGGCGAGGAATAGAGCTGCTCCAGCAACCTCCTCTGGCATACCAGGCCTCTGTAATGGTATAAATGTTTTAGTTAGTTTTTCAAAAAACTCTTTATTGTTTTTCATTGGCCCCCAGAAGTCCGTTATTATGGGGCCTGGTAAAATGGCGTTGACGTTAATATTGTATTGAGCCAACTCAAAAGCCATGTCCATTGTTAAACCCAAGATTCCGGCTTTTGCAGCATGATATGCTGCTCCGCCTGGACCTCCTGGGCATATAGCTCCAAGCGAAGAGACATTGACTATCTTTCCATATCTCCTCTCCTTCATGTAAGGTATAACTGCTTTACTGCATAGGAAAACGCTCTTTAAATTGAGATTTATGATTGCATCCCAGTCCTCCTCCGTAATCTCTGTAACTGAGAGAGCAGGTTTCTTAGCTACTTTTATCCCGCCAGCATTATTAACTAAAATATCAATTCTCCCAAACCTTTTAATCACTTGGTTAACCATATTATTTACTTGGTCAGATTTGGTGACGTCACATTGAATAAATATCGAGTCTCCCCCCTTCCCCAAAATTTCTTCTGCAACCAGCTTTCCCTGGTCTGAACTTGAAATAACAGCGACATGAGCACCCTCTTCCGCAAACTTTAGAGCTATAGCTCTCCCAATCCCCTTACTAGCACCAGTAATAATTGCAACCTTATTGAGGAGCAACATTTTTAAATCACCCCGATCTTCTAATATTCGATTGTTATATTTATTCTTAAGAGGATAACAAGCCTTAATAAGAGGATGCTATTAACGCACTGCTAATCAATGAACTTAGAAAAATTTTATCTTAGAAAACTGCCAGTTTCAATATGCCCAACGTGGAGGAAAATATCTTTGGATGGAGAAGTGAAGAAGCATAAAGCTATATTGCTTAAGCAACCGTACACTCTGGTTCTTGAGGAGATTCCGACGCCAACTCCTTCAGGTGAAGCCGTATTATTGAGAGTTCTAAGTGCAGGCATCTGCCATTCAGATGTGCTTAGATGGAGAGGGGAGTTACCCTGCCCGGAGGGAAGGCGGGCTGGGGCTGGCACTCATGAGGTTGTTGGAGAGATCGTGGCTCGGGGCGAAGAGGTTCCAGAGCCATTTAAGGAGGGACTTAAAGTTCTAGTATGCTCTCAAGCAACCTACATTAAAGAGGATCAATATACTAGAGTTGGGTTAACCCATCATACAAAAAATGAATTTTTTGGAGGTATGCAGGAGTATATTCTGTTACCCCACTATAGATGCTTGGTTAGCGTGGAGGGTTTAGAGGATATTCATGCAGCAGCCCCATTAGCCTGCGCTGGACTCACAGCTTATGGAGCTATTAAGAAGCTACGGTGCTTCATTAAACCCGGTGACCATGTTGCCATTATCGGGCTCGGAGGACTCGGCTTATATGCCGCTCAATGGGCGAATACTCTCATGCCCTATGCAAAACTCATTGGAGTTGACCTCAAAGAAGAAGCGCTTAACTTTGCATCTAAAATTGCCAAATTTAGTATGCTCATTAATGCTTCAAAAGAGGATCCCATAAAGGTCATAAATGATGCGGTAGGTGGTGAGGGTATTAGAGGGGTAGTAGATTTTGTGGGAAAACCTGAAACCATAAGCAAGTATCTTAATGTCGTAGGTCACCTAGGAGCTTATATAATTGTTGGGGTGATGGGCGACAAAATAACGATACTGAATTTACGCGATATCGTGACTAAGGAAATAACCATTCAAGGGAGCTTTATGGGATCCCTACAAGATCAATATGAAGTTGTGGAATTTGCTAGAAGCGGATTAATCAATTACAGGGCTGTGGTTACTAGAAGATTAAAGTTTGATGTAGAGGAGGTTAGCAAGGCATTTATAGATCTTGATCAAGGCAAGGTGATTGGGAGGCAGATAGTGGAAATCTCTAAATAGGTCAGATATTATAAGGTTTATTCAGAAGTGGTCATGGGTAAACTCAGAGTTAGAACCGGTGATGGGAAAAGACTGGAGTTCTCATGGAAATCCATTGAGGAAGAAGAGAATGTGAAAAGGGTTTTTGAGGAGTACATAAACAGGGGTTATATCGCAATTGCAGAAGACCCAAAAACTGGTGAACTAAAAATCATAAAGAATTTTGATTCTAGCTTCAGGGAAATTGATATGTGGCCTCCCGTATATGGCGGTTAATTTATTTAGAAATATTAAATTATTAAATGATGATTTCTTTCACAATCATTTTAAGTTTGTTGAACAAAAGCTTCCTGATAAAATTTCAGTAAGATCATTAATGCAGTATTTTTCAATGTTTAGCACTCTTTTAACGATTGCCTCTTTTACATCATAAAACTTTGTATGCTTTATATTATCTACAAACTTTGTCATCGTATCCTCCCACGTTAAGGGGTTATGCGGAGTCCCTTTATGATCTATAACCTCTTCCTCATATACACTATTATCCTTAAGTTTAACCCTCACTTTTGCCGGAAAAACCATTCTTTCCTTAACATAGGTATCATATTTTTCATCTGGGTAGACTTTAATCTTCTGCATAGCTTCTAAGATGCATTTATCTTTAATCGCCTCGTCAGTGAAGTCGGCAATCCCCACAAATCCTTTCTTAAGCGCAACGGACACACAATATTTTATACTAAACTTTGCGCCATAAGCCGTAGTTACATCAGACCTAGTTAATTCCATTCCATACCTCGAAAGATAGCAAATGCATTCCTGAAGATCTTCAAGTCTTACACCATATTTTTTCTTTAGCGTAATCGCAGCGTCTATTGCTGAGTGTGTTGCATGACATGACGGATATGGCTTTAATGATGTATTTAATGTTTCCCACTTATTGCCTAACTCTAATGTAGCTTGGTTAACGTTGATTTTCTCGCCCCATAAATATGCATTGAAGAATCCAGCTTCCCCTTCAAACACCTTTACTGGTCCTTTATATCCTTCTGAAGCTAGTAGTGATGCGAGAACTCCCCCATGTGCAGCAATGCCAGGGTGCATGGCTTTTAATGGGATACCTTCTTTCACCGTTTGACCAATTCCAGAAGACATGCTTCCAGCTATCCCTAAAGCCCAGCAAAGCTGCTCAATACTCAGCCCCATTAATTTGCCAGCTGCCAGCGCTGCTCCAAAAACCCCTAATACGGGTGTGGGGTGAAAACCTCTTATATGGAAGGATCCTGGCGCAACTAAACCTAACCTTGCATTCACCTCATATGCGACCAGCACCGCCTCCAACACTTCCTCCCCTGAGGCACCCACTTTCTCACCCACAGCCACTGAGACTGGAATTGCCACGCAACCTTGGTGTACTGAACCTAAATGTGTGTCATCATAGTCTAAGCTATGAGCCATGGTTGCATTAGCCATTGCAGCGTTAGGGGCAGCTATCTTAGAGCCATGACCAATAATCGTACTCTCGGGTGGGCCTCCTAAAAGTTTACAGACCTTAATAACTGGAGAAATGCTCTCCAAATTGTGCGCCGCCATCATGATGCCCAGTGTATCAAGAAAATGGAGTTTTATTCTGGTAATAACTTCTTGTGGCACATCCTTCAACTTAAGGTCATAAGCAAACCTAGAAAGCTTATATGATATTGTTTCATCCATATACAGAAAAATTACGGTTCATTTGCTTAAATCTTTTTTCAGGTTTATTTATTCACAGCGTCTTGCAAAAATAAATATTTAGATTAATGCATGAAATGAAGAAGAAAAATATCTGTGCAATGTCAGTCACTTAAAATGCAATCCCTATACTGTTCAGCATTCCATTTTGACGGGTCATGTTTTGTTAAGATAGTTCTTTATTATATTTTAGTCTGCATACCTCACCACTACTTCTAGTGTTGGCCATTTTTCTTTTTCTTCCCATGTGGGCATTGGTGTTGGGTTTGATGTCTTCATCTCATATGGGTATAGGATTTCGTATGTGAGCTTGTTATCTTTCCTCTGCCACTGGACAACTATTG
>JAGTQB010000035.1 GCA_018396995.1 Candidatus Bathyarchaeota archaeon
AAACTGCTGAGTATGCCGCAGGACACCATTCCACCAGTGCCAGTCCCGGCGAAAAAAGCAACATTGTGATTTCAGGCCATAACAATATAAGAAAACCGATAAAAAGGGTCACAAGTCCTATACCCTGAAAAACAATGCTCTTAACCCTATCGGGAAACCTGCCGCGTAAAAAAATTCCAACTAAGCTACCAACCACTACAGCAACGGCGTTTACAAGAGTCCCCTGCATAAAATGAAAATAATCGGAGAGATTGAAAAATTTTTTGAAATATAACGCGAATACTACTTAAAGTAGCGGCTCTCTGTTTAGTAATTCTGTTCGTAAATACCGAAGTATTTTTCTTTTAAGTATGGATCATTCAACATTTCTTTTGCAGTTCTATGATCTTGAATTCTGCCTCCAACAATTAAAAAGGCCTCTTCTCCAAGCTCCAGAGCTAGCTGCGCTTTCTCAGCGGTCATTATGACCTGCGCACCAGTTTCCTCATGGATTTCTCTAATCTTGTCGTAAACTTCTATCGTTAGCTTCGGCATTAATCCTTCAGTCGGCTCGTCTAGTAACATTAATTTAGGTTTTTTCATGAGGCCCATTGCGATAGAGAGCATTCGTCTCTCTCCACCGCTAAGCTTACTGGCTTTCCTGTTGATATAGTCTTTTCTTGCAAGAACAGGAAAGAGATTTAATACTTCTTCCATACGTGCCTCCCGCTCATCCTTATCAAGTAGGTAGCCACCTACTAAGAGATTTTCTTTCACAGTTAGCTTCTCGAAAAAGCCTTCTCTTTGTGGAACATAAGATATGCCAAGCTTCACAATCTTGTTTGTCGGCATTCCTGTTATATCATGCTCATTAAATATTATTCTGCCCGAGTACAGATTTGTAAGCCCCATTATAGTTCGGAAAAGAGTTGTTTTTCCAGCCCCATTCGGCCCAATTATAATGGCTATACCCTCTTTAACACTCATAGAGACATCGAATAGAACGTGATGTTTTCTATATCCAGAGTTCACATTTATAAGCTCAAGCATTTTTCCTTTCACCTAGATTTGATATTTTTCGCCAAGATAACTTTCGATAACTTTAGGGTCTTTCACTACCTCGTAAGGTTCTCCTTCAGCTATTATTTTTCCGCCAGCCATAGCATAGGCGTAATCAACATATTTTAGCGCGATGTCCAGGCGATGTTCAACTATCAATACCGTGAGCCTTCGAGCCTTCACTATCTCTCTAATACGTTCCAGAATTTTATGAGAGAAGGAGGGGTTAACTCCAGCTATAGGTTCGTCTATTAAGAGCATCTTAGAATTGCTCATAAGAGCCTTTCCTACATCAAGAATCTTCATGTCACCTCCGCTTAGTTCACCAGCCAGCTTATCCCATTGATCTTCTAAACCCAATATTGCAAGCACATCAAAGGCTTTTTGAATTTTTTCTTTCTCCACATTTCTCCAGGTAAATTTGAAGGGTGCTTTAATGAAACTTTCACCCGGGTTCATCTCAGCCATCAGTATGTTTTCCAGCACAGTTAAATGTGGAAAAACTCTTGGAATTTGAAAGCTTCTTGCCAATCCAAGTCTGAAAGTTTCGATTGCCGAGAGATTACTGATGTCTTTTCCATCAAACCAAACATGACCGTAATCCTTTTTTAAGTAACCAGTTATAATGTTCACTAGCGTAGTTTTGCCGGCTCCGTTGGGACCAAAAAGAATTGTAAGTGTTCCTCTTTCCACATCTATGCTTACATTATCAACCGCTACTAGATCCCCAAACTTCTTCAGAAGATTCTTAGTTACAAGGATTGCGTCACGCATTCTACATTGCTCCCTCTTTTATAAAAAAGGAGGAAATGGAAGATTCATTGGGCTTACACTAACCATTCCACCGTATCAGTTGCAGAGCGATAAACGCCAACCTCCCTCCATTCAACAACTCCATTAACTTCTACTGGTCGCCATAAGCTGAAGTCCGCTCCACTATAGTCACCATTCTCATCTAGCATGATGTTCCCCATAGCACCATAATAGGAACTGGCGACTTGCGGAAGCACTTCTTTAATCTTCATTGCATCATATTTATTTACAACCGCCAATGCTAATGCGACAACCCATACTGAATCATAGGAGCCATAAGCATAGACTGTTGGCTCCCTCCCTAATTTTTTCTTTATTTCGCTTTTTACATACTCAAACTTCGGTGTCTCAGTTATCTTAAAGATTGTGCTAGTGAAGTTTGTAGCTAGAGCAAATCTCGTTTCGGTCGGATGCTCCGTTAAATCAGCTATTTCAGGAAGCATAACTGTTCCATCCGTTCCAAACCACCTGACTTCAGAAAGAATAGGATAACCCGCAGCGTGGCTGAAGATCTGTACAGCTTCCCCATAGGAAGCCAAGAATATTCCGATTTTCTTCTTTGAGACTCCTCCAGCTATTGTTTCTTCCACTTTTGATTTAATTTGTTCGGCTAGAGCCGCAGGATCAAATGTTGATGGAAATGGAATGTGAGCTACTACAGTTCCACCTAGCTCAGTGAATCTATTTGATACTGCCAGATCTAATCCTTCACCCCATGGATTAGATAGATAAACGGAAACTATGTGTGTTATGCCTAATGAATGAATCATTTTGGCTATGGCCGCTCCCTGCCAAGTATCAACTGCAACAAATCTAAATATATTATCGCCTGGAATGGCTAGCTGAACAGCTGTAGATGATGGAGAAATAATGAGCACATTTTCCGCTTCGGCACGTTCTTTTATTGCAAGAACCTCTCCGCTAGCCATTGGGCCAAGCACTATCTTTATTCCACGGCTAAGTAATGTCTCGAATTTAGTTAGCGTTACCTCGGGGCTAGTTTCCGTATCTTCAAATTCTAGATCGATTCTCCACGTAGCCCCAGCTGCCTTAAGAAATGCATTTACGTCTTCTTCTCCGAGCTCCCATCCAGCCTTGCAATCCTCACCATAACTAGAGAGTCCTCCAGTTAAGGCTACAAGAACCCCTATTTTTATGGTTCCCGTTAAACCCACTTCCTCTTTAGCTGGAGCAAGTAGAAAGTTTAAGGCGTAGCCCGCACCTATTCCCACTAAGAATATTGCAACCATTAGAGCTGCTAATACTTCTTTTCTCAACATAGAACCCCCTTCAAACAAAGCTAATAATTTTAGCGACCGTTTATTTAAGTTTTAAGGCTGGAGGAAGTTGCTTCTCTCCGTTCTTCCCTTATTCTCTGGATTTCCTTCTTATCGAGCGTGAGTTCAGGTTTCTCTGGAAAGAGGCCACGTGGCCTATAAGTTAGCGTCAGAATTAGAATTGTTCCTAGAAGAAGGTATTCTAGCCATATTGGTGAGAAGGGCAATATAAATTCGAGGTCACTCTTATAAAATAGTATTAGTCGCCTTAATGTAATAAAGAAAACCGTTCCAATAATGGTGCCCTTAAAATTTGCTGAGCCTCCGAGGATTACCATCGCAACCGGCCAGAAGGTCCAACCGACCTTATCAAAATGTGTTCCGACAACATAGCCTCCATAGTACGCGAAAAGTGCACCGGCAACTCCTGTAAACGCATATGAAACAGTCATAACTTTAACGTAGAGCTTTCTTGCATCCCTCCCAAGTGTTTCTGCGCACTCTTCATCATCTCTAACGGCCTTGAGAAGCCTACCTAAGGGGGAACGGCTTACTGAGAAGCAGAAGTAAATCGTAATTATAAGAACTGCCATTGACGCAAATATAACGCCGATAAGCCGCATTAGGGAAGGGGAAAAACCACCAATACTATAGTTCATTAACCATCTGAAGGGATCTGGAACAGGGACGCCGAGTGGGCCTCCTATAAATGGTTTCCAGTAGAGGGCAATCGTATTAAAACCTATTTGAATTGCCAATAGGGTAACACCGAGATAAAAAAGCCGCAATCCACGGAGGATTGGTAAGGAAGCTAATAGGCCTAGAGCTGCGCCAGCAAGAGCTGCTAAAACTAAACTGAACAGTAGTAAAGCAATTGAGACTAATGGGTTTTCACTTAAATACGCATTTATACTGGACACTATGGGAATAACGTTCTCGATATAATCCCCCTGAATATTTAATATGTAAGCCATGAGTCTACCCGAAAGAGCCGCACATAGGAAGCCGCCTGCGCCGGCAGCCATGGCCCTCCCGAAATCAGGTATGCCCGTATAACCGTAAGCCAAGTTATAGCTTAACGTCACTATAAGGAAGATTATTATATAAATGATCAGAGTTAAAAAGAAATCTATTCCTGGAATACTCATTAGCCTCTCCTCCTCACGAATAAAAGAATACTCCGCGTTTTGCTGATAATTTTATCCCATGGCAAACCGTAAAGCCCGCGGGGAAACAGAAACAGCGTTATAATCATTATTATTAGCGCCACAAAGAAATTATAGGGTAAAATCCAAGAGCCGAAAATTTTAGCTAGGTGAGAAATCAGCAATGTTTGCGCTAAACCGATAATATAGCTTCCAGTGGCAGCGTCGTAGATGGTTGCAAAGCCGCCTAAGACGCAGCTAGCGAAGACTGAAACAACAATAAAAAATGAGACTGTTGGATTAGATATCCAGTATACTGGATAAAATCCTCCGGCAGTGGCTGGAAGAGCACCAACCAGAAACCATGTTATTAGGCAGATGCGCTCGGCATCGATTCCCTGAGATTCCGCTAGATAATAATTCTCTCCTAATGCCTTCATTGCAATACCAATCTTTGTTTTAGTGAACATCAGATGCAAAAGTGCCAGAACAGCGATGAAAACTAGAGTAGACATGATAAAAACTCCATCAATTCCATTAACATTAAAATCGTACACTGAAAGTATGAAATCTCTAGTTCTAATTTTAAATGTACGATTAATATAGTCGGCATAAATATTGAGAAGGGATATTAGGAGGACGTCAAGACCTAAGGTGGCGATCATAAGCTCCTCGCGCGTGGCTCCTCTATTCCTTAAGGGTCTAATTAAGAGGTAATAAATGATTACCCCAATGCAGCCTCCGCCTAAAAAGCAGAAAATAAGGGAGGGATAGAGCCCTATTCCAAAAATCTTGATGCACGTAAAGCTTATGTATATGCCTATTGTGCCAAAGGTTGCAACAGCGAAATTTGGTACATTAGTTATTGAGAGTGCAAGAGTTGCAGATATAGCCATAAGAGCAATTATATTAGCAAAGACGATAGCGTTTGATAGTAAAGGAGGGATCAGAAGTCTTCACCCGACATTTCATGCTTTCAACCTTAAATTAGAAATGTGAAATCTCTTTTAAATTTTATGTTGAAAGATAAAGATTCTTAGGTAAAATGAGGGGGGATTGGTTATGCTTTCTTCAAAAGGTCTAAAAAAGATAAATTTTAAGGTTAGCATTTTAAAATTTTCTTTTTAATTATGCTTAAAGAGCGCAAGGTATAATAAGATATTCTAACATTTCTATCTTTCAAGAAATGCATTTATAGAGGAACAGGATGTTGTTGGCTTATGCCGTTTAAGCGTAAGAGTAGGGGTCGTTCGAAGGGTCAGAAGGGTAAGAGTGATTATGTTCATTGTAGCTCATGCGGTGAGCTTGTTCCGCGCGATAAGGCTAAGAAGGTTACGAGACGCATATCGCTTGTTGATCCCGTTTTGGCGAGGGAGCTTAGGCAGAGGGGCGCTTATATATCGAGCCGGACTGAGACGCTCTATTACTGCGTTTCATGTGCTGTTCATAGGGGTATAGTTAAGGTTAGGGCTAGGGAGGAGCGTAAACTAAGGACATA
>JAGTQB010000036.1 GCA_018396995.1 Candidatus Bathyarchaeota archaeon
AGAAACCCTAGCAGAATTCTCGGAGTCGATGAGGCTTATCGAGCAGGAGCGAAAGTCCGTTCTTGCACCGCTAACGATAATCCCATACATAGGCGCATTACTCCTAACTGCGACAACAACAATGTTCATCATGTTCTTTAAGGATATAACGTCAATAGCCGGCGCAACAATACCATACATAACGCTGAACAAAACACTCCTAACACCACTAATATTCCACTCATTCATATTCGGGCTAACAGCCGGAAAACTCGCAACTGGAAAGGCCTCATCGGGATTTAAAACAGCCCTATTCCTCACAGTAGCCTCAATAGCGGGAATATGGCTCACAATGCGATTCCCACTCCTAAAAGTGGGGTGAAATATGAGGGGAGCGAAGGAGCCTCGTGAGAGAAGGCTCAGCGATATTATAGGTGGATTCGCTAGAAAATATCTTAGCTGCAGAAGAGCACTCTCACCAGTAATAGCTGTAATAGTCTTAGCATCAGTTCTAGGCATAATCGTTTTTGTAGCCTCAAACATAGCCAATGACATTGTGGGCGCACATGTGGAGGAGGCCCAGTTTGAGCAGGCAAAATACGTCATGCTATCGCTGGATAAGCTAATAAAGAGAATAATGTATGAGCCAGAATCATCCGGCTACGTTAAGACAAGCTTCTGGAAGGTTACACCATACTTTGAGAGGGCGATTGGAAACCTAACAATAGAAGCACCCGAACTCGAAATAACAATACCAGTAAATGTGATTAAGATTAAGGGCGGCCCAAGGGTTGGGGTACCAGCGAGGCAAACTCTTCTAGGAGATGAGAACCTAATCATAACAGACCTCACGAAACCCCTCGGGAACATAAAAGTGTATCAGGAGAATGGTGCATGGATATCGATGGATTATGCGCGTGTAAGATGCATAGTCACCGGAAGAAATATAGCCTATTATAATGGAACCGTATATGAACCATACAACACTTTAGAAATCACGTTAATTAAAATAGAATTTAAGGATTTTAGAGTGGGGGAGCAGGCGAGCTTCATCGCTAGAAATGCTAGGGTAACCTCTATACAGAGGAGTATAGACAGAGGTGACTTCACAATCACCGTTAGAAGAACCGACTTGAACAGGGTGGAATCTATACGCCTATCTAGTTTAGGCGGAGACCCGAGCTGCAAAACCCTACTTAACGCAGCCATCATAACTATTGAGGTTTCAATCTTGGAGGGTGTGTAGTGATGGCTGAAGTTGCACTCGCGCATATTATTGGAACAGTAATGCTCATATTAATCTTCCTATCAGCCGCCCTCTTCTACCAGCAATACTACTTTTCGCTAAGAATAGAAGCTATATCTAGACAGCTCCAGGAGGCTGCTGACTACGTAGCATCAAACATTGCCGATTTAGTCTCGCTTTGCTTCATAAACCCAATAGACCAGCTTGTCATAAAAACCCTAGATTTACCAGAGAAGATTGGGGAAGACTATTATAGCATAATTATTGTTAAGCCCATTGTTTCGGATGCTGGTGAAGAAATAATATTGGTCAGAGCATATCTGAATTCCAACCCATACGTTTATGGAGAGGCAATCCTACCATTTGCAATGATTAATTTGTGGGATGGGGAAGAAAGCATAGACTCGAGTATTGTTCAGCCTAAACGCGTAGTCTCAAGCAGTACACCAAACTCTGTTATTTGGGCTTTGGCGAGAAACGGCACTATAACAATTGGCTTGGGGGTTAAGATTGTATAAGGAGGAAAGAGAAGGAAATGCATGTAAACTATGAATATATCATGGCTGGAATAATCCTCCTCCTAATATTCTCGGTTACAGGAGCCAATATAATGTCAGTAGTGACACATAGACTCTCCAGAATGGAACAGGAAACGGAGTATCCTCTAGCCGAGAGACTATTAGATATGATTCTCCTATCGCCCGGATATCCACCAGATTGGGGTATAAGAAGCGAAGACCCATTAGCCTTCGGCCTAGCATCCACCAATGCTCTAAGAGATTATGTGCTCGACATAAGCAAAGTCTACAGATTGATCGAGGATTCACCAAATCATATTCCCCCAAGCGTCGCGAGGAAACTAATGGGCTTAAGCAGCCGCTACAACTTCAATTTAAGGATAATGCCTGTCTTTCAAATAGAAATAGTTAACATCAGCTCAACATATAGGATAACCGTAACGAATTATAGGGGATTCCGCATTCCAAATGTTAACGTAACAGTATTCTATGTAAATAGGTCTCTCTCAACAAGCTCACTATTTTATAGTCAAGCATCGGTATTGACAAATACCAGTGGCGAATGCACAGTAACATTTGACCCGAAGCCTAACCATGTTCTCCTAGTTTATATTAATCATCTTGAGGTGAAGGCTGCTAAAAGTTATCCTCCGGGGCTAAAGCTGAGGGTTGAGGGTGGATGCATAGTCGAATGTGATTATCCAGCAATCGAATCAATAACTTATGCTACGGGAGTATACTCCTCAGCTTACATTGAGACAGCCTCCCGCTACGTGGAGATTGAGGGAACAACATATTATGTTAGGCTTGACGTGTGGTGGTGATTACATGACGGATAAACGCGGGCAGATGAGGGTTATTGAGGCAATGATAGCATGCATTATACTTATATTTGGAATTTATATGACATCCTATTTCTCAAACATTCTCGTTATAGAGGGTGGAGGTGAACTCCAAACTATCAGTGAATCCATCGCTAAAGTTATTGAGAACCAAGGTCTCATAAAGAAGGTCATCCAAGTAATAGAGAAGGAGGATGCTTTAGAGAAGGAGAGACTTAAGTCAGAACTAAAGTCTCTCCTTGAATCTCTCCTACCGCCCGAAACATTCTATGCAATATCAATTAGCAGTGGGATAACCGGCCAAAACTTCATTTCGCTAACGAATATGGCTGGAATGAATGAGACATTAATGGAGAAGATTTCATTACAACAGATGGTTACAGTATCATTTCCAGTAACAATAGTTCAGTATAAGGAGAGCAAGCTCGACGTAATTTTAATAATTGATAGGTCAGGCAGCATGAACGAGAAGGAGCCTGGAGACCCATACACGAAAATATATTATGCTAAGGAGGCTGCTAAAACCTTCGTTGACTGTATGAATGCTTCAAGGGATCGCGTGGGACTAGTATCGTTCTCTGATTGGGCAACCCTTGACTGCGGTTTGACAAACGACTTTAACCTGGTCAAGAATAAGATATCTGGTTTAGTTGCCAGCGGATACACGAATATGGGTGAGGCTGTCAAAAAGGCGAATGACGAATTTGCAGCCCACAATAGAACAGACGCTATACTGGCAATCGTCTTCCTAACAGATGGTTTGGCAAATAGACCCTGCCCACACTATCCAAAACATGTTTATACAACGTGCCCCTATGCAAAAAGTTATGTTCTAAATGAGACGCAAAAAGCGAAATCTAATGGCATTATAATTTACACAATAGGATTAGGCGCTGATACGAGAAGTTTCGATGAAGAGCTGCTTAAAGAAATACAGACTAATGGATACTATTATGCTCCCTCAGGCACTAAGCTTAAGGAGATTTATGAAACCATAGCCAAAGACCTCCTAAGCCTAACATTTTCAGTCGACTACGACATTGTTATAATTACTTTAACGCTTGCGAGGTCGAAGTAATATGCGGGGGCGTAGTAAAAAGCCTAGCATATCCCGAGATACAAGGGGCCAGTTTCTGATACTCGTTAGTCTCGGCATAGTTATAATAATGGTGTGCCTATCGCTGGCCATAGCCAACACAACAATATCTCCCATAAACTTTCCAAAAGTAAGATTTAGAGAGACAGCAATCCAAATATATATGAATTTTAGGCAGGCATTAGGCATAGCGCTTGCTGAGGTCACAAAGGAACTTAGCAATATGGGATACATGAGCCTAAATGATTGCCCGGCAGCTGCGAATAGAGGCCACAAAGTTCTGGCAGAATGGCTTAAAACAATACACCTCCAATACTCAAGCCTAGGACTCAGCTTGAATATTTCTGAACCAATCTTTGAATGTAATTGGACTGCGACGGATGGGTATTCGAGGGCTAGGGCGACTATAGTCATGAACATGCTATCTTATGGATTATACAATTGGAGGAGCATAGTTACTGTGGGACTATACTTGAAAGTGAAAGATCTGAAGGTGGGAGAAAGCACCTCCCTACTCTTCTTCGAACTCAGAGACGACTGTAATGCTTCAGTAACCGGTTTAAATATAAACTCTATAAATGTTACGGACGCGTCATCTTTTAAGTCGCTCATATACCTTAGTAACGGAATTTATGGGCTAAATTATAGCCTAAGCGATAGCCAGCCAACCGTGAGAAGAATAGTTCTTCAAGATCCGAGTGGAATAATTGTTGGTGCATCCTTCTCAACAGAGATGAGTGGCGAGAACGACACTCTTGGACCAACGACTACAATAACGCTTACCAGAACCAAATATTTGAGGAGTGGAACAAAAAGTATCAATGTAACCGCAATAATTAGTGACGTTGGGAGAGGCTCATCAAATATTGTGGCGGCGGAGTGCTACATTGATAATCCTCAAGGAACAAATGTAACGATGACCCCTGAAGATGGAGCCTTTGACTCACCGCAAGAGAAAGTTTTTGCACAAATAAATGTGACTGGATGGGCTCTAGGCGCGCACGTAATTTATGTTAGGGGTAAGGATTCCGCTGGGAACTGGGGGCCCTTCGCAAATGCAACGTTATGGCTGATATCAGAGGGGATTCACGTTAAAGAAATGACTATCACAAAAAACAGGGTTGGCAACTCCATCCGTATAACGGTAAACGTGTTAGTTGTTAATCAGAATGGGGAGCCTGTAAGAAACGCCAATATTTATGGAACATGGATCTTAAAGGATAATCAGGGTAGAGAGATTTCAAGAGTTGATGTGAGTGGGCGGACTGGGGGAAACGGTAGAGAAACCTTCTTATATAATGTTCCCGCAAACACAAGGGGATCTTGCACGTTCATTATCCGTTATCTCTCCCACCAAAACTACCCATATGATCCAGAGGCTGATGAGGTGAGAGAAGTTTCAATAACATTACCCTAGAGGAGAGGAGATTA
>JAGTQB010000037.1 GCA_018396995.1 Candidatus Bathyarchaeota archaeon
ATATTTCCCCCAGCATATACCTTGGATTCTCAATGGTATATATGTGCTTAATACCCTCCCTCTGGGCTGATGGCATTAATATGCCATTATCCGGACCAACATAAATGCTCCTTTCACACTCAACTATTATTGGGCGCCTACCGGTGCCAACCCCCGGATCTACAACTGCCACATGTATTGTTCCCTTTGGAAAGAATTTTGAGGCGCGCATTAATAGGAATGCGCCCATTCTAATATCGAATTTTCTAACCTCATGGCTTATATCAACTATCTGCACGTCTGGGCATATTGAAAGTATGACTGCCTTAATCTCAGCAACATAAGAATCCACTAAACCAAAATCCGTAAGTAACGTAATTATTGGGCGCCTACACACTTTAACCACTCACGGAATGTTATCTGGTCCACTCCACATCTCCATAACAAGATTCCGCGCATCATCCTCAGAGATGATCCTCGGATTCCTCTGAATCAACCGTGTAAATGTCAGCAGTTTGCGCGCTATCCTCTCAACATCGTTCCTTTGCACGCCCAGATCAATTAGTCTCTTCGGCACATTAAGCTCGTCTAAGAGGGTTAGGAGCCTAATAAAAACAGCCTCTTCTAGTTCCTCTAGACTTCTCCCCTTGGGGTCTATGCCCATCGCCCATGCTATCTGTGGGATCCTATGCCGGATTGCTGGCGCATTAAATTTGAAGGCGTATGGTAGGGAGAGGCCGCATGAGATCCCATGCGGAATTTTGTAAGTTACGGAGAAAGAGTATGCTAGGGCATGTCCCAAACAAGCCCCTGAGCTCGAGAGGGCCATGCCAGCCACCATAGATCCTAGGCTCATGTAGAATCTGCTCTCTTCATCGCCCACCCTATAAGATTTAGGCAGATGCCTAACTATTATCTCTATTGATTGGAGGGCTAAGCCATTAGATATTGGATTAGAGTTAACAGCCATCAACGCCTCAACTGCATGGCTCAGCGCATCTAGACCCGTTGATGCCGTTATCCTCGGAGGCATGCTATAGGTCAGCTTTGGGTCAACTATTGCCACATCACTAAGCATGTAGGGGCTTATTATAGCTGATTTAGTCTCCTCATCCAATAAAGTTACAACGGCGACGTTGGTGACCTCAGAGCCGGTTCCCGCAGTTGTTGGCATAAGAATCTTTGGTATTCCAGGCCTTACAAGGAGGTTTACTCCAACATACTTTCTTATGGGTCCGGGATTTGTCACTGATATTGATGCAATCTTGGCTATGTCTAGAACGCTGCCACCGCCAACTCCAACAACCAAATCATATCTATCCGCCCTAGCAGCCTCCGCAACAGCCTCAGCCAACTCTATGCTTGGTTCAGCCTCGACATCACTAAACACCTCAACATCAAACCCCTCCCCCAATAGGCTATCCTCAACATCCTTCACAACCCCAATACGCATTAGATTGCTGTCGGTGACTAGGAGAACCCTGCTTCCCCCTAAAATCTTAGCCTCAGAGCCAACCTTCCTAGAAGAATCAACTCCAAAAATAATCTTTCTAGGAAACTGAAAATTATAGAATTTCTCGCTTAGATCCATATTTTCACTCCTCTTTTCCTACAAAAATAATGGTGGCGTCCTCTTTAAATGTTCGACTTACGCGGAAGCGGCTCATCCCATAGATAAAAGTTTAGTATCTTTATCTCCTAATTTTCTGTCAATCTTTTCTATATGCTGAATTGGGAAGGGCCTTTTCAGCGAATATACGTATGGTATCGCTATGTCAACTTTATCGCTCGCCTGTATCGCTTTAATTATCCTCTTTGTGAGCTCATACATTATCCTTGGCCTTTCAGTTGCCAAAGTCATAAACCTAAGTCTCATGAATACACCATACCAGTCGGAGACGTCGGCACGGATGTATGGTTCTTGCCCCGTCGCCTTTATAATATCTGCCGTAACCTCTCTAGCAGCATTTAAGAGTATTCTTTCAGCCTCATCCCAGTCTGAGTCAAATGTGATTCTGAGAACAAACTCGTCAAGTATATATGCTGGACCCGTCTCTGCCCCACCCTTCTCAAACTTCTTACGGAACTGCTCGATGAGTTTTTCCTGCTCCTTCGGCGTATAGTTAATAATTAGTGTGCTGAAGAGCATAGCATTCGGTATAAGAATGGTTCTATTCACTGGTTCCTCACTTCCAACAGAGCCGCCCACTTGATTAAGTATTGTATAGAGTGGGGTTACAGCGACAACATCACCTACTAGACCATAAGATGGTAATTGGACTCTGTCGCCAACGCTGAATGGTCTGATGATTGATATGAGTAGCCAACCTGCTATTCCAGTTATAGGCGCCTGCAGAGACCAGCCGAGAAACATTCCACCAAAGGCTGCAAAGACCGAGCCTAATGCTCCAAGCGAAAACCAATCACTTAGGATTGATATTACGCCAATTAATATGAGCACAGCTTTTATAACATTATTGATCATTACTGTTTCTCCCTCTTTAGCTCCCGCCCTTAACATTGCCGACTTAATTAGCGATGAAACAATTAGATAGAGCATGGTGAGCCCGGCGAATAACATGAGAGCTGATATGAATTTAATGGTATAGTATTCAGTAATCACGTCTATAAGAAAGAATTTGCCACCCAATAGATAATACCATATCCCAATAGTGATGGTTACGGCAATAAATATCAACATGATTTTTCTTGGCATTGATATCACCACGCGATTAACTAATGAATCTAGCAAGATGACTATCCAAGTTTGAGTATGCGCTGAATCATGGTCTTTATCTTACCAACTAATAGTGTTGCTTCAAGAGGATATTTATTATGAAATCCAGTCGTATCAAGCGTATATTGACTGCTTATCGAGGGCTTATAAAGATCGTCGCCATTAAATTTCGCATAAATTCTAACCCCACCGCCTATCTTAAAAACCTTTAAGCCCTTTATGGTGAATGTCCCATCATTTGATGTTATTCCATAGGCAAGTAATTCATCCTTTCTAAGCATTCTCATGTCATATACACCTATTTTAGCGCCTCCTATCCCCTCTCCAGAGAGGGCATCAATTAGTTTGCCAGTCACGGTGAAAGTGGAGTTACCCGTTTCATCACTATTTATTGGCTCATTAAGGATTAGTTGGCTGTCTCTTCTAAGAGCACATAATCTAGGAGGGAAGGTATTTGGCTGTTTATAGACGGTTGTACCATCTATTGAGACCTCATAGTAATACATGGATTCTTGAAGCGGCTTGAATGGAACAATTATCCTCTCACTTGAAAGTGGTGGTAAAGTCACAACATGTTTACTCTGCTTAACATTAACGTCGGGTAAAATTCTATTGTTCCTATAAATGGTTACCTTAACTAAACCTATGACGGTCTGCTTTCTCAGCGGATTCTCAACAATCACCTCCACATAAACATCTTCGTAAACGAGGCATTTAGATATCTCCTTACCGCTTGAATCAATCCACCTTGAGGACCTGTATTGCGGTATTGTCTTCATCAAGTTCCCATCTTTTCCTCCAATTTCATTATTCCAGAGATTTCCTTTGTAGTGTGGAGGTTTTATGGCAAGTAGGCATAAATTAAACAACAGATAATCGCCAATAGGGCTCCTACTAAACCCCAAAGAACCCACTCTGACCCATATAATTGTGGGAGAACATATATGAAAAATGGTAAAACCTTAAAGTATAGGAGGTTAGCGGTAGCACCTAATATGAAGCCCAAAAGCCCTATCATGGAGAGGGCAGCTACCATTTTAAGCTTTTGATTCATATACCTTTCCACCCTAACAAAGTGGATTAAAGTCTCCTCTTTATTTGAGCCTTCTTATCATCGACGCATCTATGGAATTATTATGCGTTATATGCTCCGGGCTTACCAGCAAACTTCGCGTATGCATCAACATATAGGACGCTGTCTGCTCATGCTTAACGAGTATATGCCTTTGGATGATGAGTGAGGACTATCCTAGAGCCTCCTCCTTAAGAAACTTAATGATTAGGTCAGTAATCCTCAAGCTAGCACCCCAAATATAGCAATCATTGTTGAAGTGGCTCTCTCATTAGATTATTTTTAGATCTCGAAAAGTTAAAATTTCCATTCTCCAGAATATTGATTAAAAAGAATAGTGCTTAGAGCATGGAAAGTGAAATTTTTAAGAGGTTTCTTGAGACCGAATCGAGGAGGGCGCCTATAGAAAGGAAGCAGTCTGGTGTAGGTGAGCGCCTTTGGCTCTTCTGGGGGGAAAGCAAGGATAGGGCGGAGATTGAGAGGGGCACATCTGACATAATTGACTCACTCTATTTCGGCGAAGAACCATCGAGAACAGTGGTCATTGATCGTAGGGTTGCTAGGATGCTTCAGGAGAGACTTAAGGGGCTGGAAGAAGAGAATCTAAGGCTATATAAACATATAAGGATCATGAAATTCATAATTCTCACACTACTACTAGCGGTCTTCGGCATAATCATAATGTTACTTATGTAGAGGTGCCAAAATGTCTCTTCAGAGTAAGGTGATGGATTTAGAGAAGGAGATTAGATCTCGCTTCATCGCTAATGAGGAAGCCATCAAAATGCTTATATTGAACCAGCTGCATCCCCGCTCAACAACACTTATACGCGCTCCTAGAGGTGTTGGGAAATCAACGCTCATGCTCCTATTGCTTAAGGGCATGGCGGGTGAAGACTTTGTTGTGGTCTCAGGAGCCTCTGAGGTTAAGAGGGGTGAGGTTGTCGGTAGGCTTCATATCCCATCACTTGAGAAAGAAGGCGTTGAACGGGTGCTCTGGGCAGCTTTCGTTAAGAGTCGTGGGAAGGGGATTGATGAGCTGAATCGACTTAACCCCTACACCACAGCCAACATACACCATCTAATGCAGTTCGGTGAGGTGTGGGCATATGGGCAGATGTATAAAAAGACGTGGTTGGAGATAGTTTTAGATGGTTTCTTGACCACTTATCATGCTCAAGTACTGCTTAAGCTTATTAAACAATTCGCTCGCCTTTACTTCCTCAGTA
>JAGTQB010000038.1 GCA_018396995.1 Candidatus Bathyarchaeota archaeon
TTAAAGGACGAAATGGCTATATACCCGAAAATCAAAAAAAGTAGTGATATTAAAGCCCTGGTAGTATAGCCCGGTCTAGTATAGGCGGCTGTCGCCCGCCCGACCCGGGTTCAAATCCCGGCCAGGGCGCCAACCTCTAGGGTTCAAATCCCTTCTCCTTTTTTGAGCCCAGCGAATATGGGTTCAGTGTAGAAAGCAGTATTTAGGATTAGGAGGATAGGGCTTGGGCGGCATATGTGATTCTTGCCATCTTCAGCCATATTAGCGAGACTGCCCTATGTAGCTCTCAGCGCCATTTCTATGCTACTCTTTAAGTGTACGCGATATTTTGGAACTGCGAATTTCTAGGGGATATTATCTGGAGCTGTCTAGCTGCATCGTGATCAGTCTTTTGATCATTTCTGCTCAAAAAATCTATCTTCAGTGTCCACCCTATATTGGTGCGTGGAGTGAAAGTATGGAAGAGATCGTTTGCGATGGAATATTCAAAGACTATGGAGGTAAGACATCTATTAGGGCTCTAGACCAGATAGACCTTAAAGTTTCAAATGGCGAGTTCTTTGGTCTTCTCGGTCCTAATGGCGCTGGCAAAACAACTCTTGTGAGGATTCTTGCAACGCTCTTAAAGGCCTCTGGTGGTTGTGCTTGGGTTGGCGGATACGACGTAAATAAGGATGAGAAGAAGGTTCGCGAGATAATAGGTTATGCTGGGCAAGACTCTGAGCGCTCAGCCTACTTTAGGCTCTCCATCAGAGAAAACCTCTTTTACTTTGCCCACGCACTTAGAGATGTCCCTAAGGAAATAGCTAAGGAGAGAATTGAATATATAGCATCAGCAATAGGGTTCGAGAATAAGCTGGATAGGCACTTTATATCTCTATCGGGAGGAGAAAAACAAGTAGTAATAGTTATGAGAGCTATACTCCATAATCCTGAGGTATGCTTCTTAGACGAACCATCAAAGAGCTTGGACCCGATAACCGCACGTAGAGTTAGGTGCTTCCTAAAGGATTATGCTAAAGATAATAACATCACCATCTGTTTAACGACGCATAATATGCTTGAGGTTGAGGAGGTATGCGATAGAATAGCGTTCATAAACCGTGGTAGAGTAATCTTTGTGGGAACACCACTCGAATTTAAAAGACAAGCAGTTATGAGGGAGATCATAGAGATCAGCACTAATAGACTTGGAAATGATTTAAGCTTAAAGCTTCTAAAGGTGCATGGAATATTGAATGTGACTTGCCAGAACAACACTACCAAATTATACTGCGAAGACGCATTTAACGCGCTTCCGGAGGTCGTAAACGTTATGAGGGAGGCGGGCTTGAAGGTTCCGGTGAGAATCGCTGAGCCTTCGCTTGAAGATGCGTTCGCATTTTTTGTTAATGGAGGGAAGCGTGATGAAGGGCATTAATTCACTAAAGATCTTTTACATGGCCGTTTGGCGTAACTTCCTAACTCTAACGCGCTATAAAGTGAATTTTCTCTTTTCGATTGTAACGAGTGCTCTGTGGGGTGTGGGCATGCTCCTCTTCTCGCTCGCATTTGACTCTTTAATGCTTGAGAGAACCGTTGGAACAACAAATTATGTTGCTTTCATTATCTTCGGCATAAGCTTCCAGTGTTGGCAAGGAACCGCACTTTGGGGCGCATCGAGCATGCTCCAAGGCGAACTCGGCTCTGGACAGATAGACTACACTTTTACATGCCCATTCTCGCGCTATCAGTATATTGTGAGTAACGTTGCAGCCTTAGCTGTTCAAGACTCACTATTCTTCCTCCCAATGTTCTGCATCGGCCTATGGCTAGCGAATACAACACTAACCATTCAGGGCTTTCTCCTAGGCTTAGCCTCAACTTTTCTCTCTGTAGCAGCATTGGTTCAGTTGGGAGTAATCTTTGCCGCACTTACGCTGCGATATAGGCAAATAAATGCAATATTCAGCTTCTTCAACTTTATTATTCAGATGCTTTCGGGAATGTTTATTCCAATGCAAATTCTTCCAATCCCATTACAAATTATTGGGTTCAGCATTCCAGTAACCTTCGGAATGGACTTGCTAAGACACTATATAATGGGAACCTTCACCATACTTAGCCCTATATATGAATGGGTTGTGCTTATAGCTCAGCTGGCCCTTCTTAGTATGATAGCCAAATTCACAGTCTCTTACCTTGAGGATAAAGCTAAGGAGGAGGGGCTACACTACATATAGACTAAATTTCACACTACCCTTATTCAAATCTTCTGAAGAAATTTGAACCCATACGTCTAGTACCAAAATACTTATATTTTTTAGGCCCTATATTATTGTGGGGTATCTTGTGAAGAGGTGTATTTCTCTACTACTTATAATACTTTTTGTCTCAGTATCAATGCGCATTAGGGCAGCTTCATCGATAGAAATAGTTATCGATGGGGATGTGAGCGACTGGGATATAGCTGGAATCTCTTCAGTATATGTTGATCCAGTGGGTGATACAGAGGCATGGTCTAGGAATGCATCAATTGTGGGCGTAGGATCAACAGCCGAGCCTCCTGAGGTGGTTGAGGCAAACGATAAATGCCGGGACCTAAAAGCGCTCTACATTACCTGCGATAAAAACTGGATTTACATAAGGCTTGATGTTGCGAGACTATATTCTGGCTGGAGTGAAGTAAGTGGAAAAATGGTGGATGACACACTAATCTTCTACTCAAATGTCAGCTGCTACCACATGTACTTTGACGCAGTTCCTGGAGGGCAGAGTAGTAGCGCACAGGCGACAGATATGGACTTTGCGGAAGGGGACTTTTTATGGGACTTCAACATTCAATTTGATGCTGCATGGGACGGTATCACATATAGCAGGCCCTTCCTGCAGTTTCCCGACTGGTCCGGGGTTAGCGTAGAGGACTTCGCCGTGGACTTGGGCAATAGCGCGTTCGAGATGCGGCTAAACCGCACATTTATTGAGAGCCGAATTAATGCACCCCTCACCACGCTTAAAATCTTCGTAGGCTCCATTAAGCAGGGAGAGCCAACGGGACAGTGGGGTATATGGCCCCACTCATTTGACCCGCAGCATCCGGGATGCCCGGGTGAGGCTGGATGGGGGACATGTGGACCTGAGCTGGATAGGGGGCATGATTTTGCTGACTGGATGCCTAATGAGGCCGTTATTGAGCCGCCCCGTGGAGAGTGGTGGGAGGACTGGAACAGTCACTTCCTAGGTCCACCGATAACTGTTGAGTTAGCGGCCGTGGTTATTCCAGTTCACGATATTGCTATAATTGGGATCACTCCATCACCAACAGAGGCTTTCGTTGAGGATGAGGTAACCGTTTCAGTCACTGTTAAAAATAGCGGTACTATAACGGAGAGTTTAACTCTAAAACTCTATTATGATGGGAATTTGATAGAATCTCGGAATCTAACCCTCTCCCCCGGGGAATCGTTGAGCGTGTCCTTTACATGGAAAACCACGGGCTTAAGAGCTGGCGAATACACTCTTAGAGCCGAGGTCCCGGCTGTTTCAGGAGAAACCAATACGGCCGATAACGTGAGAACCTTAGCATACCAATTGAAGGAGCGTGTTCCCTTCCCAATAACATGGATAATAGCGGTGGCAGTTGTGGTCATCGTGGTCTTAGCCATTCTAGCAGTCTATTTACTGAGGGTTAGAAGAAAAGTTTGATTCTAATGAGAGATACTGCGCATCAAGACATAGAGCTGCTTTGAGAGTAAATTTATAGAGCGGAGAATCTTTTATTTTATGCTTAAAAGCTTATTAGGCTCTGACCGCCACTCTTCTAAGTAGATAGTAGTATGAGAGAGTTTCCCACATCGTCTCTGATAGTATTCTTAGTCTTCTTAGTCGGTTTTCCAGTCTCCCCACTTATGAGTCTGCTTGATGTCCGCGCATTTGGGGTTGAGGGGGACTCCTCCCCCAAAATGTTTCGAGGCATCAATATTGGTAATGCCCTAGAGGCTCCGAGGGAGGGGATGTGGGGCGTCTATATAAAAGATGAATATTTTCAGATAATTAGGGAGGCTGGCTTCGACACTGTTCGGATACCAATAAGGTGGTCCGCCTACGCCGCGAATGAACCGCCTTACACCATCAGAAGTAGCTTCTTCGATAGGGTTGATCATGTAGTCGGTAAGGCCCTAGAGCAGAACCTAACGGTCATAATAAACATCCATCATTACGAGGAGATTATGAAGGACCCGCAAGGCCACTCAGAGAGATTCCTCTCTATATGGAGGCAGATCTCATCCCACTACAAAGATTACCCTGAAAACTTGATTTTCGAGCTACTTAACGAACCTCATGGAAATCTAACCAGCAATCTTTGGAATCAGCTCCTTGCAGAGGCAATTCGCATTATTAGGGAAACTAACCCTACAAGGAGAATCATAGTTGGGCCAGTAAACTGGAATAGCGTTTACAGCCTTAGGGATCTGGTTCTTCCGGATGATAGAAATATAATGGTTACGTTCCATTTTTATACGCCGTTCGAGTTCACCCATCAGGGTGCTGAGTGGGTTAGTCCATCCCCACCGGTTGGAAGGGTTTGGTTGGGGACTGAGGGTGAGCAGAGGCAGATTAGGGATGAGCTGGACATAGCGGTTCAATGGTCTAGGAAGCACGGGGACATACCACTATTCCTAGGGGAGTTTGGAGCATATAGTAAGGCAGATATGGACTCAAGAGTGAGGTGGACATACTTTGTCGCCAGG
>JAGTQB010000039.1 GCA_018396995.1 Candidatus Bathyarchaeota archaeon
CTACCTCTCTGAACCCTCACACCATTAACAGTTTTTTCGCCAGCTATCTCAAGAACCCTCGTGCTCGTCCAAACTTCAACTTTATCTGACGAAAGGGCTTTCTCAATGAGTATTGGGTCGGCCTTAAGCTGAGGCATTATCTCGATTAAATATATTTTGCTCGCAATCTTCGTGAGCTGTAGGACTGCTTCTAAACCGGAGTTTCCGCCGCCGACAACGGCTACATCCATGCCCTCAAATAATGGCGCATCACATGTCGCGCAGTACGTTACACCCCTATTCTTAAACTCCCTCTCGCCGGGAACATTCAGTTCCCTAGGTCTCCTACCGGTCGCAACTATAACAGTCCTACCGAGGTAGTTGGCGTAGTCTGTTTTAACGGCAAATACACCATCATGAGGCTCAATCCTCTTAACCTCCTCCATCTTAAGGTCAAAGCTGTATTGCCTTAAATGCTCGTAGAATTTTGATGCTAATTCCTCGCCAGTAATATATTGGAAGCCTATGTAATTCTCGACCTGAGATGAATAAGTTACTTGGCCGCCAATATTAGTCGTAAGAACTAGAAAATCCATCTTTTTCCTAGCAGCATATATTGCAGCAGTTATACCAGCCGGGCCAGCGCCGACAATTATTAAGTCATAGATTTTATCGAATCCAGCCAAGTCGAATCCCAATTAATATAATTTCCATGGCTTAAAATTTAATGATTTTGTTGAAGTTGATTCTCTGACGGAATTTAGGCCTCAACCAGCGCATAATCGACGTAACTGGAGCCAAGAGTAATTTGAATGTCGCGTAGGTAATCTACTTGAAATATGCGGACTGAGAGAAAAACTTATGATTTCCCCGCCACTTAACTCAAGATAAATTTACCCGTTTTGGAGGAGTGGACGCTTACGGATTTATTCTCCATAGGATTAGTGGCAAGTCTTGCAGCTGGTTTAGCTACTGGCGCCGGAGCCCTACCAGTAATATTTGTAAAAAATGTTTCAGATAACTTGCTTGACGTGCTACTAGGTTTCGCTGCCGGCGTCATGTTGGCTGCAACAGCCTTCAGCCTCTTAGTGCCGGCGATCGAATTAGGCGGCCCACTATTATCCGCCGTAGGTCTCGGCGCCGGAGCGCTCACAATCTATCTAATAGATCGTTTTACTCCGCATTTCCACCCGGTTGCGGGGGCTGAGGGCCCATCATCTAGGCTATCGCGCGTCTGGTTGATGATGATCGCCATAACGATCCACAATTTCCCGGAAGGCTTAGCTGTTGGTGTTAGCTTTGGAGCTGGCGATATTGCGTCCGGATTAATCGTTGCTACGGCTATAGGTTTGCAGAATATGCCTGAAGGCTTAGCCGTTGCATTACCGCTCCTAAGAGAGAAGTATAGGACCTTAAAAGCCATAGAGTACACGACCTTAACCGGACTCATTGAGCCGCTGGGAGGACTGCTAGGATTAGCGTTAGTCTCAGTCTCGCACTCTTTCCTCCCATGGGGTTTAGCATTTGCAGCCGGAGCGATGTTATTTGTGGTCGCCGACGAAATGGTGCCGGAAAGCCACAGGAAAGGCTTCGGTAGAGAGGCGACATTCGGGTTAGTGGCCGGCTTCATAGTAATGATGCTCTTAGACTCCATATTCAAGTAGGCTTAGGGCAAACTTATATAACGCTCTGAAAAATATGGTTTTATGGACTCAAATAAACCGCTGCTCATAGTAGGCTTCGCGGGAAGCCTAAGAAAATCATCTTATAATAAGATGCTTCTGCGCGCGGCACTAAATCTGCTGCCTAAAAATGCTAAGCTTGAGATTTTAGACTTAGAGGGGCTTCCATTATTCAATCAGGATCTAGAATATGATATGCCTGAAACAGTGAAGCGGTTTAAGAGCAAAATTAAGGAGGCTGACGCGCTGCTTATTGCGACGCCGGAATATAATTCTTCCATACCCGGAGTGCTCAAGAACGCTCTTGATTGGGCCTCTAGACCTTATGGGGATAATTCCCTCGAGGGAAAGCCGGTTGCAATAATGAGCGCTTCGATAGGTATGCTGGGCGGAGCGAGGGCTCAAACTCATTTACGCCAAATACTTTCCTCTCTTAACGCATATGTGGTGAATAAGCCGGAGGTTATGGTGAACTTCGCTAATGAGAAGTTTGATGCTGAGGGGAAGCTTAGGGATGAGAGGGCGGAGGCGTATATCAGGCAGCTGCTAGAGAACCTAGTGAAGCTGACTGAGATGCTGAAGGCTAACGCTAAATCTTGAAACGCTTCAGTAAGAGCTAGAGGGGTATGGAGCTCAGCGTAGTTCTCCGCACAACTATACCGCTCACCCTATTGATGGGTCTAGGCTTCATGTCCAAGAAGGCTGGTTTTTTAAAGCCCGGAGATGAGAGGGTATTAAGCGCCTACATATATTATTTCGCGCTTCCAGCATTATTCATCGTAGACCTTTCGAGGATAAGGTTTACTGAGGAGAACATAAGGTTCATCGCTGCAGGCATCCTACCGATAACCACGGTTCTCACCTTATTCATCCTGCTTTACCTCGTGATCCGCTTCCCTAGAGACACGCTTTATCTACTAATATTGAGCACGGTCTTCGGGAGCTTCGTCTTCTTCGGCATACCCTTCGCCACCTTTGCTTTTCCGGGCGAGGGCGAGGTGCTCGCAACGCTATCCTCCTCAACGATATCTATAGTTGGCGTGACAACCTCGATAACGGCTCTTGAGCTCTACAGGATGGGCGGCGCCCCGATTATAAAGGGGCTTAAGATAACCTTAAAAAGGCTGTCTAGGAACCCCCTAATCCTCTCGATACTAACGGGCTTAATCCTGTCGATCGCCAACCTAAGTATACCGGAGATCATAGCGATACCGCTCCACATGCTTGGGAGCACAACTATAACAGTATCACTATTCATGCTGGGAGCCTTCCTACATGGCAGAAAATACGCAAACATCTCAAAAGCCTTAAAGCTCAGCCTAACAAGGATAGTTATCCTCCCGCTCCTAGCGGCGATAATTGCATCAATCTTCAATCTGCCAAGGGTTCAAACATCTGTGCTCGTAATCATGCATGGGGTCCCATTAGCCGTCTCGATGATTGTGCTGAGCGAAAGATACGGATTCTACGAAGAAATTATTTCCTCACTGATCCTCATAGAATCCCTTGGAGCCGGAATCTACTTAAATCTCTGGCTCCTAATTCTAGGTCTCCATTAACTGCTCTATCCTCTTCTATAAGTGAACTGAATTATGAGGCTGGTGCGCTAGCTCCACCTATTTATTTTTCCGAGGATTTTAAATGGATAAGAACAGGCTTCCAATATCCTCTCTTCTCGAGAGCTATAGCTTGTCTTTTGGAGCTAGTGGTAAATACGCATGTGAGTTTGCCCGGTTATAGCCTATACGCCGCTAAAACATGTCTATGGGGGCTGGGTTTGCGAATATCGCTGAGATTTCTCGGATGTTGGATTGGAGTGAGAGGCTGCTAGACAATATAGCTTTTTAGTGTGGTGCTTTGTGTTAAGCATGACCGATATTTGCTCATCATATCGTTAATAGCTTTTCTCAGCTCTCCTTCAGGCATGAAGCCAACTAAATGCATGAGTGGTCTACCCTCGCAGAAGAAGATCAGCGTGGGTGTTCCCATGACGCCTAAATCTTCCGCTAGCTCCCTGTTGCCCTCAGACTCTAGAACATTTATTTTGGCAAACTTAACTTTCCCATCATATTCAGCCGCTAACCCCTCAAATATCGGCGTAAACCTTCGACACCATGGGCAGCGCTCATGCCAAAAATAAACCAATGTTAAGATCGGTGAGCGGAGAACCTCATCATTCCAACTCTCCCAGTTTAACTCCACAACAACCATGCGCTGTCACCTTAATTAGATGAATTGTGGCAGCTCAATATTAATGGTTTAACCAGCCAATCGAAAAAGGAGGTTGATTAGCCTGTAGGGAAGGGGTATTGGGCTGAGAGGTGTGGGGAATAATGCCCCAAATATTGCTCACGCTCGCATAAATTCATTGTTTCGTCGGGCTGCTGAAGAGCGTTGGGCATATTAAGCATGCCTTAGGGTCTATTTTAAGGTCTATTCTAGCGTGGTCTTCGCACATATACTTTCTACTCAACATATAGATGGCTATTTTATGTATCTGGATCTGCACATCGCTAAAATCTATGCGGTTGTCCCTTATAGAGGCAGCCAGTTCATCTATAGCTCTATCCACATCGCTGTGCGCCGCCACGTTTATGTATGCTCCCCTCTCCCCCAGAAGGTACCTTGAGGCAGCTGAGGGTGATAGCCCAGTTCTCCTAGCGGCTTCTCTACGCGTTAATCCCATCTCCACAAGTTTTTCGATTAGTCTT
>JAGTQB010000004.1 GCA_018396995.1 Candidatus Bathyarchaeota archaeon
GATCCCAGGTAAGACCGGAGCCCAGAGGGCTGTCAAGGCTATAATTGCAATTAATACTATTAAAAGGGGTCTCACCATTTTCTTCATAAAAACCACCATACAAGATTATAGGACTATTGTCACCGGCTGGATTTTCTATAAAAAGAGAACCCCAGGAGTTAATAATTGTTATGCTAATTCCTTTTTTCTTTTCTTATCATTTTTATTAGTGGGGATGATCTTGTGAGAGCATATATTCTTGTAAATTCCGAGCCGGGTATGATATGAGAGGTGGCTGAGGCCGCCCTTGCAATTGAGGGTGTAAAGGAAGCTCATGCTGTAACTGGACAGTTTGACGACATAATCTAAGTCGAGTTTAAAAAGATGGAGAAACTAGGAAAGATCATTGAAAAAGTTCAGGGCATAAAGGGCGTTGTGAGAACTCAAACATTAGTAGTTATTCCGCGACCCTTAAGGGAGTGATTAGCAGCATTAAATCGAGTATCAGATAATTATTCAGTTAACCCCCTCTCCTTTCTCTCACGCAATGTTTCACTAATGGCAATCTCAACCTGCTCAACCGCCGTTCCAAGATAGTTTCTTGGGTTAAGAATCTCATCTATGTCTTCAGGTCTTAGTAATTTCCTAATAATATCATTGTTTAAAAGGGCGTCCTTAAATGGTATCTTTTCTCGGGCACTTATAATCGTTAGTCTCCTCAAGAGCTCATGTGCTTCCTGTCTACTCATTCCCTTTTTTGTGAGGGCTATCATAACTGCTTCTGATAGAAATCTACCCTGCGTTAAGCTCATGTTCTCCATCATCCTCTTTTCATCGACCTCAAGATTTGATAGAACCTTTATCATTAAATGAAGCATGTAGTCGACTAGAATGCAAGCCTCTGGTATAATAAACCTCTCCGCTGACGACTGTGTGAGATCTCTTTCATGCCATGTCGGAATATTTTCTAGCGCTGGGATGACAAGTCCCCGAACAACCTTTGCTAGACCACATATTCTTTCACATATCTCTGGGTTACGTTTATGTGGCATTGTTGAACTCCCCACTTGTCTCCCTACTTCGAAGGGCTCAAAAACCTCCGCTATCTCCGTCCTCTGGAGCTCCCTTATCTCTGTGGCAAATTTATCAAGTGTTGAGGCTATTATCGCCAATAGACATATTAGCTCCGCATGAACATCCCGGGATATTATCTGCGTGGTAATGCCAGCTGGTCTAAGACCAAGCTTTTGCATAACGAGCTCCTGTATCCTCATGGCATTTGGTCCTAAACCAGCCTGTGTGCCCACAGCACCAGTTATTTTGCCAACTAAGACTCGCTTTTTACACTCTCTAAGCCTTTGAATATGCCTTGATATTTCACGCATCCATCCAGCCAGCTTAAATCCAAACGTTATTGGTAAGGCGTGCTGGCCATGCGTACGCCCCATCATGATGGTCTTCTTATATCGATCAGCCAATTTAAGTAAAATGAGTTCTAAGTCATTTAGACGCTGCTCAATTATTTCTAAAGCCTCCTTAAGCTGTAGTGCCCTGGCAGTATCAACGACGTCATAGCTCGTTATACCTAAATGCACATATGCTCCACTCGGACCACAGACCTCAGCCAAAGCTTTGACAAGAGCCATTATATCATGCTTAATCTCCTTCTCGATCTCCTTAATTCGGCTAACCTTAACATGCTTTATTGAAGCCATTTCAACTATCTTTTCGGCAGCCTCTTTAGGTATCTCGCCAACTTCGCTCTGAGCCCATGCCAATGCAGCTTCAACATCAAGCATCTTCTGAATATAATTCTCCTCCTCAAAGACTCTGAGCATCTCAGCTGTCCCATAGCGCCCCGCATCTATCGGTAAAATTGGCATTGAGTAACCTCCACAAACGCTATCTTCAAATTAATTTTCATCTTTTCCAGAAATAAATCTGTAGGTGGATGGCGCTTAGGCAATGGGTGGACTGGCAGCGATAATTTCAAAAACTGGAAGGTGTGTTGCTCCCGAAGCCATAAGAATGCTTAGTGCACTTAGGCACAGGGGTAATGAGCTTCATGGTATAACAACAGGCAAAATAGTAACTTTTGCAAAGGATCTGCTTGAGTTAAGTCATCTCTTAAAGGACACTAGTTCAGATATCATTATAGGCTATAATTTTAGGCGTCTCCTCCCAGAGGACAGCCCACAACCGATTGAAATAGACAATTTAAAGGTTGTTTTGGAAGGTAGGATATATTCACCGTACTCCGGGAAAAGCGAGGTTTATAAGATTATTGAACAGCATAGGGAGGAAAGCGTAAGAAAGGTTATTTCCGAAGTGGAAGGGAGCTTTATTATTGCCATTCTTTCTGGAAAACGACTAATTATTGGGAGAGATTCGATTGGCGCGACCCCTCTATACTTTTCTGAGAATGATCATTTTATAGCGTTGGCATCTGAAAGGAAGGCTCTGTGGTCTATCGGCATGGACAATGCAAGCATAAAAACATTCCCGCCCGGGAACCTAGCGGAGATATCAAGTGAAGGAATTGCCATGAGACAAATCAAGGTTCTAGAAGCGTTAAGACCCAGAATAATTAAGGATGAGGAGAATATATTGATGGAACTACATAACATGCTTTCAGAAGCCATTAGAAGAAGACTTTATGGTTTAAATGGAGGAGTCTCTCTAGCTTTCTCCGGCGGTCTGGATAGTAGTATAATTGCAGCTCTATTAAAGAAGGCTGGTGTAAACGCCACCTTAGTAACGGTTGGATTGGAGGGCTCAAAAGATATAGAGCAAGCTGAGGAGACTGCCAAGGAAATAGGTCTAAGAGTTAAAACTGAAACATATACTATAAAAGATGTTGAAGAGGTTCTGCCTAAGGTTCTATGGTTAATTGAAGAGGCAAATAGTTTAAAAGCTTCGATTAAAATTCCAGAATATTGGGCCGCCGAGGTTTCTTCTAAAATAGATTGTAAGGTAATGTTTTTTGGAGAGGGGGGAGATGAATTATTCGGGGGTTATTACAAATATCTGAGAGAATATGAGAAATCGCTGGAAAACGCGGAGATGGCGCTATTCTTTGATGTAATTAGTCTCTATAGCTCTTTAGAGATGAGTGAGAAAATATGTACTTTCCATAATGTTGAAGCGAGGTTTCCATACGCAGATCATGATTTAGCCCTCTTCGCCCTCAAAATTCCTATTTCAATGAAGATATCATCTAAAGATGATCCGCTTCGTAAAAGAATTTTGAGGAGGTATGCTGAACAGATTGGCCTACCAGCCGATGTCTATCTTAGACCTAAAAAGGCTATTCAGTATGGAACTGGTGTCAGCAAAGTGCTTAAAAAGATTGCAAAGAGAAATGAATTAAACGTACAGGCCTTTATCGACAAAGTTTTCAGAGAAAAAACAGGTTTATACAAATGTAAAAATAACGACCTTCCCCTCTAAGATCTATCATATTTTAAATCAGGAGGAAAAATCAAGAAGTAGTAAGAGACCAATCGCTCCATCTTTGGCTACTCAGTAACGGTTATGGCGCCAGCCGGGCATTGAGTTTCACATGCCCTGCAGAGAAGACATTCATCAGCCTTAATAGGAACCGATTTTCCCTCCTTAAGCTCATATACCCCTACCGGGCAAACATCAACACATGTTCCACAGCCAGTGCACTTCTCTGGATCAACATTTATCTTTGCCATATACGGGCACCTCGATTTAATTTCAAAAGATATTTACACCAGAATAAAAAACTTTTGGAATTCTTGCGAAAACTATCTATCGATATTTAGTGAGAATTCTCCCTCTTAAAATAGGATAAGATCTTGTTAAGTACATTAACCAGCTTTTTACCACAAACTATAACCCATTCACTCTCTTGTGGGGAGTTATTTTCACTCTCTATAGTGTTAGGGTGGAGTATAATACAGTTGTTATCGATCGAAATAATAAGAGTTGCAGATAAAGGCAAATTTCGTACAATTCTATATTGCAGACACATAGCACGACATACCTTTTTATTAACTTTTGAACCAGAGGGAAAGTATAAGCGGACACTTACACCCTTCTCGAAAAGAGTATCTAAAACCTCCCTTAGGAACCCATAAACATGGAGAAAATATTCCCAAGAGGAGAAGAATTCAACGTTTTTCCCGGCGCTTAAAAGAAGATCCGTCACCTTTCTTAAGGCTCTTTCTCCAGTTAGTATCCAAACCTCTTCACGAAGCACTTTTGACTCTGTAGACTCCTCATATTTCTTCTGAAGATGAAGAAAGACCTCGTTGAGCTGTTCTACAATTTTTTCCTGGATATCTATGAGAGGTTTCAGCGTTTCAGTTGGCGAAAGAGCAATAAAAAGCCTGGGGCTTAGAGGAAGCTCGGTAACCATGTTCTGTTCCATAAGCCTTCTAATAACAGAGTAGACTTTTGTCCTAGGAACCCCGCATCTAATGCTTATTTTTCTTGCAGTTGAGGGACCTTCATTTACCAGAAATTCGTAAATTTTTGCCTCATATTCGGAGAACCCTAAATATGCTCTCAGAAGTCTCCATAATGGCTGATATTGATGGAGTATTGAAACATTCTCTTGAACAATCACTTTCATGTTTTTTGGGTAACGATCAAAGAGATAAATTTAGTTAATTGTTAAGTCCGATTCGGAAGATGAAAAATGCTATTCTGAATTAATTAGATACTAAATTTCCTCTTTAATTTTTAAAATCGCCTCTTCTATAAGGGATTTTGCTCTACTAATTCTACCAGTATATTCGTCAATAAGCTTACGGTGCTCCCCTACAGAGATTTCTCCCTGACGTAGCTTCATATCTACTTCATCAATACTCCTCCTCGCATCTTCTATATCATTAATTGCTCTCTCCAATTGCTTCATTAAATCAGCATAGGGATCTCTAGTAGACTCTATTTGCGTTTTAAGATCCATAATCTTCTTCCTCGTAGCACGGAGCTGTTCTTCAAGCATTTTTTTCATTAGGCGATATCGCCGCTTAGGAACTTTCCCCCTAATATATTCTTCTCTCAGAGACTCTATTTTCGAGTAAATATCCTCCATTTCTTCACATGCTTGAAGAAAAGTCGTCAGAGTTTCTGGGGAAAAAGTTATAGCATACGTTGTCTTACCAGGTGGTTTAATGAGGACGCTAATTATACTCGCTAAACCAATTAAAATTATGGCCAACATTGTTGGTCTAAGAGCTGCCCAAAGAAAAGCGTATTGATAATCAATGCATAATGGGCTTAAACTCTCATATCTTGTAATGTTGTAGTATTCGAGAGTAAACTTCTCTCTGAAAAGCTCTATTTTCTCATACTTAGCTGAAGGGTGTCGACCTCCGTTTATAATACTCGCTCCTTCGGGCAATAAAACAGATACAATTATTTTGGGGATGAACCATTCATCAGGTCTCGTAATATTAACTTTTAGCGAGTATACCTGTAAGTTTTTTCTTTCAATGTAGCTCTGTGTCGGCAGGGAATATAATACGGCTATTCTCGTCCTTTCATTCCTTTTCAGCCTATCGCGTAAAGATATACTTAGGAAAACTCCATGTTCGCTTTTTTCAACAAATACATCATTATCTGAATATCTATCATATATGTCATAGACGGCTATATTTGCTGATCCCGGTGGGAGGATTATGCGAAAACTATCTATATTGACCATTACTGTATCATAGAGGTCGGTTACATATATTCTTCCCCACTCATCTACTGAAATCTCTCTCCTCACCTCTAAAATCTTAAGAATACTGAAGGATGCATCTGAGAATTCGACCCATGAAGAAGCATTCAGGTAAGCTGGAAGTGGACTCGTCACATTATTAAGTAACCTAAAGTCACTAGTCATATTTAGGAAAGTTTCTCGCGGAAAACCTTCTGGTGAAACTCCAGCATTAGGTGGGAGTATTAGCGTTATATTGCAAAGATCAGACTTAACCCTGAGTGACGGGTAGAGTGGGAAAACCGCACGAAACTCACTTTCATCTTTTCTCTTGATTAGATCTGAGAAAATTGTTGTCAGAGTGAAATTATATGATTGCTTCCCACTTATTTTGTCAGTCTCAAGATATATTTTGAACCATTTAAAAGCATCATCTTCCTCAGAGAACTCGGCCTTAAGTGGGTTATAAGAGTCATATGCCGCTAAATAAACTAAGTTTCTATAATAGTTCCTTGGTATACCAACTAAGTGGAATGATGGCAATTGAATATTTTCTTTCATAAAGAAGGTAAAGGTATCATTAACCATAATGTATCCACCATTCAAAATAATGATCTTCCTATCAACATTAATAGAAAAGTTAGAAGTATTATCTAAGTTTCCAGAAGCCTTCCCTGCGGAGAGACTAATGATAGTAGTTGTCAGAATTAGAAATCCTATCAACAGTATCTTACGTTGATCCATTAGCTAATCCTCATCGAAGTGTTAGGTTCAGCGGTATAAAGATAGCTTCTTTAAGATTTAAAAATATTTAGCCATACCCAGCCTGTTTAAGATAATATGCTTCCTCTTTCTTCGGACCAAAGCTTCTGATGCCTTTTTCTCTGAGCTGTTTTCTGAGACTTGACGCGTAGCTCGTACTTATCTCACCCCGCTTCTCTAGGTACGCTATTATTTCTTCGGCTTGCTCCATGGTATCACATCTTCTTATAAAATCAATTACATCTGGATTATATCCATCGAACTTCTTTGAAGCTGCTTTTTCCCCTTCTTCAACGTCCAGTCTCACAGAGGTTATAGTTATTTTACATACACCTGTTTCCATCTCCCTGGCAAGGTTAGGAAACATCTTCTTAAATACTTCTTTATCAATCTCCATCAGATTTTTCCTCAATCAATACTATTGGTTATAAGAAATTTAAAAGTAACCAATTTATCTTCTTCGTCTAGGTATAAACCTTCTCAATGGATCCCTCTCAAGAACATCTTTTAACTGATCAATCGTTAATCCTCTCTTAACGTCACCGTATATGTCACATATTTCAATTTTATCAATATCTTCTGGCCTTCTAACAATTATTTCGGTTTTATCCCCCGAGGAGAATTCGACAAAGATGTGGAAGGTTTCGCCCCTTCCATTCTTCTCTGAGGGCGCCCTCTCAACGCCCAGCACTTTTAAGCCACCCTTCTTGATAACCTCAATAACTAGCTTTTCATCATGCGAAAAAACAACTATGTCTATATCGCTATTCTTGTTTGCCGTTCCTCTCCAGACGCTGCCTATAAGCCTTGGATGAAAAGCGGATAACAACTCCATTATTTCAAGGGCTTCCCTACGCATTTGTATTAGACGGGACCACCTTTCCTCCCCCTCAAATTCATCCGCAATCCGATCTAATTCTTCGGCAACCTCAAAGTTTGATGGAAATATCTTTAATCCAAGCATTTTTGCAGCTCTCTCTTTTGCCCGCTTAAACTCCTTTTCCTCTAATGTGTAAAGTAAGAGGGCAGCTTCGCGGGCCACCTTCCTTCTAAAGTAAGTTTCGCTCTCTATTCTCTTCATATACGAGCAATTCTATACATGTAGCCTAAATAATAACATAAAAATTTATTCTTCACTCCCCTCTTGCACTTCAGTCTCGCTGGAAGATTCATTTGAAACAACTTCATCAACTGTTATTTCTGATTCTGGCGCTTTAACAACTGATACTGTCTCAATCTCTGGTTTGGAGAGGAGCTTCGATTTTCTTATTCCCACATGGCGTAATGGCGTTATTTTTTTAGCCTCATTATATATATCTGAGGCTATTTTTCCAAGAACTGCTTCCTGAACAAACTGCTCAAAAGTTAGCGCACTCGCTTTCTCTTCAATAATCTTCTTCATTATTGCGCGAATTGCTCTTTCCTGCGATGTTTTTATCCTAGTTAACGTAAAAGCAGCTGCGGCAACTCTCATCTTATAACCATCCTTTGTTGTAACGTTAAATGTTCCATCGACTTTAGTTGTCTTTCTCCTAATGAGACTTCTGAGGTAGTCTCTGGAGTATTCGTGTCCCTTAAATATTGTTAAGGCTCTTTTCCCATCAATATTAACCACCTGGAAGTATAGCTTAAGGTATTGATGGGAAAAGTCTTGCGTTATGTCATAGAGCGTTGCCTCAACAACTCTTCCCAATAACTTTTCTGGCTCATCCGCGGGTATCGCGCCTATCTCAACGCCTCCAAAGTAATGTGGAGCTACTACAGCATACCATTTCTTGCTACGCCACTTATCCTTAACGCGTGTGCTCTTTGACAAGTATTCACCACCGCACCCAAAATAATTGAAAAAGAGCTATATTAAAATTTGTTGGGAAGATATAAAATGTTTATATTATTGTTGTTTTGTCTCTCTATTTTTCGGGGAAAAAGGGAAATGATTGATGTCAAGTTAATAAGAGAGAAACCGGATTTCGTCAGAGATAACATTAAGCGGAGAAATGACCCGGAGAAGCTCAAAATACTCGAAGAATTCATTGAGACCGATAAGAAATGGCGGGAACTCCAAACAAAGCTAAATAATCTAAGGAAAATTAGGAACGATATTAGCATTAAAGTAGCACAGATGAAAAAGCTTGGAAAAGATCCTAAAGAACTTCTTCTTGAGGCTGAAAGGATACAAAATGAAATTAAGTTGCTAGAGAGCCATGCGGAAGAGTATCAGCAGAAAGCAAAGTATTTACTCATGCGAATACCTAACCTGCTTCATGAGAGCGTCCCCTACGGAAGAGATGAGAACGACAATATAGAAATAAGGCGGTGGGGCTCCCCGCCAAAATTCGACTTTCCTCCAAAAAGCCACATTGAAATAGCCAGAGATCTAAGTTTAGTTGATGAAGAAAGGGCTGAAAAAATTGCTGGGAAAGGATTCTTCTACTTCAAGGAGGAGCTAGTTCTCCTCGACCTTGCAATACAAAGGTTCGCGGTAGATTTTCTTAGAAAAAAGGGGTTCATACTTGTTATGCCGCCATACATGATGCGTAGAAAGCCTTATGAGGGATGCGTAGACCTTGAGGACTTTGAAAACGTTATGTATAAGATTGAGGGCGAAGACCTGTATTTAATCGCTACAAGCGAGCATCCAATAGCGGCAATGTTTATGGATGAAGTTTTAGATAAGGATCAGCTCCCGCTTAAGTTTGTTGGGATAAGCACCAACTTCAGGAAGGAGGTTGGAGCTCATGGAAAGTACACGAAAGGTTTCTTCAGAATGCATCAATTCAATAAGGTTGAACAGTTTGTCTTCTGCCTTCCCGAGCAGTCTTGGGAGATCCATGAGGAATTACAGCAAAACTGCGAGGAAATGTACCAGATGCTCGGACTGCATTACCGTGTAGTAAACGTTTGTACTGGAGATATCGGAGCAGTCGCAGCTAAGAAATATGACACTGAAGTTTGGATGGTTGACGGAAAGTTTAGGGAGATAGGCTCAAACTCAAACTGTACCGACTACCAGGCTAGAAGACTAAATATAAAATATCGTGAGGGGCCTGGAAGACCCCCAAAAGGCTATGTACATACACTTAACAGCACAGCCCTAGCGACCAGCAGAACGATGATGGCCATTCTAGAACATTATCAGCAGAAAGATGGTTCAGTTATAATACCAGAAGTCTTAAGACCATATATGAATGGAATAGAAAGGTTAACGCCTAAAAAGTAGTCCTTAGGAGTTCTGGAAAAACATTAGGAAAAAGAAAGGTTATATTGATATTATCCGTTAAATTACACTTAAATTATTGAAAACACTAACTATTCTATGTTTTATTTGTTGGAGGTTGATTAGATACGACTAAGTATATTTTCGTTACTGGTGGAGTATTAAGTTCCGTGGGTAAGGGAGTTGTCACCTCCTCTGTAGGTAAAATGCTTCAATTCAGAGGGTTCACTGTCACGGCTATAAAAATAGACCCGTATGTAAATGTTGACGCTGGAACAATGAACCCATACGTTCATGGCGAGATCTTTGTTACAGAGGATGGTGGTGAAACTGATCTTGATTTAGGATGGTACGAAAGATTTCTGGATATAAACCTCTCAAAGGAAAATAATATTACAACTGGGCAGATATACCAGACGGTTATAGAAAGGGAGAGAAAGGGAGACTACCTTGGAAAATGTGTTCAAATAATACCGCATATAACCGATGAAATTAAGCGTAGAATACGCATGGTTGCCGAAAAATCTAAAGCGGACGTAGTTCTCACAGAATGTGGTGGAACTGTTGGGGATATAGAGGGACTACCATTCTTAGAAGCCATAAGGCAGATGCGCTTAGAAGAAGGCTATGAAAACACACTTTACATACATGTAGCCTTAGTGCCAATATTAGACGTTACATCAGAAATGAAAACTAAGCCACTCCAACATAGCGTAAATGAACTCCGCAGAATAGGCATACAGCCAGACATAATAGTGTCCAGGTGCCCAAAAATGATCACGAAAGAGGCACTTGAGAAAATAGCCCTATTTGGAACAATACCAAAGGAAGCTGTCTTTTGTTCATACAATGTTTCAACAGTATATGAAGTCCCCCTGATTCTTGATGAACAAGGAATGGGTGACTTCATATGTAAACGCCTCGGGCTCACGTTAAAGCAAATCAATGTATCTGAGATAGAGAGATGGAAAAACTTCGTTAATACTCTAAAGAACTGTAAGTACACCATTAGAGTGGCTCTCGTTGGCAAGTATACTGGTCTCGTGGATAGTTATGTAAGCATGAATGAAGCATTTAAGCATGCTGGCGCGGCTTGTAATACCAGGGTTATAATAGACTATATAGAGGCGGAGATGTTTGAGGAGAATCCGGAGAAGGTGGCCATGCTTAAGGACTAT
Source organism: Candidatus Bathyarchaeota archaeon (assembly GCA_018396995.1). Classification (GTDB taxonomy): domain Archaea; phylum Thermoproteota; class Bathyarchaeia; order Bathyarchaeales; family DTEX01; genus DTEX01. The sequence goes on from JAGTQB010000004.1 coordinate 10,814, forward strand.
GATGGAATATTCGTTCCCTATGGTTTCGGCCAGCGTGGTGCTATCGGCAAAATGATGGCCATCCAATTTGCAAGAGAGAATGGCATACCATTTTTGGGAATTTGCTTTGGATTTCAATTAGCCGTGATAGATTTTGCGAGAAATGTATGTGGATTAAAAGATGCAAATAGCACAGAAATTGATGAAAAAACACCTCACCCAGTTATCGACCTAATGCCAGAACAGCAGCAAGTAACTTATAAGGGCGCTACCATGCGTCTAGGAGCACACAAGATAATTATTAAGAAGGGGACGATAGCCCACAAGCTCTATAATGCAACGGAGGTTTATGAGAGACATAGACATAGATATGAAGTGAACCCAGAGTACACGGAGATTCTAGAAAAGCATGGACTCGTTTTTTCTGGAAGAAGCCCTGATGGAAGGCGCATGGAGATCCTCGAGTTACCAGATAAATTCTTCTTTCTCGCTTCACAATTCCATGGAGAATTTAAGAGTAGACCCGGGAGGCCAAGCCCGATATATTATGGTTTCGTTAAGGCCTGTCTCGATAGAAAACTCGGCAAGCCTAAACCAGAATTTTAGGAAAACTTAATTATTTATTTGCCTAATTTTCAATTTTAGGTTAGGTGGAGAGCTTGAGTAAAAGGAGAGAAAAGCGTAGAAGAAAAACTGGACCCATGCCAGCCACGAGCGCTGGGTTATTAAGGTTCTTTGAGGAGGAAAGTTTTGGAATAAAGATAAAACCATTAGTTCTAATAATATTGACAATCATATTTATCATTGTGTGTATATTAGTCCAGTTTTATGCGTAATTTTCGAAATTTTACCTAAACGTTAAAAGTGCCCTTATCTTTACTCATAAGTTATAGTCTTCCTAAGTGGAGAATAAAAATGAGAAAGCTAATTCACAGGGAGAGTATTAACTTAGCAGTTAAGCACTATTCATCCCTTTTTCATTTACCCTCTCCTAAAATACTCCTTCTCACTGTATTCCTAATGAGCCTCCTTTTGGGTTTTCTTGTAAGTCTATTCGTTTGCCTTCCCCTTAACTTTAGAATACTGGTTTTAGAGAATATTTTAGTAAGGGGTGTATTACTTGGAATTATCATCTACGTATTGACGTTATTCTCAGATTATCTACTCAACAAGTTACTGTCTAAACAAGACATAATTTTCAGAGATCTCAAAAGAGCAATTTTTCTTTCAATGGTTTCAAGCATTCCATTTATCATTTTCACTATGGCTGGCTTATTGTTTGGGCGTTTATCTATGGATTTTTATGTTAAAGTGCTTTCTTTAGGGCTTTACGCATCTTTTTCTATTCGTCTTCTCGTAATAAATACGATTTGCTTTGCCAGGAGAACCTCTAAGGCAATATTAAGCGCATTTCAACCCATCCTTCTCCTACTGCTCTTAACACTTCCAGCGGCGATTTTTAGGCAAGAAGAACTCTATTTAAATTTTATTTATCCCCCCGCTTTAGCGTTAGCATTTTCCGTCCTAAGCGTGCAACTTTTTAGGAAGGCGCTGGATATAGAAGGAGAAAGGTTGCTTGGTATACCGTCCTTAAAGGTGGCTAAAGCTTTCATAGCTAACTGGACCGAAGGCGCTAAAGAGCCATTTGAAGAAATATTGGAGCAGTTAGGTGAAAAGAGAAATATATCTATCTCAGCGCTAGTTTTCAGGAGGAAAGGCACTAAAGAGTTAAAAGCATTGATTATCGTTCCAAATATACATCCAGGACCATTCAAAAACGTTGGAAGTAGTCTCCTCCCAAGCATAATAGAGGAAAACTTGGAGAGGGAGTTTCAATGCATAGTTTCTGTCCCCCACGGAATCTCTGGACATGAACTTGATTTATCCTCACAAGCAGAAAATGAAAAAGTCATTAAAAGCCTAATTAGCTCTTTGAGAGAGATAAATGACTTCTCCAGCAAGGCAACCAGATTTTTTATGGTGGAAGGGGAGGGAGCTAAAGTTGGCTGCCAAGTTTTCAATAATTGTACCTTCATAACACTAACCACTTCACCAGAAACAATGGAAGATTTACCGTTGGAACTTAATGACGTAATCGTTAAGAAAGCATTAGATTGCGGCTTTTCCTGGGCTATAGTTGTTGACGCACATAACAGCATCAACGGGCCCTTCGATATGGAGAAGGCAGTAAGAGCTCTTGAGAAAGCAGCCCATTTAGCACTAGAGAAAGCTGCTTCCTTAAAACATGTCGTATCCAGTGAGATGAGAGTTGGCGCTGGAAAGGTTATCCCAGAAGACTTAGGGCTTAAAGAGGGGATGGGGCCTGGTGGCATAAAAGCAATTGTTATAGAGGTTGAGGGAGAGAAGACGGCTTACGTCACCATTGACGGAAATAATATGGTGTCTGGCCTTCGGGAAAAATTGCTCTCAAGCATTAAAGAGATTGGTATTGATCATGGTGAGATCTTTACCACCGATACACATGCTGTTAACGCAATCGTATTAAATAGGAGAGGGTATCATCCGGTAGGCGAAGCTATCGATCATACCAGGATAATTGGTGAGGTAAAGAGAGCTGTTTATGAAGCCTTAAGAAATATGGAGCCAGCCGAAGTTGCATGGCATAAAATAGATATTCAGGGAGTTAAGGTGATCGGCGAGAAGAGAATAAGTGAATTAAGTCTACTGACTGATAATGCTTTTAGGAAGGCAAAGAGGAACTCTATAATATTCGCCATTTTTGGGGCACTACTCATAGCAATTTTCGCAAATATTTAAGAAAGTATTAATATGAATAATTAAGTTTTTCAAGGAAAATATTATATTATAGTTATGTGAAAGATTAGGGTGATTTAAAAAGGAGACACTGCTAAGGAGTAGAGATGCGCTATGGTCGAAGAAAGCCAGGTGATGATTGGGAAGAAGCCAGTAATGAACTATGTGGTTGCGTGCCTAACCGCATTTAACTCCGGTGCGAAGAGAGTCATTGTCAAAGCTAGAGGGAGAGCAATAAGCAGGGCAGTTGACGTTGTCGAGCTGCTTCGCCGAGCCTTTATGAAGGACATTACAATTGAGAAAATTGAAATAGGCACTCAAGAAATGAGTAGCCCAGACCGACCAAAAGTAAACGTCTCAACAATAGAGATATCACTAGCGAAGAAAGAGTAAAACAAAATCTTCTATATTTTTATTTTTATACCTTTGAATTATCCTATTTAAAGCCAGAGGGTTTTCTTTCCATTACTATAATTTGTGTTTTGTCTCTTGTATGTAATTCGAGCCTTCCGTCAAAGCGCTCCTTTACTTTTACTCCGAAGACTATAGCATACTTCCCAATGTGAGACTCTGATAAGGCATTTACGTAGTTATCCCAAAGTACAAGCGCTATTCTGCCTGTGTTATCAACAAGGTTTACATGTCTCACCTTACCTTCAGCTCCATTTTGTCGCCTAAATATTGTTGCTGGATAGATCTGTTCGATAATGCCAATAACATTAACGCTTTTGTCTTTATATTGAGATAATTCATTAACGCTCCTTGTGAAGAGGATTAAGGGTGGATAATCTTCGCTTTTGATGCCCATTGGTTCAACTTCTATTATGCTTCTTGAGACAGAATTTAACTCTAATCTCCCACCAGCTCTGCGTCTTACAGAGAGATGCGATAATCTCACTATTCTATCTATTAAATTTTCAGGGTTTATTGATGTTGCCATATCGTTCCACAAGACAACTTTGGCAATGCCTGTTTTGTCGGCTATATGTATGCTTCTCTTAATTCCTTCCTTTCCGTTTGACCGAATAAATTTTCTTAACTGAGAGACATATATCACTCTGCCAGTAATGGTGACGTCACGGAGACCTGAGACTAAATCCTTGATCTGCATCTCATACCTAGTTTTCGGTTCAATAGCAACACCCATCTCGGCAGCTAACGCTAAAGCTGCACTTTCCCGCGTTAGGAAGCCTCCAGCCAACTTCTCCTTCTCCTCAATCATCCTTATAACGTCATCTCTAGATAAGTCCGGCCTTACCGAAAGAATTTTAGCAATAATGTGCTCAAATGTCAGCATTATAACCAACCTAGGGTAGAATTAATTGGCCAGAGCTATAAGAATATAACGTACGTTTCAAAATAGATAGTTTTGGAGGATTTGGGTTGATTATAGATGCGCTTACAGTTAGCGTTATTGCCAGCTTGCTCCTTATAGCAGCTGGAATAATAGTATTCCTTTTGGCTACAATGCTCATGCTTTCTTGGGCAGTTAAGAGGAGGAGACTTAAGTGTGGTGGGTTAATTATGCTCGGACCGATACCAATAATCTTTGGAACTGATAAAGAAACCGTAAGAACTCTTATAATCTTATCAATAATACTGATGATAATTATGTTAGCATTCTTTATAGTTGTAATCCTCTTATAGGAAGCAATTGAGGGGTTATAAAGGATGGCGAAACCTTGCGAGATATGTGGTAGAAGAACCTCAAGATACATTTGTCAAGAATGTGGTCGAGCTGTATGTGAAGCATGTATGGAGCCAGAAACATGGCTCTGTTTGGACTGCTACAAAAGAATAAGTCCGCCAGAAGTGGAGTTTAAAGAATTAGCACCTCCATTTCCACCAGTCTTAAAACTATTCATTGTTAGTTTCATGCTAATATTTTTTGGAGTAATTGTACTCATGTTAACGGCAATACTCTCCGGGCTCACAAAAGCTTCCGGCATAGTAGTTGGCATTATAGGACCGATACCAATAATCTTTGGTTTAGGAGAAAATCTGATGCCCCTTCTAATCATCGCTACTATATTGACAATAATTTGCATAATTGCCTTCGTAATGTTGAGTAGGCGCAAATAAAACCTTAATGCTTCTGCCCTAAGTTTTATGCTTGGAACAAAATTATTTATTCTTCATTTCAAGCAATAATTAACTGCTATACTTTGAAAGCATGGCCGCAGCTGCTCCGCAAGTTGCTGTAAATGTATATATTATTAATGCTATCTCCATGGAATAAATGAAGGGTTTCAATGTTAACATTAATACTGTTAGTATTGACGTGCTTAGGGATTGACCCAGAAATCTCATTAAGCCTAGAAATGATGCTGCTGACGCAAACGCTTGCTTCGGGACCCCAAGCATAATTCGCGTCGTATTTGGTGATGCGAAAAGTGCAAAACCTATTCCAATAAGGATTAATGAGACAACTAAAAGAGACAGGAACTTGTATATAATTGTGGAAGATCCTATACCTAACGCAATTAAAATCATCCCAATTGCAGCAAGTAAGTTGGGATCTATTTTCTTAGTCAAATATCCAGCTATTGGAGATAAAAGCATCTGGGGAAGTAGTTGTGCTAAAAGTATTAGGCCTACTTCTCTGGCTCTAAAGCCCCCCTCAATCTGCAGAAAGTTACTGAATAGTATTGAAAGGGCATAAGTGGAGGTATAGCTTAAAAGCGTCGTCATATAGGCTAGGAAGATGCCTCTTTCAAATATTTCCTTGACGAGGTTTAAAGATCTCTTAAATTCTATGTATAGTGTCGACGTAAGCATTATTAGGCCTAAAGAGAGCTCTAAAATGCCGTAAAGACTGTTAACATATGTAGAGCCAATGATAACTAGAGCTATGGATACAGAGAATATAGATAAAGTCTGAAAGTATGGTTTTCTTCCAAAATCTTTTTTAGCAAACTCTACAAAGGGGAGCGTTAACGCAAAGCTTACTAGAGCAACAGACCCCACAAACATAAATAGTGAGGGCCACCCTGCATGGTCGATAAGAAAGCCGCCTAATATGGGTCCAAGAGTCGTTCCCGTATAAACAGCTGCCGTATTAAGCCCAATGACAAGACCAGCTTTCTCGGGAAAAATGCTGGTAAGTATTGCAACAGCCGTTCCCGAGATCATTGCGGCGCCAAGGCCTTGAATACACCTCAAAAATATGAGAAAAGAAAAATTGTTTGTGTATGGAATAAGGAATGATGTTATTACGAAGACCATTGATCCGCTGATAAATATTAATTCTTTGCCAATCCAGTCCGCTACAGCTCCCACTAATAGTATAGTTGAAGCCATCGAGATTAAGAAGGAGTTAGCAACCCAATTAGCGATAGCTACATCAATGTTAAAGGCGGTTGCCATTGATGGAAGGGCGATGTTTACAGCTATTGCTATGAATGGAGTTAAAAATGAAGCTGAAGCTAAAGCTAACAGGAAAAGGTTTTTTCTTCTCGATGGAGCTAACATATTTGCGGATCATCCCAAGAAAAATATCTCTTAATCGTATGTTTCCTTTTCTCAGAAAAAGGAGACACACTTTTTATAACGCTACCAATTATTACTGAAAATTTAAGGCAATAAGCTATTAATTATCTCAAGAATTCGCTTATGCCTATCTTCATCCTCAATAATCCATTCTAACACCGTCTTAAGGATACCTAAATTTAACCCCTTCTCATCAATTAATATGTTGACCAATTTTGCATGTATGATTGTCAAGTATTCTTCAGCAACGAAGCTTTCAAATCTTTCTAAACCACTTATTAGGAATTTAAGGTCGGTACGGCTTACTCTTTCTTTCTTCTCAATGAAACTTTCAGCATCCTTAACAGCAGTTAGCCATGACTCACCCCAAACTTCTACGCAATCTTTAGGGCTTATACTGATCTTAGGTGAGAGGAGCTCAGCCATTAACCTAAAGCACTCAGCATGTTTAAATGAGTCCCGAGCGATGTACCCTAAAAGACCCTTAATGATTTTATCATCAACTAGATGAGCAATATGCTCATAGGCTTTTGCAGCCTTCTCCTCAAGCAAATTGGAACAATAAAGAAATTTTCCTACTAATTCACTTTCATTTGACATTATTATCCCCCGGAGCTTGAGAAATATTTTGTGTTAAAAATCTATAAAAGTTTTATGGAAAATATTTTGTTAGGCGGAAGAAAGATTTAAGGGTGTAAATATGACATTAGACCAAACAACATTAAATGGTGAATTATGATGCGGCTTAAGATTAGAGAGGTTAACGAAGAAACCATAACTAAAGCTATAATCCAGAAGAGCATGGAGGATTGGCTTAATCTCGTTGAGGATGATGTTGTGGTGGTTGGCGCCGGCCCCTCAGGACTCACAGTAGCACTATACACCGCTAGAGCTGGCTTAAAAACAGTTCTATTTGAAAAGAGATTGTCCTTTGGCGGGGGGATTGGCGGCGGTGGGATGCAGTTCCATAAAGTTGTCGTGGAATCCCCTGCAGAAAAGATTCTGAAGGATATTGATTGTAGAATCGAGGAGATTGAGGAGGGCCTATTTATTGCCGATGCTACTGAAGTAATGGCTAAGCTCGCGTCCAAAGCCATAGACGCTGGCACAAAAGTGATCCTGGGGGTAACTGTTGACGATGTAATATATAGGGATAATCCGCCCAGAGTGACTGGCGTAGTTATACAGTGGTCATCCGTAATGATGGCTGGGCTCCACATTGATCCACTTGGAGTTAAGGCAAAGGCTGTTGTGGACTGCACTGGCCATGACGCCGAGGTATTATCAGTGGTTTCTAGAAAAATACCAGAACTAAACCTTTCTATTAGGGGTGAGAAATCAATGTGGGTCTCAGAGGCTGAAAGGTTAGTCGTGGAGGGCACGAGGGAGGTTTGTCCAGGATTATTTGTCGCGGGGATGGCTGTTGCAGCATTGGACCAAACACCACGTATGGGACCATTATTTGGTGGAATGCTGCTTAGCGGGGCCAAGGCAGCACAACTTATAGCAAACAAGATTTTGGGAGATAGAAGTAAGAGGATAGTCCCCATCAATCTTTAAAAGCTTATTTCAAGTGATAATTTATTAGTATTTAAGGTGGCATGGAACTCCATGAGAAGAATACCTGTCCTCTAGATCTCTTATAATGCCTTCAGTTAAAAGATGCCCTACCACAAGCTCCTTAACTTTTAATGGAATGCAGTTAAAGATATGGAGAAGTCTCCATTAATATAAATATTGACGTCTCCTCGATCACGACAAGACTTTTCACTATTTCAAAAAGACAGCTTGCTCCGTCAAACTTCAAAGCTTCATGTTCAGTTAACATTTTTCCCTATGCAATCTTCCACTCACAAAGATAAGATAAGCGATACCCTAAAGTTAAGAATTTAACTTAGTGATAAGTCATCAATAATGTTAAAACAGTATATGGGGGACGAAGTACGACTGAAAAAACAGAGTTGATAGAGAAGATCTTGAGGTTAAAGCGGGAGAAGGAGGCGATAATATTGGCACACAATTATCAGCGTCCTGAAATTCAAGACGTAGCTGATTTTGTGGGTGATAGTCTAGAATTGTCTCTTCGTGCAGCACAAGTTGATGCAAAGGTCATAGTTTTCTGCGGCGTTAACTTCATGGCTGAGACAGCTGCTATTCTAAACCCAGAAAAAAAGGTCCTCATACCAGACCCTAACGCACTCTGTCCAATGGCTTCAATGCTACCAGCAGATTTAATAAAGCTTTATAAGCGGAAGTATCCTGGAGTGAAAATAGTCCTATATATAAATACTCTGGCAGAAGCCAAGGCTTACTGCGATGCCGTATGTACATCAGCTAATGCTGCTGAAGTAGTGAATAACATTGACTCTGAAGTAGTTCTCTTTGGACCAGACGTAAACCTAGCAAAATATGCGCAAATGAAGTCTAATAAAAAGATAATACCAATACCGAGGGGCGGCTTCTGCCCAGTACATAAGTTGTTTAAAAAGGATGACATTATACGCTTAAAGGAATTGTATCCTGACGCTAAAGCTATGGCCCACCCAGAGTGTGACCCAGAGGTCTGGGAAGTATCAGACTTTGTTAGCAGTACATCAAAAATGCATAGAGAATCACTCACGTCAAAAGCGAGAAAGTTTATTGTCGCAACCGAGATTGGGTTATTGCATAGGATGAAGAAGGATAGAAAAGATGCGATTTTCATACCAGCCTATGAAGAGGCTATATGCGTAAATATGAGATTACATACACTTGAGAAAGTCTATTTATGCCTAAGAGACGAAAAATATGAGATTAAGCTTCCTGAGAAAGTAGTTTTGAGGGCACGTGAGCCAATAGAATTCATGCTTCAGATGCGTTAAGCCCGGAATGTAGGAGAAAACTGTAACTATATTTATGGGTGGTAATATGCTACGCTACTCTTCTCTAATAAAGCGCTTCTTAAGAACCCTCTGACAATCAATTTATTGCAACAAATTATATAAGAAGGGGAAATGGTAGGACAACTGCAACAAGATATTTAAAACTAATAGGGGTATTAAGATTATTACAGGGAGGTTATTTCAGTTTATGTCAATTAGTAATGAGAAGATTGAAGTTATAAAGGGCATTCTAAGGGATCTACACAAGGGCGTTCCTATCGAGGAGCTAAAGCGCAAACTTAGGGAAGCTTTGGAGGAGATATCGCCGCTCGAAATACCTTTAATTGAGCAAGAGCTTGTAAAAGAGGGAATGCCTATTTCTGAGATACTCGGACTCTGCGACCTACATGTGGAGATACTAAGGGATCTACTGCGCCCCGCTGAACTTAAGGATGTTCCAAAAGGACACCCATTAGATCTCCTATCTAAAGAAAATGAGTATGTAATTAAGCTTGCCAAGGCCCTAAACATCTACGCTGAGGCGCTGAGTGGGGTGGGACTGGAAGACGCAATAGATTACTTGAAAGCTATAGGCGACATTGTAGCCGGACTTAGGAAGTTTAGGTTACATTATAGGAAGATTCAGATGTTGATATTTCCATACCTCGAGAAGAGGGGGATTACGGCAGTACCAAGGGTTCTTTGGAATAAGGAGGATCAAGTGATCATCAAGTTGAGAGAGCTATCAATGCTAGTTGAGAAGGGATTATCCAGTCTAGGCGAATATGCCAAGAGCGTAGCTGAGAAGGCTAGAGAGATATCAAAGGAGATATCCGATCTGGTCTTCAGGGAGGAGAGAATACTCTTCCCATCCGTATGGGCGCTTCTCTCAGAAGGCGAGTGGGCAGCTATACATGATGATGCGAAAAGAATAGGCTACCTTGTGCCAGCTGATATTGAGTGGACTCCGAAGGCTAAACCTCTACTTCCCCACGAGATCAGCGGCGTAATTACGCCAGAGCAGATTGAAAAACTCCCTCAGGAATTTAAGTTTGCCACACTGACACCAGACATGTACGAAGTCAGGTCTGAGGGAGACCTAGAGTTCGAGACCGGCTTTCTAAGTAAGGATGAAGTAGAAGCAATATTCAAGCATCTACCACTCGAGATAACCTATGCAGACGTCAATGACAGAGTTGCATTCTTCTCAGAAAGCATGCTTAGAAAAGGATTCGCCAGAACAAAGACCCTTATCAGCAGAAGGATAGAGTATTGCCACCCGCCGAGACTGGAAAATTTTGTTAAGAGCGTTGTTAATGATCTGAAGGCTGGGAAGGCTGATTTTAAGGAGTATTGGACTAGGCTTGGGGACAGAATAATAAGGGTTATGGTAGTTGCTGTTAAGGACAGAAATGGAAACTACCTTGGAACATTGGAGATGGTGGAAGACCTAACTGAAATAGTGAATAATCCTGAGGAGATTAAGAAAAAGATAATTGTATTATGAGGAAATTATTTTTGGCACACAGCTGTTAACTTCCACTGGAAGGCAAATAACTTTAGAAACTTTTCACCTTCTAAATTATTTTATGTGGGGAAGAGCATGAAAGTGAAATTGTGGGTGATTGTCTTCAGCCTTATTTTAATCGCAAGCGTTATTGCCGCTATAGTTAGTTGGTTCACACTTTATTCTCTTCTGAGCAGAGCGATTATCCTTGAGAAGGATTTATCAGGGATACTAGCCCCAGAATTTTCTTTATATGATCTAAATGGAAACACCCTTAAATTAAGTGATTTTAAAGGAAAAATTGTCATCTTAGATTTTATGGCCACCTGGTGCGGGCCATGCAGGATGCAGATACCACACCTTAATTTCGTGAGAGAGAAGTATGGAGACTCAGTAATCTTAATATCAATTAGCATTGATCCAAACCACGATTCTGAGGGGATTCTCAAAGAATTTCTTAATGAATACCCCTACGCGAACTGGATTTGGGCTAGAGATACGGCAAACCTTAGAGGGGTCTACGGTGTTACAGCGATCCCCACTCTAGTGATAATTGACCGAGAGGGATATATTAGGTTTAGACACGTCGGCTTAACACCCTCATCCACTTTAATCCAGGAGATAGATAAGATATTGAGGGGGAGCTAAAGAAGGGTTGTCCTTTAACCCCCTAGACATAACATTAGCGTTAACCGCTGGAGTCTTCACCCTCCTTTCTCCATGCAGCTTCCCATTGCTTCCTGGCTATATATCCTATTATTTAGGGCTAAAGTCTTCTTCCTATAGTAAAGCGGTTGTAAGCGGACTTCTCTGCGCATCGGGTATAATTATAGTGTTCTCCACGATTGGCTTATTTGTATCAGCGTTCGGCAGCTTAGTGTCAAGACATATACCGCTCCTTCGCGTCGTGGCTGGCGCAGCTGTAATCCTTATGGGGATCATAATGGCTGCCCAAGTCAAGCTCCCAACAATTTTAGTGGGGTTAAAGGTTCCGAGGGAGAAGGGAGTTATTGGAATCTTTCTCTATGGCGCCATATACGGTTTAGCATCTGCGAACTGTTCGGCCCCCATATTCTTTTCAATTATATTCTACTCATCTGTATCTGGGGGGCTGTTATATGGCACTATGATTTTTATCGCCTATGCTATGGGCATAGGGCTTCCAATAATTGCAATATCGATCTTTATAATTAAGGCTAAAGAAATGATTCTTAGAAGGGTCATGAGGGCAACACCGCTATTACAGATAATTAGTGGTCTTCTTCTAATCATTATAGGAATACATCTAATATACTCTCATCAAGTAGCCCCATACTTGTAATTTTCAAACATCTATCATTACACTTAAATAGACGCTTGGAAACTTCCCAAACTATTTTAACCATTATCATTAATGAATTAGAGATGATACCACAGATTCGTAGAGGGCGCCCACTATAATCCCTATTTACTGAGGGCTCTATTGGCTATTTCCATGCCGAGAGCTTTACACTTTTCAAGATCGGCTGGTCCAGGCGCATATCTGACTAGTAGCGGTGGCCTAATAACCTGCATCTCAAATTTCCTTTCCATTATCTCCAGAACAAGATTTGGAGCTTCGCCGCTCCACCCATAAGAGCCGAAGGCTGCCCCAATTTTACCCTTTAAATCAACATTCCTTGCAGAGGCCTCCCTAAAAACCATGCTTATTTCAAGAGGCATATTATGATTGTAGGTTGGCGCACCAACGATTATCGCATCATATCCAGCTAAATCCTCCACATTCACATAATATTTAACATCAACCTCAACACCGCCAACAGCTCTAATCCCCTCAGCAACAGCCTCAGCCATCTTCCTCGTATTACCACTAGCACTATAATATAGTATTAAGATTCTTGGCATAAAACATCACAGAATATTATTATAGCCTAACTAAATTTTAGTTTATCTGAATATGGAGACCGGAAGCATCATATAATGAAGAACGCTATTAGGCACAATCTTTTGAGGACTTGTTCCGCAATTCTATCACCATTTATAATGCAATAATTGTTACTAAACCAAAGCTCACACCTACATTTAGTCTCTGGAAAAATATGAAGTGTTATGGCGACCACCATCGACTAAAGGGCGATATTCTCAGACGACCCACGAAGGAACTGTTAAAGAAGAATGGCAAAGCTGTATACGTGAAATAAGTTATTGATGAACATTTATTCGAGCTTCGTGCTCTGCCTAACACACTCTTTATATCGGGACATAAAATCCTCAATAATATGCTTTAAATGATCTTTGGGGATAAAGCCGACTATGGAACCCAAATATCTGCCGCTGCAATAAAATGCTATCGTTGGCGTACCCATGACACCATTTTTTATCGCAATTTCCCTATTTTCCGGACTCTTAAGAACATTAAATCTCACAAATTTAACCCTATTCTTATATTCCTTAGCAACCTCCTCAAAGATGGGATTCAGCATAATGCACCATGGACAACTCTCATGCCAAAAATCGACGACTGTTAATATGTCAGATTGCAGAACTTCCCTCTCCCAGCTCTCAGCATTAACCTCTAAAGTGTATGACATATACCTCACTAAATAAAATCAATTTTGAGAAAAAATTAAAGGTTTTAGCATTAAAGCACCCTTCGATCTTTTCAGATTTCCTCTAGAAGTGATGTAAAGAAGTCATGGTGTTCTTCTTCATCCTTCAGTATTCCCTCGAATAGAACAGCTGTTGTCACATCGTTTTCTTTTCGAGCTTTTTCTATAATATTCTTATATAGCTTTATTGCTTCCTCCTCGTCCTTCACATCCCGTTCAATCATTTCCCTTAGAGTTTTCCCTACAACTATCTCTTTAGGCTGAGTTGTTGGGATACCACCTAGATAAAAAAGTCTCTCAGCGATCGCCTCAGCATGCTTCATCTCAGTTACAGCTATCTTCTTCAATTCATTTTGAACAGTAAAGCCCTTAACACCCCTCCATTGAATATGTTGCCACATGTATTGAATAGATACTTGGATCTCTCTTGCGATAGCATCATTCAAAAGATCTAGTAATTCTTTTGAAACCAAAATGAGCATCCTCCCATAATATTATTAATGTTTTTGTAATTGCTATTTAACGCTTTTGAGTTTCCATTCATCCTCCGGGGGCACCATGAAATGGAACATTCTTCCATAAAACCTCCCACCACTCATCCTCAGTTATTGTTTCTCCACGGATAAGGATTTCTAGAACCCTTCTCAGGAGCTCATGGTGTCTTTTTTCGTCAGCCAGAACCGCCATAAAAAGAAGCTTAAGTTTTTCATCATCAACTTTAGGTAAAATACTGTCTATTTTATTTATTAATTCGGCCTCTATACGGATGTGCCTCTCTATAAGAGCTCTATGCCTCTCAAGCTGTTCTTCTGACAAAGCCTGCGTTGAAGTCGTTAGGAGTGTTAGGGCTGAAGCATACATTTCCGCATGCTTAACCGAATCTAGAGAAATCCCTTTTAAAACTCCCTTAACAGCAGGATTCTGTAGATCCTTTAAAGCCTCCTCAAGAGAACGTACAATCTCATTCTCAATCTCAATCTGCTTCTCAATAAATTTAACCAAATCATTTTTAATAACCATATGTCCACCAAATATACTAAGATAAGAGAGAAATTTAAATCTTAGGAAGGAAACTTAATGCTTTTAATCTTCTTTATTTCGTTTAAAATAATAATTTGTTAAAAATAAAGCGATAAAATGTTTGAATTCGAATCATAAATTCCTTGTTTTAACTAAATTTTATAGGAAAACTTATATTTATTTACATTTTTAGTATTAATTGGTGATTTTTGTGGAAGAATATAGAATGCCATTAATAGGCGATAAGTTTCCATCTATGGAAGTTAGGACTACTAAAGGCGTCATTAAGCTCCCAGACGACTATAGTGGAAAGTGGTTTATACTCTTTAGCCACCCAGCCGACTTCACACCAGTATGCACAACAGAGTTTGTTGCTTTCCAGAAGAGATATGAGGAGTTCAAAAAGTTGAACTGTGAGCTGATAGGGTTAAGCATAGACCAGGTTTTCGCGCATCTAAAGTGGGAGGAATGGATTAAGGAGAAACTCGGCGTAGAAATACAATTTCCAATAATTGCAGACAACACTGGTGAGATATCTGCGAAACTTGGTATGCGCCATAAGCAGGCTAATGGAACACAAACCGTAAGGGCTGTCTTCATAGTTGACCCAAAGGCGGTCATTAGAGCAATACTTTATTATCCCATGGAACTCGGAAGGAACATGGATGAAATCCTTCGGATGGTGAAAGCGCTCCAGATTGCTGATAAGGGTTATGCCATACCGGCCAATTGGCCAAATAACGAAATAATAGGAGACAATGTTATTATCCCGCCAGCAAACACCGTAGACATGATTAGGAAGAGAATGGAGCAAGAAAAAGCCGGAGAAATAAAGTGCCTAGACTGGTGGCTGTGCTACAAAAAGCTAGAGTGAACTTCTCTTTTACCCTCTTATTTTTCTGCTTTAGCGGTCAATGATAACCCCTAGGGAATTCTCATGGGAACCGAGAGAACATTGGTATCATAACGAACTCTTTAGAAATTTTTAAATACTCTTTGCTTTGTTTTGCGCAAAATCCCAATAATGGGAAACCTTTTCAAAATCTCTTCACTATGGGGCGCTTGTCTTAATGCTTCTGTTAAATCCGTACCAGCTACATGGATAACCTGATGCCGTCCATTCTTCCACAGAAATCTGGTTGATATATCATACACTTTCCCGTCATAAGCTATATAAGTTGGTCTCCCATTTTTGCCATCATATTTAGTGAGCTCTTCTTCAGTAAACTCCCTCATAGAAAACCCCTAAGAAAATAGGGAATCGAGTGACATCATTGTGAGAAAGCCCACAATAATACCGAAGGTTGCTTCTCTCTCAAAACCTTTTCTATGGCTCTCAGGTATCATTTCATCGCTAACTATAAAAATCATGGCTCCGGCGGCGAAGGCAAGCGCCCAAGGTAAAATCGGATGAAAAAATAGATATAAGTGCAACACCTAAAAGTCCTCCAATCGGCTCAACTAAACCAGTTAATGTGCTATATCCAAGAGACCTTCGCTTGTTATATCCTTCTCTTAATAAAGGCAGTGCCACCGCTAATCCCTCAGGCATATTTTGAAGCCCAATAGCCATGGCGACCACAAGCCCAGCCGCTATATTCCCAGTCCCGAAACTCACCCCGACAGCCAAGCCTTCAGGAAAATTATGAATTGTTATTGCCAACGCGAAAAGCCAGACTTTTGAAAGTCTTGAGGAGGGGCCTTCTTCACCTAGCGTTAGATGGAAATGAGGGATGAGACGATCGGCCAGATGCAGAGCAATAGCTCCTAAGATTATTCCAAGGACAGAAACCCATACACCGCCAGAACCTATAGCTGGAATTAAAAGACTGAAGAAAGTGGCAGCGAGCATTACTCCGGCAGAAAACCCAAGCATTATATCTAAAAACTTGTCTGAAACATTCTTTATGAATAAAATTGGTAGAGCTCCTATGCCGGTTGCTAAACGTAAAGGTTATACCTCAACGTTTAGCGATTTTGTGAAATTATTCTTTTCAAACAAATAGCATCTAACAGCTGATCAGATGCATAAAAAGGTGAAGAAAGTGTTAATAGGCTGAGATAGTTGAAGAACTCGGTTTCAAACCTACTAGACAACAAATCAACATACGTGTATACTGTAGCGAGCGCTGACAGAAACTTTATTCATAATAACCTAATGAAGAAGACTACGAACACTCATTTCATCTTGTAAGTGGTTCTAGCACTGTTCTAGAAAATAATTATGCCGATAAGAATAATAGTCGGGGTTTCTTTAGAGCTATCCCCCAATACTATTCCTTTATCTTTTCCAGTATTATTGCTGGGCAAACCCTCTTTACACCATCTATCACAGCAATCTTCTCATTGATAATTTTTAGCAGCTCCATAGTATTTTTAGCCCAGACTTCAGCCATAATCATATGGTCTCCCATAGAGGTAGCAACACTTTTTGTTTCGGGCAATTCACATAGCTTTTGGACCACTTCAAGAACCTTTGAGGGATCAACATCAATGCCTATCATTGCAACGGCATTAAAGCCTATCTTTGGGGGGTCAATAACCACAGTAAACCTTTTTATAACGCCCTCCCGCCTCATCTTCTCCACCCTCTTCCTAACAGTGGATTCACTTATCCTAAGCCTACGAGCGATCTCGATAAAGGATATGCTAGCATCCTCCTGCAAAATCCTCAAGATAGCCAAATCAGTCTCATCCATAATACCTTCCCTCATTATTCAGCATTCATCAGGTATTTTTTATCCGAATCTCACACATAAATTTAAAAAATGTGATAAAACTTCGAAAATCGGGGTAAACTAAGTGTATGAGGAAAATTAACTGGATAAAACTTAAAAGTGCTTTCGCCAAAGAGAGCCAGGACATATGCTCTATTTAATTTTTGCAGAGAAAGCTGAAGAAGAAGGATTTAAGAATACTGCTAGGCTTTTTAGGGCCATAGCCTATGCTGGGTAGGTTCATGCAACTAATCATCATAGTATCTTGAGGATGATTCGAAGTACTGTGGGAGAACCTTAATGAAGCCATAAATGGAGAAATATATGAGGTTAATGAAATCTACAACGCTGTAGCTAGGCTTCAGGATGAGAGAAGATGCCCACTGGGCCCTATACGCAGAAAAAATTCACGCAACCATGTATCAGAAGGCTAGGCAATTTGTTGAAAGCGGCAAGGATATACTTTTAGGACCAATCTATATGTGTAGCATATGCGGCTACTGAGGGAAAATTTGATAGATGCCCATCATGCGGGGTTACAAAAGATAAAGTAAAAATATTTTAGCGTCATACAACTTGGCATGGAGGGATAATCTTGGAAAAATGGAAATGTGAAATTTGCGGCTACATCTATGACCCAGAAGCTGGAGACCCGACCCAAAATATAGGTTCAGGAACACCCTTCGAGGACTTACCAAAGAATTGGACCTGCCCAGTATGCGGAGCCCCAAAAGATATGTTTAAAAAGATAACATAAGTAAACTCAATCTCAAATTTTATAAAAGACACTTATTATAGTCCAGCTACCTTATGGCTTATTGATCTGCCAGCTGATAATAAATGCGGATAGATATCATGCAGACCAAAAATTTAAATGGTCTTTAAGTATGCCTACTATGTGGACTAAAGGAGCGAGGGAACTAAGCATCTAAAATAAATCTAAAACTTTCTTTTATTAACCTATAACCTATATTAAGCTTCTGTTTTAATCTTCTTTGCTAGAGATTTACCGAGCTCGATGATTTGCTTCATATTCTCCTCTGTTGGCGGGCCATTGATTTCTAGCACGCCAACAACTTCTGCCTTTAAATCCTTAACTAATTCCTGGATTTGTCTTACGGCTCCTCCGCCCCAGCCATAAGAGCTCAAAATTGTGAAAAACTTTGTTGGCGGGCGCAGCATCTTGAGAAGATATGCCGCATAGACAGCTAGTGGGTGAGCACCCCCTAAGACTGTTGGTGCACCTATCACCACCGCCCTTGAGTCTACCAAATCTTTCACTAAATCACCGATATCTGTTACGACCAGGTTATAAATAGCTAATTCAATACCCTCTAGAGCTAACGTTTCAGCCATCAGACTCACCATAGCGTCTGTGCTACCCCACATACTTGCATAAGCTATTGTTGCCTTACACTTAGTCTCGCCAGCAGCCCAACGCTTATATGGACCCATAATTATTTCAGGCTTCCTATGAATTGGGCCGTGGCTCGGCGCAATAATCTTAATATTTAAGGTAGAGATCCTCTCAAGGGCTTTCTGAGCCATCATCCTATAGGGCATCATTATCTCGCCCCAATATCTCTGCGCATGGACAAGTATATCTTCCACTTCATCACTGTAAACCCCTCCGGCCAGGTGAGCCCCAAAGAAATCACATGGAAAGAGTATCCCGTCCTCTTCAATATAAGTGAACATTGTCTCAGGCCAGTGGAGCATTGGAGCATCAATAAAGCGTAGGGTCTTATTGCCTAAGCTTATAACTTCATCATCGGCTACAACTCTAATTCTATCCTGTGGGACATGATAATATATTTGAGCCATCTTAGAGCCCCTAACCGTAGTCACAAGCTTCGACCTCTGCGCAATCCTCATCATATGTGGGATAGCGCCAGCGTGATCTGGCTCGGCATGATTCATTACGATGTAATCTATCTCCTCAGGGCTTACGATGGAACGCACCTTACTCTCTAACTCTCTTTCAAACCCGGGGTTCACAGTATCTATAAGAACCTTACCCTCACTACCAATTACTAGGTATGCGTTATAAGAGGTTCCCTTTGGAAGCGGGATTAGCGCGTCAAAGATCCTACGATTCCAGTCCCTTACACCAACCCAGTAAACATCCTCACTTATCTTAACAACATTCTTTTCAAGCATTTTCACTCACCTAATCATTATCTACATAACAAAATGTTATGTTTTTTGTTCTAATATACTTTCAAACTTGATAGTAAATTATAGAGAAAAATTACAAAATCTCCTTTCATTAGCAAGATCCCACCGATTTTGTTTACTTTTAGTAACTTTCCCGTCTAAATTCCGTGTAATAGCGACGCCAAATTAATCTCATGCTCTTTAAAGTTCCCTCTCAAGTACAACTTTTACTCTAAGCTTTCTTAAATCTCGGACTATAGCAACCTCGCACTCGCATCCATGAGTCTTTTCAGACAAGATTCTTTGCAGCTCTTCTACGCTATCAACCCGTCTCCCATCAAACTCAAGTATTATGTCACCACGCTCTATACCAGCCCTATGAGCCGGGCTTCCAGGCACAACATTGACTACGAGTATACCATGTTCCACGGGTAGGTCATAGTGTAAGGCTATCTGCCTATTTAAATTTACACCAGCTATACCAAGCCAAGGCCTAACATAATAGCCATATTGCATTATCTCTTTAACGATATCTTTAGCAGCATTTATTGGTATAGCAAAGCCTATACCCTGAGCAAACGGAATTATGGCGGTATTTATCCCAATAACCTCACCCTCAACATTAACTAGTGGGCCTCCTGAGTTCCCGGGATTAATTGCGGCATCAGTCTGAATTAGATCCCTAAAGATCCCCCTATCTGAGTAAATGGTCCTTTTAACGGCGCTTATTATTCCTGAGGTCACTGTTGGTCCGCCAGCTAGGCCAAAGGGATTTCCAATGGCAAAGACCCTTTGCCCAACTTTAATTTTATCTGAATCCCCTAGCTTTGCGGCAACTAAGTTATCTGCGTCTATCTTTAATACGGCCAAATCTAAGCCCCTATACCCGCCAATAAATTTAGCCTCAAATACACGTCCATCCACCAACGTGACTATAATTCTCTCGGCGCCCTCTATAACATGATAATTGGTTAAGATGTAGCCTTTTTCATCGAATACAAATCCTGATCCAATACCTTTGACTGGGACAACTTGGTAAAAGAAGTCATGAAAGACTCTTAAAGTATTAACGTTGACGACACTTTTACTAACTCTTTCCAGCATTTCAACAATTTTATCTTCACTCATAAAGATCACCATTAATGATGTTAAATTAAACCCTACTATTGTTGTTGTTTAACTTTGAGATAAGATTTTGGTATGGTGAAGAACTATACGCCGTTAACACTCATTATATTAAGTTAAAAATGAATAGAGCGCATTGTTACGCAGGAAGGAAAGAATTATAAATTTTTAGAGAGGAAGGATTCTCTTAGAGAGCGGGAATATAAAAAGGATCTCCATTTTTATTGTTGTATTATATCTTCTTGCATTCTTATGGGTATTCTATTTTTATATGGTATACCGCCGCCAATTATATGGGGCTTCTTAAGGATATGGAGTGTTGCATATCTATTGTATTATGCTTAACCATATTGAAGGGAAGCGTCCTTAAACTGAGAAATTTCTTAAAATTCTTAACTAAGTTATTGAAGCTGTATCTACTCTCATCACTCTTAATTTATGCAGCCTTAGGAATTCATGTTGCAGTGGTAGCTCCACTTGGCTTATTTAATTTCTCAGTCTATATAGATTTGAACTTAATAGGTGGCGGGCCCGGGGGGATTTGAACCCCCGACCCTCGGCTCACTCCTTAAGGTTTAGGAGGCCGATGCCCCATCCTGGCTAGGCTACGGGCCCCTCCAATATTTTTGGATTGAGAGTAAAATAAATTTTCCTTTGGCATACAATTAAAGATAAATTTTTCTCTTTACTATCTATCCACTAAAGAATTGAGGGAAGCTGTGTTTATGCTTAAAGATGGCTTTGGGAGGGTTGTTGAAAATATTCGTGTTTCTGTGACGCAACGGTGCAATTTTAAGTGTTTTTATTGTCATAGGGAGGGAGATAATAGATTAACTTACGATGAGATGCTTCCCGAGGAAATAGAACGAATTATCAGAGTTGCTGCATCTCTGGGCATTCATGGAGTCAAGTTGACTGGCGGCGAACCGCTCTTAAGGAGCGATATCCTTGAGATTATAAGTAGGATAAGTAGGATACCCGGGATAAATGATATCTCTATGACTACTAATGGCTTCTTACTTAAAGATTACGCTGATGACTTAAAGAAGGCTGGTCTTATGAGGGTTAACGTAAGTCTAGACACACTAGATGCCGAGAAATTTAGGATGATAACTGGAGTGGATGGACACGAGTCCGTCGTTAATGGAATAATTAAGGCGGCTAAAGCGAACTTAAGACCGGTTAAAATTAACATGGTTATTCTTAAAGGCGTAAATGAGGATGAAGTAGATGATATGGTGAGGTTTGCTGGAGAGAATGGACTAGTATTACAGATAATAGAGTTTGAGTGGCCAAGAATCGACTCTGTATATGAGAAATACCACGCAGACATTACGGACATTGAAAATAGAATCAGAAAAAAATCTGCTAAAACAATTATCAGGCAAATGCATCACAGAAGGAAATATGTTTTAGAGGATGGCACCGAGGTCGAGTTTGTTAAACCAATGCATAACTCTGAGTTCTGTCTACACTGTAATAGAATTCGCTTAACATCTGATGGAAAGCTAAAGCCATGTCTCTTTAAAAATAATAACCTAGTAGACATCTTAAGTCCGCTGAGGGGCGGTGCCGATGATGATAAACTAAGAGAAGCCTTCATTGAAGCTGTTAATAGAAGGAGGCCATTTTTCTTTACATGAATAAACTCATGATCCTTTTTTCGTAGTGTATAATTGGGATCACTATGAAGGGAAAAGTTGTAATATTAATGGGCTCTAAAAGCGACTTTGAGTTTTCAAAGCAAATCGCTAGATATCTTGATGCTTTGGGGGTGAGTTATGAGTTTAGGGTTGCATCAGCGCATAAGACACCTGAAAAAGTTCTTGAAATATTAAGAGAATATGAAGGGGAAAAAGTGGTTTATATAACTGTTGCTGGCAGATCGAATGCTCTAAGCGCATTTGTGGATGCAAATACGCTAAAACCAGTTATAGCATGTCCACCTTACTCAGAAAAGTTCGCTGGAGTAGATATATTTTCCTCCCTTAGGGTACCAAGTGGAATAGGTTCAGTAGTAATAATTGAACCTGAAGGAGCGGCAATAGCCGCTGCAAAAATCCTTGCACTTGATGACCCAGATCTCTCTGAAAAAATACGTAAATATCAGCTCTTAAAGAAAACAGAAATAGATGAAGCGGATAAAAACATTAGAGAGAAGCGATGGTAAAAGATAAAAACCTCAATAATTTGATCTTTAATGCCTTTAGAAAATTATCCTAAAAAATATATTTAGGTTAGAGTATTCTGCGAGTCTTCGGTGGTCTTTCACGAGAGGGCTAAGATTGCACTAAGGTCTCTTCCGTGCTCTTAATTTCAGCGACAATTGGAGTTATATTTTCAGGGGATGCGGTAGTGACCTCCATAGATTTCTCAGATACTACTGGTCCTGATGAAGGCGCACTCAATATATTTTTTATCTCAGATATTTCCCTCCTCATAGACTCTATTCCAGCAATCAGCGCTCTACTTTGCCTATCATATGCTTCATAGTCTATCTCGCCAGCGGCGTACATCATTTCACTATTCGCTAGGAACATTTCTAAAACACTTATTTGTCTCTCAAGATCATCTATTCTACCTTTCATCTTAGAGACGAGAGACTCCAGATATTTCTCAGTATTCATTAGAGCTTCGCTTATATCCTTGTTTAAACATTCATACGTTTGCTCTGAGATCCTTTTAGATGAAAACAAATCATCTAACGTTTGCTTCTTTTTCCTTAACGCCTCTAAGTCCTTAGAGACTAGCTCAAATAGATATCTCCATAAAACCATTATTAAACACCTCAGAAAGAAACATCCATGAGAAATCTAAAATAATACTTATTGCTATGCATGCCTATGTTAGGATAATATTGTAATACATACTAGAATATTAATTGTTGATCTGTACTAAAGATATATACATGGAATATTATATTATGATATGTTTAAATTTTATGAAAAAGTTTAAATTTTAATTTAAATATACCAACTTTATGATAATTATGGTTAAGCAAATTTATAACAAAAATAGCATTGAGAAGACTTTACAAAAGAGGTTTTTAAAGAATTTTATGGATTTATTGATCTTAGTAGAAATCTCTAGAACACCTCTCATCAGTGGCTATGATATAATAGTTGCCTTCCAAAGGAAATTTAATTTATTCATTAGTCCAGGAACTGTTTATTCAACTCTATACAGGCTTGAAAGGGACGGATTAATTAGAGGCGAAGAGAGGAAAAGGAAAAGAGTTTATATTTTGACGTCTAAGGGAGAGGAGTTTGTTAGGAGAATCTCTATCCTTCAAGAGAACTTTAATTTTATCTTATCGAAAATTTTGGTAAAGGCGCGCTAAACTCTATTTGATATCCATCATTAAAGTGAGACTCTTAAAAATTTTGTAATCTTCTCCTGCAAAAGCTCGTTTCTTAAAAGAGCGCTTGCTTTAATCCATTCCTTCAACGGAATTGCAAATTTCTTGCTTATATATTCTAACGCATCTTTAAGTGTATCAAATTTCTCGCAGCCATGTTTAAAGGCTTCTCGGACGCATTCCCTGTTTATCCATACACCTAAAGGCATAATATATTCTGGATGAATCTCCCTCATCGCAACTACACTAGCTTGTCTACCTTCTCTTGCCAAAAACTCTGCCACAGCCAACCTAACAGCATAGTAACATCCCCCAAGTGAAGCATAAGTTGTCCTCCCGCGATATCCCTCCCAATCGCTTCCTATTGCAACGTAATCGCCATGAGGATTCCATAATGTTCTGGGATACCACGCTTCAATCCACTCATACATCCACTTTGAGGGTATTAAAAGAATAACAAATTTATTTCCAAGATAATCAAAACTATAAACTCTATATTCACTTATTTCGGGATTATGCTTAACTCTATCTTCTATTAGTCTCCTCGAAATTAATGAGTCGACGGCAGTTATGCTCCACCTTGTAGGCACAAGTCTCCTCTGTCTTTTTATGCCAAAAGCACCAAGACTAAAAGCCCTTTGAATAGCTGATATTGGAACCCCGTTTAAATAAAGGTCTAATACGGCTTCCTCGGCTCCCAAGTCATAATCACTGTATGCCTTCTCAATCCTATGATCAAATTTAACATTTCCAAGCTCAATCTTAGATAACGGAGCTGATGGCCCCATCGGTAAAAACTCGTCATCAAATAGGAAGCTCCCGGAAGGCTTCTTCTTGAAGATAACCTCAGTATCCACGGGTTCTCTTGAGAGAGCTATCTCAAGGGTCCTACTTAAGAGCTGGTTTTCAAGGGGCTTTTTAACGTTTACCCTAAACTTTCCTCGAACCAACTTAGTTCTGAAATCAACTATTTCATCAATTGTCTTTCCAATCCATTCCTCCGGAGAGTCAAATAATGATGTATTACCTATAATAGGGGGCACAAGCGGTCCAGCATAAACGTATGGATAACCTATGCGCCCGATGAAGACGCTTGGAGGAGATGAACCTGATAGCGCTTCTGCATCAATAAGGTTCTTAGTTTTCATGAAGGAAAATAACCTGAGGAGCGCCGGGCACCTTGACTTTCCGCAAAGTAATTTACTCCCTCTACAGTATAGGCAAAGATTATTTTTAAACTTGAGAATCAAATCCTGTGATGATTGTATGTTTATATCTCCAGCGAACTTTTCATCACTAATAACATGCTCCAGCCATGGAACACTTACCTGAACCTTTTTTAATATTTTTCTTCGCAATATCTTCAACTTAATCAACCAAGGATATAAAAAATATTTTTAAGCAATTAAAGAAAAGTTCCATCACTACTCTATCTTTATCGGCTCCCCCTTAGGCACCTCCTTCTTCTTCGGTAGGGTAACTTCAAGAACACCATTTTTATAAGTTGATTTAGCCTGCTTCGGATCAACCTTCTCTGGCAGCTCAACCTCCTTATAGTATTTGCGTTGTGGTGTATCAACGCTTATTATTAATGTTGTTTCAGTACCCTGCAACTTTATGTCCTCCTTCTCAACACCCGGCAGCTCGGCTATAACTTTTATTTCACCATCAGTATTGATTATGTCGACGAGAGGCTCCCTCTCCTCTCTAATAGATACGGACGGTCTACCAAACCTGCCGATTCCGGGTTTTACGTTACCAAATTCTCTTATTTCTGGCTTTCCATCCGGGCCTATTGTTATGCTATATCCATAGACAAATGGCCCCCATTCACGTACCCTAGTTCCGTTCGGCAGAGTTCTCTCGCGTACCAAGTCTTTTGGCACTCTTCTCGTCAGGTCCTCAAACTCCCTTTCAAACGCCCGCTCAATCTCCCTGAAGAACTCATCTATATCTTCAAAGAGTCCCGAGAATGGTCTCCGCCTCCTGAACCATCTTTCCCAAAATTCATCAAAGGACGACATAGGTTCCCCCAAATAATATTATTAATGCAATATCTTAAAAGATTATCTCTGCAGAACAATTGATGTGTCTGAGAATGAGGAGAAGAGAATCAATGTTCTCTTTCCTAACATTAAGTTCCATTTTATGTGGGCAGAGATCATCCAACCTAATTTCTCTGCTATTTTGATCATATATTAATGGATAAAGGCGGCAACCATAAGGTCTAAACCTGTATATTTTACATTTGTTTTCCTCGAGAAAGAAGCATTTTCCATTAATATTTCTTAACCTCCAGCCTTGGAGGGATCTAACGGCAAAATCGCTTAATCGATAACCCAACTTAACTATTCTGTTAATGTCGGGTCTCGTTAATAGCATTTCTGTTCCGTAACAGCATAGTGAACAACCATGCCTTAGACATGGCTCACCGCTCAGCGGTTTTATGCGCATATTAGTCACCCGAAGATTTTTCACATTTATATCGCTATATAAACATCATCATTATATGAATGATATACAGGTTTATTATGAAACCAAAAATCAATTTCGGCTGATAAAAATGTATGAGTATTGTGGTGTCTTGATTAGAGCACGCACTGTGGCTGAGGCATGGGAAAAAAGTGTTGTGAAATGCTGGGAGAAGGGGGTTGAAGTTCCTAGTGAGTATGGTGAGAAGTGTAGGGAGGTTTTAGGTTTATTAGTAATTGTTGAAGAGCCATTTGCCGAGCCAAGAATCCATAAGGGGGATGTATTCACTGCGATAAGAGGCTCCTTAGAGAAATATATCAACGAAATCTTAGAAGGAACCCTTGATTGGGCGGTTAAAGAAGGAAAAATACATTATACATATCATGAGAGACTCTTTAATTACCCTCCAGAAGGGGTAAACCAAGTAGAATATATAGTTAAGAAACTGCTGGAGACAAATTTTTCTAGGAGGGCTCAAGCAATTACATGGGTTCCGGAGAGGGATATGTGGGCCGACTCACCGCCGTGCCTACAGAGAGTGTGGTGCACCGTGAGGGATGGAAGGCTCATCATGCATACGTGTTGGAGAAGTAGGGATGTTTTCAGGGCGATGCATATGAATATGTTAGCGATGACAGATCTTCAAAAAAGAATTGCTGAAAGAATGAGTGTGGATGTTGGTCCATATGTAGATTTCTCTAATAGCGCACATATATATGAGAAATCTTACCCGGAAGTAGAACACTTCATGAAAGTTCTTAAGAAACGATCTTTAGACCCTATAAAAACGGTTTTATAGGATATTATTCTTCAAATAATGCGGTTGATGATGAGGGAGTCAGTTGTGGATAAAGTAATAAATGACGATGAAACCCGATCTGAAACCCTACATCTTTTTACTTAAGGCGTGTGGCTCTCATAATCTTGATCTCGCCGGATTTCATAGCGGTTCCAGCAAATTATAGCCATCTATGACCATACTTGTCAAGGTAAACAATTTCTTTTATATCTTTCCTTTTAGGCGGCTCTTTTGGAATTTCTGCAGGATAACCTAATGGCAATAGTGCTACCACACTAACCTCCTGGGGTACTCCAAGAACCTCAGCTGCTTTTTTGGCGTCAAAGGCGCCAACGTAGACTGTGCCTAAGCCGAGACTCCAAGCTGTGAGGACGAGATTTTGAAGAGCTAGTGCCACATCAAACATGAACCAGTCGCCTTTATCAGTTACCGGTTTTCCTTTATAATATCCTGAGAGACCGAGCTTAGCGCAGGCAACAATAACGACAGGGGCTTTCTTAACGGCATTAAATGCGGGATTCATGGGAAGTAATGTCTCAGCCAATTTCTCTTTAACCTCAGCGCTTTTAACAACTATGAACTCCCAGCACTGTGTATTAGCCCATGATGGAGCCCATCGAGCTGCCTCTAAGACAACCAGTAACTTTTCATCTTCAACGGGATCAGACTTAAAATTTCTGACAGACCTGCGCGTCTTTATAACCTCTATTATATCCATGTCTAAATCACTAGATATTATATGTCTATCTTTTTTTAACTTAAATAGGCTTTGATGACCGTGGAGATCTACGTTAATTCTATTCGCCAATTACCTGTACCTTAATTGTACGTGTCTGAGGTCCATCCATCTCTATAAATAGTATTGATTGCCAAGTGCCCAGCACCATCTCACCATTCACTATTGGAATTGTTATAAAGGGCTTAATTAGGGAATTTAGTATGTGTGCATGCGCATTCTGTTCCCCCGGAACCCATCTGTATTTGGCATTATGCCTATAGTCTCCCTTTATTGGGGCAATCTTCTCCATGGTTACAAGTATATCTGTCCATAAGTCCGGGTCATGCTCGTTAACGGTTATTGCAGCAGTTGTATGGGGAACCCATATATTAACGAAGCCACTTTTTATGCCGCTCCGCTCTATGACCCCGCTAACTTCGCTCGTCACATTTATGACCTGCATCCTTTCCCTACTCTTAACAGATATCTCATCCAAGTGCATCTTCAAAATAGACCCCCCTTTCTGACCTTCATTATTATTACACCTGCTAAGTATAGTTAACGCTAATTAATTAATAGCCGCCATAATCTGAACATAGGGGCTTTCAAGCAATTCTTGGACTTTAAATAAAATCATATATATCGCCTCTCATATTATCTTAGAAATTTAGGATAGAGGGTGTATGCCTTGGGATGGCATTAGATTTAAGCTTAAAACAATTTTTAGTGAAGATGTTTGGCCAGAAAGACTCTTCAACACCTTTCATGATCTGGGGGGAAAATCTTGTCTGAGAATAAGAGGATTATATTGGATCCTTTTGGGGCAACTGTAATAGAGGATTATGAACGGCTCTTCACGGAGTTTGGGATACAACCACTTAAGCCCCTCCTTTCAGAGATACCAAACCCGTTCATGGCTATGCGTAGAGGCGTTATTTTTGGGCATAGAGACCTCGAGCGCGTTATCAACGCCATGAAAAGCGGAAAGGAGTTTGCAGTTATGAGCGGTATAAAGCCTACCGGAGAGTTTCACCTTGGAACTCTTGTCACTGTCCGCGAGATAATTTATTTTCAGCAGCAGGGTGCAGTAGCCTTTTACTGTATCGCTGATATAGAGGCCTATGAGGATAACGGAATACCCTTTGAAGAGAGCGAGAAGATAGCCATAAACAACGTTGCGGACCTATTAGCCTTGGGATTCGATCTGAAGAGGGGCTATATATACCGACAGTCAAAAGAGGAGAGAGTAAAGGACTTAGCAATACTCTTTAGTAGGGGTGTAACTTTGGCGACAATAAAGGCTATTTACGGTGAGAGACATATGGGTCTATATTTATCGGCACTTATACAGGCAGGAGATATACTTATGCCCCAGCTAGAGGACTTCGGTGGACCAAAACCAACGGTAGTCCCGGTTGGCATAGACCAGGATCCGCATATCCGATTCACAAGAGATCTTGCGGATAGATTCTATAACAAATTTAAGTTTATCCCACCCTCATCAACATATCACAGATTAATTAAGGCATTAGATGGCAGCTATAAGATGAGTAAGCGAGATCCAATGAGCTATTTTACGCTAGATGAGGATCCGGAGCTGATAAAGAAGAAGATTTTTAATGCTTTTACTGGCGGGCGGCCGACTGCAGAAGAGCAGCGTAAGCTTGGTGGAAACCCTGAGATATGCCCGATCTTCGATCTCTACCTTTTCCACTTCTTCGAAGATGATAAGGACGTAATAGAACTCTATAACGATTGTAGATGTGGGAACATCTTATGCGGTGAAGATAAGGCCCGCTTGGCAAAAATCGTAGCGGACTTCGTTAAGGAGCATCAGAGGAGAAAACGCCAATACATGGATAAGGCAATAGAGACCCTAAAAACCAAGTAGAAAAATAAGAGTGGGGATTTGTTTTTATCTTGTTTCTTGTCTCACGAAAAGCATATACGTGGCTATCAATGTGAATACTGCTATCAACGCTATTACCAATATATTTGGCCAAACCATCGCTAGGCTCTCAATTATTGAGACAGCTCTAATAGCTTGTTGTAGAGGTCGGCCTGAAGTAGCTCCTCCCTCCGGCATAAATCCTGCTCCTATATAAGCCCTAAGAATATTATTAGCGGCTCTATTGAAGTGGTAGTTTGGCGTGAACATATTTACCGTTTCAGTAATAGTTATTCTTCTTCTAATTTCTTCTCTTAATTCTGGCGTAATTGTCATATTTTGTCCTGGTTGTATGCGGATTGGAGTTATGGAAAATACTACCATCGTGGCTATTATGGGCAGTATGAATGTGAAGACAGCCCATATCATAATGCTGGCGATGACGCTAACCGTTGTCTTTTTAGACACCGTGGATATCAATATTGCTATGCCGTAGTAGGCTACTGCATAAATTATTGAGATAATGAGGAATAGAAAAAGCCTGGCTGCATCATCGCCTGTCGGCGTTATCCCAAGCGCTATTATGCTCCCCCCAACATTAACCAGAAATGCTATACATACAGCTAACGAGATTGCAGCAACCGTCCCGAGGAATTTCCCATTAATGAATGTATCCCTGAAAACTGGCTGAGCGAGAACCATTTTTAATGTACCTTTTTCCCTCTCCCCAGATACAGCGTCTACACCTAAAACTATGCCAAGGATTGGCGCGAAATAAGCCATCATACTTGTTAGGTTTGATGCTACTGAAAGGAGGAAACCTCTTGGCATAGCTGTTGGCGCGGCAATGCCCTGAGTAGCCGAAATATATGTGCTTGCAACAGCCGCAATCATTAGCAGGGCGAAGATAGATAGTAAGATTATGAATCTCTTGCTCCTTATAATATCTGAAAATTCTTTCGAGGCTATAACAGATACGCTGGCCATCACGATTACCCCCACTTATAATACTTCATGAAAAGGTCTTCGATTGATGGAACTGTGAGCTCAAGCGCGACAATTTCTACACCATGTGCTGATGCTAACCTACTAACCTCAGCTCTAACATCCTTACTAGCCTCAATCAAGATATACTCTCTATCAACCCTCACATTTCTTACATCCTTAAGGTTCAGAATCGCATTGGCAAATCTTCCGATGTCTCCTTTACCCTGAACTCGGATTTTGTAGCCCTCTTCAGCTATAAATTTTTCGGCAAGATCTTTAACGCCGCCATGCAGCACTATTCTTCCGCGATTAATTATAGCTATATCGTCACATAGAGGGCCGACCTCAAAGAGTAGGTGGGTACTAAGCACAATGGTTTTTCCCTCATCCCTAAGCTTGAGAACTAAGTTTTTAAATGTTCTCGCAGCCTCCGGATCCAATCCAGCCGTTGGCTCATCAAACATTAGGAGCTCAGGATCCTTTAGTAGCGCCTGCGCTATCCCTAATCGCTGTTTCATTCCCCGGGAAAAACCGCCAACTTTTCTGTCTTTAGCGTCTTCCAAACCGACAATCTTTAACACCTTCTCAACACGCTCCTCCCTCTCAGCCTTATTGATTCCATTTAAAGCCGCTATGTAAAGTAGATTCTGCTTGGCTGTCAGATGGTCATAGAAGTCAGCTCCCTCTGGCAGAACGCCAACCCTCTTTCTAATCTCAACCGAGTTTTTGATAATGTCAAAGCCTAGGACCCTTGCTGAGCCACTTGTCGGCATTACCAGGCCTATAAGAGTCATCATCAGAGTCGTTTTTCCAGCACCATTCGGCCCAAGAAGACCAAAGATTCTTCCACGTTCAACCGTTAAATTCACGTTGTCTAAGGCCTTTACAATTTTTCCTTCAGAGCGGTATATCTTTGTTAGGTTTTTGGTCTCAATAATATAATTCATTATCTCTCACCTTCTCCCAAACTTTCTATAGATCATGACTAGTAAAACTAGGGCAATAATAATACCTATACCCGCATATAGGAGCCAGTTAGTTGTTTGAAAAACCTCAATTCTCAACGTAAAGGATAACCTTTCAGTTTGATCTGATAAAACATTGAAATCTATATAATAGTTGCCAGCATTAACGTTGGGTTCTGAGCTAATTGTTATAGTAAATCTTCCCTCCTCGTTAATTTTGAGCGAGGATATTGATTCTGGCAATATATCCACTGTAAAGCCCTCCGGAACGGAGACACATGCAACTCTTACATTAGTAACTTCCATGCTCCCAGTATTTTTTACGCTTAACGTGAAAGAACCCTTGCCACCAACACTAAGAGTCGTATAGAAGTTCGTGGTTGTAATTTTAATTTTATAGAAACCTAAAATATTAAGCATTAAGTCGATTTCTTTTCTCACATTAGGATTAAATGCTAATACTGTGAATTTTTTAGCCCCTAACTCCGCGTCCACTGGTATTGAAACACTAACTAGAAACTCCTTTGAGGCGCTGGCCTCAACATAAATTGCTGTTATTTCCTTGCCATTAAGATCTTTAAATTTAACTCTAAACTCCTCTGAAAGACCTAAATATGTGATGTTGAGTAACTCGTCCTGTCCACCACTATTTAAGACTTGTACCTTAAACTGTGCTTCAGACCCACTGTACGCGTCTAAGTACGGTGGGATAGCCCTCAAATCTATCTCAACAGGTGGGCTTTGAACATCCACGTACAATGTGGTGCTTTCGGAGAAATCAGAAGATTCGACTGCTAAAATAACACTATATAGACCATTATTGACGCTGTTTGGTACTGAAACTTCAACAATAAGTGCTACGGATGAGCCCCCAACAATATTAACCATTGAAGCACTTTCTCCATCAGCAGTCTTAACCTTAGCATCCCAGCCGCTAGGTAAATCCTTAACCAGAATCTTAAATACTTGAGTGAGTGAGGTGGGGTTTACGAGCTTTATTTGGAACCTAGCTAAGCCACCGGGTTGAGTCACTTTTAATGGGATCTGGCATGATAATATTGGCTGCGCGCTTCTTACAATATTGACTTTTAAGTTATATGAGGAGGTGACCGCGCCATCAGTGGAGTAAATTTCAAGCATAAAAATATATGACCCGGAACTTGATATTCGCATTGGAGTTGCCTCGAAGGTCAGTGTTCTCGAGGAACCAGCGGCTAAAGAGATACTATTAACTTTAGCCGCCGTATCCGCTGTTCTAAATGTTCCATTCCATCCCTCTGGCAAAATTGCTCTGAGAATTAGATCCTCGCTGTCTTCTCCCTTATTATATATAACGATTGGTACAGAGAAAGATTGACCCTGCTCAATCGTAATCTCCCGATATGGGGAGGTGATCTCCACGTTTCTTTCTTTGGGGAGAATTTCCGCAAAAAGTGTTACACTCTTATTTATTACCCCATCATTCGATGCAACTAGTATAGTAAATTGAACATTACCAGTCCAACGGTTTTCTAATGGGGTGAATTCTGCGATTATTTGTTGTGAGCACTTTGCCCCTAACACTAAACCTGATATACTTTCACCCTGAGTAGTCATAAAACGAACTTTCCAAGTCTCTGGCACAATAGTTTTTAGTAGAAGAAACTCAGTGACATCACCATCATTAATTATAGTAAGGGAGTACTTTAGGGCTTCACCAGACTTCTTTGATAAATATGGGTTCGCAGCTAAAATTTTTACCTCCCTTTTTTCGGGAAGAAGATTTGCGTAGAGATTTATGGTTGCATTAACTGCTTCATCAACTGAATACGCTACTACCGTAAATGAAACGAAACCTACAGCCACATCTTCCGGCGGGATAAATTTAACTGTCACCTGTTGTGAGGACCCTGCCTTCAGATTTAATCCATATATGACTTCATCTTGAAGCAGAAAAGAATAATTCCACCCTTCAGGAGAAATGGACTTTAATAATAAAGTCTCATCTTTCTCACCAACATTTGTTATTGTCAGACGATATACCAAAGTTTCACCAACATTCTTTATGAGATAAGGATTTGTCGTCGAAATAACTATCCCTCTCACCGGGCTACGAACTCTAACTAATAGAGGAAGAGTCACAGAAGTTGTGGGTGATGACGCAAGAAAGTATATAATGTATTCTCCTGGAAGTGTATCAGGTGATGTTGAAAGCATCATTCTTATCGACATGGGGGTACCTTTAAGGTAAACTGAGGAAACTTCTATCGATCCATAATAGAATCTTACGGTCCAGCCCTTTGGGAGATACAAAGCTGAAAGGAGGAAGGAACCAGACCCTTCCAACCAAATGTTAAAAGTAGCTGTATCTCCCGGCTTAATCACTACTATGTCATAATCAGCCCACGCATGTTCATCAGCATAAGAAAACTGGGTTAATGAACTAGTCATAAAAAAGAAGATGAGTGAAGATAAAAGAAGAATCATTGACGAGCTTAAGCGTTTTTGAAGCATAAGATTGCCCTCTATAACGCCATTTATATTCTTTGGCAAATTTTATAAGTGTTTTTCAGAATTGTATCAAAATTACTTCTAATGTGGCGACTTCATTTTATTAAACTACTGTTGTTAAAAATTGTAGCATATATAGCCATCAGACAGTTAAAATATTTTCTTCTCAGTCTATGTAGTTATTTATGCCGTCAGGTATCTCCATGATAGCACGATACCTATCACTGCTAAAGTTGTTGCAAAGGCTGCTAGGCAAGTGAAATCCCACAACAATTTTATCAGGTCTAGTTGCAGTATTGTCAGCTGTCTAAGAGCATCTGTTAGGTATGTAAGTGGGTTTATTCGCACTATCACCTGCAGCCACACTGGCATTAAATCCACTGGGAAGAAAGTATTACTTGCAAACATCAGCGGCATCATTATGAGGTTTATGAACTGCATTGGTCTCTCCATCCTTGTTGCTCTTATTGAGAAAGCTAGAAAGATGGATGATAATCCCACGCTAACCAGAAATATCGCCGCGTATATTCCAAGCATATTAATTAGTGTAAAGTTAGGGTTTAGTCGCAATCCAAGCATATATGCAAGCGCGAGGATGACCGTCGCCTGAAAAACCGCCCTGAGAAAGGCGTTTAGAATTTTAGAGAATATTATGGATGCGCGGGGTACTGGTGTGCTCAAAACCTTATCTAGGAAGCCTAAGCGCCTGTCCCAAACGATAGAGACGCCACTAAATGTTGATGTCATAACAACTATCATAGAGATCATTCCAACAGCCATATAGCTGAAATAATCGGCAACCCCAAATGTGTTCTGCACTATCTCTGAACCTATGTTTGAGAAGATCTGTTGGAGCAATGTACTATTGATATATATAATACCTTGAGATGGGGGCACAAGATAGACTCCAGGAACAGGGATTAAGGCTGGCATATTGCTTATGCCGCGTGACGAAAAGAGGGCGTTTATATTCATGGATTTTCCAAGAAGCCCCATCCATATTAGCGGCTGAAGAACAAACATTACTACCATCACTGGATCACTAAGCCACTTTTTAAGTTCCCTGACCGTTAGAGCCCATAGCCCCCGAAGTAAGCTTGGGCTTGACTCTCCCACCACGCTCATCGCGCTCTAGCCCTCCTCATGGTTATCCTATACCTTATAAACGAATCCATTGATTCTTCAGTATCACGCATTCTTCTACCAGTATATTCAAGGTAAACTTCATCTAATGTCGGCTTTGATAGAAATAGCTTGACTACTGTGTAACCTTTTCTCCGTAACGCTTCAATTATGAGAGGAGCTGTTATTTCCCCGGACTCAGCCTTAATTCTATAAGCGCCTCCCTCATATCTTACATACTTTACGTTATCAACCGATCGGATTATATCGCTGACATCAATGTTTTCCTTTATAGTTAGGGTTATTATGTCGCCGCCCAAGCTATTTTTCAAATTGCTCGGAGAATCAAGGGCAACTATCTTTCCATAATCTATTATTGCTATGCGGTCACAGAGAGCATCAGCCTCCTCAAGATAATGTGTCGTCATAAAAATTGTCATATTATACTCCTCCTTAAGCCTGCGAATATAATCCCATATTGCAGCCCTCGTTTGAACGTCGAGACCTAGCGTCGGCTCATCTAAGAAGAGTATCTTCGGTCTATTGATTAGACCACATGCAAGCTCCAGCCTGCGGCGCATACCACCAGAGTATGTTTCAACCTTTTTATCCTTGAAGCGGGTTAACTCTACGAGCTCTAAGAGCTCATGCGCACGCTTCCTAGCTACATCCCGTGGAACACCATAGAGATCTGCGCATAGCATTATATTCTCATACCCGGTTAAGTCTTCGTCAGCGGTATATTCTTGCGGGACAACACCTATAACTTTTCTGACGTTACTTGCCTGCTTAACAACATCGTAGCCCATAACGAAAGCCCTACCTTCAGTAGGCCTTAAAACCGTCGTTAACATTTTAATCGTTGTAGTCTTCCCAGCACCGTTCGGGCCTAGAAAACCAAATATCTCGCCATCCTCAACGTTGAAGCTTACATGATCCACAGCAACAAGATTTTTATTAAAGATCTTTGTTAAACCTTCTGCCTTAATAACTTCGTTTACCATATTCTTCACCTAACAGTCTCCTATCTATTTCCTCAAATTTCTGAGCCACTTCATTTAAAACTTTTAAAAACTCATTAAGTATCTCTCCGGAAAATTTTGTTTCGAGATCGAGACATAGCTTGAAGAGAACTCTCATAAAGTGTCCTAAAGCCTCGTGAAGTCTCTCAGCATTTTCTGAGGGGATGCGTAACCATAGGGTGCAAAGGAAGGGAGGGGCGAAGACCTTCCATCCCTTTGCACAATGCTCCCTAATTCTTCGCTGCTCCTCTAAAAGTTGTTTACCTTTGTCTGTAAGGGTATACCTCCTTATTCCAATCTCCTCCGTAGGGACCTCACGTATATATCCACTATCATGAAGCCAAGCAAGAAGTGGATAAACTGACCCTGGGCTGGGTCTCCAGATACCGTACGTCCTCCTCTCTATCTCATCCATTATTTCTGAGCCTGAGAGAGGCCGCTCATTCAAGAGCTCAAGCACCTGATAACGTAGAAAACCCTTCGGCACGGCAGCTACATGTCTCATCCAGTGCCTGAAGGCGGGGAAAGGAGGAAACATTGATATCACCATTGATATCAACATTAACATTATTTCCTATAAAAATATTTTGCCTAAATAATTCTCAATTATTTAGGCGGTAAACGTATATAAAAATGCAATAGTTTTTCATTAAGGCGAACCCTTGAGGGCGTAATCTTAGAAGACGCCGATGTTCATTATTTATCACCCCTTTCGATAAAGAGTTTTCAGAAACGCTTTTACAACAAATTCTGCTTAAGTTATCTTGTTGGTGTTATGGAATGGCTAAGAAAACTCTTAGAGTTTCGAAAATTAAAGATGGAACTGTTATCGATCACATAACGAGGGGCCACGCTTTAAATGTCATCAAGATTCTAGGGATTAATGGTCGGAGCGGGGGTATTATCACCATAGCCATGAATGTTCCTAGCCAGAAGCTTGGTGTAAAAGACATAGTAAAGATTGAGGGTAGGGAGCTAAAGCCTGAAGAAGTTGATAAAATAGCGCTAATAGCTCCGCATGCAACAATCAATATAATAAGGAATTATAGGGTTGTTGAGAAACAGAGAGTTAAGCTACCGCAGATAATCCATGGAATAGTTAGGTGCACAAACCCAACATGCATCTCAAATAGCGAGAATGAGCCAGTGAAATCGGTTTTCTATATTGAGAGCGAGGAGCCCCTAAAGCTCAGATGCCACTACTGTGGCACAATAGTGGAGAAAGAAGATATCTTAAAACAATTTTAGCGGTGGTTAGGGGTAAGAATTGTCCAATACAGTTAAACGACATATATTCTTAACCGGGTCACCTAAAATAGGAAAGACAACGGTAGTTTTAAAGGTCATAAATCATTTGCGGGAGAAAAATGTTAAGGTTGGCGGAATGATTAGCCAAGAGATTTTGGAGCGTGGTATAAGGGTTGGCTTCAAAATAGTAGACTTACTCAATAATGTTGAGGGTAAATTAGCGCATGTCAATTGTGTAAGTGGACCGCGGGTGGGTAAGTATAGAGTTTGTTTAGAGGATCTTGAGAGGATTGGCGCAAAGGCTATATTAAGTGCATGTGAAGAGGCAGATGTCATAGTTATTGATGAGGTTGGTCCAATGGAACTATATTCTGAGCCCTTCAAAAAAGCTGTTTCAAAAGCGTTAGAGAGCAAGAAAATTGTCTTTGGAACAATTCATTGGAGGGCTAAAACACCCCTTACTGAAATGATAAGGCGAAGGGAGGACGTGAAGATAGTTGAAGTGAGGTACGATAATAGAAATGCCCTTCCTAAAATCATATCAGAGGAAATATTAGAGCAAGTTAAGAGATTGAAAGAGTGATAGAAATGCTTATATGCGGAATTGATGATGCGGGTAGAGGCCCAGTTATAGGTCCACTTGTAATAGCTGGCATTCTTGTTAATGAAAGTGATTTACAGAAGCTTGTTCAGCTAGGTGTGAAGGATTCTAAGCTTTTATCCCCCAGGAGACGTGAGGAGCTTGCTGAGCAGATTTTAGGTATTGTTAAAAGGCATAGTATTGTTAAGGTTCAGCCGTGGGAGGTAGACGCTGTCGTTGAGGGGGGTAGAAGACTTAATCGGTTGAATAGGCTTGAGGCGCGCGTCATGGCGAGGATAATAAGCGAACTTAAACCGGACATAGTATATGTTGATGCCTCCGACGTATTGCCAGAAAGATTTAAGCAGCATATTCTTGAGGAAATCCCCTTCGAGGTCAAAATAGTTTCTGAACATAAGGCGGATAAAAATTATCCTGTTGTCTCAGCAGCCTCTATAATAGCGAAGGTTGAGCGGGATAGAGAAATAGAGAGTCTTAAACGTAAGTATGGTGATTTTGGATCAGGCTATCCGACAGATCCAAAAACAATTAACTTCTTGAGGAACTGGATTAAGACGCATGATTCCTATCCAGATTTTGTGAGGAAATCTTGGAAAACTGCAAAGGAGATTTTCAGAAGTAGGAATGAGAGGGATCAAAGAATCTTATCAGACTATTGGAGACAACAAAAATCTAAAGAATAAGAAAACGTTATATTATATGATAATATATAGTAGTGGTGTCTACGGAAACTATTACCAGCGAAGAAAACCTAGTTAGGTTTCTTAAAGAGCCGGGTGAGACAACACTCAACGAAATGTCATCAGCATTAAGTATTCCAAAGTATAATCTAAACTCCATATGTATCATTCTTTACTCACCTAAATCTAAAAATATTGTTAAGAGAAAAGGAAACAAATGGGCTCTCAAGGATTTAGGAGAAGGGCCCAAGGAAAAATTGCTATCGGAGAATAAAACGCATAACGGTCTAATTAGACCGCTTGAGTTATGGTGGTGGGGTGAATGTGGAATTTTACTCTCCTTCAACTGACATCTTCCGTAGCTCTGGCACTTATAACTTCCATCTTATGCATCTTTGGTATAAATAACCATGTACTTATGTGTCTTCATGCGAAAGCTTACCGTCGCGCAGCCATTTATAAAAAGCCGAGTATCCCAGAAGAGTGGCCTTTTGTAACAATCCAAGTAGCCACGTATAATGAGGGTTATATTGTCACAAGACTTCTAGAAAGTTGCCTAAAAGTTGACTACCCAGCCGACAAATTTGAGATAATTGTTATCGACGACTCAACAGATGAGACCATTAGTATACTTAGAGAGTATGAAAAGCGGTATTATCCAAAGATAAAGGTTATACATAGAGATACTAGGGCTGGTTATAAGGCTGGGGCATTAAACGAAGCTCTCAAGAACTCTCGTGGAGAATTTATATTGGTTCTTGACGCGGACTCTATCTTAGAGCCAGATTTTTTAAAGAAAACTATACCGATCTTTCTAGCAAATGAAAAAATAGGCTTTATACAGGGGAAACTGAAGTGCTTAAATGAGAGAGAAAGTTGGCTAACAAGAACATTAGCCCTTGTGAATGATTGGTTTGCTAATTTCCTTCAATCATCTTTCTCGAAATGTGGCATGGTGATGGGCTTTGTGGGGCACGGCGGAATATTTCGAAGAAAGGCTCTTGAAGACGTCGGCGGGTGGATGAGTGATACTATTGCTGAAGACCTAGACATCGCATATAGGCTTCAGCTAAGGGGATGGAAAGCACTTTATGTTGAGGAGGCAATCAGCTTTGAGGAAGCTCCACCAAGCTATTACTCAGCTATAATTAGATTTAAGAGACATATCAAGGGATCATTACAAAACTTAGCTAAACACTGGTGGTCTATTGTTAAACATAAGGGCCTAAGCCCATTTAAGAAAGTAGAGGCTATCATGCAGCTGGCTTATCCGCTTGTATATCCACTAGGATTAATATGCTTAGCATTAACCCTCATAACATATGCAATTATCCCAGGAGCAATTATTGATAAATTTTGGCTCTCGGTCGCCGGGTTTATCTGCTCAGCTGTAATGCTTATATCTCTTCCCTGCATCGCCCTAATAATTTCACCAGTCCCGTCACTTCTAATAATTCTACTCACATTAGCTTTCTCCCTAGTCCTCTTTTCCAGGATTAGAGAAATCATTAGGGGGATTACGTGGATAGATCTAAAAGTTATTTTTGGTCTCCTATTAGTGTGGTGCGATAATATGCTAAATTGTTTATCGCTGATAGCGGGGATTTTGAGGGGCAAAGGGGAGGAATGGATACCAACTGAGAGAATCTTAAGAAGGAACATTTCTTTGAAGAGAGGTAAAAAAATGGCGGAAGCATCTTTGAGAATAATCGCCTCAATAACGGTAATATTATCCTTTATTATTATTGGAACAAAAAACCTCTCATTAAACTCTTTTGGAGCCCTGCTACCAATAGTGCTTTGGCTCTATTCAGCATATATAATCATGAAAGATAACGTTAAGGTATCTCTTAAGAGAGACTAAAAGTATTTCTACTCGATGTATATTGCTGGTTTTAGCGGCTTGGATTGCTGAGCCTTTCCTCTGGGATCATACTTGTTTGGGTCATCTTCCCGGTAGACCATTACAGTGGCGTTGAACTCCCTTTCAAAGAACTCTTTAGACTCACTTATTTCATAAAATTCATCTATTACACCAGCCTTTAGAAGCCTTTGTTTTCTCTCTATGGGAAGCGAATTAACCTCTTCTATTAATCGGCTTACAAGCGGAGCTAGAATCTTCGCCATACTTCTTAACTCCGCGTCTGTCATTAGCACCTTCATTACCTCCCTCATGTCAAGTCTTCTCGAAAGAGATTCCTCTAGCAACCTCATGTAAACTCTCCATTTCCACGGGGCGGCAACATAGTAGTATATTTTCTTCGGTGATAAACGAGTCACCCTGAGAATATTCATTGTATCATCAAGTAGGCTTTTTATGAAGAGCTCGATTTCTTCTGATCTAACATCCACTTTAGACTCATCATACTCCGGCCACTTAGCTACTGAGA
This sequence comes from Candidatus Bathyarchaeota archaeon, assembly GCA_018396995.1. Lineage (GTDB taxonomy): Archaea > Thermoproteota > Bathyarchaeia > Bathyarchaeales > DTEX01 > DTEX01. The sequence goes on from JAGTQB010000004.1 coordinate 51,772, forward strand.
TGAAGCCTTTATTTCCAAGAATGCTCCATAGCTCCTCACAAAGGAATGGTGTGAAAGGTGTTAGGAGTCTAACCCATATGCTGGCAACCTCCTTTAGGATCATTGAGTTTGGGCTTCCTCTCCGCCTTAGGTACCAGCGTATATCATTCCATATCTCATAAAGAGCTATTTCAGCAGCGGTTCTTGTTTTTAGGTTCTCTATTGCTTCGGTAACAGCTTTTATTCTCTCTTGTATTATTGATAGTAACCACCTATCAATACTCTTTACTTCATCCTCACCTGAAAGACCAGATATTTGCCCTATTAGGGCGTAAAGTGACCTTAATTTAGCGTCTATGCTTCTCGCATTCTCATCCCTCCAGTCCGGGTCATCCATATCCTCAGCGCCAAGAAGAAGCGTCATTCTGGTTACATCAGCTCCATAGCGGTTAATCGCCTCCTTAAGCGTTAGGAAGTTCCCTTTAGACTTAGACATCTTTTGCCCCTCAATCATTAACATCCCATTAACCCCTATCGCCCTCGGCCAAAGCTCCCTAGGAAATAACGCAACATGCTGGAATATAAAGAAGGAAAGGTGATTTGGCACGAGCTCCTTAGCCGAGACCCTTAAATCCACAGGATACCAATAAAGGAACTCATCCCTCATCTCTTTAAGGATATGTTCTTTAATCCCAGACCTTCTTGAAACCTCTCCTAGGTCACCTTTGCCTAAGAAGATGTAATCGAAGACATCTTTGGTTAATTGTTCAGCGTGGATACCATATTGCCTGATATGCTTAGCAATCGTGTAAAACGCCATGTATATTGTTGAGTCACTTAGAGTTTCTATTATCCACTCTGGATCCCACGGTAAGGGTGTTCCCAAGCCAGTCTTTCTTGCGCATGCCCAATCTCTAAGCCAGTCAATCTTATCATGAAAGTACATTCTAGCGCTCTCTGGGAACACTTTAGCTAAATCTATCGCCTCATGTGCTAGGCGCTTCCACTCTGGATCCGAGTACTTTAGGAACCATTGATCTGAAAGTATCTTCACTATGCATTTTGTTGTACATCGACATACGACCTTCTGGGGTAAATCGTACATCGTTGAAGCTATCCCCATCTTCTTAAAGTCCTCTATTATCTGAGCCTTAACATCCTTAACAACTTTGCCAGCATATTTTCCACATATTGGCTTTAAAACACCAGTATGAAACTCTTTTCGATATACTAACGATGTTGCCTCTTCGAGCTTAGGATCAAACTGATCCTTTATGCCCATCTGCTCAACAATCTCTATAGCCGGATACTCCCCAAAACCCTCAACACTGATCAACGAGATTGGCTTAATATTTCTGACGACTTCTGGAGGTACTTTAAATTCTCTTAATAGATCTAGCTTATCCATTAGATCTTTTAAGGCGATCCAATCGGCTGGCGCGTGGGCTGGAACGCTGTAGACCACCCCAGTTGCCGAGTCTGGATCAACGAACCATCCTGGAAGTATGGGGAGCTCCCTACCGCTTATTGGTTCCTTAAAGTATTTTCCAATGAGCTCCCTACCCTTAAACTCCCTTAAAACGTTAACCTTTCTAAGCTGCTCTGAGAGCTTTATGGCTGCACTTCTGCTTATGATCCACTTCTCACCATTAACAAGCGCCTCAACATAATCTCCATCCGGATTTATGAACATATTTGTTACGCCGAAGATTGTTTCCGGTCTAAATGTCGCCGCTGGGAGAAAAGCGTCTCCAAAAATAAACTTTATTAAAACGTACTCTTCTGGGAAGACTCCTTCGCCAACAAGCCTATCATGATCCCCTGTCGGGCTTTGGCATGAGGGGCACCATACAACTGGGTGTGTTCCTTTAACAACATACCCCATATCTCTTAGAGTTATGTATTGCCACTCAATGAACTTGCTGTATGCTGGTTCATGGCTCGTTGTATGAAATTCTCTGCGCCAGTCGACAGAGAAACCGATTCTTTTAACAACTTCCCTGCTCTCCTGAGTATAATAGTTGGCCATGTAAATTGGGTCAACAAACTTCTCAAGCTCCTCTTCTGGAACACTATCTATCTCTTTTAAAGCCCTTATTAGCTCCTTATCTCCGCTCTTAATTCTTAAGGATGCTCCGACTATTGGCTCTCCTGTCCAATGCCACGCCCATGGAAAAAGTACATTGTAGCCCCTCATCCTCATGAACCTAGCGTAGACGTCAACTCTGGTTGCAGTGAAGCCGTGGCCTAGATGTAGGGGGCCATTCATATATGGATATGGAAAAGTTACAAAGCATTTCTTGCGGTTCGGGTCTGGATCGGCTTCAAAGAGATGCGCTTCCTCCCATTTTCTGCGCCACTTCTCCTCAATTTCCCTCCAGATTATCTGCGTCACCTTCTATCACGCCCAACTATAACTCTATATATCATTGCTTCAGCTTCCTCTAAAGCTTTAGGTGCGTTTTTGGTTATAGGGCCGCCTGCTTGTGCAAATCCTGCCTTCCCGCTTCCACCGCCTCCCAGCTCCTCACCTATCCTTTTTGCTATCTCAGAGGCTTGTATACCGGCTTTAAGGGCCTTATCTCCAACCCTCACAACAGCTCTTGCTTCACCATCAACACATATCAAGATGACTATCGCGTTTGGATCACTTTTAACGATTTCATTAGAGACTTCGATGAGCAGATTTACACTCGTCCCTTCACTACTGACTAATTGAGATATTATCTTTAGGCCGCCTAATTCTTTTGCTTCAGAAAGATATTTTTCAGCCATAATTTTAGCAATCTTTCCTATTAAGCGGTCCCTTTCGCGGCGCAGATCCCTCCACTCGCTGAGAACCTTCTCCAGAGCTATATCAATTCTATCGGCTTGGGCATTTATTAGCTCCGCCGTGCGGATAACCTTAGCCTCGATCTCCTGAATCCTCTTTATAGCTGGTAGTCCAGCGCTAAATATTATTCTTTCAACACCATCCTGTATCCTCTCTGTACGCAATACTTTAATTACGCCCACCTCTCCTGTAAACTTGCAGTGTGTTCCTCCGCAAGCTTCCACATCCCAGTCGCCGACTTTAACAACCCTTATCTCTCTACCAGGTACAACTCCCCCCTGATAGAGCCTAAAGCCATAAATGCGCTCAGCCTCCTCCCTAGGCATCCAGAAGATGCCCACGGGCATATTCCTCATAACAGCATCATTTGCTAGCTCCTCTATGTGATTAATTTCTTTCCTCGTCAGTCTTTTAGGGTGTGTTATGTCTAGCCTTGATTGATAAACATCCTTCTGCGCACCAGCCTGCCAAACATGTTCTCCCAGAACTCTCCTAGCAGCCCCCATTAGCAGGTGGGTAGCTGTGTGATGTCTCATTAAATTGATGCGCCTCTCCCAATCTAAGACCCCCTTGACCTCGCACCCCTCACTTGGAACAGGATCCTCAACAAAGTGAACTATTATATTTCCACGGGTCCTCTTAACGTCGTAAACCTTGGTTCTACCGCCATCAAATTCTAAATAACCTCGATCTGAGGGTTGACCCCCACCCTCCGGGTAGAAGGCGGTTTTATCCAATATAACCATGTTTTTGTGAACTCTTAGAACTTTGGCTTTGAACTCCTTTATATAAGCGTCCTCGTAGTATAATGGCTTAGTCTCAGGCAATCCTTCAAGGTCTATACCTAAATCCTCTATTTCTTCAGCCATCTTGAAGACTGGTCTCTGCGAAGAAACATGTCTCTCCGCAACGTAGCTATAGAAGCCTTCTGGAACATTGATTTGCAGCCCTTCTGAGGAAGCTACTTCCGCAATCATTTCAGGTGTCAGGCCATGAGAATCGTAGAGCTCAACAAGCTTATTTAGCGGGATCTCAGACCCACCCCTCGCTTTAACCTCTCGAACTAAACGTCTAACTACTTCACCCCCCCTCTCCAAAGTGCCTCTATATTTCTCGATCTCGATCTGGAGTAGCTCTAGAATCTCGTCGCGCATATCTCTTAGATGTGGAAAGTCTTTAGACCAGTATGATATCTGCATGTCAATTATGTCCAGCATTAAATTCTCAATTTTAAGGTTTCTCAGAAGCCTGTATGTTCTCCTAATGAGTAGTCTCGCTAAGTAGCCCTCCTCCACATTTGATGGCACAACACCTTCAGCTAATATGAAAACCAGACATTTTGTATGGTCTATAATAGCAAATGCATCAACTATTGGGTTCACTATTCTCTGTAGCCCATCGACATCCACATTTAATTTAGAGGCTATTCGCCTCCAGTTCTCAGCCCTACTAACGGTCTTCGACACACTTATAAGGCCGGATAACCTAGCAAAATCTGCTAAGAGTTTATAGTCTACACTCTTTAAGCCAGCCATTTCCATTACCTTACTTAGTAATTCGCCATACACCGCATGGAAGCAGCTCACGGCCCCTTGAGATAACCACGTGAAACGTTCAATCCCATAACCAGTATCAACGGTTCTTATTGGTAGCTCAATGAACTCTTCCCCTATAACTTTATACTTCATGAAGACTAGTGTTGCAACCTCTAAGCCGCATATTATACTCTCAACATCAGGGCCAGCGTTTCCACCGCCGGACCAGACTCCCTCCTTATAGACTATTAGCTCTGGTTTAACCCCCAGCTCCCTAGTTACGAATTCATGATGATATCTAACGGTCTCATCCTTCCAGTAGACTTCTTTATCTGGGTAGTTAAAAGCATGGTGCCCTCCCATCTCAAATATGGTTAGGTGTCTGCCAAAGGTCGGGCCGACGTTCTCTAAATCCTGGAATCTGATACATGGTTGGCTTATAACTAGGGGGTTTGCTGGCGGTGGGATAATTCCTTCAGTGACGTATGGTTGAAAATCTATTATGCTAGCATTAGTGAAGTATAAGTCGTCTCTCCACCTCGCGACCACCGGATACGGTTTAATACGCTCATGACCTTTCTTCTCAAAGAAAGAGAGGAAGGCTTCCCTCATCTCTCCTAGAGAATAAGGCCTCTTTACCGGAGAATTGCCAATGAACTCATATTCGGCACAACCATAAATGTTGGATTCGCCACAGAGCACTTGATCTGGGTTTAACGTCCAGAAGAATTCGCCGCATCGTGGACATTTCTTCCTAACATACTCATTCTCAAGGAAGAAAGGTAGCTTATATTCGTCCTCACTAAAATGTGTTTGGCGCACCTCTCGACCTCCCGATTTAATTTTGGGTATTAACGGTTATAGGAGGAGCGTATTCATCTCAGCCAGAAATATGAGCAACATTGATAAAAGTACTTTAAGTTTAAGGGGTAAAGGGGGATGTGTCATGGATTTTGTTGCGCCATCTTTAGCTATCCGAAGAGAGCTGCTAATCCCTCTAAGGCTTCCTCCTCTTTCTTCTCCTCCTCTTCCTTCTTTCTCTCTTCCTCTTTTTTCGCCTTCTCTTCCATAGCTGCCGCGGGCTGGGCAGCTGGAGCTGCTGCCGGCGGAGCCATCATAGGCATGAAGGTTGGCGCGGACTTTATGGCCTCATCAATATTTATCTCTGAAAGAGCTGCTACTAGAGCCTTAACTTTTATCGGGTCAACATTGACCCCAGCGGCATGAAGAACCCTTGTCAGGTTTTCCTCATCTATGGGCTTACCAGCCCTATGGAGGAGCATTGCAGCATAAATATACTCCATCCCTACACACCTATATTCCGTCTTTTAAAGATTATGAAACTACTACTTAAAGTGAGTTTCCCCTTAATAAACATTTATCTGGAGAAACGTTATCAGATCGTCGTGAGATCCTCATTCCACTAAGGTCAGTCTGGGACGGCTTCCTCATCTAAGATAAGAGGCGCATAGAAAGTATTTAACTGTAACTATTTGTGAAGGGGGATTTTGGAGAATCACATTTCGGTCGGAGCGCCAATTTAACTATCTCCGATATATCCATTATAGTTATGCTGCCCTCTAAACTCTCAGCCTTAACAGCTTCTTCCAACATGATGAGACAGAGGGGGCAGGCTGTGGCCAATATCTCTACACCAGCATCATAAGCCTCCTTAACCCTTACCCTATTTGGGTTATGTTCGCTTTCAAGGAGCAAGCCGCAACCAAAGCCGACATAAGAGTTTCCACTACCGCCTCCGCAACATAAGGAGTTTTCTCTGTTCCGCCCCAGCTCAATTAAATGGACACCTGGGATAGATCTCAGGATATTTCTTGGAGCATCATATTCACCATTCCACCTACCTAAGAAGCATGAATCATGATATGCCACGACCTTATTGAGTGGAACTCCCTCATCCAACCTTAACCGACCATCTTTAATTAGAAGCCAAAGGAGCTGAGTATAATGCTTTACATTAAATTTCCCGCCGAAGTCACCGTAAAAGTTCTTCATAACATTGTAAGAGTGAGGTGATAAGGTCACTATATCCCTAACTCCAAAGGTATTAAATGTTTCCAAGTTGCGCCTCACCATCTCCTCAAAGAGACCCATCTCGCCAATCTCATATGCCTCGCTCCCGGAACAGTTCTCATTTTCACCTAAGATACCATATGAAACGCCAGCCAAGAGTAAGACCTCAGCTAGGCTTCTAGCAGCTTTCTGCGCCCTCGGGTGGAATGAGCCCATATCCCCAACATAATAAAGAATATTTGTTCCCTCCCTAAACCGTGGAATCATGTCTTCAGCCCATTCAGACCTTTTAGTACGGGGTAGACCGAATGGATTCCCATGTTTATAGATATTCTCCAGCATATCTCTTATTTTCGGCGGCACCACACCCTTCTCAATACTCCTAGACCTAAGTTTCCTAGAGATCTCGGCGCTATCCACTTTAACTGGACATAGCTCCTTACATGCACTACAGAGGAGACAGAACCATGAGATTAATTCAGCAGCTTCAATCCCCTCTACTATCGCCGTCCAACCAATCCCCATTGGACCGCCATAAACTCTCCCGCCCCATATATTCCCACATATACCCCAGATTGGACAAGAAACTTGGCAGCGCCCGCACTTAAGGCAGCGCAATTGCACCATTAAATCACGGTCCTTTAAAGCCCTGATTCTCCCTCCATCATAAAGTATTACATGAATCTCCTTAGCGCCATGCACGCCATACACTTTGTAATACTCTATGTCGGCTGTGCTACTTATCCCCGAGACGACGTCTATGTATGTGGGCGGGTAAAGTCCAGCATAACCCGCCTGAACCATGACCTGCAACATTGCGTCTGTGAAAGTTGGCACGATTTTCTCTACGCCTGCGATCACTATATGGATAGGCGGCGACATAATCACTTTGCTTATGTTCCCCTCATTATGTACGAGAAAAATAGATCCTGTATCAGCAGCTATAGCATTTGCACCGCTGATCCCAACGTCAGCCTTAATAAACTTCTCTTTTAAGAAGTCCCTGATACATGAGACTATCTCCTCATGTGTTGCGCCTCTAACATTTAATCCAACAGACCTTAATAGGTCAGCCACCCGCTCCCTGCTTAGATGGAGAGCTGGAACTATTACGTGCATTGGTTTCCCCCTCGATATCTGTATAAGAAATTCACCTATGTCAGTCTCGTAGACTTCATGCCCCTTTTCAACGAGGTACTCACGCAGCATTATTTCTTCAGTCACCATCGACTTAGCCTTAACAATAACCTTCTTTCCAGAACCAATAATCTTATCCACAATTTCCAACGCAAAATCTCGATCCTTTGCGAAGTACGCATATGCGCCAGTGGCATTTATGCTCTTAATAGCCTTATCAATATAGTACTCAATATTTTCCAAGGTTTTTTCTCTAATGGATTTAATATGCTCGGCTGTTTTAATTAGCACAGGATTATTTTTAAGGACATTGTTTATAGAGTGAAAAAAATTGTCTATAGATCTTTTAAGACTGAGCTGAAGCATTTCGTCCTTTTGTGCCTTAATTATCTCAGTAGCAAGTTTCTCTATACTCATAGGGGCACCATCAGACCTCATGGTATAGTTACGCCGTTTCCTTGAGTATCTTAACTTTAAATTCCACTCCGAGTTTCTCTCCCTCTTCCCTTATTTCCTTAAGGATGTTCTTATGAATTGGCACTCCTATCTTTTTTCTTGTCTCCATTGTTAGCCAAGCCTTCTCCCCAGGTATCCATACTTCAGTGTTCTCAGATATTTTCCTTAAACCCTTTATATATTCCTTATATTTCTCAATCCTATCTAAAAAAGAGCTTAATGACAATATTTTATCTACGTCTATAGCAATCATAAAATGGCCGACGTTGGCCTTCTCCTTATCTGTTGTATGCTTAACATACATGCCGTAGTTAGCGCCTGTTAAAACCCCACAAAGCACATCTATTATAAGGGCTAAGCCAGCTCCCTTATGTCCACCGAACTCCTCGCCAAACCCGCCTAGCGGCAACAATGACCCCCTTCTGGATAAGACCTCCCTAGGATCCTCAAGAAGTTTACCCTCGGGAGAGAGAGCCCAGCCTAGCGGTATTTTCTTGCCTTCTTTCGCATAAAGTTCTATTTTCCCTATTGGAACAACACTTGTAGCTGCGTCGAAAAGCACCGGAGGCGGCTCCTTTGTCGGGAAGCCAACGGCTATTGGGTTTGTGCCTATATTTCTGCCCACCGTATGCGTGTATGACACTAAAGCCTCAGAGTTCGTCATCACGATGCCGATCATGCCCATCTTAGTGGCTTGTAGGGCGTAGTAGCCAGCTATGCCGAAGTGGTGACTATTCTTAACACCAACAGCAGAGACACCAATACTTTTGGCCTTTTCAATAGCTATCTCCATAGCCTTGTATGCGACCACCTGCCCCAGGCCAGATCCACCATCAATAAGCGCTGTAGAAGCTGTTTCCTTAACAATACTTATTTCAGCTCTAGGATTCACTGAGCCAACCTGGATGCCAACAGTATATCTTCTAAGCCTTTGGACACCATGGCTCTCAATACCCATAAGGTCCGCAGCTACAAGGACATTTGCAACAATCTCGGCATGTTCCCTGGGAACATTGAGGGAGGAGAGAACCTCAGCAACATAATCTCTCAAGGATACCCACTCAACCCTAACAAATTCCTCAGGCGGAACTGGAGACGTCTTCTCATACATCCTCAGCGCCTCTCCTAAGCACTAAAATGTCGTGATAACCTTATTGCGGAATATAAACTTTTTGTTTTTTCGTATAATTGTTACGAAAATCGTATCTAAACCTAAGAACAAATGCCTTCTTTTAAGTCTATACATATCATTTGTTAAGGTAAACCTGAAATATATCCCGTTTGTCAACGTTTTCTTCAGCCATCAAGCTAAACATTTAACGTAGGGTAGCTAAAAGGGATTATGATCTTCTTAAACATTAGTTGTATAACCATTTTTGTACAAAAAAGGTTTAAATAGTACATTTTAATACATTTTTGTTCTGTTATGCATATAGGTGAACATAATATGAGCGACCTGCCGAGTACACTAAGGCCCGCTAGTAACCTTTCCGAACCCATAAAATTTAGAAAGATACCCTACGAGTCCCCAGTAGACATATTTTTGAGAATTTATGGAAGCTATGAGTATGCCTTCCTCTTAGAGTCCCTTAGTAGCAGCTCAAGTGGGGAGGCAGCCAGGTTTTCTTTTATTGGTTTTGATCCAGATATCATTGTTAGCGTTAGGGATGGAGTCGCTATTATTGATGGGGAACGCTTTAAGGTTAGCGACCCGCTTGAACCCATCAAGGCCTTGTTAAAGGCGAGGGAAACGCTGAATGCTTTTAAATATGTTGGCGGCGCCGTTGGATATATCTCCTACGACGCCATACGTTATTGGGAGGAATTACCAAACAGCTCGGTTGACGACCTACATTTCCCGGATCTTGAAATGGGGATATACAGTGATGGCATAATTTTTGACCACGAGAAACATGAAGCCTTCTACTTTTATAGGGGTAAAAGCCGATATGATGAGATTTTAGCACAGATTAATAAACCAGTGGAGATTCAAGGCTTAGACTTCACTACACTAAGAGTTAACATTGAGGGCGACCGCTATAATAGGATGATAGAGAGGGCTAAAGAGTACATTTATTCTGGAGACGTCATCCAGGTCGTCTTATCTAAGAGGTTTTCAGCGAATTTCAGAGGCGAATTCGAGAAATTTTACTTAAACCTTAGAAGGATCAACCCATCACCCTATATGTTCTTCGTTAAGATGGGCAAGCATCTTATAATTGGGTCAAGCCCCGAGACTCTTGTGAGAATTAAGGATGGGATTGTTGAGACATGCCCTATAGCTGGAACGAGACCAGTAACAGGTGATCCTAATAGGGATATGCTGCTTGAGAATGAGATGCTTAGTGATCCAAAAGAAATAGCCGAACACTTAATGCTTTTAGACCTCGCTAGGAACGATATTGGCAGGATTTCTGAGTATGGAAGTGTTAGGGTTACTGAGTTTATGAAAGTCTATAAGTACAGCCACGTACAGCATATAGTATCAAAGGTTGTTGGAAAGCTTAGAAATGGACTTAGCTGCTTTGACGCCTTAAAAGCCGCCTTTCCAGCTGGGACTGTTTCAGGAGCTCCTAGGGTCAGGGCTATGGAGATAATTGAGGAGCTAGAAGGATTTCGTAGGGGTCCATACGCTGGTGCAGTTGGTTACTTCTCATATAATGGAAATATGGACTTTGCCATAATAATAAGGGCTCTCTTTGCCAAGGATGGTAGGTTCCATATACAGGTTGGTAGTGGAGTTGTTGCTGATTCGACTCCTGAGGGAGAGTGGATTGAGACCGAGTTTAAGGCTAAAGCCCTAATTAAGGCTCTAGAGGGGGCTGAATAGCATGAAGGTTCTAATAATCGATAACTATGACTCTTTTGTCTATAACCTCGCTCAATATGTGGGCGAGCTCGGTGGAGAACCATTAGTATATAGGAGTGATAAAATTACGCTAGAAGAGGTTACTAGGATAGATCCAGATAGAATCATTCTGTCATCTGGACCCGGCCATCCATCCAACAGGAGATATTTTGGCATATGCCTAGATCTATTGGCAAGCTTAAGTACATATATACCTACATTGGGTGTTTGCCTTGGGCATTGCAGTATAATACATGCGTTCGGCGGCAGAATTGTTCATGCTAAGAGAATTATGCATGGCAGAACTAGTCTTATAACGCATGATGGCCTCAGTATTTTTAAGGGTGTTGAGAACCCTTTCAGAGCTGTCAGGTATCATTCACTTGTCGGCGACGAAAGCACACTCCCCCAATGTCTTAAAGTCACTGCAAGGGCGCTTGATGATGGCGAGCTTATGGGAGTACGCCACAGAACTTACCCAATAGAAGGCGTTCAATTCAACCCCGAATCTATTCTCACCATAGAGGGGAAGAAAATTATAAGGAATTTCCTTGACGGAGGAGTTAAGCATGATAGTTGATTGTATAAGGAAGATTGTTGAGGGTATGAACCTTTCGTATCAAGAGGCTTACGAGGCGATGGTTGATATAATGAGTGGTAAGGCTACTCCCGCGCAGATAGCATCTTTTATTACAGCCTTAAGGATGAAGGGCGAGACCGTTGAAGAAATATCGGCATTCGCCTCGGCTATGAAGAAATTTTGTATTCCAGTAAGGCCGAGAGTTAATAGTAGGCTGATAGATACTTGTGGAACCGGTGGGGACAAGATAAAGACGTTCAATGTTAGCACATTGACAGCTCTCGTTGTAGCCGGAGCCGGTGTCCCAGTAGCTAAACATGGAAACCGCTCAGTTACAAGCAGAGCTGGAAGCGCTGACCTCCTAGAGCATCTTGGGTTAAAACTTGAGGTGGATATCGAAACAGTTCAGAAAGCTATTGAAGAAGTAGGAATAGGATTTATTTACGCTCCTAGATTTCATCCAGCAATGAAGTATGCTATTGGACCACGTAGGGAAATAGCGATAAGAACAGTGTTTAATATTCTTGGTCCACTTACGAATCCAGCCGATGTTAAGGCGCAGTTGCTCGGGGTTTTTGATGAAAGATGGACTGAGCCATTAGCGGAAGTCCTTAGGAAACTAGGCTGTGAAGAAGCTATGGTTGTTTATGGTTTGGATGGGCTAGATGAAATATCTATTATTGGTAGGACTAAAGTAGCGTGGCTTAAAGAGGGTGAGATAAGGGTTTTTGAGCTCACACCTAAAGACTTTGGTTTTGAGAAGGCTGACCCAGCAGCCCTCGCAGTTAACAGTGTAGATCAGTGTGCTGAAATAGCATTTAAGCTGCTTTATTGTGACCCGGATACTAATGATCCAAAGCTGAGAATGCTCCTAATGAATTCCTCAGCAGCGTTAATTGTAGGTGGGATGGCAGATAGCTTTAAGGATGGTGTTGAGTTAGCTTTAGAGTCCATTGCCAGCGGTTCAGCGTACAAGAAACTCAAAGAATTAATAGAGATTTACGGTGGTTCGCTATCAATTCTTGAGGGGATGGAGAAGAAATATGGGTGACTTCTTGGACGTGTTGGCCGCTACGGCTTGGAAGAGTGTAAAAGAAGGCTACTATTATTGTGGAGGAGCTGAAGAAAAGTACCATAAAAGGAGCCTAAAAAATGCCATAAAAGAGATAAGCAATGCAAGGGCTCCAATTATATCGGAGATAAAATTTGCATCACCATCATTGGGACAATTAAAACCCCCAGGAAATATTGAGTCCATAGCAAAAAGCATGATTGGGGCTGGCGCTGTTGGGCTGTCAATATTAACTGAACCAAAGCACTTCTTAGGCTCCCTAGAAAATTTAATTCGCGCCCGCAGAAGCGTGGAAGCCCCTATTCTGATGAAGGATATTATTGTCAGTAAGGAGCAGATAGAGTCCGCTCATAGGGTGGGGGCAGACGCAGTCCTCCTAATTTTTGCCCTCTTTAAGCGAGGGCATTGCGAAGCTAGTTTAAGTGAGATGATTGATTATTCACATCGCCGCGGCCTGGAGGTCTTACTTGAAACCCATACCCCTGAAGAATTCAGGTCGGCTCTATCAACAGATGCGGATATGATTGGAATAAATAACAGGGATTTAAGGACGCTTAAAGTTGATTTAAATGTGACGAGAAGAATACTTGAGTGTTTTGATAGGTCTGAAATTGGTGATAGACCTATTATTAGCGAAAGTGGAATAAAATCTCCGGAAGATATACGCTTCCTGAAAAAGTGCGGTGCTGATGCATTTTTAGTTGGATCATCTATAATGACGGCGGAAAATATCGTCGACTTTGTTTCGAGGCTAGTGAACGCTTATGGTTAAAGTTAAGATATGCGGAATAACTAGGGCTGAGGATCTCTATGTCTCAGCTGCAGCTGGAGCCAACTTCGTAGGCTTTGTAGTCGATGTCCCATCATCTCCAAGAAACCTCACCATCAATGAAGCTAAAGAATTAATAGCTGCTGCTCCATCATCAGTCACGAAAGTAGTTGTCACAGTTTTCAGGAGTGTAAAGAGACTTCTTGGAATATATGATAGGCTGGAACCCGACTTCATGCAAGTGCATCTCCTCCCACAAAACCTTAAACAAGATAGGGAGACAATAGGAGAAATACCTATAATTAAGGCCATAAGTGTATCCCAAAGCCTTAATTTAAAGGAACTTTTACAGGATGCTAAAGCTTTTAAGGCGATTCTCGTCGATTCTCATGTTCCAGGAAAATACGGTGGCACCGGAATCACTCATGACTGGAGGATTAGTAGGAGAATTAGGGATTTAATATATCCAAAGCCACTAATTCTTGCCGGCGGATTAAGGCCGGAAAATGTCTGTGAAGCCATTTTAACCGTCAGACCATTCGCGGTTGACGTTTCATCGGGTGTAGAGTCTAAACCAGGGATAAAAGACCAGCAAAAAATAGTATCATTTATTAGGGAGGTTAAGAGAGCCGAGCTGCTATTAAGCTATAGTCTCCAGTAACGTATCTTTCCTCAATATCCATATTAATTATTTAGGCACTTATTCTTTTCAGGGATAAATTAGATGATGGTTGGCATCGTTGGTAAACCTAATGTTGGCAAATCAACTTTCTTTAGCGCAGCAACTCTAGCAACAGTTGAGATCGCCAGCTACCCCTTCACTACAATAAAGCCAAATAAAGGTATCGGATACTTTAAGACACGCTGCGTCTGTAGAGAATTTAATGTAAAAGATGATCCAGTAAACTCCACATGTATAAATGGCATAAGGTTTATACCGGTAGAGCTTGTTGACTGCGCCGGGCTTGTTCCAGACGCTTGGCAAGGTAGGGGTCTTGGAAACCAGTTTCTAGACGAGATTAGAAAAGCTGATGCCCTCATACATATTATTGACGCCTCAGGCTCAACGGACATCGAAGGTAGAATCGTCAGGCCAGGCTTTCATGATCCACTTGAAGACGTAAAGTTTTTAGAGAGAGAGCTTACGATGTGGTTCGCTCAAATCCTTAAAAGAGACTGGGCCAGGTTAGCAAGGACTGTGGAGGCTAGGGCGGCTGACCTCCCATCACTTCTAGAGGAGAGACTAAGCGGTTTGACGATAAAGAGACGGCATGTCCTCGACGCGCTCAAAACTGCCGAGCTGAGTGGTGATAAGCCAACTAGGTGGAGTGAGGATGATTTCCTAAGGTTTGTCGATGCTTTAAGGAGGGTATCTAAACCAATGCTCATAGCGGCAAACAAGATGGATCTACCGTTCGCAGAGGATAACTTAAAGAGACTTAAAGAGACAGGCTACATAGTTATACCATGCTGTGCCGAGGCGGAGCTAGCTTTGAGAAGAGCCGCTGAGAAAGGGTTAATAGAGTATATTCCGGGAGAGTCGGACTTCAGAGTGAAGGATTCAACGAAGATAACTGAGAAGCAGCTTAGCGCACTTAAGGCGATTAAGGAAAAGATACTCAATAAGTATGGCTCTACTGGAGTTCAGGACGCAATAAATGCGGCATTCCAAGTTCTGTTGAATATGATTGTCGTCTATCCCGTGGTCGATCCAGAGAAACTTACAGATCATTATGGTAGGGTTCTACCGGAAGCTAGGCTCGTACCAAAGGGTACAACCGCTAGGGAATTAGCATACATGATTCACACGGAGCTCGGTGAAACTTTTATTTATGCCATCGACTCAAGAACTAAGATGAGGCTTGGGGAAGATTATCAGCTTAAGGATGGAGACGTAATATCTATTGTGAGCGCTAAAAGGAGAACCTAAGAGGGAACATCACTTACCAAATCTTCTCACACGGTTCTGGTAAGTTCTAATCGCCCTTAATAGGTCTATAAACCTAAACTCTGGCCAATAAACGTCAAGAAAGCACAGTTCGCTATAGGCTGACTGGTAAAGCAGGAAGCCACTCAACCTTTCTTCCCCAGAGGTTCTTATTATCAAGTCGGGATCCTGTTTCGGTAGGAAGGATGTATAAAGGTGCTGCTCAAAGATACTTTCACTTATCTCCTCAGGCCGCAATTCCCCCTTAGCAACTTTCTGAGCAATTTTTCTCACAGCATCAACTATTTCAGCTCTTCCACCATAAGCTATACCTAGATTTAAGTAACGCTCATTAAAGTCCTTTGTTTCCTCCTCAAGTCTCCGAATTATTTCCTGTAGGTCATGGGGAAGGAGATATGTTCTACCGATAACTTTGACTCTAACCTTGTATTTGCGGATCTCATCACTAGCCATAAGCTCCTCAAGCTTTTCCCTAAAAAGCTCCATTAATTTATTAACCTCCTCTTTGGGTCTCTGGAAGTTCTCTGTTGAGAGAGCGTATAGTGTTATGCTTTTAACGCCAAGGCGTAGACACCATTTTAAGACATCCTCAACCTTCTTCGCACCATAAATGTGCCCCATCCAAGGTTTAAGCCCACTTTTAACAGCCCACCTCCTATTCCCATCTAATATGATGGCTATGTGCTCCGGCATGTCCTTATTCTTCACTTGACGCCAAAGCCACTTCTCATATATCTTGTAGACGCCAAGAAGAGATAACAATGTCCTAAGCATCTAAGTCGCCCCTCCAGCGCCTCCTACTCTACCAAGTTTGATGGATAGATGGCATTGACAATTCCTAGTTTCCGGTATAGAAGATATTGTCTCATATACTATTCTACGTAGTTTTGGCATGACTCTCTTGGACATCTCTAAAACCTCATTGTATGTGAGTCTATTAGCTATACCTGCAGCCATATTTGAAACAAAGCATATTGTTGCATAACACATGCCGAGCTCCCTTGCAAGAGTGGCCTCCGGCACACCAGTCATTCCCACAACATCGCATCCCAGAAGCTTAAACATTTTTATCTCGGCTGGAGTCTCAAAGCGTGGTCCCTCAGTACAGACATAAACCGCTTGTTCATGAACATCTCCGACCTCCCTAGCCTTCTCAATTAATATTCTGCGTAGCTCCGGACAGTAGGGTTCTGTGAAATCAATGTGAGTGACGGGTGCAGTATCATAGAATGTTAAGGGACGTTGTCTCGTGAAGTCTATTAAGTCGTGTGGAATTACAATATCACCTGGCTTAAAGTTTGAGTTTATTGCGCCAACAGCATTTGTCGCTATAATTCTCTCGACACCAAGTTTGTGAAGTGCGTATATATTTGCCCTAAAATTGATTTTGTGCGGTGGAATATCATGTTTTCGCCCATGTCTCGGCAGAAAGGCAACTCTTCTACCCTGGACCTCACATATTGAGATTGCATAAGATATACCGTAAGGCGTTCCAACATTAGTTACCTCGGAAACATTAAACATCTCCTCAAGCCCGGTGCCACCGATAATTGCTATTGAAGCTCTTCTACCAGCAGCCCCCATAAACACTCCCTTAATTCCCTATTCTTTTGTGCTAAAGAAATCTCTATATTTTTTGCTTAAAAAGTGGACTACTGGAATTAGCATGGTAACTATAGCTATGCCAATAACTATTGAGATTATTAAGCCATCTAAGGTGAGTGTTGGATTAATTAGTATCTTAGCCGCTTCATCAAAAATCTTCCAAGACCAAACACAGGCAATTATTAATACAATTGTCCTCCAAAACCTATGATCACGCGCAAGCAGGTGGGCAAGAGCTCTACCAAGCAGTATTATAGAAATCCCTGTAACAACAGTTGATATTGAGGCGGAGATTATTATTCCAGCAACTTCAGCTAAGGATTTTAAGAGAAACTCTTCGGAGGATAAAACCTGCGATATGGACTGATATAAACCAATGGATATTAGCAAGAGACCAGAGACTAATGAAAACCCTATAACTAATCCATGCGGAGAGAATATTTTTGGAACAAGAGATACAATTTTTTTATCCAATCCATATCCTTTCCCTATAAGATAGAAGCCCACTATCAGTAGTCCCATAATCCAAGCCCACGTCCCAATATCGTACCTAATGAAAATTGCTAAAAAAGATAAAACGCCAAGCATTATAAGTAGTATTCCTGGAAGACCGAGAACAATTTTTGAGTATTTTGGATCCTCAAGAATCCTTCTTAAATATCTTGAGAAGACAGCTGCCGTCTCCTCTATTGACTTACTATGCTTTACAATAACTCTTTTAATTGATAGAACAGGGACCCTGGATTGCATTAGCGGCAAAATATCTTCATCAGCATAACCATCAGTAACGAGGATTAAATCAGTGGGCCTAAACTCCTTAATAACCTCATTAAGCTCAAACACTATCTTTCTGTCAGCGGCAACTCCGCCGAGCTCTGAACCAGATATTGTCGCCACCTGACACACGAGGTTACCTGGATTATCGCGCTCCAAATTTTCACATATCCTTACAGCTTCAAACATAGCATTAGCATCTGCTTCTTCTGGATCAGCAAGTAATAGTTTTATCGCTGCATCTAAATTTTCCTTCTTACCTATAACTGGTGTTTTAACACCAGCTTTTTTGCCAAGATCATTGTCTCTATCAACACAAAGAATAAGTATCCGTTCTTCCCCTAATTTCTGCTCTTCTTTAATCTCCATTTCTCCCTTAAATAAATTCTTAAGCTCAATGCTATTTAAGCTATGCAAAACATTTAAATGCCGTCTTCAATAGACTCCTCTAAAAGCACTTTAAATTCCTCAAAAGATACTTTTTCCCCACGTTTAATCCTTTCTAAGACCTCTCTTCTAATCTTTTCCCTAAGAATTGACTCATGCTCAGCTTTTCTCTTTTCTTCCTCTTCTCTAATACCCCTCTTTATTGCCGTAATTTGGCTAAGCAGATCCTTATACCTGGAGCGTAATTCTGAAACCTTAACCCTTTTACCATCATATTCTTCATTTATTCTATTTACCTCTAATTTCATTTCATCAATCTCTTTAAGTATACCGATAAGCCTTTCCCGAATCCTTTTTCTTTCAGATATCTTTTCTGCAATCATGCACACACATTCATTAATTTTCTTCTTAGTTTCTTCAATACTGTTCTTTATTGCCTGAGACTCGCTCTTCATGAATCTTAAATTTCTATAAAAGTAGAGTTGCTCCTCAAGAGACTTAATCTTTGCAATAACTCTTTTCTCTTCATTCAGTGGTAATGGTGATGTTTGAATAATCCACTCAAGGCTAGAGACTTGAGACTCAAGTTCTTTCTCCTCCATCCGCGGTCTCGGCTTTGTCCTCAAATATTCTCTGATCTTCTCCTTAAGACTTCTGAGAGTAGAAATTTTTTCACTCTTCTCTTTCCTAAGGCTGGATAAAGTTTCGTTTAATCCCTCAATCTCTTCCCTCAAGATATTTAGTCTGTCTCTACATGCTTTAGACTCATGTTTCAGTTCCCTTATTTTAAGGAATAGATTTCTCCTTCTCTTTTCCAGGTCATAGATTTCGGAGAGAGTTTTCTCCAGCTCATTCTTTATACCTAGCAACTCCTGCTCTAAATTAACAAGTTTACGCTTTAATTCTTCGCTCATATCCCTAATCTCGCACTCTTAACTAAAACGACGAACACACAATAATATAAGGCTATTTTAAAGATAAATTTATATATTTTGGATGGGTAATCCATCCAATGGAAAGCATGGCCCATGGATCCTCCGAAAAGATTGTTTCGACAAGGGTAATATGTTTGGTCATCATGTTAACTTCAATTAATTTGGCGTTAAACTATGTTATGATTGGCATCCCAAATGTGAAGCTTATGGATTTAATTGTTTTTCTCAGCGGCTATTTAATGGGTCTTGTTCCCGGCATTCTTGTTGGTGTTCTCACATGGCTTGTGTATGGAACCCTGAACCCTTTCGGTTTTAACCTTATTATACTTGCAGCTACATGTTCCAGTGAGACAATCTATGCAGTATTTGGTTGGCTCTTAAAGAAACTAAACATTGGTTCAGACATTATTACATTACTAGATATTAACGGAAGAAAATTTTGGTTTACAAGTTTAAAGTTCGGTCTTATTGGTTTTCTTGCGACATCAATTTATGATCTAATTACAAATATAGCTTCCGTCGTCATAGTAGGGCTATCACCAATAATGGCCATAATTTCAGGAGTATGGTTTGCATTAATACATGAAGTATCTAATTTTGCTTTCTTCTTCTTTGGTTGTATCCCACTCATCACAGCTCTTAAAAAAGTATTGCCTGAAAAGGAGGTGATAGAGTTATGAGTGGGAAGAGCAATTGGATGTGGGTCTCAATAGGTCTCCTCTGTCTCCTCATAGCGGCAATATACCTCGCAACATATTACTACAGTGAAAGCGTGTACTTTAGAAGTCTCTATGAGGGGGCGGTCTCAGATCTAAAGAAGCTGACAATGAAAGTGAATATTTTAATTGATTATGGAAATGGAACGCAAACATGGTATAATGGCACTTCTGTCCCGAGGGAAACTAACGTTTTAATGGCAACAAGGATCGTTGCGCTCGTTAAAGGCACAGAGTACCCTGGAATGGGTACTTTCGTGGATAGCATAAACAGCGTCAGAAATGAGGGCGGCAAATACTGGATGTGGTACATATGGAACCCGGATAAAAGAAACTGGGAATTAGGGCCAGTAGCATCAGATAAATATGTTTTACGTGAAGGCGACACGATAATGTGGAGATATGAAATTCCATCATTCTAAAGCTGGTATAAAAGAGAAATGGTCTTTGCGCTAAGCCCATAAAGATAACAATTTTATCGTAAAAGCTCTATAATTAGGATACCCGGTATTCCACAAAGCGACAAAAGAACAAAAACTTGCCCACAGAAACAAAGCTAACTACCACTACTCGAAGTGAGCGTCGTAAAAGAGGGTTAATGGTCGGGCGGGCAGGATTTGAACCTGCGACACTCCGGTATCTGTACGCCTGGCAGGCTGAAACGCGCCCACCACACTTACGGTAGGCGCCTACAGCCTCTCCGCCAGCCAGAGACCGACTGGCTCGGAAGCTCTACCAGGCTGAGCTACCGCCCGACCAAAAATCAAAATATAGAGAAATGAAATATATGTTTTTCGCAGCGGAAAACGGATGAAATTATCTCTTTTGAAAATTTTAGGCTCTCTTCAATTTTTATCCCCTAAAAATATTTTTAGTCGGTTGTTTAGCTGCCTGCGTAAAAATTAAATCCTTAACTTCCCCTTAATTATGATGCAGATGGGCCGGTAGTTCAGCGGTATGAATGCCGCCTTCGCAGGCACATAAAAGCTGAAATAGGCGGAGGTCGCGGGTTCAAGTCCCGCCCGGTCCACCATTTTTTGGGTTTGAGTCTTCTAAACATAATTTCTTTCGTCTATTCGTTCCATGCTCCGCCACCGTTAATAGATGTGGGATAGCAACTAGAGGGTTGCATGGTTACTGACGCTGCAGCGCTTAGGCCGAGGCTTGCCAGACAATCAAGCATTTCAAGCACCACAATACCGCTCCTTAAACCAGAGATTCTACGCTTATACCTAAATATCCTTTTGCTCGAAGTCGTAGATCTCGGGCCTCAAACTACAACCCGAAAATGAAGAACCCCTGAACTTAAAAATTGAGGAGATAATTTGGACCCAGAATATGGTGGGCCGGGAGAGATTTGAACTCTCGACCTTTCGGTCTCTGGACAAACCCCTTGTTTATCAGCCGAACGCTCTAACCAGGCTGAGCTACCGGCCCTCTCTAAATAATTTTTCATTTGACCCCTTGTTAATAAGGATTTTTCCTTTTCGTGGCAAAGTTTATTTACTTCAGGCTCTACTTTGTTTCATTGGGTGCTTGCGTTAATGTATAATGGTTTTGGGGAGCGCGTGTTTAAGGGGACTACAACGGTTGCATTTAAGTGTGTTGATGGTGTGGTTATGGCTACTGATACTAGGGCTACTGTTCTCCCCGGCTTTGTGGCCCATAAAAGGGTTAAGAAGGTTTATCAGATAACGCGTAATGTTGGCATGACTATTGCGGGTATTCCGGCTGAAGCCATAAACCTACTTGATATCCTCAGAGCTAACGCAATGCTCTATCAAATACAGCGCAAGAGAATTGTTCCAGTTAAGGTTGTGGCCAGCCTAGCTTCTCTTGTACTCTTCTCTCAGAGACTCTTCCCATATGAGGTTCAGGTAATCATAGGTGGATATGATGATGAAGGCTATCATCTCTATTCGCTCGATCCATTTGGAAGCGCGATAGAGGATAAAATGATTGCAACCGGATCTGGCTCGCCGATAGCCTATGGCATTTTGGAGAGCGGCTATTATGATGGAATAAACCTTGAGGAGGGGCTTGTATTAGCGGTTAAAGCGATTAACGCTGCCATTAAGAGAAATGTTTTCACTGGCGATAGCTTTGATATTGCCACTGTAACCGTTGAAAGAGGTTACGTCGAGCTATCTGAGGAAGAGAAGAAGAGGATATTTGACAAGGCTATTACTTAAAGGGATTCTAGGATCAAGTCAAGAGCCTCGTTCAAGTTCCTCACTTTAATCATGTTCTTTCTGTCCATGTAAGCTAAGCTGCGGTCCACGAGGATTGCCCTTAAGCCAGCATTAGTTGCCCCAATATAATCTTTTTCAGGGTCATCTCCAATGTAAACAGCCTCGTTAGGGCGAATTCCCAACATTCTTATTGCATGAAGAAATATTTCTGGGGATGGCTTAGGCTTCTTAACGCTATCTATTCCAACGAATACATTAAATTTTATGGGCATCTCCACCCTCTTAAGGATCTCCTCTATATCCTTCTTAAAAGCATTGGTTATTATTCCAACCTTAAACTCGGAACCCCTTAGTCTAATGAGGGCACCCTCAGCATCAGGGTAAACTTCAATGCCAGCGTTATCCCACCATTCATCAACTAGAACTCTTGCCAAGAAATCATTTTCATCTTTTACTCCAAGCCTATCAAATATTCTCCTGTTCCACTTGATCCAAAACTCGTAGTATGGCAGGCCATAGTCTTCTAGAGGAGTATTCTCCTCAGCAAATTTATGTGCTAGTGCTATTTCTTCGACACTCCTTTCTATCCCATGTTTTCCAAGGATCCTCCTTATTATATCAGCCGGGTGGGCAGTCCTAATCAATGTACCTCCAAGGTCAAAGAGGACAGCCCTTAACCCCATCACTACCACCAAATCATAACTCCTAATCCATTCTGAGGATCCAGAGATAAATATTTCGTCCACGTTATCATCAATATAATTTCAAGAGAGCATGGGTTGAACCAGCTTGCTGATCCTAATTTTAGCTGAATCTGCTCTGGAACCAATCCCACGTGAAATATGGAGCCACCCAGCTATTAGGAGCTTCTCTAAGCGTAGAGGCAAGCCCCCAAAAAATCTTGTCTTAGACAGATCGTATCATCATTTTGCTATGAGAAACCTACTTAATGCCGAGAAGCGTGGTAGACCAGACATAGTCCACTTTTGCCTTCTGGAGGCCCTTGGGTCACCATTAAGTAAAGAGGGGCTTTTGAGGACATATGTGCATACAATTGATGATCACGTGATTTACGTGGAACCTGAGACGAGACTCCCAAAAAATTTTAACCGGTTCATTGGGCTAATAGAGGATCTACTTGAGCATGGGCGTGTGCCCCCTGCCGGAAAACCCCTCCTATATATTGAGGAGAAGAGTCTGCCAAAGCTTATAGATGATTTAAAGCCAACTTATACCGTTATCTTCGAGAGAAGCGGGATACCAAAAACCTTAGAAGAAACTGCCTCTAAACTAGCTAGGGAGGAGAGACCCGCGGTTATAGTCGGCGGCTTCCCGCATGGAGAGTTCAATGAGGCAACACTGAAATTAGCTGATGAGGTTATTTGCGTAGACCCCGAGGCCCTTGAGGCATGGACTATTGTCTCACGCATAATATATGAATATGAGAGGACCATAGGTTTACCGAAAAAGCGACTGGAGAGGGTTGGGAGGGGGACTGTTTAAACCCACTTCCAAACCCTTCTCCCATAGAATACTTCTGGCAGTATAAATAGTCCCGACATTGATGCTAATATTGTTATCATCCATTGTATTGGATCACTAAGCCAAACCGTCCCAAATAAGCCAAAGTATGGCACTATTATCGTCAATCCAGCAGATACTATGCATGCAAGAAGAAGATACTTATTTGAAAGTGGATTAAGCCTAAAGGCGCTCTTCTTCTCTGATCGGCAGTTCCATACAATGAATACCTCCTGCAACGTTGCCCGTATAAACGCCATAGTTCTAGCCTCAGCCAACACCAGCTCCATAGGCTTTCCTAAAGTCGGACCAACTATATAGTAATGCCAGTAGAACAATCCGCCAGTTAGTGTAAACTGCATTATAAATGTCATTATTATTGAGAGGAACCTCCCGTGAAGTATACCCTCTTTTGGATTTCGCGGTGGTCTCTCCATGACATCCTCACTTGGCGGATCCACTGTTAAAGCTAAGGCTGGACCACCATCCGTCACAAGGTTTAGCCATAGGATCATTGGCGCCGTTAGTGGTAGCTCCAAGCCTAATAACGCAAACGTCCCTATTAGGAAAAGCTCATCGAAGTTACATCTCATTAGGAAGAAAGCGAACTTTCTAATGTTATCATATATGGCGCGCCCGCCTTCAATAGCCTTAACTATTGTCGCAAAGTTGTCGTCCGCCAAAATCATGTCAGCTGCCTCTTTAGTGACGTCAGTGCCAGTTATACCCATCGCTATCCCTATATCCGCTTGCTTTAGGGCTGGCGCATCGTTAACACCATCCCCAGTCATCGCAACAATGTGACCCCTCTTCTTCAAAGCTCTAACTATGCGTAGCTTATGTTCAGGGGAAACGCGCGCATAAACTTTAACATTTTCAACAATCTTCTCAAACTCCTCATCACTCATTTTATCTAGCTCCTCACCAGTCAACGCTATATCGCCCTCCTCCATCATGCCAAGCTCTTTAGCGACTGCAATAGCAGTTAGTTTATGATCCCCTGTTATCATAACAGTCTTTATGCCGGCTCTCCTACACTTTTCATTTGCTATCTTAGCTTCCTCGCGTGGCGGGTCGATCATACCAAGGAGACCGATGAATGTTAGGTCGCTTTCAAGAGTTTCGCGGGCCTTCTCATCATTTAAGTTGTTTGGATCAATATCTTTTAGTTCCTTATAAGCGACCCCGAGAACCCTCAAAGCCTCGCTCGCCATCTGTTCATTGATTGACAAAATATTCTTCCTATCGCGTTCAGTGAGTTTCTTTACAGCCCCATTTTTAAGTATGTATTTGCACCGCTGTAAGACTACCTCTGGGGCGCCTTTCATGAACGCTATTATTCTGCCATCAGCAGACTTATGAACCGTCGTCATCCGCTTCCTTTCCGAAGTAAATGGAACTTCATATATGCGTGGGTAAATCTTTTCAAGATCATTCTTCCATAGCCCGGCTTTAGAAGCGGCAACTATTAGGGCGCCCTCGGTCGAATCCCCAAACACTCTTTTGCCATCATATTGAGCATTTGTACACAACGCCGCCCCGGTTAAAAGGAGATTCAACTCAAAATTATCTTTAACTTCCACCCTTCTATCTTCATTTCCGTACAGAAATTCTCCCTTTGGCTCATAGCCGACTCCAGTCACGGTGATTATGCTGCCATTAACGTATATCTTACGTACAGTCATCTCACCTTTAGTTAATGTCCCGGTTTTATCAGAGCATATCACTGTCACCGATCCAAGAGTCTCGGCCGACGAAAGTCTCCTGATTATTGCATTATGTTTAGCAAGGCTTCTTGCGCCGAGAGCCAGACATACTGTTACAATAGCTGGCAATCCCTCTGGAACAGCTGATACGGCTAGAGCAACCGCTACGAAGAACGCATCTATTATGCCCGAAAATTCAATGAGGTGCTTATGGAAGATTACGTCGAAAATCTCCAGAGCAAATACGATTGCGCAGATAGCAACAACTATTATGGCGAGTTTTTTTGCAAACCTCTCAAGCTTAACTTTGAGCGGCGTCTCCTCCTCCTCAATCTCCTGAACAAGCCCAGCTATTTTCCCAAACTCTGTCCTCATCCCAGTTGCTGTGACAACAGCCTTCCCACGTCCATATATAACGTGAGTTGCCATAAAAACCATGTTGCTTCTCTCAGCTACTGGCGTCGCTTCAGGTAAGACTCCAAGGCGCTTTTCAACCGGGGTTGACTCACCCGTTAATACAGCCTCGTTAGTCCTAAGCTCCACGGTTTCTATTAGCCTAGCATCAGCAGCAACTCTATCGCCAGTCTCAAGCACAAGTATATCTCCCGGAACAACCTCCTCAGCCGGTACAACTACACTAAACCCATCTCTTATAACGGTGGCTTTAGGCGCAGTTAGCTTTTTCATAGCCTCAATAGCCTTCTCGGAGCGATACTCTTGAACAAAACCAATAAGGGCGTTTAAGATCACTATGGCTCCTATTGTCAAGGCATCGCCATAACCTTCTTCGGGCTTAATTAAAGCGATTGCGATTGAGACTATGATGGCGGCTATCAGCATCATGACAAATATATCCTTAAACTGATTAAGGAATATTTTAAGCGGATTTACACCCCCCTTCTCAATGAGCTTATTTGGGCCATACTCAACGAGCCTCCTCTTAGCCTCCTCGCTACTGAGCCCTTCACGCGAAGTTTTAAGCGCCTCCAGAACTTCTTCCTCTCTCATTGCATGCCACGGTTTATCCATAATGGTCACCAGAGCCAATAAAATATATTAGACGAATAGGGATTCTAATAAATTTAAATTTTGCGTGGCATACACCCTCAGCGTTTATTACTCATTAAACGCGTTTCTTTGGTAAACTAAAAAGGCTGCGCTCCTCTATTCTCTTTAGTGGAATTATTATGGTTACAAAAGCGGCTATAGGAGTCGATTTGGGCGGAACAAATGTGAGAGTTGTATTGGGGAGCAAGGAGGGAAAGATAATAGCGAAAATTTCTGAGCCGACTGAAAAATCAAAGGGCCCAACTGGTGTGAGCGAACAGATAATTAGGTTGATTATTTCGCTCATCGAGGAAAGGATTAACTTAAGGGATATTGAGGGAATAGGCATAGGTTCAGCGGGCCCATTAGACATTAAAAGTGGTGCTCTTATGAGACCTACACACCTACCCTTCGAATACGTCCCCTTGGTTAAGCCTCTTGAGGAGAAATTCGGCTTACCAGTGATTCTACTTAATGATTGTGTCGCAGCGGTCCTCGGTGAAAAATATTTTGGTATTGGCGGAGATCATGAAAACTTAGTCTATGTAACTATTAGTACTGGCATAGGAGGCGGGGTGTACGTTGACGGACACTTATTGATTGGTAAGGATGGAAATGCCCATGAAATAGGGCACTTCACAATAGATTATGAGGGAAGGTTGACGTGTGGATGTGGGAAGAAAGGGCATTGGGAGGCATACTGCTCCGGTTCAGGGATACCGAACTATGCGAGGCTAATTATAGAGGGAGATAAATTCAAGAACGCTCGTAAGGGTCCATTAATGGAGGCTTATAAGAGCGGAAAGCTAACCGCTAAAGCAGTTTATGATTGCGCTAAGGTTGGTGATGATTTAGCTGAGATTATTGTTGAGAAGATTGGCGAACTAAATGCCATCGGCTTCGCCTGCGTCACTGATGCCTACGATCCATCCCTAATTACTGTAGGCGGTTCAGTAACGCTGAATAACCCAAGTCTCGTCATAGATCCAATAAGGCGCTATATTAAGGAACATGCCAGGAACCGTGTGCCTGAGATAACTTTGACACCTCTTGGCGAGGATATAGTCTTATATGGCGCACTAGCATCCGTCTTTTATCTCAGCCGCTGAGACTAGAGTATGAGGGCGGTCTTAGTAGAGTTATTTCCCCTTAAACAGCATTGGGAGACCTCTTCTTCTTAGAACTTTCATCATCTTTCGCATTAGCATATACTGGTTCAGTAGTTCCTTAACTTCCTTCTCATTCGTCCCGGAGCCTCTAGCTATACGCCTTATCCTGGAGGCATTAATTATTTGTGGGTTCTTCCTCTCCTCAGGAGTCATCGACTGAATTATCACACGCCATTTCTTTAGTCTCTCCTCGGCAACATTCACCAAATCTTCTGGGATCTCATATCCCAGCCCAGGGAACATCTTGAGTATTCGGCTGAATGGACCCATGCTCCTCATGGCTTCAAGCTGTTCATACATGTCGGTCAGGGTGAATTTTCCACTTAAAATTGCCTTAGCTTTCTTTTCAGGAATCTTAAGCTCAGCCTCTCTAACCTTATCAACTAGACCCTTTAAGTCGCCTAACCCAAGTAATCTACCAACAAAGCTCGGTGGATCAAAGACTTCTAGGTCATCAATCTTCTCACCGACACCAATGAACTTTATTGGAGCGCCAGTCGCCGCGACGGCTGAGAGGGCGCCGCCGCCCCTAGCTGATCCATCAAGCTTGGTAACTATTATTGACCCAATTGGCGTAGCCTCGTGGAAGGCTTTGGCCTGAATAGCTGCCTGCTGCCCAATGGTTCCATCGATAACCATTATCACTTCATCTGGCTTAATCGCCTCCTCTAAAGTCTTCATCTCTTCTATTAAGCTCTTTTCGTCCTTGTGTCTACCAGCGGTATCTATTATGATTACATCATAATCCTCAAACTTCTTTAATCCGTCCATCGCAATCTTTACTGCATTTCTCTCCTTATAATCGCCGTAAATTGGCACGTTTATCTGGGCTGCAAGCTGACTTAACTGTGCTAGTGCCCCAGCTCTATACGTGTCGGCGCATATGAGGGCGGTCTTAAATCCCCTCTTCTGGAGGAACCTAGCTAGCTTGGCTGCGGTCGTCGTCTTTCCAGAGCCCTGCACGCCAACAAGCATTAACACGCTCCTTTTACCCAGCTTAATGTTGAGCGGGGCGGTTTTCTCCCCCAAAAGACGAACAATTTCCTCATAAACAATCTTAATAACGTGTTCTTTCCTAGGTATCCCCGGAGGAACCTTTTCCTTTAGAGCCCTCTCCTCAATCCTTTTCGAGAGGTCTAGCACAAGCCTAACATTGACGTCTGCTTGAAGAAGGGCGCGTTGGAGGTCGCGGATAAGCTCTCTAACGACATTCTCGTCTACAATGGAGGCGCTGAAAACCTTTTTTATTGCCTCATATAGAGATGAGCCGAGCTTCTCAAGGACCAAGATTCATTCTCCACAAATAATTCTCACTCAGCAAATATTAGTTTATCCGATAAAGTAGATTTGTCTCTTTGGTGTAGGTTGCTCTTGGTTGGTGGGCGTATGGTTGGGGCTAAGAGGAGTAATGTTATTGATTTAAGGAGCGATACTGTTACAATGCCAACAGAGGAGATGCTTGAGGCTATAAGAGGAGCCGAGCTTGGAGATGACGTCTATAGAGAGGACCCAACGGTTAATAGGCTTGAAGAGATGGCTGCTAAGAAGATGGGTATGGAGGCGGCTCTTCTAGTCCCAAGTGGAACAATGGCTAACTTAGTGTCCCTCATGAGCAATACTAAGCGGGGGGACTGCGTTATTTTGGAGGCTGAGTCACATATATACTGGTATGAGGTAGGCGGCATATCAACAATAGCTGGGCTAATACCATGGCCAATAAGGGGTCATATGGGTGCACTGGACCCTAAAGATGTTGAGGAGGCCATAAGGCCGAAAGATATACATTTCCCCGAGACAACACTTGTCTGCATAGAGAACACACATAATAGAGCTGGTGGGACAGTAGTAACTCCGAAGCAAATTGAAGCTCTATGCAAGGTTACAAGAAAATATGGGCTGAAACTCTACATGGATGGGGCAAGAATATTTAATGCGGCGGTGGCTCTGAAAGTAGACGTCAGGGAATTCACTCGACATGTAGACAATTTAATGTTTTCTTTGTCAAAAGGGCTCTGTTGCCCAGTGGGCTCCGTGATCGTCGGGGACAGCGACTTTATTGAGAGAGCTAGAAAGATTAGAAAGATGCTCGGCGGGGGAATGCGTAAGGCCGGCATAATCGCCGCTCCGGGCATAATAGCCCTGGAAAAGATGATAGACCGGTTGGAGGAGGACCATGTAAACGCCAAGGTTCTAGCCAAGGGAGTTGCTGGGATTGAGGGACTTCACGTCGACTTAGGGAGAGTCCAAACAAACATAGTTTTAGTTGATGTAAGTGGTTTAGGGGTTAACTCAAATATATTTATTGCCAAGCTTAAGGAGCGGGGGCTCCTGGTCTCGTACCACAGTAGAAATATTGTTAGAATGGTGACGCATTATGGCATCACTAGGGAGGATATTGAGAGAGCGCTGACAATAATTGAGGATGCTGTAAGGGAAATTAAAGCTAGGAGCGGAGATTATTTTTAGCCGCCTTTAACGCGTATAATCTTCATCCTACCCAATATACGCCAATACTCAACTTCAACGCCATTGGCAAGCTTAGACTTCACTTCCTCCTCCTGTGGTAGAGGTGTCTCAAACACCTCATAGGTTTCTAGGTCCATCAGCTGAACGCTATTTTCTAGAACCGCCACAACCTGCCCGCTCCTCTTCTCAATTATCGGCACATCAACCTTAGCGTCAACCGGCTTAACAAAGCTCCTCTTAACACCATCGAATATTCCCATCGCAACAACCCTAGCCTTCGCAGAGCCATGCTTCCCAGGTTTAGATTTCGTAACTTCAAGTATATAGCATGGCTCATCATCAATTATTACATATTGTCCTTCCTTTAAATCGCCAACCTCAACCGGCTTACTCACAGACTATCACCATAACCACATTATGTCTCTCTCCTAATAAATGTTTAATAATCTTCATTATTAACTAAATATATTTGCTACATGGTGGGAGATTGGGTAAGACCGCCGGGATCGTTGCACGTCTAGACCGCGAGGATTCTCTAAAGCTAGCGCTTGAAATCTCTAGTCTTCTTGAAAAAGCGGGATTTAACGTGTTCTTTGAACAGGAGCTCGCTGTACTCGCTAATAAGCTTGAGAAGGCTGTACCCCTTGAGAAAATGAGCGCAGACGTGATTATAGTTATAGGCGGTGATGGAACAATATTGAGGACATGTATGCGCATACCCAAGCCTGAAACACCAGTACTCGCAATAGGTTTAGGCACAAGAGCATTTTTAACCGAGGTATCATATAAAGAGGCTTTAGAAGCTATAAACTCATACCTTAAGGGCTCGTATAGGATTGAGACCTTTAACAAAATTGCATCTTTCGTTAAAAACGTTAGACTTCCAGACGCTCTAAATGAGGTGTTTATAACTACTAAGCATTTATCGAAGATACTGCATGCCAGAATATGGAAGGATAACACTGAGGTTGTGGAGTGTTGGGCTGATGGAATAATTGTCTCCTCTCAGGTTGGCTCAACAGCATACTCGTTCTCAAGTGGAGGTCCAATACTCGATCCAGGGCTCAACGCTCTTATACTGACCCCAGTATGCCCAGCTAACCTTATCCGCCCAATAGTCTTCCCAGAGTATTCGAAGATAACAGTTGAGGTTCTTAAACCAAAGAGAGCTATGGTTGTTATAGATGGTGATTATCAAAGGGAGATAGGTGATAGCGAGAATAGAGTCCTCGTGAGGATTTCAGAGCATAAAGTTAACTTTATTAGGTTCAAATATGACTTCTATAGGCGCCTAAGGGAGAGACTATTATTCCCGATGGAGAGGGAGAATGAGCAAAGAACATAGAGTTTTAGTGCTTGATACATCAGCGTTTATAGCCGGTTTCGATCCAATGACGGTAGAAGAAGAAGTGTATACTGTTCCAGAAGTCGGGCTTGAGCTCACGGACGAGTCAACACCCAAAATGCGTTTTATAGCCTCCGTTGAGAGTGAAAGACTTATTGTGAGAAGCCCAGCGCCAAACTATGTAGACCTAATTAAGTCTATCTCAAATAAGATCGGGGACTCGGTAACACTCTCCGAGACAGATATCCAAGTGCTAGCTCTCGCCGCACAGTTGAGGGATAATGGACACGACGTAATAATCCTCACTGACGATTACTCAATACAGAACACCGCCGAGAAGATGGGGATAAAATATGCGCCGCTATCAAACCTTGGCATACGCTATCAATTCCAATGGATTATTCGTTGCCCAGCCTGCGGCAGAAAATACCCTCCAGATAAGAAGGAGATGATATGCAATGGCTGCGGCTCAGGGCTGGAGAGGAGGCCGGTGAGGAAGATTCCAGTAAAAGGAAAGCATAGGGCGGCGGTTCAACCATAATATTTTTTGGAAAAATTAATCAGCCAACTCCCTTAGAAAGATGCGCAGCTTTTCTTCTGGCACAGGTATTTTATATTTACCATTTATCGAGGCCATCTCCCCTATACGTTTAGGCAAGACAAACATCAGCGTTTCTCCCTCAGCCTTCTTATCATAATACATTGCCTCAATCATTTCATCAATGTCAAACTCCATCTTAAGGGGCAGGCCGAACCTCTTAAGCAACTTATTTTGTCTCTCCCACTCATCTATGCTCCAAAAGCCCATCCTCACAGCAACCCAGCCAGATATCCTCATCCCAACTGAGACAGCTTCGCCATGCAGAATCTTATAGCCGCTAAGTCTTTCAAGAGCATGACCAGGTGTATGACCATAATTGAGGATAGCCCTTTTATTCACTTCGCAAGGATCCTCTTCCACAATTGTCCTCTTTATATTACATGACCTCTCTATAATGTTGAGTAAGACCTCTTCATCTAGACCTAATATTCTATCAACATTCTCCTCAAGATATTTAAAGAGGTTTCCGTCATATATTATGCCATACTTAACGACTTCAGCTAAGCCGCTGATAAACTCCCTCCTTGGAAGCGTTTTAAGCAGGGCTGGGTCAATATAAACTCTCCTCGGCTGATAAAATGCGCCAAGAAGATTCTTCCCCTCAGCAGTATCTACGCCAGTCTTACCACCTATGCTGCTGTCAACTTGAGCTGTCAAGGTTGTTGGAACCTGAACATATGGTATTCCACGCATGAAAATCGCGGCGGTAAACCCCGCTAAGTCGCCAACAACCCCGCCACCAAGCGCAATTATCGCCGATTTCCTGTTGATGCCGCTCCTAAGTAAATTGCTAGCTAAATAGCTAACGGTATTTAAGCTCTTTGATTCCTCTCCGGCAGGGAAATCTATGAGACAGGCGCTGAGACCCTCTTCATAAAATTTATTAAGGAGCCTATTGCCATAAATGTTCTTCAAAGTGGAGTCGGTTATTATTGCATATCTATCTCCAAGCGGATTCTCCTTTAAGTCAGATGGTATATTATCGAGCAGCCTAAAGCCTATGAGGATCTCATAGGAATCGTCAATAAATTTTCTTAAATTTAAACGCAGAACCTTAACCATTTCGCTCACAAAAGATCATAGGGGTAAAAAGATATAACCATATCCCGCTTTAAGCTGGGAAGACTGTTTCGGCGGAGTTACCCCGCGTAATCTTCAATGGCATTTATGGCATATATCTTTTTGCAGACATCAATTATCCTCTTGAGCTCCTTAGGAGTTATCATCTGTGGGCCATCTGATAGAGCTTCATCGGGATTATAGTGAACCTCTATCATCAAGCCATGCGCACCAGCAGCTATCGCAGCCTTGCTCATCGGATATATTAAATCCCTGCGCCCAGTCCCATGACTCGGATCCACGATTATTGGCAAATATGTTTCCCTCTTTATTACTGGGACAGCGCTTAAGTCAAGACTATAACGTGTGAACTGACGCCCCCTACCAACCGGAAGAATCCCCCTCTCACAGAGGATTACGTCTTTATTCCCTTGAGCCACAGCCCGCTCCGCAAATGAGAGAAACTCCTCTATGCTAGCTCCGAAGCTCCTCTTTAGGAGAATTGGCTTCTTCTGTCTCGCAGCTTCTTCAATTAAATCCTGGTTGTACATGTTTCTTGCACCAATCTGTAAGATATCCACATACTTTGCGACTACCTCAACATGTCTCTCGCTTCTAACCTCTGAGACCGTTGGCATACCATACTCCTCACCAGCCTTAGCTAAGTACTCTAAGCCCTCCTCGCCTAAACCTTGGAAAGAGTGAACGGATGTCCTCGGCTTAAATGCTCCCCCACGAAGTATATTGGCACCAGCCTCATAGACCTCGCGTGCTATCCTAAAAATTTGCTCCCTGCTCTCAATTGCGCAGGGCCCTGCTATAAAGACTGGCCTATTCCTACCACCAATTTTTATACCCTTAACCTCTATAATTCTATCTTCTGGAAAGAAGTTTCTTGAGACTAACCTATATGGTACAGTTATCCTGTAAGCCCTCTCAACCCCTGGCAGCGTAGCCAGCTGCTCAAAGTCCACCCTATCCTCGTCACCAATTAAACCTATCACAGTCTGAAACTCCCCTCTGGAAACATCAACACGAAGCCCATACTTCTCTTTAACAAGTCTAACAACACGTTCAATATCCTCTTCACTAGCACCGGGCTTCATTACGACAGCCATAGAGACACCACTAAAACCAAACAAGTATTAACAGGAAGATTTAAGCTAATCGATAATAAACAACCAAAAAAGTAAATAAAGACTGAGAAAAATAAAAACAAATAGTGGTGCCGGGGTACCCAAGCCTGGACAAATAGGGGGGTCAGAACCTTCTAGGCTAGGGGGGAGGACTTAAGATCCTCTGGCGTAGGCCGTCGTGGGTTCAAGTCCCACCCCCGGCACCAAGAATCTTGCCGATTTTCCGAAACGGGGCTTAAAATTTGGTTTTCTTTTTTCGGGGCTGAGCTGGGGCTATTTCTGTTTGCTATTTCGTAAAGAGCCTTTAAGCAAACTTCTTTTGGGTTTATTCCAATTTTTCTT
>JAGTQB010000040.1 GCA_018396995.1 Candidatus Bathyarchaeota archaeon
TATAATGCTTCTCACTCTCCTAGGACTTCAATTATTCCTTGTTGGAATATTATGTCAAGTACCCAAATCAATAGGTCTTTCCATACCTCTAGCAATAGAAGGTGAAGAGTATCTTGTACGTGACGCCTACTATCGTTTAGACGATCCAAAAATACATAGGGCCACCTCAGAACACTTTCAGGTTATATGGGGGGATGGAACAAAATATGGAAGGTTTACTGAGAAAATGGCTGAAGGGGTCCTCTATAATCTCGAGCGTATATGGGATGTTTACATAAATAAGCTTGGCTTTAGAGAACCAACAGAATCCTGGAATCCATTAAAAAGAGATGGAAAAAAGTACAAGGTAAACCTCTATGTTATAGGCACACTACCTCCACCACATGATGGCGGCGGATATTATATGGGCGGTGATCCAGATGATTTTGGCATCATGCTTATAGATCCAACTGGATTAAGAGTTAACCCACCATCATGGGTTTTACCTCATGAATTTGCCCACGTGCTATCCGCCCATCAAAACGATAATGGTGGATGGGCTGGTGAAAATCCGTGGTCAGGTCCATGGTGGGAGATGTTTGCGAACTGGATGCGTGAACAGTACTTACTGAGCGAGAATTACGAGTTTAAGGGTAAAGTTTATGGTCCAGAAACTGGTTTAAGCAGTGCATCGTTTAAGAACACGCATCTCTTTATACCTCATGGAAGAAATTATTATGATTGCTGGATGATATTTCAATACTTTTATGAAAATCCAGATGGATTGCCAGGTTTAGGAAAAGACTTTCCGAGAAGACTTTGGCAGGAAGCGCTCCCAAATGAGTATCCCTTTGATACAATACGGCGTTTATTGGCCCCCCACAACATATCACTAAAGGATCTGTTAGGTTACTATGCGAGGAGAATGGCTACACTTGACTTCGCGTACAAGGATCTCTATAGAAGGAGGTTTAAGGAGTTAAGTCGGGCTGAAGGAAGCCCCTATGGATTATACTTCTACACCGAACTAGAGATCGTTCCAGATAAACCAGGTTGGTGGCGTGTACCGATGGAGTCTGCTCCCCAACAGACTGGCTATAACGTGATCCCATTAAAACCTGAGGGTGTAGGAGATAATAGGACTGTTATTGTTGAGTTTGTAGGGCTTGTTGATCCATCTAGGGGTTCAGATTGGAGGGTATGCCTAGTCGTTGAAGATGATTATGGAAATACAAGGTATTCCTCGCTTTGGAATAATGGCACCCACTCCATCACTTTATCGGCTAGCGAAAATAAAGTTTACCTTGTTGTTGCTGCGACGCCAGATAGGATAATGCCTGTTTCAGCATTTCAAAAGGAAAGTGAATGCTCATTTAAATCCTCACCTGAGAAAGCTCGCTTTCCATATGAGGTAAGAATTGTTGGTGCTACACCTATTGAAACAATACCTACAATACAGATAGAGATCGGTGGCATAGTATCGAATAGAACTGGTAGAAGACATCCTAATGGTGGAGGGTTCGTGGAGATAACAGCATATGTTGAGCCAACAGCATATGTTGGACCAAACGCTATGGTACTGAATAGGGCGAAGGTTCTCGGTAACGCTAGGATATTGGATTATGCTGTTGTAAAGGATAATGCAAGAGTTGAAGGGAATGCTATTGTGAGTGGACATGCCGTCATAAAGGATAATGCCGTTGTGAAAGATTACGCTAAAGTTAGGGATTACGCTTTAGTTGGAGGAAATGCCGTAGTAAGTGGGCACGCTAGGGTTCTTGAGCATGCCGTTATAATAGATAGGGCTACTATAACCGATTATGCAACTGCTAAGGGTGCGGCGATAGCCTTCGGTGACGCTGTCATATCAGGTGAGGGAATAATTGATGGAGACTATGCCGACTCAACAAAAGTCTCTAGAGGGGTCGCATTTGGTTGGCTTCAGGGTCAGGACTATGCTAATACAAGACCCTTTGAAAAAGGGCTTTATGTAGCATATGATTTCAGCAAGCCGAGTGCGATTTACGCTCTAGACAAGTATGGTGTTACTCATGGTATATTAAGGGGCAATCCATCCATAAGCTCTGGAAAACTCCGCCTCAATGGTGTAAATCAATATGTTCTCCTAGATGATTCATTACTGGATTTTGAAGACATATTAATAGAGGTTGTAGTTAAGTGGGAAGGGGGTGGACCTGAACAACGCATCTTCAGCTTCGGTCCTAGAGAAGATAAATGTATGTATCTGACACCATTAAATAGTGAGGGGAGAGCCGAATTTGTTATTATAAGTGGCTCAACTATAGAAAGACTCACATATTCATCGGCTCTTCCAGTAAATCAATGGGTTAATATTAAGGTTTATATAAAAGGGAATGTTGGGAGACTTTACATTAATGACGTCCTAGTCGATGAAAAAGAGATAACATTAGACCCAGATGACTTAATAGAAGCAAATACGAATACTGCAAGCAACCATAATTATCTTGGGAGGGGAGTTACGGAAAAATATCCATATTTTAAGGGTGAAATAGACTCTTTTAAAGTCTATCTAGACCCAGATGCTGCTGTCCCAGAAACATTTTCGACCTTACCTGAAACATATAAAACTGTAGGAGTTTTATATGGAATAACGACATTACTAATAATATTAGTAATTCTGGCGCTAATCATTGGGAGCATTAAGGGTTTTTATCGATAAGCTTGCTGAGATTTTAAATTCTCCTATGGGGCCAGAAGATAAGGCTACTTCCGATAAAATCGCGTCTGCCAGCCATAATAATCCTCATAGATATTGCATCCTCTAACAATTTACCTGAGGTGATTATTGACTGAATATAGATGTGGCGCTTATCAGCGCTATTGTTCCAATTAGATTTATGAATATGTCTAGAGATGGGCCGACAGCATCCTTTAGGGGGTCACCTACAGTATCACCTATGACTGAGGCCTCGTGGGCTGAGCTCCCCTTACCGCCATACTCACCAGTCTCAATATATTTTTTGGCATTATCCCATGCTGCACCGCTTATGCACATGAATAGGGATAGGGGCAGCGTTGTCACGAGGTTTCCGGCCATTAATCCTCCTAGGGCTTCAGGCCCAAGGAATATTCCAACTGCGAATGGAACTGCTATAGAGAATGCTGCTGGATAGAGCATGCCTCTTAAAGCTGCTTTCGTGCTTATGCTTATGCAGCGGTTATAGTTGGGTCTTAGTTCACCATTCTTGCTGCCATTAAGTTGCCTACGTATCTCCCTAATCATTATATATGCGGCTCTGCTAACAGCCCTAATAATTAGCGAGCATAGAAAGAAGGATAATACACCACCAACAAGCATGCCGGATATGGTCTTTGGGCTGGCTGCATCAAGCGCGCTGAGGTGTGCAGCATTAAGATATGCTGAAAAGAGGGCTACCTGAGCCAGAGCTGATGTTCCAATGGCATAAACTTTGCAGATGGCTTTTGTGATGTTTCCAACTGAGTCGAGCATATCCATTGTCCTACGGAGATTATCGCCCATTCTAGCCATGGTGACAAGTCCATTGGCGTTATCGACGATTGGACCGTAGGATGCCATTGAAATGAATGTTGCCATTATGGATAGGAAACCAACGGCTACAAGTGTTATGCCATAAAGGCCCTCGAAAAAGTAGGCTAAGAGAACGGCTGCCGAGAATATGATGACTGGAAAGGCTGTTCCTTCTAAACCCACTGAGAGTCCGGATAGGATATTTACCGCTGGCCCTGTTCCCGATGCCTTCGCGATGGCCTTAACAGGCTTCCTCTCTGGCGAAGTGTAGTATTCGGTTACGTGGGTG
>JAGTQB010000041.1 GCA_018396995.1 Candidatus Bathyarchaeota archaeon
CCATCCAAACTTTTGCTTGTCAACGTTTTCCTCAAGCTGCTTAAAGAACCCTCCATGTTTGCCCTGCCTATGTCAGGCCTTTCGCCATTTACTATGAGCACTATGCCTTTCTCTCTTAATTTAGCGACAATTTCGTTTAGGGCTAGAACCTCTATCTCGCAGCCATTAACAATTATGAAGGATCTTCCATCCTTGACAACTGTCTCCTTCAAGTTGTTTTTCCAGCACATCAGCAACTTACATCTGGCCAGATCAGAATGCTCATTATGCCTGTGATCGTAAAAGTCAGAGGCTAAAACCTCAAACTCTATGCCTATTTCCTCGCCATTACGCCTCGCAATACAATCAGGAAACGTTCGCAATTATCTTCTCTATACCTATGTTCTCGGTCTGTAGTGTTCCAGTAAGCGCAGCCTCGGATTCAATAGCAACCTCAAGTAGCCTAACGAGTTCTCTCGGAATCTTAAAGTCGTATGTGTCGCTACGACGGCCACCAGCGAGTAATCGTTCCCACGGATGTAGCGCCCCTCCTCTGGAGGATAATCGGGCGGCGGATCAACCTTCCTAATTTCGTAACCAGTAGCAGTTATGGCTCTTTTGGGACACTTTAATGCACAGACCATGCAGGCAAAACATCTATCCTCCGCAACAACTTCAGCTCTTCTAGTAAAGAAATTAATTTCTTACCGTCTCCCACGAACTCAAAAACCTTCTTTGGGCAGACATCAACGCATCTTCTACAACCACTACACTTAGATTAATTAACAGAGACTGAAGGCACCTTAATACCATCCTAGTACCCTAATTTCTTCTTACAGTCGAGACATAGGTTTGTATCCTCGTTCGTCAAAAAGATCTTACCACATCCCTCACACTTAACCCTCTTCAATAAGCACTTATCTCTCCTAAAGGTCTGCCCAAAAGATCCCCGCTGTGGAAATAATATGGCCTTTTTCGGGCATATGCTCTCGCATGCCGTGCAGCCGTAAATGCAGTTTTGCGGATTCGCCACAACAGCCTTTCCATTGATAAGGCTGTAGACCCCATGAGGGCAGAATTTAACGCATCTCGGCTCATTGAACCTTGAACAGCCGTCACACTTTTCTGGGAAAATAGTTGGATACCATGTTGCGCAGACTTTGTTCATAGTGACCCACTCAATATTCCATAAAGTAGTCCGAAGATCACGCTTCCAGCCCAAGCTATAATAACGTAGCTTGCCACAACCTTCCATCTAGTTATTCTTGACACGGCTAATGCATTCGCGAAGTCGTATGGCTGGCCCATGAGCCAACTTAGGAGCGCGCCCTTCGATAATATTGTGCCCTCCCTAACCCATATCCCCCTACCCAAAACTATCTCCACGAGGGTCGGCGTATATAGCGGACCCCCTAGAGCGGAGGCTAAGAGGATCCCGCCAACGCCAGTTAAATATCCTCTTATTATCTCCTCTGGAAGATAGGCTTCAAGATAACTTACCGCGATTAACCCAGCTATGAAGTAGGGTAGTATCTGCTTAGCTAAGTAGCCAGCGAACTTAAGCGCGGCCATAAGTCTCTCATCTAATGGAGGCTTAACAGCCTCGACCGCGCTGGCTGGCGATGCGCTGCTCATCCGGTACTCTTTCTCGATCTGTCTCCCCCATGGGGTCTTAGAGATAATTATTCCGGCAGTTAGGGCTACCATAATCGAGGCAATTATTCTGGCTCCAGCAACCTCCCAAGAAATTAACTCGCCAGTTAATAGAATCGCTAGGAAGTTGGATGCGGGAGCCATAAGGAGGAATGTTATTGCTGGGCCTATACCAGCTCCAGCATATAGAATCCCGGCGAAGAGCGGAACCATAGTACATGAGCATACTGTTAAGAACGGTGCTATTCCAAGCGCTAATGTGTATCCGGTAACCTTACTGCTGCCCATATGTTTTGTTAATGTTTCTTTAGGTACGAGCTCGTAAATTAAACCTGCCATTGAAAAGGCAAAGAGGAGGCAAATCCACGCATGGCTGAAGTAATCATATAGGTATACTAGTGGTATAAGCCATGGCGAATAGGCTCGTAGCTCAAGCGGCTTATAGGTTGGCGCAAGTGAGTAGGCTTGTATCCGGCTCCATACGAGGAGACCTATAACTACGGCTATAAATGCTAGGATTAAGCCCGCCCTAATCCTCCTCTTAACATTCTCCTCCATCAATCTACGCCTCAAGCACTAGCTTCTCGATCTCCTCCGGGTTTGGAACGCGCCCAACTATCTTAACAACACCATTTATCGCTATTGATGGTGAGACTAAAACACCATATTTTTGGATAACATCCCTAGAAAGAATGTTAATCTTCTCAATCTTCACCGAGATCCCGGAATCCTTAAGCTTCTCAGCAGCCCGCTCAACAGCCTTTTTAGCCGCTTGGCATCTAGCGCATGGAGGCTCAGGACCTATAACTTCAACTTTAACTTCCTTCATATTAATCACTTTGGCAAAATATAACAATATACAAATATTTAAATATTGCTCTACCATGATATTATTGGGAGAGTCAATTGAAGGATTTAAAGAAATTTAAGGCTAGGGTCTTTAAAGCCCTTGCGGATCCCATGAGGCTTGAAATCTTGGAATACTTACGTGATGGGGAAAAATGCGTCTGCGAAATAGTCTCTTATGTGAAGGCGCCCCAGCCAATAGTTTCTAGACACTTATCCATCTTGAAAGGGTGCGGTCTCATAAGGTGCCGGAAGCAGGAAAATAGAAGGTTTTATTCGATCAGTGATCCAGTGGTATTACGGGTGATTGACGCCATTACCCCCGATCTCGTGGCTAAGCTATCTAGAATGATTATCGAAGAAATTGTCTAGCAGGTGGCTTAAGCATGAGTGGAAGTGGAAGAATCAATATTGTGATTACGGAAAAGACTCCATGCCTTCTTGAGCCTAGGAAGATTCAGGTAACCGCCTGGGCTGATAGGCCACTTAGTGAGATCGTTCCGATTCTCTATTTGGCTATTCCACGCTCACAATACGCTAAGGCATTTAATTCAGTAACATTTACTGTTGATGGTAAGCTTATAACCGTTTACTCATCTGGAGAGATTAAGCTTGGCTGTGTCTTAAGGGAGGAGATCGCGTTGAGACTCCTAGAGAAGCTCAGGGTTATACTTGACAAAGCCTACGAATATTATGAGAGGCACGGCATGCCAGACTTAAGGCTCCTAGAGGCTAGGCAGAGACTAAATCCGCTCGAAATATATAAGCATCTACCAAAAACAAATTGCAAAGGATGCGGGGAGCAAGGATGCTTCCCCTTCGCGGTCAAACTAGCAAATGGAGAAAAAACCTTGCGGGAATGCACCCAAATCCAGCAGCCAAAATACAGTGACAACAAAACCTATTTAGAAAAAATGCTACAGCCAATAAGACTGGAGATCGATATGTTATAAGACTAAAGACTATAATGATTACGCTAAACCTTCATAAGAAGTTATATTTAAGGGACTCGAACCCAGAAAGTGGTGGACCGGGGGGGATTTGAACCCCCGACCTCCTGAGTGCAAGTCAGGCGTTCATACCAGACTGAACTACCGGCCCCAGCTTTAAT
>JAGTQB010000042.1 GCA_018396995.1 Candidatus Bathyarchaeota archaeon
TACTGCCATTAATTTTAGCCTCAAAAGATGGACGGATGGTTCTAACTCCACAGTATTTAGTATTCAAAATGTATGGAGCAAATACTGGAGACTATGTTCTTCCAACAGTTAACGATTCACCACTCTATAAGTCAAGTGAACTCAATATGAATATTCCATTCATAGATTCCTCAGCTACGATCACAAGGGACGGGAGGATCTTATACCTCTATTTAGTGAATAGGCATGAAACGGAACCAGCAT
Organism: Candidatus Bathyarchaeota archaeon; assembly: GCA_018396995.1. GTDB lineage: Archaea > Thermoproteota > Bathyarchaeia > Bathyarchaeales > DTEX01 > DTEX01. The sequence continues at coordinate 244 of JAGTQB010000042.1, forward strand.
ATATTCAAACGTCATTTAGAGGCTTCAAGCCTTTAAAAGGATATATGCAGACGGTTGCTGGGGAAACGATTGAATCTAAGAATACTTTTGAGGATCCAAACGCTGTCAAGATTGAAGAAGGTAGCGTTAAGGTAGAAAATGGCAAAGCTGCCTTTGAACTAAAGCCACATTCGGTCAATATTATAAGGTTGGAGGGAGAATCCTCCATTACTTATTAAGTGCTAAAATTTTAGAAATAAATTCCCCTTAGATTTTTAAATAAATTTTTTGTGTACATTTTTGCTCGCAAAAGATTTAAATATTACTTATGAGAGCAATATTTTTCATTTAAGAGGGGGTCTCCATGCGGATAAAAATTCTGTTAGATGAGGATGATGTGCCAAAACAATGGTATAATATTTTGCCGGACTTGCCGAAGCCTTTGCCTCCTCCAATAAATCCAGTAACTAGGGAGCCGGTGAAACCTGAAGATTTGATGGTGTTATTCTCGAAGGAGTGTATATTACAGGAGGTTAGCCAGGAACGTTGGATAAATATTCCTGAGGAGGTTCGGGAAGCCTACATGCTTTGGAGGCCCACTCCACTCTATAGGGCCGTGAGGCTTGAGAGGGCCCTCAGAACCCCCGCTAAAATATACTATAAGTATGAGGGCGTCAGCCCGCCCGGGAGCCATAAGCCTAACACGGCTGTTGCACAAGCATATTATGCGATGAAGGAGGGTATTGAGCGCTTAACTACCGAGACTGGTGCTGGGCAGTGGGGTTCAGCGCTCGCTTTCGGATGCATGCTCTTTGGACTGAAGGCAACGATCTATATGGTTAAGGTTAGCTATAATCAGAAGCCATATAGGCGCGTAATGATGGAACTTTGGGGTGCTGAAGTATATCCGAGCCCGAGCACAAACACCGAAGCTGGAAGAAGAATACTTAAGGATGATCCAAATAATCCTGGAAGCCTAGGAATAGCCATAAGCGAGGCAATAGAGGATGCAGTTACACATGAAAATGCCAAATATTCGCTTGGGAGCGTCTTAAATCATGTTCTACTTCATCAGACGGTTGTTGGGTTAGAGGCTAAGAAGCAGCTAGAACTCATAGACGACTATCCAGACCTAATTGTTGGGTGTATAGGTGGTGGAAGCAGCTTTTCAGGACTCTTCTGGCCGTTCTATTATGATAAGGTTTCCGGTAAGGCTCCGAAAAACGTTCAGTTCCTAGCAGTTGAGCCGACCGCATGCCCATCTATAACTAAGGGCTTCTATACATATGATCATGGGGATACAGCCCGCTTAACTCCACTAATCAAAATGTATACTCTTGGGCACATGTTTGTCCCAGCACCGATACATGCTGGAGGCCTAAGATATCATGGAAAGGCCCCAACATTATGTTTGCTAAGTAAGGAAGGTATAGTTAAGACAGTAGCGTATAATCAGGTTGAGGTCTTCAGCGCGGCCCATCAATTCATGAGGGCGGAGGGGATTGTTCCGGCCCCTGAACCAAGCCATGCGATAAAAGCAGTTATAGATGAGGCCTTAAGATGTAAGGAGACCGGTGAGAGGAAGACCATATTGTTCCTACTATGTGGACATGGACACTTCGATATGCAAGCCTTCGATGATTACTTAAGTGGAAAACTCCCACCATATGAGTATCCTGAAGAAAAGGTTAAGGAGGCCATACAGAAACTCAAAGAGATCTACCCATGGCTGGAAATAGAGCGTTAGGGTCCTTCAATAGTCAAATTATAAAATCTCCTCGTTATATCTATGAGGTCTTCGAAGATCTCCATCATCTCTCGAGTCCCATTACGTCCATCTCTATTTATTGCGCTCTCAAGATCTCTCGGGTCATAATTGTAGTTTATATCCTTGAATTTCTCGGCAATACTCATTGCGCCAGCCATATCATCCATTAAATCCCTAAATGCATTATTCAATCTTCTAAAGGCTGATGAGTATTCATCTATGATACTATTGTAGTGGGCTATGTAGGATTGGCTGATGAGTAGTGATAGCACTAGCGAGAGCAGAAGAGTCGAGATCAGGGGCAAATTCTCCGGCAAGCGAGAGCCTCCAGTCTAAATTGATAAACTTATATAGACTGTTAATCTATGCGATTTAATCTAGATCTTAAATATATGAACTGAGAGGCTTAAGGGTTGCGAAACAAAACTTAATAATAAACATCAATTTTTCCAAATTTCCAGCGGAAAAAATTGTATGTGGATGATGGGGCTTGACGAATTTTTCCCAAAAAAATAATAAAGCTTGCGAGAAATTAATTATCTGGTGATCGTGTTGAGGGTAAATAGGGATAATTTGGCGAAGCTTGAGTCAACGTATAAAGGGTATCTTGAGGGCGATCTTCTTGAGAAGTTTTTCGATGACTTTGACATAAAGTTTGCTGCTGGACACTGGTCTGCTGGCGACTTCATGGATAGGTTTGCCACTAAAGGATATTTCCCAGACATAGACTCAAGTATTGAGGGTCAGCTTAAGAGGATTGCTGAGGCTGGAATAAAGGGTGTAGAGTTTCATGACGTATTATTCTTGGACGAAAACTTAAGGGTCTCTGAAGAACGCATATCAAAGGTTAAAGAGCTCTTAAGTGAGCTCAAAATTAAAGTCTCAAACGTGAACGTTAATATGTTCACAGACCCAAGATGGAAAATTGGGAGCGTAACAGATCCTAGGAGAGAGGTTAGGGAGAAGGCTCTCGAGGTGCTATTGCAAGCCGCTGACATAGCTAAGAAAGTTGGCAGTCCAAGCTTAAGCTTCTGGCCGGGTCAGGATGGCTGGGACTATAATTTTGAGTCCAACTATGGGCTTAAGTTTAAGTGGTTTATGGATGCATGCCTTAAAGTGGCTGAACGTTGTAAGGAGCTGGGGTTAAAGTTTGGTGTTGAGGCTAAGCTTAAGGAGCCTAAGGAGGGGAACATGATTGTTCCAACAACTCACCTCTCAGGCTGGATTGCTT
>JAGTQB010000005.1 GCA_018396995.1 Candidatus Bathyarchaeota archaeon
TCCCTATAGGTTATGAAGACGGCCTCCACTTGCTTCTGTGAAACCATCTCAAAAAGCCTCATCAAGCCCTTCCTATTCTCGTTTAACCCGGAAGCTATGTCCTCAAGAACCACTATATCCTGATAGCCTCTACTCTTAGCATACTCAATGAGCCTTTGCTTCTGCCTCTCCAAATCCTCCCTCTGGTCAGCTGCACTCACCCTGACGTAAACCACAGCCCTTCCCTTTGGAGCCTGCTCTCCAAGAAGCCGCTTTACCTCACTCTCGGGAAACCTATACTTCCCGCCAGGCGTCTTAATAAACCTAATCTTACCAGAATAAGCCCACTTCTTAACAGCAACATAGGAAACCCCGAAAATCCTCGCAACCTCACCAGTAGTATAGAGCTTCTCAGGCACAAGGTTACCAAAGCATATGCAAGTTAATAAACTTTATGCTAGATAGAAACTGTTTATTAGCCCCTTAGACTCCACGGCCCCCCTCTCCACCCTACTGAGAACTAAACCTCGGTTGCAGACTCCACCTAATAAAAATTGCGGTCTAAAGTCGCGCCAACCGTTTCTCGGTGGATGGCTGTTCATTAACTTTCATGTTTTTCGTATCTAATCTCCCAACCATCCGCTTCTCAACGGCTCATTCTTCCCCCTGCCCCGCCTACTGGAGCGCGTCTTCAGCTGTCGCCAGCGGTTCATCCCACTCCCTACGGCGAAGCAGAGCGCACACATGTCCTCCTCGCCAAGCTCACAGAGCTCATCCTCCCTTCAAGGTTATCTTCTACGTAAGAGTGTATAAGATTTTCTGCAGTATGTTTTACTGGTGGTGGTTTTGCCTGAGGAGTACGTTTTTCACGCCAGGGTTTCGAGGACTAGCCATGGCTTGCTGTGCATATACGTACCGAAGCATCTCAGCGAGAGAATGAAGCACCTACACAGGAGAGAAGTGGTTGTGCGTGTCACGCTACCAGATGCTTAAACCCGGAGGCGCATCAAGACTCATAGAGTACGTGACGGTAACAGGGAGGCTTGAACCACTCACCGAAGAAGACTACATGAAGCTGGTAAGACTAGCTCACGAGTTCAGGAAGGCTGTTGTCTACGCAATGAGAATGATAGCCAAGGGTTTAGACTCCAACGCTGTTCTCGGAGAACTACGCTTAATGCTCAACAAAGCGTATGGGAATTCAGCATTCAAGCTAGCTAGAACTGCTGCTTGACCCAGAGCATACAAACAACCCGAATGAATGTCAAAAAGAAAATAGTCCATAGTGAAGACATGTTTTGCTAGGTCTCCAATTATATGGTTCAGTGGATCACAACTCTAATAACATGACGGGTATTCCAAGCATTTTTGGAGCTAATGTTTTATTGCTTTTATACTATACTTAATCTTTGGGTGGCTTTATGAAAGCCTATATTCTCGTGAACTCGGAGCCGGGCATGATATGGGATGTAGCCGAGTCCGCTTTTAAGATTAGGGGCGTTAAGGAGGCGCATGCCGTGACTGGACAGTTCGATGATGTAATTGAAGTCGAATTTAATAAGATGGAGGAGCTTGGAGGAATAATTGAGAAGATTCAGAGTATAAAGGGAGTTAGGAGAACCCAAACCCTAATAGTTGTCCCAAGGCCGATAAGGGAGTAGCGGCGCCTAACTATAAAAAATATTTAGGTAGTAAAGAGGTTTTTACCTGAGTTTAATTTTTCTGATTAACGCCTGCGCTGTTAATGTAACTGGATCCCATGTTTCTGAGAGTGGCGGCGCATAACATGTCTCAGCCTTGGCAAGTTCCCTGAGAGTCATCTCCTTCATTATCGCATATGAGAGTGCATTTATCCTGGGGGCTACACCCTCACCTCCAATGATTTGCGCTCCAATAATCTTTTCGGTCTCCTTATCAACTATCAGCTTAATGGTTATTGGTAGAGCCCCCGGATAATATGATGCCCTAGTCTTACCGCTCAACACCATTGAGACGGCTTCTATACCAGCCCTCTCAGCAAAGCTTTCAGTTAACCCAACTGCTCCTATCTCCATATCAAACAGCTTCGTCACAGCGGCGCCGAGAACCCCTGGAAACACTGCATATCCGCCGGCAGCATTTGTCCCCGCGACCCTAGCCTGTCTAACTGCTGTTGTCCCAAGCTGGCTGACCGTCGGCCTCTTAGTAACCAAGTGGATTGACTCGACGCAGTCCCCACATGCATAAACATCCTTAACGCTAGTCTCCATCCGCATATTAACCTTAATCAGTCTCGTCTCTCCAAGCGTTATACCAGCCTTCTCCGCTAGCTCAACATTACCCCTAACGCCGGTGGCTATTACAACTATGTCTGCTGGAATCTGCTCCCCAGCGACTATCACGCCCTTAACCTTATCTTCGCCTACAATCTCGTCTACAGACTTTCCAGTAATTATTCTGAGACCCTTCGCCTCAAGCTCCCTCTGAATCATGTCCGCTATATCTTTGTCGAGCATTGCTGGTAATATTTGTGGTAGCAGCTCCACAACCGTCGTCTTAACCCCGCGTTCCATGAAGGCTACAGCTATTTCTAAGCCTATTAGCCCGGCTCCTACAACGACCGCCGACCTCGCCTCCTTAAGGGCTTCAATTATCTTTTGTCCATCCTCAATAGTCCTTAAAGTATATACCCCGTGCTTCTCTCTACCCTTAATAGGGGGCACAGCGGCTCTCGCACCAGTGGCAATTATTAAACTGTCGTATTGGATCGTCTCCTCACGCCCATCCTTATAGTGCACGCTTACTGTCTTAGCTTTAGTATCAATGCCTGTGACAGTTGTCTCCGTCCTAAGGTCGATTCTATTCATTTTAAAGTAGGATGGTGGGAAGACTATGAGGTCCTCAAAACTCTTTATATGCCCGCCTATAACAAATGGCAGACCACAGCGTGAGTATCCCGCATAGCGCTCCTGAGTTAACATTATTATCTCTGATGTTCTATCAGTCAGCCTAGCTGCGGCAGCCGCATCGCATCCAGCTGCGTGAGCGCCTATAATAACTATTCTCCTCGGCATGACTTATTCATCTCTTCTTCTAGAAGCTATTTCTTAGCCTGCTCTTTATACCATTCCACAGCCTGCTCAAAGGTCATTAATTCCCCTAATTCTTTACTTAGATTCGTTGGCTCTATAATTATTAGCCACCCATCACCATAGGGGTCACGATTAACTGTTCCCGGATCCTCAGTGACCTTCTCGTTCACCTCAACTACTTTTCCGGTTAATGGCGCCACTAAGTCGGATACAGCCTTCACGGACTCTATTGTTCCATAGGGCTCCCCCTTCCTTATCTCCGTCCCTGCGCCTGGGAGCTCAACAAAGACTATTTCACGCAGCTGCTTCTGAGCGTAGTCTGTTATGCCAATCCTAGCCCTATTACCCTCAACCTTAACCCAAGCCCACTCCTTAGAATAATATAATCCCTCACGAACCTCATAACCCTCAACCTTAACCATACAAATTCACCCGCAAACCTTTAACCATATTACAGCTCAACTCAATTTAAAATTAACGTATATTTCATTGAAAATACCTCTTGGAGGCCTATGTAGGGTGAAGAGGGTGTTTATTTCAGGGCCAATCCAGGGTATGGAGGATAAGCAGGCTTATAGAGATAAGATAGGCGCGCTCTTAGTAAAGTATGGTTATGAGCCAGTTGACCCATGGAGGCGTGAAAAGGTTCTCTATAGGGCACAGCTGAACCGGGATTGGTGGAGGCATGTTCCACCAAAAGACTTCATCAAAAGGGATCTTGAGGACATTGATGGGTGCGATGCCCTAATAGCGTACCTCCCAAGGCTCTCAGCCGGAACATGCATGGAGCTATTTTATGCTAAGCTCAGGGGCAAAAAAACGATAACTGTCTGTAGGATTAAGAATCCAAGCCCCTGGATCATAGTTCACTCCGATGTAATTGTGAGGGGTTTTAGAGAGCTTGAAAGCGTCCTCAAGGAGGGGATATAGCCTTAGGTGCCCTGACCCTCCCCCTCCTTCCCAACCTTCTCGAGAAAGTCTGATATCGACGACGCCTTAACCAGACTCTTCACTATAATCATCTTCCCGCGGAGCAAATCGAAGAGTTTCTTAACCTCCCTCTCGTCCAGCTTCGCCATATTTATGTAGACCATTGCCGAGAAGTATTGCGCGAATAGGTAAGGATCCCTACGTATGACGAGTGGCGCATGCTCCGCAACAAGCCTAAATGTGCCTGCATCATCAACCTCAATAAACTCTTGAACCATAATGACCACCAAGAATTCTCAATGTTCTCGGCGAGCCTTATACTTTACCCCTCTCCCTTAACCTCCCTTAAATGCTCATCTATAATCGACTTTAGTGTTCCAAGTGGGTTGGAGGATTTAGGTGGGCCGTGTTCCCTAATTAGTCTCTTTACTTCCTCTTGGTCGGCGTATGGTAATCCGTCAACCCACATAATATTCACCTTTTCTGCCGGAATAATTGGCACGGAATATTCCTCGAAAACTTCTAGGGCATTATGCGACATTTTACCCTTAACAATGGCCGCCTTAATGCCCCTCGTAACTAGGTTTTTTGCTGTCGCTGGACCGCCTCCGCTTGGATCGAGTATGAGGACTATGTCCCCAACCCTAACATCATATATTTTGAATGCCCTCTCAAGCCCCTCCCTGGTGAAGGATTCTATTGGCTTAAGTAGGATAAGTCCCTCCCTAACACCTCCCTCACTTATGCGCTGAAGGTGGCTCAGCATCCTCTTATAAGATTCTATTTGGATCTCTTGCTCAGCCACCCTATCCCTCAAAAACCTTATCTCCTCAAGGAGGCGCTGGTACTCCCTCTCCCGCCTTATCCTCACCGTCTCCTCGCTATGAATCTTCTCTAGAGTCTCCCTCAGAGACTCAATCTCAGTCTCCAGCTCCCTTATTTTCATGTGGAGTTCCCTGTTGGCTTCTCTTAGGATCCTATTCCTCTCCCTCTCAAGCATAAGCTTACCCATAAGCCTCCTAACAGTCTCCTTAAGTCTCTCCTCCCCATGAGGCTTCTCCATAACACTCTGCCCTCGCCTAGCATCCTTCTCCAACAACACCCTTATCGCCCTGGCTACACTGTAGCCCCTGGCGACAAGATCCTTAACTAGGTCTGGCGGAACATTATATCCGAGGTCCCTGAGCTTCGCTTCAACTTGATCAAACTTATTTTTATAGTAATTATAAGCCTTGATTGCGGCGGCTAATGCATCCACCTCATGAATATTTTTTGGGTTCACCCCATAGCGCTCGGCGTAGATCTTAGCCAGTCTCTGCTTCTCATCGGAGCTCATCGGGATGGCTGGCTCAAAGAGTATGGCATTAAGCTTCCTTGAGAGCATCTCAAGGAGACTGGGTGCGGGTGATACATCACTCGATATAACTGTTGGCTCACCAAACTCCACAATTCTCTCAATGATCTTCGCCGGAGGCCACTCCCTATGGCTCTCTAATAGAAGGAGAGCTCCATCAAGCGATAATATAGCTAGGGCGCAATTGAGCCCTGGATCGACACCAACAATTAACTTCCTTACCCTCTCAGACACCACCCTCTACCAAAATTTCTATTAATATTATTTAATCCTTAAAATTTCTTAAATTAATGTTATGCCCCGCTGGGTAGGGGCCTCTTAATTTGCTCCAGAACGTTACTTAAACTCCTAATTACTCCATATTTCCTCCTAAAGAACTTTAGCATGTTTGATACATCCCTTTTTAGTAGCGCCTCGGCGCTTGGGTGATCCGCCCTAACATATTGTGGCCAATCTATTATTAATACATGCCCGCTCGGAGTTATAACCACATTATATTCACTTAGATCCCCATGGACAACCCCTGCCCCAACATACGCCAGCCTCACATTCTCTAAAATTTCGTCTAAGATTGTCTCTGGATCTGGTAGGCTGCAGATGCGGAATAGGCAGTCGCCTTCTATCATACCCATCACCACCACATGCCTATTATGGCCTATGGGCTTCGGCACAGATACGCCGCGTGGGTAAACCAGCCTGAGGGCTTCAATCTCCCTTTCGGCGGCGAGTCTAGATTGATATAGCCAGCTTACATGTCTCTTATCAGCAGCATACCCCCTCAGCCTCTTAGTCTTACGGAAGCTCGTTCTGCCAAGGCGGTGGAACTTCACTGCAACTCTTTCACCGCTCTGCGTTATGGCGTCATATACATCTGACTCCTTACCAACACCGAGTGGCTTACCAATTGAATTTAATACGCCGGCCTTCACCAGGGCGTTCAGCGCTAGGCAATCGTATCCAGCTATATTCAACGTATAGCCTACATAAGACCCAACCCAGCGATATAATAACCCAAACTCGGTTAGCCTCTCAAGCCGGTACTTGGCTTCCCTCTCAGGGAGCTCGCTTAGCCTAATGATATCCCTCTCTGGGACGAACCTATGGCGGCTTAAGTCGATCTCTACTACTGCCAGTATCCTTAAGTCCTCAGCCTCAAGCTGCCGGAAGATCCTCACCGCAGCCTCAACAGAGGACATACAATTTAGCATTAGTATTAATTTCTAATAAATGTCATGTAGCTGGCCACGAACTATTAAGCCGCCGGTAATTCCGGCGAATGGTTATAGAAAAATTTAAGTTCTTGGATTCCTCTATTTTCGTCTGCTCTTACCGTGCATCTCAGTTAGATATGGTGAAGTAGGTTTGGGTTTACTCTCATTTATAAGGGCGAGTATCAGGCTGCTTAAGCTCGCTAGGAAGCCCGGTAGAGATGAGATTTGGCTATCTATAAAAATATGTTTTCTAGGGATGTTAATAGTTGGGGCGATAGGCTTTATAATCTATCTTATCGCAGGTCTCCTTAGGCCATTAGGTGTGTGATTAGGTTGGGCGAGAAGGCTGGGGCGAGATTCTTCACCCTAAGCACAACTGTCGGACAGGAAATTAATGTTGCGAAGATAATGGCTGGGCGCATTGAGGCAAATAAAATTCCAGTAAAGTCCATAGTTGTGCCGGAGAACCTGAAGGGTTACATAATTGTTGAGGCTGAGGGGCCGCATATAATTGATAGTGCATCTACAAACATTAAGCACGTTAAATCTAGGGTTCCAGGTGTATTATCCCTCTCGGATGTGGAGAAATATATTACTGTTAAATCTATAGTTGATGAGCTGAATATCAATGATATCGTGGAGGTTGTGAGCGGGCCCTTTAAGGGTATGAGGGCTAGGGTCACAGATATAGATAAAAGTAAGGAGGAGGTTACAATAGAGTTGCTTGAGGCCTCATTTCCCCTCCCAGTTACAGTACACGCGGACTACATTAGAATAGTGTCCAAGAAGTCGGAGTCGTGATAACAATGCCTATGGAGAAGAAGATTGCTGAATTCATTGTTGAGGGTGGTAAGGCAACGGCTGGGCCGCCCATAGGGCCGGCAATAGGTCCATTAGGCGTGAACGTTGTAGCCGTTGTGAATAAAATTAATGAGCTGACTAAAGAGTATGCTGGCATGAGGGTTCCAGTCAAGGTAATTATTGATCCCGAGACAAAAGCTTTTGAGGTTGAGGTTGGTATACCTACAACATCCGCTTTAATATTTAGGGAGGCTGGAATAGATAAAGGCTCAGGTAAACCGAATGCTGAGAAGGTTGGGAATTTAACGATGGAGCAGGTTATTAAGATTGCAAGGATAAAGCGAGGTAAACTTCTAGCGAAAACTTTAAAGGCCGCTGTTAAGGAGATTATTGGCAGCTGTGTTAGTATGGGCGTAACCGTTGAGGGTAAGGATCCGAAAGTTATCTTAAAGGAGATTAATGCTGGAAAGTATGATGACCTTATTAGGAGGGCTGAGGAAGCTAAATAAAAATGTATGTAGCTAGGGTGTCCAGATGCCGATAGACAGAAAATATATAATGAAAGCAATTAAAGAGCTGCGGGAGAAGACTCCAAAGAGGAACTTTAAGCAGTCAATAGAGCTCATAGTTAATCTCAGGGACGTCGACTTAAGTAAGCCCGAAAATAGGATCCAGGAGCTAATCGAGATACCCCATCCAATAGGGAAGAAGGTTAACGTATGCGTCTTCGCTACTGGGGATGCAGCCCTTAAAGCTAGGAAAGCTGGCGCAGACCTTGTCTTAGAGAAGGAGGATATTGAGGGCATGGCTGGGGATAAGAAGAGGCAGAGGCAGCTGGCCAAGTCATTTGACTCCTTCATCGCCAGCGCCCCCCTGATGCCCCTCATAGGCAGGGTCTTTGGAGCCATATTGGGGCCGAGGGGGAAGATGCCGACACCAGTCCCGCCAACAGCCGATATAGAGAGGGAGATTGAACGTCACAGGAGGCTTGTTATGATTAGGACTAGGGGGCAGCCGGTTCTGAGCTGCCGAATAGGTACGGAGGATATGAATGATAATGATTTAGCCGACAATATTGAGGCCGCCCTTAGGAGGATTGAGGGAAAGCTTAAGAGGGGGATTAGGAATATAGCCTCAATCTACATTAAGGCTACAATGGGCCCACCAGTAAAGATTATGTTTGAGGAGGAGTAGCCTTTGACAGTTCAGCTCCGTAAATCTCTCGCTGAGAAGGCTGAGAAGGTTAAAGAGATAAAATCTCTCCTAAGTAAATATCATGTTCTTGGGGTCGCAAGCCTATATAAAGTTAGGGCCCAGCAGCTCCAAGAGATAAGGAGTAAGCTTGAGGGCATAGCCCACCTAAAAGTATATAAGAACACGCTTGTAAGACGTGCCCTTAAGGAGCTCAGAGATGACCCATCAGCTGACAAGTTCTGGGAGTATACGCAGGGCTCAAACGTCTACATATTCACGAATTACAACCCATTTAAGCTGGCAATGATGTTAGAGAAGTGTAAGGTTAGGGTTCCGGCTAAGGCGGGCGACGTGGCCACCGAGGATATAGTTGTTCCAGCTGGCAACACTGGCCTCCCGCCTGGACCAATAATCAGCCAGCTTAACTCCCTTGGGATACCGACCCGTATAGAGAGTGGGAGCATCTGGGTTGTAAAAGATACTATTGTAGCGAGGAAGGGTGATGTTATAAGTGAGAACCTATCCTCCATCCTCTCAAGGCTCGGTATAAAGCCAATTGAGCTCGGCTTAACCATTAAAGCAGTTTACGACAACGGTGTCGTGATCACTGAGGGCGAGTTAAAGCTGGACTTTGAGGGGTATAAGAAGGGTATCTCCGAAGCCTATGTGCAGGCACTGAACCTGGCGGTGAACGCTGCTTACCCAACCCCGGAGACAATCGCCTTACTTTTAAACAGGGCTGTTATGGAGGCATGGAACCTCGCATTAAACTCTGGGGTCTTCTTACCGGAGTTTCTCCCCAATCTCCTCATGAGGGCTCATATGGAGGCCTCGGCCCTCGAGGCGAGGGTTAAGGAGAAGAATCCCAGCTGGCAGTAGGTTACACCTTCTCGACGCTTAACCCAACTCTCTTAATAATCTCCATCAGCGGCCCCTTATCCCCACCCTTTATTCCCTTCCAGTCCAAAAATATTTTATCAACCCTCTCCACAGTCCTCTCAATACAATGCCTAATAATATATTCATTGACTTCATGCAAGGCGTGTTTCGGTATCATATGCCCAAAGGCAACCTCACTAGTCAACGCTATGCGCGTGAACTTCTCATTATAATGTTGTCCACCTATCCCGAGAGCTGCTGGATAAGTAATCTTGTTTTCAGCCGCTGCAAAAGCCCCTCTGGCAACAGCCTCAGCAGCCCTCCCATCCCCCCACTGCTCCGGCGTGCTTCCAAGCTCAACGAACATTGCTGGAACATCTAGGGATGGGCCGTGGTGTGTGCATTCATAGGAGACTTCATATGGAAGCCCCATTTCATCCCTGGCAGCCCTCATTTCGATCAGAGCAGCCTTCATAGCGCTTGCAGGCGAGATGGAGACTTTTCTAGGCTCTCCGCCTAGATGCGCTTCGCCGATGTTTCCAGGGGTATGAACTGAAAGTGTTGGTGTCCCACTTCTACTGCTATGCTTGGATATGAAGATGATCATTCTTAATTCGCTTATTGGGGGTATTTTCTGCATCATTACAGTTTCATCCTCAATAATGATTAGCTTGGCTTCCTCACCTCCCCTTAAATCTTTAGTATATGTTGGGAACCCAAGAATCTTCTTGTCCTCCTTAAACCCAAACACTTCAACGAGCTTACGAGCTATATTTATTCCGGCGACATCTCCCCTAGAAGCCACAAAAAGGATCATTTAATCACGTCCAGCGTGACCATTAATCTTTTTAACAGCTGCAAAAATTAAATGCTTTGGTGTTGTGGGTTAAACATGTCTTCTAGCCGAGCGATATACTTAAATAACTATATGAAATCCTTGTTAATTACTGAAGTGTTGGAAGGTTAATGCATGGCTACGGAGTTTAAGCATATAGTTCGCCTAATTGATAGGGATGTGGATGGGTCGAAAACTATAGTGGACGCTATAAGTGATGTTAAGGGTATAGGCTTGAGGCTCGCTGAGATAATAGCGCGTAAGCTGGGTATACCATACACTATGAGGGTAGGTTTTCTTCCAAGCGAAAAGATTGCGGAGATCGAAAAGACAATAAAAAGTTTATCTAATGGTGATATGCCAGATTGGCTTTTAAACCGCCGTAAGGACCTTGAGACTGGCGAGGATAAGCACTTAATCTCATCCGACATAGACTTGGCCGTTAAGGCTGATATAGAGCGTGAAAAGATGTTGTGGTCTTGGCGCGGATACCGCCATGCATATGGCCTTAAGGTTCGTGGGCAGAAGACAAGGACAACTGGAAGAACCGGTAAGACTATTGGGGTCTCAAAGAAGGGTGCTAAGAAAACTAAGTAGGGTGGTCCCTATGGGTGATCCAAAGAAGCCTAAGAAGAAGTGGGAGTCCCCAAGGCATCCCTGGAGGAGCGATGTTTTAAGGAGCGAGCTCCTCCTCCTCGGCCAGTATGGCCTAAGAAATAAGCGTGAGCTCTGGCGGGCGAAGGCAATGCTATCGAAGATAAGGGCTATGGCTAGGTCCCTTCTCAGCATGCCTGTTGAGAAGAGGGCTGAGTTGGAGGCTAAGCTCCTAGGGAAGCTGAAGCGCCTGGGGATACTGTCGGAGGGCGCCGTGCTGGATAACGTCTTAGATATAACAGTCGAGAACATTTTAGAGAGGAGACTTCAGACAATTGTTTTTAGGAAGGGATTGGCTAAAACGCCATACCAGGCCCGCCAACTAATAGTTCACGGTCATATAGCCATAGGCGGTAAGAGGGTTTATTCTCCGGGCTACCTTGTTAAGAGGGATGAGGAGGAAGAGATAATGTATGCTCCAACAAGCCCGCTCAGCAATCCAAACCACCCACTAAGATTATCCATTGAGACTACGCTAGCGCCAGAAGCCAAGAGTTGATGGGGGTTAGGGTTTGAGTAGTAAGAAGGAAGAGTTGAGGTGGGGTGTAGCCCACATATACAGCTCATATAACAACACCATAGTCCATATAACGGACCTCTCCGGAGCCGAAACCATTGCCAGGGCCTCCGGAGGAATGTTCGTTAAGGCTGATAGGCAGGAGTCCTCACCATACGCGGCGATGAGGGCTGCCGCATACGCTGCCCAGGTGGCCAAAGATAAGGGCATAAATGCTATTCACATAAAGGTTCGTGCTCCTGGTGGTATAGGGCCTAAGACTCCGGGCCCAGGTGCTCAGGCGGCTATAAGGGCCCTTGCCAGAGCTGGTTTCAAGGTTATCGGCCGCATAGAGGAGGTCACCCCCCTCCCACATGATGGTTGTAGGCGGCCAGGTGGGCGTAGGGGTAGGAGAGTATAGCTTTTCTCCCGGTGGAAGATGTGGGTATGCGTGTGACAATATTCAGCAGGGATGAATTCACCGCCAGATTTATGATTGAGGGTATAAATGCCGCCCTAGCGAACACCCTCAGGAGGATAATTTTAGCCGAGGTTCCGACAATGGCCATAGACGACGTCATAATATATGAGAACTCCTCCGTCCTACATGATGAGATACTCGCCCTAAGGCTTGGCTTAATTCCCATTAAAACGGACTTAAAAACCTATAACCTCCCGGAGAAATGCGATTGTAAGAGCGAGCTCGGGTGCCCAAAGTGTAGAGCAATATTCACGCTTGATGTGGAGGCTAAGGAGGGTATACGCACAGTTTACTCTGGGGACCTTGTCCCAGAGGATCCGGCGATAGTCCCGGTTAGCGATAAGATCCCAATAGTTAAGCTTGCCGCAAGCCAGAGGATTAGGCTTGAGGCATATGCGAAGCTTGGTAGGGGTAAGGATCACGCTAAGTGGCAGCCCGTCTCCGCTTGTGTATACAGGTATAAGCCGATAGTTAGGATAGATGAGTCCAGATGCAATGCGTGCGGTAAATGCGTTGAGTACTGTCCAAGGAAAGTTCTTGCTAAGGAGGGCAACAGGGTTTTCGTCGTTAATGAGATTGAATGCATCCTATGTAATGACTGCGTTAAGGCCTGTAATGTTAAACCCGCGCCCATAACAGTGAGCTGGGATCCTAGTGCATTCATCTTCTATATCGAGTCCGTCGGCTCGCTGCCGGTGGACGAAATAATATTTGAGGCCCTCAAAATATATGAGGAAAAATTTATGGAGTTTATGACCCTCATTGAGGGTGTGCTTTGAGATGAGGAGTAGGGGGACGAGAAACCCAAACCTAATAGCTTTACTCCGCCTACTTAGAAAAACTGCTAATCAGCATAAGGCTGGAATATGGAAGACTATTGCCAAGTATCTTTCTAGGACGCGTAGTAGGCGCATTGCGGTTAATGTAAGCCGAATAAACCGGTACACCCGTGAGGGGGATACCGTTGTTGTTCCCGGGAAGGTTTTAGGGGCGGGGATACTGGATCACCCCGTGACCGTTGCAGCCTTACAGTTCTCTAAGCAGGCTCGTGAGAAGATACTTATGGCTAAGGGGAAATGCATATCAATAGAGGAGCTTATACAAATGAATCCGAGGGGCTCAAACGTCAAGATTATTGGGTGATCTATATTGGGTGATCCATTAATAGGTGAGAGGACTAGGATAATAGATGCGACCGGACTTGTGCTTGGGAGAATGGCTAGTATAGTTGCTAAGAGGTTATTGAATGGTGAGAACATAATTATTGTAAATGCTGAGAAGGCAGTTATTTCCGGGGATAAGCACACAATTATTAGAGGTTATCACGATTACTTACAGATAGGTCACCCTAGTAAAGGTCCACTCCACCCTAGGAGACCTGACAGGATTGTTAAAAGGGCTGTGAGGGGGATGCTTCCATATAAGCAGCCGCGCGGTAGGGATGCCTTTAGGAGACTTAGGGTTTACATGGGTATTCCACTGGAGCTTAGGGGTAAGCCTATGGAGACTATCCCGGAGGCCAGCGCCAATAAGCTTAAGTGCCGCTATATAACTATTCAGGATCTTTCAAGGCATATTCAGGGCTAGTAGTGGTGGATGAATATGTCGAGTAGCAGCTCTGTTGTAAAGAAAGTCTTGGTTGTGAGCGGCAAGAGGAAGACCGCTATCGCAAGAGCCATTATTAGACCAGGTAGGGGTAGGGTTCGCATAAATAACGTGCCAGTAGAAATATATGAGCCTGAAGTAGCCCGCCTAAAGATAATGGAGCCCCTCATAGAGGCTGGGGAAGAGATCTGGAAAAACCTAGATATAGATGTTAAGGTCCGCGGAGGGGGCTTCATGGGCCAAGCTGAGGCGGCGAGGATGGCTATTGCGAGGGGGCTCGTCAAGTGGACTAAGAGCTCAACGCTTAAGTCTGCGCTCCTGAGGCTTGATAGGGCTCTCTTGGCCGGTGATCCGAGGAGGAAGGAGCCCAAGAAGTTTGGTGGGCCGGGTGCGAGGGCCCAGGACCAGACGAGCTATAGGTAGCTATGGGGGAATTTAAATGATAATACCTGTAAGATGCTTCACTTGCGGTAAGCTCATAGGCGATAAATGGGAGGAGTTTGCTAGGAGGGTTAAGGCTGGAGAGCACCCTGGGAAAGTCTTGGACAGCATGGGCATAACTAGATACTGTTGCAGGCGCATTCTTCTTTCACATGTTGAAATAATAGATGATATAATAAAGTTCTTTGAGAAGAGAATTGATTTCGAGGAGGAGCTCTGATGGCAGCTATGATCGAGGATGTCAGGGCGAGAAAGGTCTTTGATAGCAGGGGTGATGCTACAATAGAGGTTGAGGTGGCGACGGCGGAGGGATTCGGAATAGCCTCGGCCCCAAGTGGGGCTAGTAGGGGAAAAGCCGAGGTTATAGCGTATCCACCTGGAGGCATTGAAGAGGCTATAAGGAAGGTTGAGGAGCTAATTGCTCCCGAGTTAATCGGCATGAGCGCCGACGAGCAGGAGGAGATAGATGGCATATTACATGAGCTCGACGGAACCGATAACTTCAGCAACATCGGCGGCAACACCGCCTACGCCGTCTCCCTAGCCGTCGCTGACGCCGCCGCAAACTCGTATGGAATGCCCCTCTTCAGGTACCTGGGCGGCCTCCTAGCCTGTGAGCTACCGTATCCACTTGGCAACGTTTTAGGCGGAGGAAGGCATGCCCTTGGAAAGGCCCCGGACATACAGGAGTTTCTAGTCTTGCCGGTTGGCGCGGGGTCCTTCATGGCTGCTGCCGAGGCTAACATTAGGGTTCATAAGAGGGTTAGGGACATGCTCCTCAAGGTTGACCCAAGTTTCACTGGGGGCAGGGGGGATGAGGGCGCCTGGGCTCCATGCATATCGAATGAAAGGGCCCTTGAAGTTGTCTCCAAGGCTTGTGAAGAAGTTTCATGTGAGGTTGGTTTTGAGTGTAGGCTTGGATTAGATATGGCTTCATCAACCCTATGGGACCCCCAAAAACAGCAGTATGTATATGTAAATGAAGGCGTTAGGAGGGATCCTGGGGAGCAGCTCGATTACGTCTTGGGATTAATTGAGAAATACAAGTTGATTTATATTGAGGATCCATTCCACGAGGAGGATTTTGAGAGCTTCCGCGAGTTGACTCGTAGGGTTAAGGGCTGCTTGGTGTGTGGAGATGACCTCTTCGCCACAAATGAGAGGCGCCTCAAGGTTGGTGTTGAAATGAATTCTGGAAACGCTATTATTATTAAGGTTAACCAAGTTGGAACGTTAACAGATGCCCTTAAAACCGTTAAGCTTGCTAAGGAGAATAATTATTTGCCCATCATCTCCCATAGGTCTGGTGAGACAACCTCCCTCCATATCGCGCATCTAGCTGTTGGGCTTGGATGCCCCATAATAAAGGCGGGGGTTGTTGGAGGAGAGCGTTTGGCGAAGATAAATGAGCTAATATATATTGAGGAGATATTAGGTGATAGGGCGAGAATGGCTAAGCTAAGAATTTAGTGGGGTGATTTATGTATGTCAAAGGAGAATCCTGAGGGAGAGGCGATAGCCGCCGAGGAGCTACTGCTCCCACAGGATATATTCCTATCATTCGGTATGCATATTGGAACGAAGATTAAGACCAGGGATATGGAGCCCTTCATATACAAGGTTAGGCCAGACGGCCTTTACGTCTTAGACATAAGGAAGATTGATGAACGCATAAGGATTGCAGCTAAGTTCCTCAGTAGATTCGAACCCCCAAAGATTGTGGCAACAGCTGTTAGGCTTTATGCTAAGGAGCCTGTTACAAAGTTCTGCGAGGTGACGAGGGCAACGCCGGTGATAGGACGCTTCCCACCAGGATTATTCTTAAACCCAATGTATCCTGGGAGGATTGAGCCCGGGGTTGTGCTCGTCTCTGATCCCAGAGCTGACTCCCAGGCGATTAGGGAGGCTACTCAGATAGGTGTTCCAGTAGTTGCCCTATGCAGCACCGATAACGATTTCACAAACATAGACCTAATTATACCAACGAATAATAAGGGTAGGAAGGCGCTGGCAGCTGTATACTGGCTTCTGGCGAGGCAGATTCTAAGGGAGAGGGGTGAGATTATGCCAAACGCAGACCTCCCAATACCAGTTGAGGATTTTGAGGTTAAGCTAGCTGAAAAGGCCCAGCAGGAGTAGCGGGCGCCTAAGCCTTCATCCAAAGTATTAAGGTTAATGTTTTATTCTTGTATGGGATACTTTATCCTGTAATGCTGTGTGGGGTGCCCCTTTATTGAAGATTAGATATGCTAGATATGCTGGGAGCTTCTACGCTGGCACTAGGGAGTCTCTTAGGAGGCAGATTGAGGAGTGCTTTCTGCATAGGTTTGGTCCTGGAAGCCTCCCAGTCCTGAAGGAGACTGGTGAGAGGAGGATTATTGGCTTCGTCTGCCCACATGCCGGCTACATGTACTCTGGGCCTGTTGCCGCAAACGCGTATTATAGGCTATCTCAGGATGGGAGGGTGGACGTATTTGTTATATTGGGGCCGAACCATCAGGGGATTGGGAGCGGTGTTGCCCTTATGGATAGGGGTGTCTGGCGCACACCCCTTGGGGATGCTGAGGTAGATGAGGAGACTGCCAGGGAGATACTCCGCCACTCAACAATAATTGATGTTGATGACTCAGCGCACGCCTATGAACACTCGATAGAGGTTCAGATCCCCTTCCTACAGTATATTTACGGCGGCTCAATAAAGTTCATCCCAATATGCTTCCTAATGCAGGATCTGGAGACCGCTAGGGAGGTTGGTCAAGCCCTGGCTGAGGCCCTTAGGAATAAAAATGCCGTTATAATAGCGTCCTCGGATTGGACCCACTATGAGCCCCATAGGATCGCTTATGAGAAGGATAATGCGGCGATAAGCGCCGTCCTGAAGCTTGACGAACGGCTCTTTTACTCAATTTTAGAGTCTAGGCGTGTGACGGCATGTGGATTCGGCCCCGTTGCAGCCCTCATAACTGCGGCTAAGGATTTAGGTGCCAGTGGAGCTGAGCTGCTGAGCTATAAGACTAGTGGGGACATAACTGGCGATACATCAGCCGTTGTTGGCTATGCAGCCATATCAATATTTAGGTGAAGGCTTGGGTTGAGGGGGCTTTCAAGGGCATCAGCTCCGGCTAAGGTAATCTTATTTGGGGAGCACTTCGTCGTCTACGATAAGCTAGCTGTAGTCATGGCTGTAGATTTAAGGGCGCATGTATCAGTTAAGCCTAGGATGGACAATAAGATAATTGTAGAGTCTATTGGGATGGGGCTCCAGGGGGAGTTCACTTTAGATGGCGTATATAAGCCGATTATTGGCGAATTCGGCGAGGATAAGCTTAGGCCAATATACGTGGCTGCTAAGAGGGTTTTAGACTTAGCTGGGGAGAGCATTGGCCTAAATATAACGGTTGACTCACGAATACCAGTGGCCTCAGGCCTAGGCTCCTCTGCAGCAGTACTCGTCGCTACGACAGCTGCTGTAGGCAGTCTCCTGGAAATGAATCTATGTAGGGACGACATCTTTAGGCTGGCCTTAGAGGCGGAGAAGATTATTCATGAGAAGCCCTCCGGCGTCGACCCAGCTATATCCACTTACGGCGGACTAATAGCCTATAGTAGGAGCGGGGGTGTTATGATGCTGGAGGCGGCTGCCAATCTCCCACTGGTCATCGGAGATACACGTATAAAACGTGATACCAGGGAGATGATACACCGTGTCAGCGAGCTTAGGAGGCTATACCCAGAGATTTTTAAGGGGCTTATGGACGCTGGGGATAGGGTTGCTAGGCTCGCTGTTGAGGCCATTAGGGCTGGAGATTTAAGGGCCCTTGGACACCTAATGAACATTAATCACGCGCTGCTATACGCTATTGGCGTCTCAAACACAGCTATCGAGTCCCTCCTCTGGGCCGCTAGGAGGGCTGGTGCGTTGGGGGCGAAGATCACTGGAGCTGGCGGTGGGGGATGCATTGTGGCGCTATCGATGCCGGAGGATAGGCGGCGCATCGCGGAGGCCATTAGGGTTACCGGCGGAGAACCCCTCATCGCAGATATCGCCCATGAGGGTGTTAGGATTGAGGAGTGAGCTTACGGTCCTTAAGCTGGGCGGCTCAGTTATAACTTTTAAGGATAAGCCGTTAACGCCGAATATGCCCGCTATAAGGCGCCTAGCCCATGAGATATCAGCATCACAATCACATCCACTCATAATTATTCATGGGGGCGGGAGCTTTGGGCATCCGCTGGCAGCCGAGTACAACATTGCCGGGGGCCTTAAGAGTCGGGGGCAGATGATAGGCTTCTCAAAGACACATAACTCGATGGTTAAGCTGAATATGCTTGTTACAGAGGCGCTATTAGATGAGGGGGTTCCAGCAATAGGGTTCGCCCCATCATCCTTCATCGCCACCAGGAGGGGTAAAATAATAGACCTGCATACAGGACTCTTAATCCACGCCATTAAGCTTGGTTTCACGCCAGTCCTCTACGGTGACACTGTCTTAGACTACGAGCAGGGCTTAGCGGTCCTCTCAGGAGACCAGATAGCGGCGAGACTCGCCGTGGAATTAAATGCTAGAAAAATTATTTTTGGGGTTGACGTTGATGGCTTATATACATGTGATCCAAAGGTTAACCCAAACGCAAAGCTCCTCAGGGATCTAACCCTCAACGAGCTTGAGGGGGCTATTGCTTTAGCTGGCGGGTCTAGGGCAGTCGATGTAACTGGGGGCATGCTCGGAAAGATAATGGAGTTAATAGAGCCGGTCTCCAGGGGGGTCGAGGCTCTAATCATAAATGCTTTAAGGGAAGATAGCGTTTATAGGGCATTAAGGGGAGAAGAGGTCATTGGGACAAGGATCGTTAAGGATAGAGGATAGGAAGAATGATCATATAAGGATATGCGTTGAATGCGATGTTGGGGCTAAAAAGATTTCAACTGGCTTCGAGGATGTCTACCTCATCCATAAAGCCCTCCCTGAAATCAATTTAAGTGATGTTAGGACCGAGACTGTTTTCCTCAACCACAGGTTCTCTGCGCCAATAATTGTTGAGGCTATGACTGGCGGAACCGATAAGGCTCTTGAGATAAACGCTGCCATCGCTGAGGCAGTTGAGGAGCTGGGGCTTGGCATGGGAGTTGGGAGCCAGAGGGCTGCAATAGAGAGACCGAACCTAGAGCGGACATATAGAATCGCTAGGGAGAAGGCTCCAAACGCCTTCATAGTAGCTAATATTGGTGGAGCCCAGCTTGTAACCGGATACGACCTTAAAGAGATTAAATTGATAACTGATATGATTGGGGCGGATGCCCTAGCAATTCATCTAAACCCCCTCCAAGAAGCTATTCAACCGGAGGGCGAGGCTATATACGCTGGGATAATACGTAGGATAGGTGAGATAGCCAGTAGAATCGACTTGCCGGTAATAGTTAAGGAGACTGGCTGCGGCTTCTCATGCGAGGTTGCCAAGATGCTTGAGCGGGCCGGTGTATCATGTATCGACGTCGCCGGGGCTGGTGGAACGAGCTGGGCTGCTGTAGAATATTATAGGGCGGTTGAGCATGGGGACCTGCGCGGACAGGATCTAGGTTCACTATTATGGGATTGGGGGATACCAACAGTGGTCAGTTTAGTCGAAGTTGTCCACTCGGTTAAGGTTCCCGTCATAGCTTCTGGCGGGGTTAGGTCTGGGCTTGACATAGCTAAGGCGATTGCATTGGGAGCATCGATGGCTGGGCTGGCACGCCCGGTTCTAATGGCGGCTATTAGAGGCAGTGAGGAGACGAGGCGTCTCCTAGACTCCCTGATCAATCAGCTTAGATGCATTATGTTCCTGGTCGGGTCTAAGTCCATTGAAACCTTAAAGAGGATTCCACTAGTCATAGTTGGTAGGACTGCTGAGTGGCTTAGAGCTAGAGGCTTTAACCCGGATATGCTTTATGCTAGGAGGGGTGCTCCGGAATGGACATGCCTGATATAGAGGCTCTATTAGAGGAGACGGCTAGGAAGGTTGACGCCCGCATAGAAAAATATATTCCAAGAATATTCTCTGAGGGCTCCATCCTATTCAAGGTTCTCAAGCCAGATTACCGCATAGACCTAAATGCGCTTAACAGGGCCATCAGTGAACCTATGTGGGAGTTTCTTGATAGGGGTGGTAAGAGGTGGCGCCCGGCGCTGTTCCTGCTATTATATGAGGCTTTAGGCGGAAGATCCATGGATGATGCCCTAGACTTCGCCATAATCCCAGAGGTTATACACAATGGCACTCTGATAGCAGACGACATTGAGGATTCATCTGAGATGAGGAGGGGGAAGCCATGCACATACAGGATCTACGGCATGGACATAGCCATAAACCTATCTCAAGCAATGTACTTCCTTCCAATGATCGTCTTAAGCGATAAGCGGGATAAGATCCCAGCAGAGGTTGCTAGGAAACTATATGAGGTTTATGTCCAAGAGATGACTAAGCTCAGCCTCGGCCAAGCAATTGACATAGCGTGGCACAGAGGCCTAGTCCCAGCATTCCTCCTGAGCGAGGAGCATTACCTACAGATGTGCGCTTATAAGACTGGGACCCTGGCTAGGATGTCGGCCAAAATGGCGGCTATTTTAGCTGGGCTGGATGGCGACGCAGTTGAAAGGTTTGGAAAGTTTGCAGAATCGATCGGGGTGGCCTTCCAGATACAGGATGACATACTTGACATAACTGGTGAAGAGTTTGCTAGGGGTAAGGGGGGTCTCGGCATGGATATAACTGAGGGTAAGATAACCCTAATGGTGATATATACGCTTAGAAGGGCTAGTGAGGAGGATAGAGGGGAGCTTCTGAGGATACTTGGAATGCACACTAGGGACGAATCCCTTAAGATGAGGGCAATTGGGATAATGCGTAAATATGGCGCCGTGGAGTACGCTAAAAGCGTTGCCTCGAAGCTAATTGAGGAGGGTTGGCGGGGCATTGAGGGGATGATACCGGAGGGTGAGGCCAAGAGAAAAGTTAAGATGTTTGCAGAGTATCTTATTCAAAGGAGAATATAGTGGCGTAGAGGCTCCTAACTTGAGCTCTACCACAATAGACCTGAACAGCATTAGGGAACTTGCTAGGAAGATAGCCCTCTTAAACGCGGTCTCGTATGGTGGGAGGGCTCAGAGCAAGCCAGTTCTAGGGAAGATCCTCGGCGAGAAGCCCGACCTAAAGCCCATAGCCAAGTCTGTTGCCGCCATTGTTGAGGAGATTGTTCAAGAAGTGAACAGCTTATCGCAGGGTGAGCAGATAAGTCTCTTAAAGTCTCTCTGGCCTGAAGCCCTGGCTGAGGTGGAGACTAAGGCTAGGGGGGAGAAGGCTAGGGGGAGGGAGCTGCCACCACTACCGAATGTGGAGAGGTATGGGCGGGTTGTCACAAGGTTTGCTCCAAACCCAGACTGCGTCCTCCATATCGGCTCAGCTAGGGCAATAGTGCTCTGCTATGAATATGCCAGAATGTATAAGGGTAAGTTTATCCTAAGGTTCGAGGACACAGACCCGAGGTTGAAGAGGTCCTCGATAGAGTTTATGGATCTCATCAGAAAGGATCTTGAGTGGCTCGGCTGCCCGCCAGACGAGGAGTATATTCAGAGCGATAGAATAGAAATCTA
Source organism: Candidatus Bathyarchaeota archaeon (assembly GCA_018396995.1). Lineage (GTDB taxonomy): Archaea > Thermoproteota > Bathyarchaeia > Bathyarchaeales > DTEX01 > DTEX01. Next base: position 21,563 of record JAGTQB010000005.1, read on the forward strand.
CTATGAATATGCTGAGAAGCTCCTCTCGGAAGGCTACGCCTACGTCTGCACATGTAAGCCAGACCAATTTCATGCGAGGGTGATGGCTGGTGAACCATGCCCATGCAGAGCTCTCCCACCGGAAGAGCATTTGCGTAGGTGGGAGGGGATGCTTGAGAAGGTTTATGGCGAGGGGGAGGCTGTTGTACGCATAAAGACGGACTTAAAGCATCCAAACCCCGCTGTTAGGGATTGGCCTGCCTTCAGAATAATAGACACGGAAAGGTACCCTCACCCAAGGGTTGGCTCAAAGTATAGGGTTTGGCCATTATACAACTTTGCATGCGGCGTAGATGATCACCTAATGGGTATAACGCATATTATACGCGGGAAGGAGCACCTAACCAACCAGGAGAGGCAGATATATCTTTACCGATACATGGGCTGGGAGTATCCGGAGGCAATACATTATGGTAGGCTTAAGATTGTTGGGGCGTCGCTTAGCAAGTCTAAGATTGTGCGCGGTGTCCTTGAGGGTTTATATGCCGGCTGGGACGACCCGCGCCTAGCAACATTCCTAGCCCTCAAGCGAAGGGGGATTAGGCCGGAAGCCATAAAGAGACTTATATTGGAGATTGGCCCCAGGCCGGCGGATATAACGATAAGCTGGGAGAACTTATACGCCCACAATAGGAAGATAATAGATCCAATAGCCAACAGGTTCTTCTTGGTCTGGGATCCGGTGAGGTTCACAGTTGAGGGTCTCTCGAAGGAGTTCACGGTGAGGGTCCCATTACACCCAGATCACCCGGAGAGGGGTGGGAGAACCTTCCATATTAAGCCAATTAATGGCGCCGCCACATTCCTAATTTCAGGAAGGGATGCTGAGCAGCTAACCCCTGGAATGGTTGTGCGCCTAATGGAGCTATTTAATGTTGAGGTTAAGGCTATAAATAAAGGCCATGTACACACAGTCTTCCACAGCGAGCCGTATAGTGAGGCTAGGAGGCTTAATGCAACATTGATACATTGGCTCCCAGAGGATCGCTGCATTCCATGTAGGGTTATAATGCCCAACAACACCGCAGTTAGCGGGTTTGTTGAGGAGTCGATAAGGATTGCTAAGGTTGACGATGTGGTGCAGTTTGAGCGCTTCGGCTTCGCCAGAATAGACAGCATAGGCGAGGAAATAATAGCCTACTACGCCCACAAATGAAAAACCTAAAAGTTTTCATTTTTCCATCGCTGTAACAGGTTCTGAATTAAGCAGGAATACATAGTGAATTGTTACTTTTATTCCTATTAACTCTTCCCTCTCGATTAGCTCATTGAGGGCTTTCGGGGTGAACCCAGATCCCTACATCTTGAGTATGTTTACACATGCCACAAAGTGTTTATCTGCTCTAAAGTCTTGGGTTTTCCTATAAGGAAGTGTTGCGACTTTGCGGTTTTACGCTTCATGTAATGCTTCCTTGTAGCATTGTAACTTAGATCTTTAAGATCCTCAAAGTTAGGGATCAACTTATCCTCTGCCAGCCCCCTAATAAGATTCGTAGTTATCTTATGAAGTATATCGTTCACCCTTCTCTTTTCACGTTTAGAGTATTTCTGCATAAGTTTCTCAAAAGTTTTGGGCTTATATTTTGCCAATTTTTGAATCACTCTCCTTTTCTTGAAGTAATGAACCCTTATATCGTAAAGCTTTCTGAGGTCTAGTTTCTGATGCTCCAAAGAGTTACCCTTAATCTTTAGATGCATAACCCTCTGCCTTCTTCTCTTCAACTTCCTTCTTGAAAACCACTACGACCCTGTCCTCTAGAAGCGTTATCCCCCCAACTTTGAGCTCGTTATTTTTCCAAGCTTCAACGAATTTTTCTTTGATAAGAACCAACTACTAACGGAATCTCTATCTAGCGATATGGCTTAGTTGTTATGACTATGTTTAGCCACATCTGGGTTTAACCAATTGCTCCATTAATCCCACATATCTAAATAAACATGTAAATTATTGTAACCTATCTACTCTAAAACTGCTAATAACGGCTAGCATATTTTTTACTGATGTTTTGCGGGGCTCGATTAAGGTAGCAATGTTTATGTGGAGTCATTAAGTTGAGGAAATATGCGGGAATGAAGTAAACATGTAATATGGGGGATTTCTTTGATAAAATTTGAGTCTAAGTCTAATAAAATATTGGAAGTCGATGAGGACCACATCGTTGTTTTTGATGACTTTAGGAACGTTAGTCTAAAGGAGGAAGCGGACTTAATATTTGCTGATCCCCCCTTCGGGATAAATTTTAGGGGTAATCACCTTACATATCACAGAACTCCAGACGCATTATCCTATGTTGAAGTGCCCAGAGAAGAGTATCCTAGATTCATTAGGGAGCTTGTTGAATGGTGCTATAAGGCTTTAAAGCCAACTGGAAGCATGTGGCTTTTGTCAGGCTGGAATAACCTAAGACACGTTTTAGATGCTGTTGAAGATGTTGGCTTCATACAATTGAACCATATTATTTGGAAATATCAGTTTGGAGTATTTACTAGGAGGAGGTTCGTCACATCGCATTATCACCTACTCCTTTTAGTCAAAGACAAGAAAAATTACACGTTTAACAAGCCTGAGCATTATCCGGAAGACGTCTGGATAATTAAGAGAACATACCATCATAATGAGGAGACGGCGGGGAATGAGTTACCGGACAACCTCGTTGAAAGGTGCATTATCACATCATCTAATCCAGGAGACCTGGTAGTAGATCCAGTTTTAGGCTCTGGAACCACCATGCGAGTCTGCTTAAGACTTAACAGGAGATGTTTAGGTATAGAGATAAACTCTCTTTTAGAAAAGAGGATAAGGGAGAAGCTTAGGGTTTGGCTTGAACAGAAGTGTATGATCGATTGAATCTCAAAAGCCGTGGAGGCGGGTGGAGAATCTACTTATCATCTAAAATAAGTATCAATATGCCCGCAGAATGCGTAGAGAATCTCAAAAGGTTGAGAATTAGATGTTATGCTGGGAACCGTAAGGTATATAGGGGGAAACTGATTCTTCTAAGGTTTAATGGTGAAACTGATTTCCCTGAGAATGAGGTTGATGATGTATGCCCAAACCATTTTATGTTAAGTTTGAGGTTCCGCCCGAGTTGGCTAATGCGGCATATGAAGCAATATCAGTAGCTCATAGGACTGGGAAGGTTAAAAGGGGAACTAATGAGACAACGAAGGCTGTCGAGAGGGGGCTTGCTAAACTAGTGGTGATAGCCGAGGATGTTGACCCGCCTGAAGTCGTGGCCCATCTACCGCTACTATGCGATGAACGTAAGGTTCCATACGTCTACGTCCCCAGCAAGGCTAAGCTCGGCTCAGCAGCTGGCATAGAGGTTGCAGCGGCATCCGCATGCATAATTGATCCAGGCCAAGCGGCGGACCTAGTAAAGGAGATTATAGAGAAGGTTCAGAAGATTAGGGGTGGTTAAAGCCTTTGAGTAAGAAGGCTACACGTGAGGCTGAGAGGGAGGCTGAGGGTCCGCCAACCCCAGCGGAGGTAATTCAGATTATTGGACGAACAGGAGTGACTGGCGAGATAGAGCAGGTTAGGGTTAGAATACTTGAGGGTCCGGATAAAGGGAGAATACTTACGAGGAATGTTAAGGGCCCTGTTAGGCTCGGCGATATATTGATGCTCAGGGAGACTGAGAGGGAGGCGAGGAAAATAAAGTAGTAGACTAAGCCATAAAAAAGGCTAAGTTTATTAGTTTGTGGGTTAATTAATGTTCTCCTTAAAGGGTTGGGGCTGATGCCGAAACCTAGAAAATGCACATTTTGCGGCAGGGAATTTAACCCTGGAACTGGAATGATGTACGTTAATAATGATGGCTCAATATACTGGTTCTGCTCAAGCAAGTGTAGGAAGAATCAGCTTAAGCTTGGCCGCGATCCACGTAAGCTTAAGTGGACCGCATATTATGGTATGAAGGAGAGGGCTAAGGCTAAGAGGGAATTAATTTCCCGCTGATTGCTAGATATTCTCTATCCACCTCGCCCCCCTATCCGTTATCTCTTTCTTCCATATGGGGGCTTCCCTTTTAAGTCTCTCTACGATCTCTATTGCCGCCTTAAACCCCTCCTCCCTATGTTTCGATGCTACAAGAACATATACGATATCCTCGCCAACATTAACTTGGCCGATCCTATGCTCAACCACTGCGTCAATTATACCATATTTATCCCTTAAATCCCCTATTATCTTCTCAAGCGTCTTGACAGCTACCTCTTCATAGGCGTCATATTCTAGTCTTAAAACTCTCCCCCCGTCATTACCAATGCCCCTCGCGGAGCCGACGAAGATTATAACGGCGCCTACCTCCTCAGAGACCCCTTTAATCTCGCTTAATAGGGTTTTTATATCATCGAGCTTCTCTGAGACCTTAACCTTCATCCCCCGCCACCCCCAACTGGTGGTAGAATGGCGACCTCGTCTCCATCCTTAAGCCTATACGCCATGCTGCATGAAATTCCATTAACGTATATTTGATAGTTGCTTCTCACCACGATCCCTTCACGGCCCCTGTCCTCAGCCTGAAACATCGTCCTCATCCACTTGCCAGCTATATTTCCATGCCTGCTAGGTATATGTTTCATGAGGAGATCCTCCAATGTGGAGTCCCCTACCTCATACTCCTCCTCCCTAACACCCATGAGCTCACGTATCCTTCCAAAATACTTAACTCTAACCCTAACCATGATGCCTCAACAAGCCTTTATAACTCCAACCTAAAAATAATATTTGCTGTTTTTGAGAATTCTGCTGAACTTTTATAATGCCTTCAGGTTAGCATTAACGGGCTTTTTTACGCTGCCTCTCAATATTTTTTAGGCGGGCTTGTAGTATAGCGATCTTAGTCTTAGATATCTTCTTCCCCCTCCATCTCCCAGCCCTAACCTTGAAGGCTAGGGCCTTAAACGATGGGCTCACACCCTCCAGTTCCCTCCCCTCTTTAAACCTCTCCACCCTGCTCTCCCTAACAAACTTCACCCTCTCACCAACGAGATCCACCTCCCTCACAGCCCATCCCACCGTGAGCCATGCCTCTGACGGCATCCGTCCCCTAACATTGCTCCACCAGCTCCTCCTCACCCTAGCAGAATCCGGAAGCCTATCCCCAATAATCTCCTCTATCTCGTGGAAGGTGAGGGTTACTTCGTTTAGGGCCTTGGGTCTCCTCGCTAGATACTCGGCGAGCTTCATGTACTTGCTCCTCCGGGCTCTTGGCGACACCATCTTGACGGCGCACCTTAAGCATATTGCCCTGTCATCATCAAGTAGAATGCAGTTTCCGCAGTAAGCTAGCCCGCAGAGACTGCATGTGTAGAGGATACTTCTCGGATATGTCCCTTGACAGAGTGCGCAGATATTTCCAACCTGAATAATCTTCCTCCCCACCATCCAAGCCTCCAAGCCGCTCATGTCTTCAAGTACACTATTTTTCTCAGTATGGCCCCAACCTCTGCTGCGAACCTAGTATTGAGGAGGTTATCCAGCCTTCCGAGACTCTCCTCCAACCTCATATCGTAGCCTATCCCCCCAAGATATCTCTCCCCGAGGGTCTCGACCTCCCGCTTAATATGCTCCGTATCGCTGAACCTCATGTTCTCGATAACCCCTAAGACTGGTGCACCCAAATCTTTGAGGAGCATAATAAGTTTCCTAACAGTCTCAAAGGCCATCTTGGATGGGGTTGTCACTATTAGGTACTCGGCTCTCCTAACATACTTTAACATATCGAGCATGAGGTCGCTTATTCCCGGAGGCATGTCCACTATTAAGGCGTCCAGCTTACCCCAAATAGTGTACGCAAGCGTTTCGAGAAGGATATTTGTGAGCTCTTGACCCCTTAAGGGTAGCGCCCTGCCGCCAAGATAGAATGCTAGGGACATATACTTTAAGCCATATACCTCAGGGGGTACTATCCCCTTCTCCTCGATTGGCTTGAGGCCGCCAGCATTTAGGACGACGTGGGTTGTTGGACTCGTGAAGTCTACGTCAAATAGCCCAACCCTAAATTTATCCCTTGCCAGTAGTAGGGCCATTGTTGTGGCTATTAAGCTCTTCCCAACACCGCCCTTACCACTCACAACAGCTATTATTCTATCGACACCACTCAGCCTACTGTTTATGGCGTTTAGCCTTGGGTCTAACGTTACCCCTCACCCCTCACGCTCGCTATCCAGACCCCCCTACCCCCGGAGAGATCGAAGTCTGGGCTCCCGCAGGCGGGGCACCTGACATATGCGTGGGAGGTCTCTGGAATAAAATGTATGATCTCCCTAACTTCCTCCGGTAGATTAGTTCCTCTGAAAGGCCACTTGTATCCACATGCCCTGCAAGTGAACACAGCCCTCTCAGTTCTGATAATGAACTTTGCTCCAGCGAGCTTACCCTGCTTGAGCTGCTCTATGGCGAACCTAAGTATATTCCGGTCAACCTGCTGGAGTTCCCCAATAACAACCACTACGCTATTAACCTCTCTGAGTTTCTCCCTCTCAGCCACATCTGAGACGGCTGAGATAATGGCCTCGGCCAGAGCCCACTCATGCATAAGAAAACTTGATTACCAATCAAATTAAATACTTTATGTGTCCACAAAACTCTGGGGGCGCATGGATTGGCTGCCAGCGGAGAATATGTAACGATGCTTTATGGTGCAGGCGGCTCAGTAATGCATGACTTTATAAAGAAATATATCTTAAGGTTCTTCGGGGACCTAGAAGCTCCCGAGGCACATGTATCCCTAAGAGCCCTCGATGATGCAGCGGTTATAGGCGACATAGTACTTAAAAGTGACTCACATGCAGTTAAGCCAATATTCTTCCCTGGCGGAGATATTGGCCGCCTAGCTATCTCGGGAACCGTTAATGATATTGCCGTTATGGGCGCACAGCCCGCGGCCCTCGCATGTGGGCTAATCCTGGAGGAGGGCTTATCATTAAGGGATCTTGAGCGGATACTGGCTAGCATGCGTGAGACATGCATTGAAGCTGGCGTTGCGATAGTCACCGGTGACACAAAGGTTGTTGAAAGGGGTGGCCTTGGAGGCTGTGTGATAAACACGTCGGGGATAGGCTTTAGGACGGAGAACCTTGAGAAAAACATCAATGTTGTTAGAAAGTATAGGTCGGATTTAAGGTGTAGGTGGATACTTGACTCAAACCTCAAGCCCGGAGACAAGATAATTGTCTCCGGAACTATAGGGGACCATGGAATAGCCATCCTATCGGCGCAGGAGGGATTAGACTTTGGAGGCGACATTAGGTCTGATATTAGGCCCCTGAACAAGATGATACAGCGCATGCTTGGAGAGGTTGGTGGAGTGGTTTCGATGAAGGATCCTACTAGGGGTGGCTTAGCAGACGCACTGAACGAGTTTTCGGAGAAATCTGGCGTTGGAATAATGATTTATGAGGATAAGATTCCAATACGTGAGCCAGTTAGGGCTGCATGCGAGATGCTTGGGTTAGATCCGCTTGAGATTGGCAATGAGGGTAAGGTCGTTATCGGCGCTGTTAAGGAGAAAGCTGAGGAGATTCTGGATTTTCTTAGGGGGACAAATGAGGGAAGGAATGCGGAGATAATTGGCGAGGTAACGGATGAGTTTAAGGTCGTCGTCATGGAGACGATCATTGGCGGTAAAAGGATTATACCCAGACCGATTGGCGACCCAATACCGAGGATATGCTAGTTAATCCCCATAATTAATGAGGATTAACTAAATGCGATAGGTCAGAGGCCAAAAAGCTCTCCATGTAGCTTGACCCCTTCTCATCAAGTTTGAGGGGGACAGACTCGGGATATTCGTTAAGCCTAGGAAGTTCCTATACATCCAGCTGAAGTTTGGTGATTATCAAGAGAAGTTCATTGAAGAATGGAGATCTGGAAAGTTGAGAGTGGGAGAGATATCCATAAATGAAAACAAGGTCTTAGTCCCATTTAGGAAAGATGTTGGTTTGTCGAATCCTGATGATTGGATAGCAATAGATATTAATGAGTCAAACGTTACGGCAGTAAGCTCCAACCCGCACATCTTAAGAATTGAAAACAACCTTAGAACAATCCATACAACCTACTCTAACATTATCAGGAGAATCCAAAAATTGAAGAAGTCTAAGCCCAAGACTGCTGAGAGGTTGCTTAAGAAACACTCTAGTAGAAGACGATGAATTTAAAGAGGTGGAACGGATAGTTATAAAAAGTTAACTATCCGACAACGGTAGGCTTCCAGTGGTGGAATGCGGCGTTTCAAGGTGTCCCTTATTTTAGACTTTTCACAAATTATCGTCTTGGTGGTGCCTGTGAGGTTAAGAGCCTTAAGCCTAACAATGGTTGTCCTAATAATAGTATTGGCTTCAGCAGCTGTTCAGGTGGCATTGGCCCTGCCAGCAGCCTCGGAGCTTAGGTTGGAGAATAAGGCGAGGGCCATGATAAATGTCGCTGCCAAGGCTGAGACTAGGGTTAAAGCTCTTGTGGAGATGATTGAGGGGAATGAAAGCATTATGGAGGCTATTGAGGGTGCTGGGCTCTTTGAATCATATAATGAAATGAAGCTCCTCATAGATCGGGGCTCAGATCTCCTGAAGGAGGCTCACGATTCATTTGGGGCTAGAGATTATGCTGGCGCAATTCAAAAGGCTGCTGACGCCATGAGACTATTCAGGGAGGCCTACACAGGAATCCACAGGATTCTCTGCGAGTCTGGTTTAACCCCGTTTTCAGAGGCACCGGAACTTAAAGCTCAGGGCCTATTGGTAGCCGCTAACAGATCGCTTGAGAGAATTATGCGCATCAGGTCTCTGCCAAATGCCTCTGAGGTTGAGGATCTTCTCGTGGAGGCGGAGGACCTATTAAATGGAATAGCATCCCTCCTAGATCAGGGGAACGTTTCAGCGGCGGCTCATAATTTAGCTGAGGCAAATAAGCTTATAGCTGAAGCCTTTATCCGCCTAAGAAATAGGGCTGAGAGGACTATTCGTGTTAGGGCTGAGGGTTTCCTATTAAAATTCGAGCGGATCCGGGAAGAGTTCGCTAGGAGAATTAGGGAGGAAGTGGCTAGGAGGATTAGGGAAGAGGGCTTAAATGAGATGGAGATCCTTGAGGGGCTAAGTCTCGGAAACCTCAGCCAAACCATACAGAGCCTGCTTGAAATTGTTAGGGAGACGGAGCTCGAGAGAATAAAGGACGTTATTAGGGATATTGTTGAGGATCTAAGGGAGATAGGTAAGATAATTAGGAGTGTTAAAGAGATAGCTGCTGAGAAGTTTTTGAGGATGGTGAAGGTTGGAGATATACTTGCGAATGCCTCAGCCCTTGAAGGGAAGATTGTGATCGTTAGGGGGATGTACTGTGGGCAGGATCCTCCTGAAGGTATTCCAGGGCCTTCAGGGGAGCCGCCTAAAAAGAATTGGTGGATAATTTCTGATGAAACTGGCTGGATTTACGTTGTTGGAGAGCCCCTTATAAGAGTTATGTATAGGCCGTTGGCTAATAGGGGTGTAGGGGTCACCGTTGTCGGTAGGGTTTTTCTTGAAGAAGATACGCCGTACATAAAGGCTATGATGGTTGCTCCATCCCCCACACCGCCGGCAACACCGAGTGACGTGTTAAGGCTGACAATTAAAGTGGATGTGGATGGAAGAGACTGCTTGATTAAAGTTACAGTTGAGAATATTGGCGATGAGACGATAGTCTTCCCAAACGCCGCCTATGGAGCTATTGTTGAGAGGAAGGTTGCGGGCTTCTGGATCGTCATTTACGAGCCGATATCCGCTCAGGCTCTAGTAGAGATGGAGCCCGGGGAGAGCAGAACCATCACACTTCAGCTTAAGCGTCCAATAATACAGCTGGCCCATGGAACATATAGAGTTACCGTGAGAGGCTGGCTTAAGGAGAGCAAAATGCCAGTGGTGGCCTCAGCAGAGTTCACAATACCATAAGTTAAAATGCTTTAAACAACCTATTTTTCCTCCAAATAACCTGTGTCCATTTTTTTGAAGACTATGAATCCAGTATTAAGCCTACCAATAGTAGTGTTGAAGTTATTGGAAATATGCTTAGGGTTAACATAGACAATTGGCAACCGCTCAAGCTTAGCCTTTTAGTCCCATTTAAAGTCTCGGAGAGCAGCTTGAATCTTATAAGCCTATAATTGCTGCTGTGGCCCGCTTATCCAGAAGCCGAGCCTGAGACCAGTAATACCATGTTGATCTCTTAGGAATCCTCCGAGAATTGGCATGAATGCGTGTGGTAGGTGCTTGGCTATATCGACTATAAAGGATATTGTGAAGAACCGCGTGAGCTGCTCGTCTAAAAGGGCTGTGAGGAGGAGTTCTGGTGTGTTAGGGCTGAGGCATACATGATTTGGGCAGCTCCGAGGAAAATAGTTCCAGCGCCTATTGGAATAGTCCTGCCTAAGGTGTCGCCAAGGTATCCGCTTATAATCAGGGCTATATATAGGTAGAGCTCCGGAGGGATATGATGAGCCCAGGGGACAAGGCTTCTCCAGTTAAACTATAAATGTATTCGGGAAAGGTAGGGGTATGTTAGCCCGAAAGATAAGCTTAACAGGAAGCTCGTGAGCAACATAATCTTGGTGTTTAAGTGGAGTTTCCTCAGCATACCGCTTAGCCACTTACCTAAACAATCTTTAACCTAGCGAAAATTAAGCCTTAATATTTAACAGCACCATGTTGTGGACTCCAGTTCTGAATGATGAAAAACTAAAAGGCTTATTATTGCTTGTTTGAGGGATCAGGGATCAGCCAGCCTGTCATCCAATTAGGGCTGTCCACGCTTTCGACCCTCATCATCCCCAATAATATGCTTTCTCTCCAATAACTATAAACCCTTTATGGTTTAAGAATTCATTATGGAGATAGTGAATATTTTGTTTGTAGGGTTCTCAGCGCTGCATACGTGAGCCAGCACCCTCATACCACGCTCTCCTTATAGTCTTGGGTCTCAGATCCGTTATGTCGGCCAGAGCTTCTAAGAGTATCTCGGTTTTAGCAAGCTTTGGTTCAGGAAGCCTGTTCCCATAATTATCGTAGCCTACATAGACCACGCATGGCTTTATCTCATATAGCCAGTCTATGAGCTCCATATCAAAGTCCAATATGGGCTCTATTACAACCACCTTCCACCTCCAATTAAGCCTGCGCATAGCCTCATAGCGCTCCCTTGGCGGCGGAGCCCTGCTTAACCCATAATCTCTGTTGGTCTCAATGGTCGCTCCCAGGACAACATTGCCGCTGAACTCATCTATAAATTCAAGGTATCTAGCAGGGTTCTTCGTTAAGAATAGGAAGCGGGCTCTTGGCTTAGAGCGGACAACCCTCAATACGCCCTCAATCCAATCCCTCGGAACCCAAGAATTACCGCACCAAACCGGCTTACCATTTCTTCTAACATAAATTATGTGAGTGGGCACCTCGAGGCAATAGACATAACCTCTATAATCTTCATAGCCGACATAGCATCTAGTTTTAATGCCCAGCTTATTAGTAGCCCCTATATTGCGGGCTTGGCCGACTTCAGGCATCTTATTTCTCCTACTAATTGTGACCTCATAGTGGTCGCGCCCTCTTGCCACAATCTCTCCGCCAATATTTTTATCCCGTTTTCTACCTCTCTTTCTCACTATAGATGCATATCCGCATTTCAACGCCACTTCCTGAATATCGTCGGCGAGCCTCTTGCTGGTCGTATAGGCTCTTTTACAGTTTCCTGATGACCTATTACCGTCGCCATTAATATAGGCTTCAAGCATTATATTTAGTAATCTTTTCGACAGGTTTTTCAATTCAGGGGGAATATGCTTTTCGTCTCCATGACCCAGCTTTTGAAGATATTCTATGAGCTCCCGATCTCCATAAATTGTGATCCCATCTCCGTAAGCACAAAAGTTTTTTCCTCTACTTTCAGCGACCGCTTTTATTGTCTCAAGGGCATCTTTATATTGGGGGCTTGTGTTCTTTTTGGCAACCTTTATTCGCATCTCATTATTTATTATCAAGACTTCATCCTCGGCTAGATAATACCCGAGGAATTTCATAAAAATGTCTACTGGTACACCCGCAATCTCATCTACCTCATAACCCTCCCAGTTTGGAAAGTCACTTCGAAACTTTATTCTCTTCCCAAGGCAGCTCTCAGCTCTGACTAAACTAAAGTCTCCAAAATTTACACCCCGCCCCCCACGCGATGTGGTTCTCACCGCAACATAGAGGTTGTGGTCTGGAGTAACTAATAAATCTACAAAATTCGACTTTACTCTAACCATCTTTCCCTCATACCAGTATTTTACGATTCTTGTGGGCTTACAGTAAATAACTCTATTATTGTTTGGGTCTAAGCAAGCTACCAGGTCATCATAAGTGACTTCATTAAATTTCTTCCATCCATTATAAGTCAATACTTCAGTCTCCTCATCATAACAACCCCACATATCACCCATATCCGAGACAAATATAAACCCTTTATCCGGGAGCCTTTGCCTAAGCCTCTCAGCCACAAATGTTGGGTTAAAGCCATGCGACCTATAGGGTTCAATGCCTCTCGAGGCTAATCTAGCAGCATATTTTCTAGACCAACAGTAGACGCAGTTATGTAGGCAGCCAACTATTGGGTTCCACGAGTAAGTTATCTCTCCAGGCGGGCCCTCATGAACCAATTTTTCAGAAGCACCTATTTCTCATTAAAGCAACTAAAAATTTAATATTCTCTATGGAATATAATTGTACTGATTTTCCTTTGGCGATGAGGTTGCCTCCTCTCAACTGACGTGTTTTGAATGAGGAGCTCACGCAGCGCTGAGCCGTAAGCAATGTGAAGGAGGTTTTGGCTCATCGGGTTCGTGGGTTCCTCATCCCTTTCTGGTGGTCAGCGCCGGGAGTAAATATTCCCTTCATCGCCTAAGAAAATTATTCACAAAACTATTGATAAATGTTAGTCTCATAGACACCTTACTTCAGAAAAAGGAATTCTCATCATCACATCAGAGTCGCTCCATTTCATCACGCCAGTCTATTTTATGTTAAACCATGCTTATAAATTCTTGCCTGGGGTCCCAGTTTATAGTCGGGTTCTCCAACTAGGGTCAAAGAATAAATTTTTGAATGGAGAGATCTAACTAATGCTGAAGAAACGGTAGTCTCATATAAGACCATACGCTAATTTTATTATGGTGGCGGGCGATGTGGAAGTGGTCCTCCACCGAGCTCATGAGGACTATCTAATCAACTGAGCCCGCCACCAAGTCTTCTAAAATTTTTATGTGAGCTTTTTATCTAGTATCCGCTTATAGTATGTTAGGTGACGGGTTTTGAGTGGTGTTCGCTTCGGTATAAATCCGACGCCGCACCCATGGCCTGACGTTAAAAGGTTTGCTGAGTGGTGTGTGAGGGTTGAGGATTTAGGTTATGACGGTATCTTCCTCCCAGACCACTATGACCTTCCAGCACCATCCTTCCCATCAAACGAGCTCCTGGATGCTTGGACGACACTATCATACATCTCTGCAAAAACGAGCTCCGTTAGGGTTGGGTGCATGGTGAGCCCGATACCCAGATGGATTCCAAGCCAGCTGGCAAAGATTATAGCCACAGTGGACTTTCTCTCAGAGGGTAGGGTTATAGCTGGCTTCGGAGTAGGCTTCTATCCACCAGAATTCATTAATTATTCGCCAACAGCCTCCTTTGACGATGACCGCACCAGAATCGAGAAGTTTGAGGAGGGAATACAGGTAATCCTCAAGCTATGGACTGAGGATAATGTGAACTTTAATGGAAAATATTATAGGCTGAGTAACGCCACCCTACTGCCGAAGCCGAAGCAGAAGCCTCACCCACCAATGTGGTCTGGCGGGATGGGACCGCGGTCCCTGAAGATTACGGCAAAATACTTTGATGGGTGGATAGCTCATAGAGCTCCTTCACCGCATAGAGTGGTGTCCCTTGAAGATTATGAGAGCCGCGTAAAGATGGTTCGGGACCTCTTGAGGGGGTATGGTAGAGACCCAACAAAGTTTACCTTCGTCTTCCTCCTCATGATTGGGTTGGATTTGAAGGATTTAGGGGAGAGCGTCAAGTTTATTGAGGATCACGCGAGGGCTGGTTGCCAATACTTTATTGTTGAGTTCACGCCGCCCCCGCCGCCACAAAAATATATGGAGCTGAGCGAGAGGTTCGCGAGAGAAGTTATTCCAAGCTTCACATAACCCACTGAAAATGCGGCAAAATGTTTGGGGAACGAATGGATAGAACAAATAAAAAATAAAACATTTAATATTGTTACGCTCCATACTTAATAATATAAATTTATTGTCGTGGGGTCTTTCGTCTTGTCTTTCCTCAAGAAGCTGGCCGAAAAGGTTACGCCTCCAAAAGTCGTCTTAAAATTGAATCTCAGTGAGAATGTCGTCTTTCTTGGCGATTATCTCAAGGGGGAACTACTTTTATCCTCGGATGAAGAATTTGACGCCGACGAGATTAGATGCGAGATCCTTTGTGTTGAGTCAGCTAGGGTTCAGAAGCGCTTCTATGATCCGGCATTGAAGAGGGAAGTTGTTAGGGAGGTTTGGGAGTCAGCTACTTTATATTCGGCAAAGCCATGTCTCACCGGACCCATGCATATATCAAAGGGTTTCACAGCGAGCTTCCCATTCAGCATCCAAATCCCAATAACGATGAAGCCCACTTCAAAGGGGATAGATAGAAGGGTAACATGGACTATTAAGGGAGTCGTAGCAGTTGAGGGTAGGCCGGACGCGACCAGCCAAACAATTGAGTTTCATGTTGCCCAGCCGGCTGCGCCCCCAATTGTTAAGGAGAAGGAGGTTATCCGCGAGGTAGTGATGGTTCCATGTAAATATTGTGGAACACTCTTCCCGCAGACCGAGACGGTTTGCCCCCACTGTGGTGCAAGGAGGACTATATAAACACTGCCCACGTAGCCCTGCTATCAACTTTAGTGCAGCCGCATTTATCTCCCAGAGATTATTAGGCTAGTCTCTCCCCACAATTTTGACAGAACTTTGCCCCTGGCTGAACCTCGCTCCCACATTTAGGGCACTTAATTAAGGATTGTAGTGGGGAGCCGCAATTTATACAGAATTTTGCTCCAGGTGGATTAGTTGTTCCACACTTCGGACATTGTATACCCGCTGCCTGTAGGGGCGCTCCACAGTTCTGGCAGAACCTTGCTGTTGACGGGTTCTGGAAACCGCACTTCGGACACAATGTCAATTGTTGTGGTTGGGCCGCCGGCTGTTGGAACAGCGGTGGGATCACAGCTATGCCAGCTCCAACGGCAGCTCCTGGGCTCTTTGATAAGCTCTCAGCAGCTCTCTGAACAGTCTGCATCCTCAGAACTTCACTTGCTGAGACCCCTGTTCTCAAGAAGAATATTCTATCCCTCCATTCCGGGGTTGTATCAATACCCTCAAACTTCACGTCGATTAGCTCAAGCCCTATCCTCCTAAAAGCATCGTAGAGGGCATTCTTAACTAGGAAGCTGGTTTCATCAAGCTTTCCATAAACCTCGATTAATGAGTATTGGCTTAAGGTGTCAATTAACCTCTCATTAAAATATCCCCTAAGGAACTCTTGGAGGCTTCCTGTTGTATACGCGCCCTGGCCGCCTACAACCTCGTTCACGAAGAGGTTTGGTTCCTCAATCCTAAACCAAAAGCTCCCATAAAATTTTAGTGGGGCAAGCTCTTTAGTTTGGCCTTGGGAGCCAAACTTCCCCTGAAACTGCTTTAATGAAACAAATATTACTGTGGCCCTGAATGGAGCTTTATCGTAGCCCGCTATGGCCGAGAGCACCTTTGTTAATAAGGGCAGGTTTGCTGTTGTTAGTACGTGTCTTCCAGCCCTAAAAACATCGTAGGCTTTTCCATCCCTAAAGAAGACGGCCGCCTCATACTCGTGGACAACAAGAACATCTCCCCAGGCGATGTCTTCCCTCGGATACCTCCAAACTATATCCTCCTCCCTTGCACCAACCCACTCAATAACCTTTGGCATCCCACATCACCTCAAAATAAACTTGCTTTAACCCGTCAGCCCCCTAAATATCTCCACCCTTTTATCTATCAAATTATCTATCTCCTCTATCCTTGACAACAAGTTATCCATACACCTCCTCCACTCATCCCCGCCTGGCGCAGCCTTAACAAATTCTTCTGCACTAGCTTTTAGAGAATCCGCTCTCTCTATGAGACTTAGGTCGAGCTGGAGGGCTGCTTCAAGCTTGTCCTCCTTAACCTTGATTGCATCAAACATGCCGGCGTAGCCAGCTACAGCCCTATCTATTCGCTGTATTATCCTATCTAGACGAGACATTAAGCTATCGAGCATCCACATGTCTTCACTTGAAATCCTTTGGAGTGGGACTGGGCTCGCAAACCTTTTTCTCAGCAAATCTTTAGCAGCCTTAAGCCTGTTGACGACATCCATTCTAACTAGCCTATCGCTCTCTCTACGCAGTTCCTTCTCTTTATATCCCCGATATCCTGGAATGTAGCCAACTATCCTCTCCAGCAAGCTCCTCTCCTCATGAATCCTCTCCATCCCTCTCCTCCCCACTCCTCCAATATGCGAGTAAACCAGAGACTGCAAGAATAATAAGCAATAAACCAATTAACACTATTACATTCATGAGTTTATAGAGGGCGAAGGATAGACCGCTAATCAACATTATTAGTCCCCAGCTCATGTAGTATAAATAGTCTTTCCGCGCCCGTAAAGCATAGGCAACAGTATAAGCTCCAAGGGGGATAATGATCCATGCAACTAAGTTTAGTAGGTTAAATGCGAGGAAGCCTCCACCATAAACTATTGCCGCCAAGCCAAGGGATATTGCAAAAACTATAAATGCGCCTACACCGTAATCCAATTCCCTGTATTTTACAAGTCTTCCCATTAAGCTGCCTTCAATAATTTGGCCTCACTAATATTTACACCTCTCTAAATATAAATCTTTTTTAAGGTTGAAGCCCTTGGATAAATCTTTAAGATGCTGGGGTGAAGGCGGAAACACCTTAAGCTTGCACTTTACTAATCTCTTTCTCCTCAGTAACCAGCTTAGCCCTCCATATCTCTATGCCATAATAAGATATTTTAGAGGCTATGTAGCCGAGTAGAAACAGGAGTACTATTGGAATTATATAGGAGAGGAATTTTGAGAGGGTTATCCCAAACGCGTCGACAAGCTCCTCGCCGATAAGTGGCTGGGGCAGGGGTATTAAATTGACGTATTCTTTCAGTCTCTCTACATCAGTTAATATCAAATACCCTAGGAAATACGTGAATGCTAGGAGGGCTATGCCGAAGAGGAACACAACTATACCTGTTACCCGCCCAGCTCCCTGCATAATGACACCTAAAAGAATCTTGGGTTTAGAGCATTTAAGTCTTATTAGTCTCCTGCCAGGCTGTCGAAAAATTCGACTTTCTCTCGCAGTGCCCTATAACAATCAATAAATCGACAAACATGCCCTAAATTATGGAAGTCCATTGAGGTTTTTACTTATTTTTGCTAGCACGCTTAAATATAATTTTGTAGCCTCCCTCTAACAAAAGATTTTCCCAGTCGATTTTAAGTATCGCTATAACTATTGCTATTAGAAGGATGCCCGTCACAGCCATCAGAAGTAAATCCCCTTCCTCTCCGACAATAAACCATTCTATAACCTCTTTTAAGAATCTTCCGCCATAGGCTAGAATAAAGCACATACCAATCTTCCCGAGGGCGCATGGCAAAAAAACTTTTATGAGTGGCAGACGCATGATGCCGAGAGGTATTATAAGAAGGTCGTCAGGCAATGGTGTTAGTGCGAAGATAAAGACTGCTATCGCCCCGTACTTCATAAAGATCTTTACGATAGGCTCCATTTTCCTTCTTCTCTCCTCACTTATAAGAGAACCCCCATAATATCCAATTACATAGCCCAATATCTCGCCGAGAGCTGACCCCACTCCAGCGGATAGTGCCAAGAGGTTTGGTTCAAACCATCCACCCATCATAAATATCACCGCAGCATAAGGTATAGGGAGAATTATGGATAGAGATCCAAGGAAGCTGACGAGTAGTATCCCAAGGTAACCGTATTTTAAGGCTATATCTCTCAGCCAGGAAGCTATCTGAGAAAACGGAATACTTTCTAAGAGGGTTTCAATAGTTTCCATTTGTATCTCAAACCACGGCCAGCTATTAAATATTGCCCTCAGAAGTTTTAAATGCGCGGTTTTCTATAAATAATTTTTGTAGATTAAAATGCGGCAGAAAACATTGGAAGAGTTCTGTGGGCTGATTAAGCCCCCTAAGAATAATGCTTTAAGGACAGGGGAGAGCGCTAGTGGTGATGAGGCTTCTGAGACGGGTGGGAGCGAGCTTCCTGCCGCTAAGCCTGATGAAGCAATAGATGTTGCGCCAAGTAATCTCCCACCGTCCTACATTGTATCCGTAGGATATAGCGGCTCTAAGGGTGTTGCCTATGTGAAATTATATGAGCCAGTTTCACAGCGCATCTACCTATGGTATGATAACACCGGTCATAAACCATACCTCCTCACAAATGTCCCACCGGAGACTCTAGAGAAAATTGACAGAGTTGTTTATCATCCAGGCTTTGACCACATTGAGGTTGTTGAGAAATACGATGCCCTCCTCGATCAAACGATAAAAGTTACGAAGGTTGTTGCTAAGGACCCGCTGGCGATAGGTGGGCGGCCTAGGGGCTGTTTAAGAGATATTATTCCCGAAGAGCTCTCAGTGACGTTTGGGGATAGTGGGGTTAAGGTTTGGGAGTCAGCCATCAAATATCACCAGTGCTACATTTATGACAAGGGTTTGCAGCCAGGCATGCCATATATAATCAGGAATGGCGAGTTAATATCGTATCTCGATGAAACAGCTAAAAGAAATGTTGCAAGGGTTCTCGAGTTCCTCTCAAAGGATACCCCTAAGGACTTCTTACCGTATCTTGAAATGTGGGCTAGGCTACTGGAGTATCCAGCTCCGAAGATGCGCCGAGTGGCCCTTGATATAGAAGTTTACTCCCCCATTGCAACTAGGGTTCCAGATCCTGAGGAAGCCTCTCAGCCAGTAATATGCGCCTCACTAGTCTCTTCTGATGGGGTTAAGCGTGTTCTATTGCTTAAGCGTGAGGGTGTTGAGGAGGGTGACTTAAATTTACCGCCTGACGTAATAGTCGAGTTCTATAATTCTGATAGGGATCTGCTCCGCTCCATCTTTAGTGTTCTGGACGAGTATCCATTTGTCATAACGTTTAATGGAGATGACTTTGACTTAAACTATCTATATCATAGGGCTAAGAATCTGGGCTTCTCAAAAAAGGATGTTCCAATAGAAAGGAGAGAAAAGATATGTTCGCTGAGGTACGGTGTGCACATAGATCTTTACAGGTTCTTTCTCAACAGATCGATTCAGATTTACGCTTTTGGACAGAAGTATCGAAACGTAACTCTAGACGAAGTTGCTAAGGCCCTTCTAGGGAAGTCAAAGCTCGTCTTAACAAAGCCTGTGTCAGAGCTCTCTTATGGGGAGCTAGCCCGCTACTGCCTAAATGATGCCGAGATAACCCTGGAATTAACCTCCTATAATGATGACCTGGTAATGAAGCTCCTACTTATTCTGACTAGGATAAGTAGGATGCCAATGGAAGATGTTAGTAGGCAGGGTGTCTCAAAGTGGATTCGTAGCTTCATGTATTATGAGCACCGAAGAAGGAATATGTTAATACCCAATAGTGAGGACATAATCGCTGCTAGGGGGACAACTGTAACAAAGGCGATAATTAAGGGCAAAAAGTACATGGGTGCCATAGTCGTTAAACCAGTTCCAGGAGTACACTTTAATGTAGCCGTAATGGACTTCCAAAGCCTATATCCATCTATAATCAAGGTTTATAATCTTGGCTATCAGACTGTTAGGTGCGTCCACGAGGAATGTAGGGATAATCTTGTCCCAGAGACGCCCCATTGGATCTGCAAGAAACATAAATCCCTTGAAAGCATGCTAATAGGCTCCCTTAGGGATCTTAGGGTCAAGTGGTATAAACCTAAGTCTAAGGATAAAACCCTTCCAGATGAGCAGAGAGAATGGTACAATGTCATACAGAGCGCACTTAAAGTAATATTAAATGCCTCTTACGGGGTCTTCGGTGCAGAAATATTTGACTTATATTGCCCACCAGCGGCTGAGGCTATAGCGGCAATAGGGAGAAATATAATAACGCTTACCATAAATAAGGCGCGTGAACTCGGCATTGAAGTGATCTACGGCGACACGGATAGTCTCTTCCTAAAAAATCCATCCTCTGAAAAAATTAGGGAGCTTTCTGACTGGGCGGAGAAGACCCTGGGCATGGAGTTAGACGTAGATAAATATTACCGTTATGTAGTCTTCAGCTACAGGAAGAAAAACTATCTTGGGGTCCTGGATGATGGGAGTGTAGACGTTAAGGGTCTCACTGGGAAGAAGAGGCACATACCTCCCTTCATAAAGAGGTACTTTGATGCAATTGAGGACATATTAAGCCGCGTTAAGACACCCAGCGAATTCGAGAGGGCGAAGAGGGATATTGAGCGCACAATACGTGAATGCTACATGAAGCTGAAGAATAGAGAGTGGGAGGATATGAACGACCTCGCCTTTGAAGTCGTCCTTGGAAAACCTCCGGAAGCCTACATAAAGACAACACCACAACATGTTAAGGCAGCGCTCATGCTACAGGCTAGGGGAATAGAGTTGAAGGCCGGAGACACGATAAGGTTCGTGAAGACCATTAAAGAGCCATTCGTTAAACCAGTTCAGCTGGCAACGTCTAAGGAGATAGACGTCGATAAATACATTAACTACCTTAGATCAACCTTTGATCAGATACTTGATGCATTAAACCTAGAATTTGATGAAATAGTTGGGTTAACAAGGCTTGAGTACTTCATATAAATTGTCGTGGGCTTGCACTTAAAGTGCCTAACCTATTAGAGCCTAAGGGCTCTAATAGGTTGACGACTCGTTTAAAGGGTATGAGGACATTCTGCTCATTTATTATTATCTCTCCAATCTTCAGCTCTCCGCGCTTCCATGAGTCAACAAACTTCCTTTGATAGCTTCCATAGATGAACCTTAAATGAACAAATTTTCTGGGCTTAACTGAAATCCTTAAAGTTTCACCGTCAAACTTATAGGCTAAGGGAGAGACCTTCACGAATAGCCTTTTTAACCTCTGGAACTTCTCCGCCCCTCTTTCTCCAAGTCTCAACGACACCAATTGCCACTCTGTAAGCCGTAACGTAAAAGCTGGTTTGGTATAGATACTTACTTTTAAGCTCCATACACATGGCGTTATGGATTGATTTAAGCGATGTAGTTCTTAATTCTATAAGAAGCTTCTTTATACAAGCGTTAACGATTTCTCGATAATCGGAGAGCAACTTATCTATCTCGGCGCTTCTCTCATATTTGAAGGGAACTGACTGCACAACCTCTAAGGACATCAAAAACTTTATCTAAGATAAAGTTTTATAAAGATTTCAAAAACTTCGACAAAAAGAACGACTTATATTTAAAGATGTCGAATCTTTCAACAGCCTTTTCTGTAAAAAATTGGTGTCGATGGATGAAATAATACATAAAATCCAAAAAATATTCATTTGGCGTAACTATCTTCAGAACTTCTGGAAATACATGAGACTATTAACAAACATTATAATTGCCTTGCCATCTCACTTTTAAGAAGTGAGGGGCCACTGTGGAAGGTGTTGATTTGTCTGAGCCCATAGGAAGAAAAACTGTAAAAAAGACTTTGGAGAGCTTAAAGGCTTATGTGAACCTCAAGTCAAACTTATTTAAGGCAGAGGAGAAATCGTTTCTTAAAATGTTGGAGGAAATTAAGAGGGACATTGACGAAACTGATAAAAGTAAAAAGGACTTTGACTTCATAAGTGTTGTTTTAGATTACAGTAATAGTGCCAGCGACTTGATTAGGGCTCTCCAGCTATATGTTGAGGCTCTTGAAGCATATGTGTCAGAGCTGGATGAAACATTCGATAGTCTCCTCGAAGATGCAAAAAAGATGTCGGAGCAAGCTGTGCGAGAGATTCCCCGTGATAAACTGCCATTTTATGGATAGATTTTGCCTTAAGTTTATTAAAGTTAATGTGGCATTATAAAATATCTTCTAATAAGTGAGTCCAAGAGAGATTCCGTCGGAGATAGATGTTAATGCCTCCTGATGTTAAGCTACCAATAATATTGGTGAATTTTAAGGCCTATGCAGAAGCTACTGGAGAGAATGCGATTAAGCTGGCTGAGATGGCTGAGGGAGTTAGCTCTGAGACCGGAGTATGCGTCGGTGTTGCCCCACAATTCGTCGATATACCAATAATTGCGAGAAAATTCAATGTGCCAGTTTTTGCCCAACATATAGATCCAATAAGTTTCGGGAGCTACACCGGCTATGTGCTGCCAGAATCAATTAAACAGGCTGGTGCCGTCGGCTCTCTTCTCAATCACTCAGAGAGGAAGCTTAGCCTAAACGATATAAGCGTTGCAATTGGGAGGGCCCGTGAGGTAGATTTAATATCCGTTGTCTGCTCGGAGAGCGTGGCTGCAAGCGCGGTTCTTGCGGCATTTAAACCGAACATGATTGCCATTGAGCCGCCGGAGCTTATAGGTACTGGCATGTCGGTGTCGAAAACAAAGCCTGAGATTATTACAAGCGCCATTAAGACTATTAAGAGAATTAACCCTGAGGTCTCCGTCCTCTGTGGGGCTGGAATAACTAGCGGCAGCGACGTTCTAGCAGCCATGAAGCTTGGGGTGGAAGGTATCCTTGTTTCAAGCGGTGTAGTTAAGGCTAAAGATCCGTATAAGGTTATGCTGGAATTCGCTGAGGCGATGCTCAAAGTTAAGAGTTAAGGATAACCTTTTTATTAGATTCTCTTTTTAGGATTAGAGGTGTTTGTGATTGAAGGTAGGCCCCGAATGCGCCCCCTGTCTCCTCCAGAGGGGCTACTTAGAGATTCTTGAGGCAACGGAAAACATGGAGTTAAGATTTATGGCGATAAGCCATCTTCTCAAAATGCTCGCCGAAAACTTCCATCCAAATGCTGTGCCAGCGGTCCTTGGCACTATGCGGGAGAGGATTATTAAGAATATTACCGGTAATAATGATCCAATGGCTGAGAAGAAAATGTTAAGTAATATAGAAGCTATGAAGATCCTCCCATTTGCTGAGAAACTACTCTCTGAGGAGAAGTCCATCTATCAAAAGTTTAGGAAGGCATGTTTATGCGCCATTGTGGGTAACGCAATTGAGTTTGGTATCCCAGGATATACCTTCAACTTTAACGACTTATATAGGCTAATTGTTGAAGCAGAGCGCGATCTGGCAATAGATGACGTCTACATGGCATTCAAATACATTAAGAAGGGTGAGACAATACTCTATTTAGCGGATAATGCGGGTGAGCTGGCTCTTGATAAATTGTTCGCTAAGGAGCTTAAGGATCTCGGCTGCAGAGTTATAGTTGCAGTCAAAGAGAAGCCGTCTTGTAACGACGCAACTCTTGAGGACGCCCTATTCACCAAAATTAGTGATGTTGTGGACGAAGTCATCACTACAGGGAATGATGCAATGGGCCTCATTATATCAGAGTGTAGCAAAGAGTTTCTGGAGGCTTATAAAATGGCTAGTTTCGTCATCGCCAAAGGAATGGCCAACGCTGAGACAATAACTGAAATGGAGATAAGGGTGCCACACTTCCTCCTATTAAAAGCTAAGTGTGAAAACGTTGCCAGAAACCTCGGGGTTCCCAGAAGTAAGAATGTAGCCAAACTATTATATCCTTAAAAGAGTAGTGTAAGGGATGTTAACTAAGCTAAAACCTGAATTCCAAAAGTTAATTACCTATTTGGCTCAAGCGTTCCACAAAATTGGCGTTAAACCAAACACGATAAGTTTTCTGGGGTTCATCTCAGGCGTCTTTTCTGGGATATTCTATTGGGTGGCTGGAACCTTATATGTTGATTTAAGCGCTTATAGAGTCTATATGAGCCTAGCTCTTCTCCTCTTAATGTTCTCCGGCTTCTGTGATGCTTTAGATGGCGCCTTGGCCAGAATTCATGGGGAAGCAACGGCATTTGGCGGTTTTCTAGACTCTATGATTGACAGATATGTCGACTCAATAGTCCTTCTTGGCTTAATACTTGGCGGGCTATGTGATTTAATATGGGGGATACTGGCGTTAATAGGTTCACTGCTGACCAGTTATGCCAGGGCTAGAGCTGAGTCGGCTGGGATTACGATGGAGTCAGTCGGCCTTGTTGAAAGGGCCGAGAGAATTATAGTTATATCGATTTCATCTCTGGTAGAGATCGCCTTCACACCCTTATATGCACTGAGAGTTGGCATTATAGTCTTGGCTATAGCGTCAAACCTCACCGTTGTCCAGAGAATTCTCTACTTTTATAGGAGGCGTCCCTAAGAGAGGGGGAAGAATTAGTGCCCATTTTCATTATTTTAATGGAACCTTTACTCTTCTTTCATCTCTAGATCTGATTCTAACTAAACCTCTAAAAATAGCGCAAGAAACGCAGTAGTAGAAGGTTTCAACCCTGCTCGATATATATGCGCCTTTCTGCTTAAGCTCCTTGGCTAAAGCTGGATCTACTACTGAGACCCGGCGTGTAACTTTCTTAGCTTTATCGCGTGGAACAATTTCACCGCAGCCACTGCACTGGACAACATCACCCTTACCTTTCTGACCCTTTGAGCGGCCCCTATTCTTACGCTTATATGGCATAATCAAACTCCCTTAACTTATCCCTTATACCGCCAATTATCTAGGGTATGAGACAAATACTTATACCTTACGCCAACTTAAGAAATGTCTCCCTTAACCCCATAGCGTTCTTGTTTTTTAAAAATAAAAACTTAAATATTCATAAAAATTTAACATTTATTTTTTGTGGAGGAATGAACTTTTATGAGGAAGGAGGTACTTGTTGCTTTACTAATAGTATTGTTTCTTGTGGGCTTGGGAGTGGGCTATGTCATAAACCTGATGAGCTCTCCGGGGAGAATTGAAAGAGAGGTTCCTGTGGGGTTAACTGGAGAAGTCAGGATAGGAGTTCTCGTGGATCTTAGCGGAGCGCTGACACGATACGGCGAGGATATATGGGCGGCTTACGAAATAGCCCAGGAAGACGTAAACAATTTCTTAGCTAAGGCGGGGGCAAAATGGAGGATTAAACTGATATGCGAGAACTCGGAGTCCTCTCCAGAAGTAGCTCTAGCGAAGTTTGAGTCTTTCGTCGGGCAGGGGATTCGCATAGTGCTTGGCCCAATGATGAGTCCACAGTGTGCCTCAATTAAGCCATCCGCAGAGGCAAACAAGGTTCTCTTCATAAGCCCGTCGGCGACAGCTGTAACATTGAGTATTCCAGGCGACAACCTATTTAGGTTCTGTGCGATTGATGACCTGCAGGGCCCAGCTGCCGCCATAGCTATGTATTCCATTGGCATAAGATATGTTGTCAGCGTCTACATTTCTAATGAGTGGGGTGTGGGGCTGGATAAGGCTATGACTGAGAAGTTCGCTTCACTGGGCGGAACGGTGCTAGAGCACATACCATGGTCTCCTGACACCCTAGAGTTTTCCCCGGTTGTGGAGAGGGTTAATGATGCTGTTCAGAAGGCAAAAGCAAAGGGCATTCCACTAGAAAAGATAGGAATATATGCAGTCGCTTATGCCCAGATCCTTCCAATCTTCGTGGCAGCCTCAAAGTATCCGGATCTTATGGAGGTCAGATGGTTTGGAACTGATGGAACTGTTATGCTCCCAGAGCTCGTGGACATTAAGGAGCATCCAGTTGAAGTCGATTTTGCGCTGAAGACAAAGTTTACGAGCACCATGTTTAAAATCCCTGAAACAAAAACGTATCATTATTTGAAAGAAAGGATTGTTAAAAAATTGGGAAGGGAGCCGACCATCTACGCTTATTCGGCATACGACTCAGTGTGGGTTGTTGCGCTAGCCTTAGCTGTTGTGAACGAGTATGATGCTATGAAGGTTAAGAATATATTGCCTCAGGTTGCCGGCAGCTATTATGGTGCCATCGGCAACATAGTCTTAAACGAGAACGGAGACCTCGCAATGGCCGACTATAGCTTATGGAGGCCCGTTAAGGTTAATGGTGAGGTCGTCTGGAAGGAGGTTGGCGTGCAGTATTCCATGCTTGGTACAGTCGAATGGAAAGAAGACTAAAAAAGACTTTACCCAACAATAACCTTCTATAATATTTTTGTGTCCAATTTAGGGGCGGAAAGCAATAATATGGACAGTAACATCATCTTGAGGGCGAGAAACCTCACGAAAAAATTTGGGACTCTCATAGCGGTCAATGATGTGAGTATGGAGGTTAAGAAAGGAGCCTTTGCAATACTCTTCGGCCCAAATGGGGCTGGAAAAACAACGTTAATTAATCTTATCACAGGTTATCTTAAGAAGGATCGGGGGGAAGTTTGGTTCGATGGAAAGGATATAACAAAGCTCTCTGCGGCTGAAACCTTTAGGCTTGGGCTGGCGAGAAGCTTCCAGATACCAAAAATTTTTCCGCGTTTAACTGTGTTAGAGAATATATTAATGGCGACAAAGAATTTAGGCGAGAGCTTCATTAAGGCCCCTATAAAGTTTTCATGGAAAAATGTGGAGAAGGAGCATGTTGAGAGGGCCTTTAAGGTGCTTGAGACAATCGGCTTAGATGATCAATGGGATAAACTGGCTGGCGAGCTAAGCGGCGGAGATATAAAGCTTCTGGAGGTTGGAAGGGCTTTGATGAGTAACGCTAAGATGCTCCTAATGGATGAGCCTATAGCCGGGGTCAATCCAGCCTTCTCCCATGTGATACTTGAGCGCTTAAGAAAGATTAAGGAAGCTCGTGACCTCACAATCTTAATAGTTGAGCACCGGCTGGATATAGCGCTAAAGTATGTCGATTACGCTTATGTGATGGTGGATGGAAGAATAATTTCTGAAGGCGGGCCAAATGAGGTTATAAAAGCTCCAGAAGTAGTTGAGAGTTATCTTGGAGAGAAATATTATTTAGGGTGAATCTTATGCTTGAATTAAGGGGAGTTAACGCCGGGTATGGAAAGCATCAAGTTCTCTTTGACGTCACTATGAACCTAAAGAAATCTGGCATAACAGTCATAATTGGGCCGAACGGCGCGGGGAAAACAACGCTTTTTAGAACCATAATGGGTCTCACAAATATATATTCTGGCTTAATTTTATTTAATGATTACAATATAGTGAACTTAAAGCCAAACAGAATAGTGAAGCTTGGAATCTCATATGTTCCTCAGCGAGGCAGCTTCTTCGAGAACCTCACTGTGAGGGAAAACCTCCTGTTAGGAGGTTATATTTTAAAGGAAGAGGAGCGTCACTCAATCATGAAGGAAGTCTTAGAGCTCTTTCCAGTTCTGGCGAGGAAAGATTATATTAATAGGAAGGCGAGTAGGCTAAGTGGAGGTGAAAGAAAGATGCTGGCGATAGCCATGGGCTTAATGAAGAAGCCTAGGCTACTATTACTCGACGAGCCTACCGAGGGCTTAATGCCGAAACTTACGATAGAGGTGTACAAGAAGATTAGGGAGATACATGAAGAGATGGGCACACAAATAGTGATGACTGCGGAGAAGGCTCAGTTATCTCTGGAAATAGGTGATGAAGCCTTCCTACTTGTTAGTGGACAGATAAAGGATCACAGAACAACACAGGAGATGTTGAATGACCCGAACCTGAGAGAAAAATATTTTGGCGTCTATGGATAGTGGATAAAGAGAGGTTAAAATGGCTTGATCCCCCTACTCTTGCAGAATGCAATAGTGTTCGCCAATATCCTTTCACTTATGGCTATTTCAGCTACCCTCGCATTATCAAAAACTAATGTACCAAATTTTGCTGTTGCAACCTTCGGCACAATAGGTGTATACATAACTTTTACCTGCGTCAAAATATTTAGGCTTCCTCTCTACTCCTCACTTCCATTTTGTCTCATTTTTGGCGGTCTCATAGGGGTGGCGATATATAGGTTAATGATAAAACCATTAAGGGAGAGAGGGGCTACACGTGAAGAAATAATGATAGCTACTTTAGGACTTGATATTTTCCTCATAGCAATACTTAACATTTATGCCGATTATCTCACGCGAGCCTTTAAAGTCATGGCTAGAGACTTCACCTTCTCAGCATATGACTTCAGTATCGCTGGATTAAATGGCGTCTTCGTGGCGTCAACTATATTTTTCGTAGCAACCATGGTGTCTCTACACTTGATTTTCACTAAAACAAGTCTAGGTATAGCTCTTAAAGCGATGGGTGAAGACCAGTCTCTGGCCGAGTGCCAAGGAATTAACACGGACATTTTATGTTTAATTACATGGTTTATTGTTGGAGCATTACCAGCGGCAGCTGGAGTATTCTTCCCAGTTAACTGGATATCTAATCCAACAGTATCCTTATTCATTGTAGTATCAGTCTTCGCCTCCTGTGTTCTAGGAGGCTTCTCAACAATTTATGATGCAGCTGCTGGAAGCTATATTATTGCAATGGCACAAGTCCTGTTAATCCCATACCTTGCTAACATTGTTGGTGTATGGATCTTGCCATATGGCTTCTTAGTAGCGCTTCTAATAATGATCTTAACAATTGTGATATTTCCTAAGGGACTGTATGGATTGCCGTGGAACACTATTGGAGAATTTTTACTCAAGTTATTTAATTATGTGAAAGAGGCGCTGAGGGTTAAGGCATGATTCCAGTACCAGGACTTGAATTCTACATAACCTTGATCGTTTACATACTGGTTTTCTTGATAATAACCCTAAGTTATAACATGGCTTATGGCTATACCGGCATTCCAGATTTCGGCCGGGCTATGGCTGCTGGAGCGGGAGGCTTCCTATGCGGTCTCCTCCCAGGAAGACTGATGTTTTACTTGCTTGGTTTCCAGGGCGATTACCTTGAAAATATTCATCTGGTCATAGACAAAATAAATGCTGTGTTAAGTGAAAATCCATTACTTTCAATCATGTTATTGACCTTGACGGTCTTTCTTGGGGCTTGCGCTGGTGGCGCCTTGGGCCTCTTGGCTTCACTACCTATCTTCCGCGGCATAAGGCTCTTTTATCTAGGCGTAACACTCCTCGCGATCCAAATAGGCTTTAATACAATTATGTATCATTGGCCAGTCCTCCTTAGAGGGGAGCTCGGGGTTCCCATCCCTGACCCCTTCAAATGGCTAATACGATATAGTTCTCCAGCCCTCCCACCCGGGGTATTACGTTTGATTGGCATAATAGTTATTGCAGGGGTGGTTCTGTTGATCACAATTTTCTATCTTACTTCGGTTAGTAGATCGCCTCTCGGCAGGGTTCTTAAAGCAATTAGAGATGATGAGACCAGCGTGGCGGCTCTCGGGAGAGATGTGAGAGGGTTGTACGTTAAGGTAATGGTCGTCTCCTACGCCTTTACTGGAGCTGCCGGAGCAATTTTTGCCTTCTATCAAGGCTACGTTGTCGGATTACATTTTGATAGGGTTGAGTGGACATTCTGGCCGATTGCAATGGTGATATTAGGGGGGTTAGCAAATTATAAGGGCACAGCGGCGGGGACGATCTTCTTCATAACACTTAAGAGGCTCATAATATTTTATAAAGCAAACTTGGAGCCCATCTTACCCTTCTCCCCAATTTGGTTAGAAAGCTTACTACTGGGCCTAATATTGATCCTAGTCTTAATCTATAGGCCACGGGGACTATTTCCGGAGAAACCTGAGATATCGCTGAGCAGAGAGGAAATTGAGAGAATAAGGGAGAAGATAAAGAGGAAGAGGTCAGAGTAGCTTTGTTTTGAGGGTAGAGACGCAAAAGCCTTATTAGTTCTTTTTCTGCTCATACTTTCCTTGTGCAGGGAACAATAGTAAACGCTATTGCGGTGATTATTGGAAGTTCAGCCGGCTTAGCTTTACGCAGAGGCTTCCCTGAGAGGGTTAAAAACATCATTTTTCAGGGTGTGGGTCTCGTGACTTTATTCATCGGTTTCCAAACAGCCCTGAGAACAAACAATATAGTCATATTGTTTTTTAGCGTGTTTATAGGCGCCGCTGTAGGCGAGCTCCTTAATATTGAGGGGCGTATTGAGAGGTTTGGGAGCATCATTAAATCAAAGTTTAGTTCTAAAGAGAATCAGTTTGTTGAGGGCCTCATAACTGCCTTCTTAATATTCTGTATGGGTCCCATGACCATTGTTGGCTCAATAGCAGACGGCTTAAATGGGGATCCAAGCCTCCTATATGCTAAATCAATACTGGACGGTTTTACTTCAATATCACTCGCCTCAGCTCTGGGTCTGGGGGTTCTCTTCTCAATTGTGCCATTGGCATTATATCAGGGGGGAATAACAGTGCTTGCCTCCCTCGCAAAAGTCTTTTTCACAAGTACTGTAATAAATGAGCTTAGTGCCGCAGGAGGCATAATATTGATTGGACTTGGAATAAGTATGCTGGAAATGAAAAGAATAAAAGTTGCGAACTTTCTTCCATCGCTAATCGTGTCAGCCATCCTAGCTTATCTTATCACCTAAGCCTGAGGGACAATCATGTTTGACTTAGTTACAATAGGGCACTTTTCAATAGACTTTATTATCCTTCCAGGCGAGAGTAAACCAAGAAGGAGACTTGGTGGGCCGCCAACGTACACATCGATACCAGCTAAAAGGCTTGGTGCATCTGTATCAGTTGTGTCCAGGGTTGGCGGGGATTTTCCAGAAAGATATCTGGAGTGGCTTGTGAGGAGGGGTGTGGATTTAAGCCGCCTAAAAGTTGACGGAAAGTCCAAAACCACGATTTTCTTAATAAAGTATCGTGAGGACGGAGAGAGGGATATGATTCTTCGTAGTAGGGCTCCACCGATATCCGTGGAAGATATAGAGGGTTTGGAAGCCAGAGCTGTTCATATATCTCCAATAGCTAATGAGGTGCCTGTAACCCTTATAGAGAGGGCCGTTGAAACAATCCCCATAGTTTCATTAGACCCCCAAGGAATACTGAGACAATTTGATGCGGAGGGTAGGGTCTTCCTGCGCGGTGTAAGTGACCTAAATTTCCTTAAGTATATTGATATCTTTAAGGCGTCGGAGAGCGAGCTAAAGGCTTTAACGGGGCTAAGTGATATAATTAGGGCTTTAAAGAAGGTTAGGGATATCGGCGTTAATGTTGCTATAGCTACTATCGGCGCTGGTGGAGTTCTCATATCCCTCGACAATTCTGTCTACCATGTCCCCGCAGCCAAGCAAAACAGGACTATTGACCCAACGGGTGCAGGGGACTCATTTATGGGGGGCTTCCTAGCCGAGTATATTAAGGGGGAGGACTTATTATGGTGCGCCTCCGTTGGCTCCTCAGTATCATCCTACGTTATTGAGGAAGTTGGACCTGGGGGGTTTAGGGGAAAAAGGAAGGTTTATGAGAGGGCTAGGTGGGTCTATGAAAGGATTGTTAGAGTTACTGTCAATATGTAAGGTTGATGTGGGGTGTTTATATGGGTAGGGTCTCAAAGGGTGTTAAATGTAGTGTTGAGGGATGCAGCAAAGAGGCTGTTAAATCTTTAAGCGCCGAGAAAGTTAGAGCCTATGGCTTAAAGATTAATGAGGGCAGGAGGGCATATTTATGTAAAGATCACTATAAAGAGTATAAGAGGGCATCTAGGAAGGATAAGATTGTTGAGAGGTGGCGTAAAGTTGTACCATAATAATTACAGTTCTGCCAAAAAGATATTATTTTTCAAACATATCTCCCTCTAATAGTTATTTGAGTGGATGATCCTTGAAGATACTGCAGCTCCACTTAAACTTTATCGAGTATCGTCCGGTGGAGAAAGAGATATCCTTGGCTGAGGATATCGAGCCTAAAACATATAGGTTAGATGAGCTTGTCGCCCTCTTCACATGCGTTGAGAAGGGCGATACGACTGAAACCGCCCGTAGGGCTATAGATGAGGTTAGAGCCTTCCTCAATAAAGTGAAAGTAAACCGCGTGTTGATTTACCCATATGCTCATTTAAGTTCGGATCTAGCGAGTCCATCTGAAGCAATCACTATTTTAAGGGAGATGGAGTCATACGCGAAGCTCCTTGGAATAGAGGTCTATAGGGCGCCATTTGGATGGTGTAAGGAGTTCTCGATGTCTGTTAAGGGTCACCCCCTTGCGGAGCAGTTTAAATCGATATCAGCTGAGGGGGAAGCAGTTAAAGAAGAGGTGGTATCTAAGGCACTGGAGGCTGAGGAGAAAATAAAGTCCTATTGGTTTATACTCAAGCCAGACGGAGAGATGGTTCC
Source organism: Candidatus Bathyarchaeota archaeon (assembly GCA_018396995.1). GTDB lineage: Archaea > Thermoproteota > Bathyarchaeia > Bathyarchaeales > DTEX01 > DTEX01. The sequence continues at coordinate 54,029 of JAGTQB010000005.1, forward strand.
AGTTGAAAAATTTGACTTTGCTGGGTATGAAAATTTGAGGAAGTTTGCAGCTTACGAGATGGCGAAGTCTAGAGCTGTCCACCAACAGCCGCCACACACGCTCCTAATGAAGAAGCTCGAGCTAGCTGATTATGAGGAGGCAAGCGACCCAGGCAACTTCAGGTGGTATCCAAAGGGCGAACTCATAAAATCGCTTATAGAAGAGTTTGTGACGGAGAAGGTTATCGAGTACGGCGCGCTTAAGGTTGAGACGCCAGTAATGTATGACATCAACCACCCAGCTCTGGCGAGCTACTTCCATAGATTCCCAGCCCGCCAATACATTGTTAAATCAGAGGATAAAGAGCTGTTCCTCCGCTTCAGCGCATGCTTCGGGCAGTTCCTTATGCTAAGTGATGCGCAGATATCCTATAGACACTTGCCACTAAAAATCTACGAACTAACACACTATAGTTTTAGGAGGGAGAAGAGTGGCGAGCTCGCTGGGCTGAGGAGACTTAGAGCTTTCACCATGCCAGATTGCCATGCATTGTGTGCCGACATGGAGCAGGCTAAGGAGGAGGCGATAAAGAGACTTAAGCTGAGCATAGAGGTTCTTGAGGGTATTGGGCTGACACGTGACGATTATGAGATGGCTATAAGGTTCACAAAGGATTTCTATGAATCTAACAGGGACTTTATTATGTCACTTGTTAAAATTTTTGGTAAACCAGCGCTCATTGAGATGTGGGAAGAGCGCTTCTTCTACTTCGTCTTAAAGTGGGAGTTCAATTTTGTCGATAACCTGGATAAGGCTTCAGCCCTATCAACAGACCAGATCGATGTTGAGAATGCTGAGAGATACGGAATATATTATGTGGATGAGAGGGGTGAGAAAAGGACGCCACTAATCTTACACTGCTCACCTAGTGGTGCGATTGAGAGGGATATATACGCCCTCCTAGAAAAAGCATATAAGGTTTATAAGAGTGGTGGGGTGCCAATGCTCCCCCTATGGCTTTCTCCAACACAGGTTAGGGTTATACCAGTAAGCGGAAGCTTTTATAAGGAGGCTGAGAGCCTCGTTAGAGAGATAGCGGAGCATAGGATTAGGGTCGACTGGGATGATAGACCGCTAACCATGCAGAGGAAGATTAGAGAGGCTGAAATGGAATGGATACCCTATATAGTTGTTATTGGCGGGGAGGAAATCTCCTCCCAGCTGCTGACCGTCAGGGATAGACGTTTAAAGGGGGGTCAAAAGTTGAGGAAGATGCGTCTAGAGGAGCTTATAGATGAGATAAAGAGGGAGACTTCTGGAAAACCATTTAAGCCGCTGACCCTGCCAGCGGCGCTTTCAAAAAGACCGCGCTTCCGCGGATGAAAAACAGTTATCCCGCTTCTGCTAGAGTTTTTAAGACACTTATATAGTTCTATTCTTATATCTTAGTAACCGATTTATGGGTCATGGGGATGGCCGGATGGCTTCAGGTGATCTCCTAATATATATTGATGGCAAATATTATTCGAGAGATGAGGCGAAAATATCGGTCTTTGACCACGGCTTCCTATATGGGGATGGCGTCTTCGAGGGAATACGCGCCTACAATGGCTTTGTCTTTAAGCTCAGGGAGCATATTGATAGGCTATATGAGTCAGCCCACGCAATAATGCTTAACATACCCTTAACGAAGGAGGAAATGATGAAGGCTGTTCTAGAAACTTTAAGGAAAAATAATCTACGCGACGCCTATATTCGACTAATTGTAACCAGGGGTATCGGGGATCTAGGTTTAGACCCGAGGAGGTGCTCTAAGCCATCGACTATAATAATTGCGGTGCCAATACTAAAGCTATATGACGAAGAGAAGCGTATGGAAGGCGTAACCGCAATAATATCTTGGGTTAGGAGAGACCCTGTTGATGCGACGTCCCACGAAATAAAATCACTAAATTATCTTAACAGCGTGTTAGCTAAGATTGAGGCTAATAATGCTGGGGCTGATGAGGCAATTTTATTGGACAAAAATGGTTTTGTCTGCGAGGCCACTGGTGAGAACATATTTATTGTCAAGGATGGAAAAATTTACACCCCGCCGAGGTCGAGCGGCGCCCTGCCCGGGATAACAGCAAGCGTCGTTAAGAGGATAGCTGCTGAGCTCGGATATGAAGTTATTGAGAAAAATATTACTGTAGCCGAGCTGTTTAATGCCGATGAAGTTTTCTTAACTGGAACTGGCGCGGAGATCATGCCGGTGAGGGAGATTAATAAGCGGAAGATAGGTGCGGGGAGGATAGGCCCAATAACCAAAAGAATACTGGAGAAATTTATGGAGATTGTTCAGAATCCAAGTGAAGGTGTACCAATATACTAGTGGAGTTGCAATCCCGTTAAACTAGAACTACCCCTTTTATTTGTGGCACTTTGTGTCTCAAATATCTTTCCACACTATATTTTATTGTCATTGTTGAGAATGGGCAGCCTGCACACGCGCCCTTAAGTCTCACCTTAACTACACCATCCTTTGTAACTTCAATCAGCTCTATATCACCGCCATCAGCTCTCAATATTGGCTTTATCTCCTCTATCGCCTTCTCAACTTCAGCCCTCAATATCCCACCACTTATATAACCATGTTATCTCCCTCATATTTAAGCCTTCCCACAGAAAAATTATTAAGGTGAATGGCTGAACTGATATTCGGCTCCGGTGAACCATCATGGTGAGATTACCTTTTTGGAAGATGCATGGCTTAGGGAACGACTATATAGTTATCGATAACAGGAATGGGATACTGGAAAACGGGGCCCTCCCATCGATTGCGAAGAGGCTCTGTAGGAGGAGGTTCTCTATAGGCGCGGACGGCCTTCTCCTCCTCTATAACTCTAGTACTGCAGACGTTAAAATGAGGATATTTAACGCTGATGGAAGCGAGGCTGAGATGTGTGGAAATGGTATAAGATGCCTAGCAAAATACTGTTATGAAAATGGTATTGTATGCAAGAGCGTCATGGATATAGAGACTTTGGCCGGCGTTAGGAGGGTTTGGCTCCATATAAATGACGGAAAAGTTGCGTCTGTGACCGTTGATATGGGCTCCCCAATTTTTGATAGAAAGGGGATACCCGCTCTCGGCGAGGGAAAATTTATAGACGAGAGTATAAATGTTAATGGGGAGACTTTTAAGGCTACATGCCTATCAATTGGCAACCCCCATTGTGTGATATTCGTTGATGATGTTGCATCTTTCCCAGTAGAATACTATGGGCCTAGAATAGAGAAGCATGCGCTTTTCCCAAAGAGAATTAACGTTGAGTTTGTTCAGATTATTAGGCCTGACTTGGTTAAGGTTAGGGTTTGGGAGAGGGGTGTGGGGGAGACGTTTGCGTGTGGCACAGGTGCATGCGCGAGCGTTGTGGCTGGTAGGGTTCTTGGCATGCTGAGCGATGAGTGTTTAGTTGAACTTTTAGGCGGGAATTTAAGGGTGAGGTATGACGAGGCAAGCAACAGAATACTTTTAACAGGGTTGGCTGAAAAAGTCTATGAGGGTGTGGTTGAGCTGGAGGTTCTGCCTTGAGGTTCCAGCTGGCAGACAGGGTTAAGAGACTTCCGCAATACCTCTTCGCTGAGCTCGAGAAGATAATTCTAGAAAAGAGGAGAATGGGCGTTGACATAATATCGCTGAGTATAGGTGATCCAGATCTCCCACCGCCACCCTTCATCCTAGAGGCGCTAAGAGAAGAGAGTTCTAACCCTAAGAACCACAATTACTCGTTTAGCCAAGGTGAGCCATTCTTCCGCGAAGCCGTTGCAGAATGGTATAAGAGGCGTTTCGGCGTTACTTTAGATCCGCAGAGGGAGATTATAGCGCTTATAGGCTCTAAAGAGGGTTTAGCGAACTTTGCTAGGGCCTTCATTAATCCTGGCGATAAGGTTCTCGTGCCCGATCCCGCTTACCCGGTCTACGCCAACGGCGCCACATTATTAAGTGATGGGATCCCCATTACAATGCCCCTGCTTGAGGATAATGACTTTAAGCCCGACCTGGAGTCTCTCAATCTCGATGGTGTAAAGATGATGTTTCTGAATTACCCAAATAATCCAACTGGAAGCGTTGTAACAAAGGATTACCTTAAGGCTATAGTTGACCTGGCTAGGGAGAAGAATGTGATAATATGTTATGATAATGCTTACTCTGAGATAACTTTTGATGGTTATAGGGCGCCTAGCATACTCGAAGTCGAGGGTGCAATGGAGGTTGCGATAGAGTTCCACTCCTGCTCAAAGACCTTTAACATGACTGGTGATAGGATAGGCTTCGCGGTGGGGAACCGCGAGCTGATAGAGGGTCTTATGAAGGTTAAGTCCCAAATAGATTCTGGGCCGCCAGTATATATACAGAAGGTTGCTGCGAAAGCTTTACAGAGCTATATTGATGGTGAGCCGCCAGAATACATAAAGTGGATGAATAGAATCTATATGGAGAGAAGGGACGTGTTAATTAAGGGTCTGAGAGAGGTTGGGCTTGAAGCCAAAAAGCCTCTGGCAACATTCTACGTGTGGGTGAAGTGTGGCGGGAGCTCCATGAAGTTTGCCTCAAGGCTCCTTGAGGCTGGAGTTGTTGTATCCCCAGGTATAGGCTTCGGAAAGTATGGTGAAGGCTACGTTAGGTTCTCCATAACACAGCCGAAGGAACGTATAGAGGAAGCCTGCGACAGAATTAAGAAGGTATTAGCACAATAGCTTTAGGAATTTAGAGTTGACCGCAGTCAACCGATTGGAGATTTTTCCAAAAAGTATTTTCTAACCCAATATTCTAGTTTCCTTTTGGATGATGGACTTTGCAGCAATATGATGTAATAATTGTTGGCGCTGGACCCGCGGGGATATTCTCAGCCCTAGAACTTGCAAGTAACACTAACCTCAATATTCTTATGCTTGACAAGGGACCGGACTTAGATAAACGTAGGTGTCCGGCGAATAGGGGTCTTGGTTGCATAAGATGTGAGCCATGCTCATTGCTCTTCGGATGGGGTGGCGCCGGAGCGTTCAGCGATGGGAAACTCACGCTATCCACGTCCGTCGGTGGCTGGCTCAACGAGTATATTGGCGAGGAGAGACTTGCAAAGCTAATTAACTATGTTGATAATGTATATGTTAAATATGGCGGGCCGCAGAAGGTTTATGGCGAGGACATCGATGCCATTGAGAAGATTGAGCGTAAAGCCGCTTTAGCAGGGTTAATTTTAGTTAAGCAGAAGATTAGGCATCTAGGGACGGAGAAGTGTGCCCAAGTCCTTCAGAGGATCCGCAAGGACTTGAATAATAGGGTTGAAATAAGGACTAAAACTGAGGTTAAGAGCTTACTTGTGAAGAATGGTGTTGCTCAGGGCGTCGAGACAGCTGACGGTGAGAGGATTTATGGAAAATATGTTATTGTTGCCCCTGGCAGGAGTGGTGCCGAGTGGCTTAAGAGCGAGGCTCAGTCGCTTGGGCTGAGGACACTAAATAATCCAGTTGATGTGGGCATTAGGGTTGAAGTTCTAGCTGTAACAATGGAGGAGCTGACAAGCATTCTCTATGAGCCGAAGTTCATATATTATTCAAAGGCTTTCGACGACCAGGTTAGAACATTCTGCGTTAACCCCTATGGTGAGGTGATTACAGAAGCTTATGAAGATGTAATAAGCGTTAATGGGCAGAGCTACGCTGAGAGGAAGACTGAGAACACGAACTTCGCGGTGCTGGTCAGCACATCATTCACCTACCCGTTCCGTGAGCCGATAGCCTATGGAAAATATATTGCTAGGCTAGCAAACCTCTTAAGTGGAGGAGTGATTATTCAGCGTTTAGGAGACCTTGATGTGGGCAGGAGGTCTACTGAGGAGAGGATAAGCCGGAGCGTGGTTAAACCGACACTCAAGATTGCGACGCCAGGAGACCTGAGCTTCGTCCTACCATATAGATATCTCACTGACATAAAAGAGATGCTTATGGCGCTTGATAAGGTAGCCCCTGGAATATACTCGAAGGATACGCTGCTTTATGGTGTTGAAGTCAAATTTTATTCATCAAGGCTTGAATTAAGTGAGTGTTTAGAGACTAGAGTGAGGAATCTATTTACGATAGGTGACGGTGCTGGAATAACCCGCGGTCTTGTTCAGGCAAGTGCCAGCGGTGTTATTGTGGCTGAGGAGATAATGCATAGGGAGAAAGAGCATGTTAAACATGGAGGCGATTAGCCTTACGGCTTGCGGAACATTAATGGTAGAATAGAGTAGACTTTAGCCGCGGCTAATAATCCATCTAAAGTAACATACTCGTTTGGGGCATGTGCAAGCTCCTCTATACCAGCGCCGAATCCCAAGCAGGGTATCCCAAGAGCCCTCTTCACTGGTAGGGCATCCGTTGCGCCAAGAAGTATCTTCAGTCTCGGCTCTATGCCAGTCGCCACCCTAATAGCATCCCTTAAACTCATCACAAACTCTGAATTATACCCTTCATAGTATCCTTCTTCCAAGCCAATAATGTCGACGCTCACCCCGCTTATTCCACTATCATCGATCAGTCTCTTAATATGCTCAGCGAGTTCCCCCGGGCTTGAGCCGGGCGAGACCCTTATGTCAAAGGATGCTTCAGCATAATCTGGTACAACATTAATCTTCACTCCGCCACTCATCATTGTTAGGCTGATTGTTGGGTAGTGGTATACCCTCCTTATGGCTTTCTCTTGTCCCCCATCTAAACCCTCCTTGGAGAGGAGATACTCTATACTTGACTCAATGGCCCCCTCAATATCCTCAGGGATCCTAAGTTTATAGTCCCCAGCCCTCCTAACCACCTCAACCGCGGAGATTAATTTGTCTATTGCGTTATCGCCATAGAATGGCATGCTTGCATGGGCTGTCCTACCAGTAGCTCTTAAACGTAGGCGCAAGTACCCCCTGCAACCAACGTCTATATACGGACTTTTAGCAGGATCCCTGCTGAGCGAGTCACCTATTAAGCAGGCGTCTCCACGCAGAAGCCGATTCTCAAGGAGCCATTTAGTCCCATTCAGTGAGCCCACCTCCTCATCACATGTGAACCAGAAGTCTACTGTAGCCCTGTCCTTACTATCTACCTCATTCAGAACCCTAGCCGCCACTATCGCAGCTGCGCATGAACCCTTCATGTCGCTCGCCCCCCTACCATAAATTCTGTCGCCGGCGACCACTCCGCCAAATGGATCGTGAATCCACTCCTCACGCCTACCCTCCGGGACAACATCTATGTGGCCAAGCCAGATAATCGTTCCCTCGCCTCCTTGAACCCTAACGTGGATATTGGCCTTCTCCTTCTCCCTAGAATATATCTTCGCACTCAACCCACTCTCCTCAAGGTGCGACCTAATGAACTCAGCGCACTCAAGCGTATTACTCGGCGGGGAGACTGTCTTAAACTTGATTAACTCAGAGGTTAAGGAGATGAGATCAAGCTTCAGCTCCTCAACTCTTTTAAGGGTGCTGTGAATTTTCTTCTCCATCATAAGGCTCTACCGAGCTAAGCTAAGTTACAATTTCATGTAACCTTCCATTTTCAGCGGCAAATTTTATCTCCAGCATCGGCAGATCCATTGGGCTCTCAATTCTATCAACACCATATCTTCTGAGGAGACTTTGATACTTTAGAGTTAGCCTGCGCATCTCTGGGGAGGTTGGTCCAACGCATGGTGCTCCTGGAACCCTTGGGCTAACATCGAATACATAGAAAGCTAAACGCTTCTGCTCTGGGTCGTCTGGGTCATATGCCACAGCGCCTTGAAGTGCAAATAAGCCTATCATGCCCGGCGGATACTCCTCCTCACACACCCTCCTAAACCTCTCGGCAGCCTCATAGACTAATGGCTTCTGAGACTCCCTCATCGTCAACCCATAATGCCCTATCTCTTCATTTCTAATTGGAACATTTATTGATAGCTGATCCCTAGCTGGCAAGCTTAGTACTCCATGGAGGTTTGTCTGCTTCCTATCGTCGAAGCCCAAGAATTCGAAGTCCCCTAAACAGTCTTTAAGCGCCCATCCCTGAAAGTTGGCGTTAAATTTTTGGCCGAGCACGTACTCCTCTATTCTGGCCCTCCTTAAGCCATCCTCATCTATTATGTCAGCCTTTATTAGCTCCTCAGCCCTCCTATAGTATTCCTCTGGCGATGACGCATAGAAGAAGGCCCTTTCAAGAGGCTTCCTCTTCTGCTGAACCTTAACTATGACGAGCCTATCGATCTCCTCAGGCCTATTAAATTTCTTTGGGGTCTTTATCCCAGCCTTCTCGAGAAGCCAATACTGGTTTCTAGGGGCATTTCTCTCCTCAGCCCTTAAGAGAAACCTATTTCCATAAATTGGAACCATAAACTTATTCTCAATATTATCGTATCCAACGTAAACTGAGAATGAGCGGTTTGGAATAAAGATCGTATTGATCTCTAGCAGTTTTTTCTGAACATCCTCTCTTATTATGTCCGAGAATTTATCCAGGATGATTACATGATCGAATAAGTGCCTATTATATCTGGCGTATAGTTCCTCTCTACCCCTCTGACATATTACAACGGTTGGGAAGCCAAAGGCCTTCGCAGAGACCCCCACCTCTTCAGCTGAATGTGATCCCAGAACGCCGATAGTTATCTTATCCGGATCATATTCCGAGACAATTTTCTGGATCTCGGATCTATTAATAGCCAAGCATCCTTCACCAATAAGTAGTATAAGTCACCCTAATATTTCCTTTAACCTACCCTGCTCAATGGCTTCTCTTATCTCTAGAGCTATCCTGCGACCCGTACTCATTGGCTTGCCATGCTTTATAAGGGCGTATGGAGAGGTCTCCATGAAAACATTTGTTCCAGCAACTATTCTTGCGGAGATTTCAAAGACATAGAATTTTAGGTCTGGTGTAACAACGGTCTCTAAACAGAATGGGCCCCAGATACCGGGGCTACATATCTCCCTTGAAACCCTGACAACTCTCTCACCCATCCTGAAGACTTCTGGCAATAGGGACTCTCTGAGCATTAATGGAAAATTTCCAACAATAGTATATGTTACATCTATCCTACCCTGATCCTCAGCCGGGATCCTTCCTATTCCATCAGCGTTCGACTCATATCGCCTATCAAACCCCATGATCTCAAGCTCTCCACGTATAACCGAGTAAAAGTAGTGTATGTAAACTGGTATCCCAACAATATACTCCTGAATTGTATATTCTCTCAGCTCCCCAACTCTCTCAATCTTCTGCCAGAATTCCTGCTCATTCTTTACGAGGAAGTACCCCTGCCCACCTCTAGCTCCATAGAATTTGACTATTGCGAAGCAATCGATCTCTGAGGGGCTCCTAAACACCCTTGGCAGGTTAAGCCCAGCCCTCTCAAGCCAAATCCTCTGCCTCTCCCTATCCGCCTCCCAGAACAGTATTCTCCTATTGCCATAATGTAGGACCCTTAAATCCTCTATAACCTTTGGTGGGACGTATGCTATCAGCGAGGCATGGGGGATTAAAATGGCATTACGCCTTATAAGATCGTCCTCAACCTTGTGGAATTCATCATACGACTTTATCTCAATTATCTCATCCGCCACGCCGAAATGCCTGTAAATAAAGGCGTGGTCACTTCTGCACACGGCGATTGTTTTAAAGCCTTCATCCTTAGCTCCCCTTAATATCTGAAGTGCAGAATGACTTCCAAGGGTTGCTATAGAGTAATCTGCAACCCCAGCCAAGTTAAGTTCCTCCTAAACCATCTTGGGCACCCAGTATATTATCATGAAGTTTACAGCTATCGCAAACATTATTGAGAAGATCCACATTGCAACTCTCTTCATATAAATCTTCTTTGAGCCTAGGCTTTCAGGCATCACATATAGGGTTCCACTAAGTGATAGTATTGCTGAGAGGGTTATTGATGCGAGGAGGTAGCTGCTTATGCTTGGGTCAAAGGCAAGCCTAGATCCTAGAAGGGTTAAAGCTATGTAAGCTATGAATGAGCCGATTAATGCATATAAGAGTCCCTCGATTCCCTCCCTGCTGAGAACTGACATTATTACGAAAAATAGCACTATTGATATGCATAATGCTGCGGAGATAATCCCCTCCTCCTCCGGAATAAGGTGGCTGAATGAACAAACTACGATAGTTATAAGTAGGAGGAGGAGCGAGATTAACCCCTGAATCATGAATATTTTTTCCTCACCCAGTCTCTTCATTAAATCCTTCATACTCTCATTTTCATAGTGGGCCTAAACATTTATACCTTTTCATTATCACGTGTAACCAGCTGAAATATGGTGGAAACCTTACCTCCTTAGATCTATGGTAAAGAGACTTACTTCTGACCTGAATGTAAGGGTTCTCTTAATCCCTCTTGCAAAGCCTTTATTGCATAAGGCTTAAATGTTTTTGACGCATCTATGTCTTATAGATAAAGAAAATATGGTGAATTAGATGCCAAAGTCTATTGTTAAGGTCTCCCAGAAGATTGGAGAGGGGAGAGGGGAAGAGGGCGCTAAATATATTAGTGTTAAAATACCGAAGGAGCTCATGGATGAGGTTGATAGAATAGTCTCAGCTGGGGTTCTTGGGTATAAAAGTAGAATGGAGTTCATAAAGGATGCCGTGAGAGATAAAGTTTTGAGGCTTAAGGCTGAGATAAGCGATGAGAAGAGGTGATAAGCCTAGAAGCTTTTAAGGATAGTCTTTTTGAGTTTATTGAGTTTAAGTGTGAGCCGTTTGATGTAGACTTCATTTATAGGCAGTGCATTCAACTAGTAGATAAACATCAAATCTACGAGGTACTTCACTAACTTGAGCTAGAAGGTAAAATAATAAGGTTCTCAGACGGACGCTATATTACGACTAAGATTGCCGTAAAAAGGTGGCTGAGTCGTCACTTGGTTGACGTCGAAATACCTAGAGAGAGATCGCCGCCGAGATTGAGAAAGCAATGCATCTCCTACCAAGAGCGTGGAGGACGATAGACTCATTCATTTCGGAAGCAATAAAAGAGTATATTAAAAAGGTTCTCAATATATGGAATGAAGAGCTTCATGGGAAAATGGAGCTAGAGGGCTGGGATAAGGCGCCATAAGCCATAAAACAAGCAACTTTTCCACGTAATGCCCTTGGGATAAAGGTTAAGGGTGCCATACCCCACATTTTAAGTGGTTGATGGGCAATGAGGGCCATGGTTATCAGGAGGATAGCACCCATTGAAGAGAACCCCCTAAGCTATGAGGAAGTCCAAACCCCGGAGCCGAGGGGGAAAGAAGTTCTAATTAGGGTTCACACATGCGGGATATGTAGGACAGAGCTTGATGAAGTAGAGGGGAGACTCCAACCTAAGATGCCAGTTATACCAGGCCACCAGGTTGTGGGTAGAGTCATTGAGACAGGGCCTAATGTTGAGAGACTTGTGGTTGGGGACCGCATCGGTGTCGCCTGGATCTATTATTCATGTGGTGTATGCCGCTTCTGTAAGAGGGGTTTAGAGAACCTATGTGAAAAGTTTATGGGAACCGGTTGTGATGCCGATGGGGGATACGCTGAGTACATGGTTGTCGATGAGGATTACGCCTACAGGATTCCAGAGGTTTTCTCCGATGTTGAGGCCGCGCCCCTCCTCTGTGCCGGGGCAATTGGATATAGAGCGCTTAAGCTCACTGGCATGGAGGACGGGGACACAATAGGGCTCTACGGCTTCGGCTCCTCAGCCCACATAGTATTCCAGCTCATAAGGCACCTTTACCCAAACAGTAAAATTTATGTCTTTACTAGGAGGCGTGGGGATGCTCCAGGGGAGCTTGCATCTAAGATGGGTGCTGACTGGGTTGGGGAGACGGGTGATACCCCACCATCAAAATTAAACTGCGCCATAGATACTACCCCCACAGGAATGCCTGTTAAGGAGGCTTTGAGGAATCTTGAGAGGGGAGGTAGGCTTGTAATGAACCTCATAAGGAAGGAGACGCCGATAACAGATTTAGATTACATGCAGCACCTATGGTGGGAGAGGGAGATAAAATCCGTCGCAAATATAACTAGAAGGGATGTAGCCGAGTTCCTTGATATAGCGGCAAGGGTCCCAATAAAGCCTGAAATAGTAGAGTTTAGGCTTAGAGAGGCAAATGAAGCTTTAAGGATGCTTAAGTATGGGAGATACCGGGGCAGTGGGGTTCTAATAATAAAGTGAGTTAAGACAAATAACTCGATAATTAATCTATATAAATGCTGGTAAGCTCGTGATGTAACAAAATTTGTGATGCGTCTTCATCAGCTTCCTTCAGCCAGCTTCTTCTTAATCTCCCTATATGTCTCCACAGAAGATATTAACCTCAACATGTCATCAACACTTATAAGCTCTTTCTCTAAAGCCAGCTTCAGGGTCTCTATGGCCATATCTATCTTATCCTCAATCCTCTTCTTAACAATGCTTACTGTTGGCTGAGCCTTACCAAGCTTCTCAGCAGCCTCAGTAACATTCCTACACCTAAGCAATACATCTAAGACCCTAACCTCCTCCTCGGTCAGAAGCGTCCGCCCAAACTTCTTCTTCCTCATAGCATCGATCTCGGTCTTTTATTTATTAAATTGTAAATTATGAAAATAGTATTTATGCTTTTTGTATCAAATGTATCTCAAAGAAATTGCTTAAGATGTTTTTAAAATCTAGAAAGAATGCTCTATATTATTTGAACGAAAGGTTTATTTATATTATATTTACAATTTTGTAAATGAAATAAATGGAGGTGATTAGGTGGGAAGACGTTTTCTGAGGTGTAGAAGAGGAATTATAGGCATTGAAGCAGCTATAATACTGATAGCCTTCGTTATAATAGCTGCGGCATTTGCCTTCATGGCCATCAACATGGGGCTATTTGCAACCCAGAGGAGTAAGGACACAATATCTCAAGGCTTAAGGGAAGCCAGCAGCCCACTCCAAGTCGACGGAAACGTGTTTATCAGAGTTGTTAATGATGATCTAAAAATAAACGCTACAATAATCCCGCTAAGAGCCATGGGAGTAAAATATGTGCCAGTAGGCCAAAATGAAACTGTCGTCTCATTAAGCATAGTGAGTAGCAATGGAAACAGCAAAGCATACGCAAATATATATTATGGAGTAAACGCATCATATAACCCTACAGGACAAAGCTTCGATAATCTTGCTTTATGCGCATATGAATATGCGAAAGGTGCTCAGGAAAAAATGGGAATTATAAAATCAGGTGAGGACCCCAAGCTACCAGCTGCTGTCTTAATCGTTGAGAATAGTGATGGAGATGAAGCGCTTGACGCGTTTGAAAAGGGCTTCTTGGTAATTTTACTTGACGCGGTAGTCGAGCCGCGCGCAATTGTCACTGTTGAGATTAGGGTTGAGAGGAGTGCACCTTTAACTATTGAGTTTATGGTGCCTGAGTCTCTAACTAAGGCTTCATGGATGATGGTGTCGGGCTAGCGCGGCAGCCATTATGAACCTTATCCTAACCCTCTTTTTTCTTTTGGAGGTGATGAATTATGAGTAGTGAAAAGTCTGGGATTAGGGGCGATTTAGATCTGCGGGATGAGGTGGAGAAGCTTAAGTCTGGTGTGGATAAGGCGATTAGTGAGCTTAAGTGTGAGATTGAGGATTTGAAGAATGCGCTCGTAGAGCTTAAGTCTTCCTTGAATGAGATAGAAAATCCATTTAATCTACTGTCCTCCCTCGTGAGCGACGAGGATTTTAAGAAGATTACGGCGCAGGCTGGTGCAGCTGAAAAGGAGAAGGTTGGTCCCGAGAAAGCTGAGGAGAAGAGGGAAGAGGAGAGGGTTAAGGAGCCTCATCTGCTGGGCGCGGTCCTTTCAGAGGCAGACTATAATACTTGCATTTCACTCATCAAATGGGTTTGGACTCTACTAGACCTTGGCTTTGACATAGATGATATAGAGAAAATATCGAGGTACTGTGAATTCTTCAGCTTGCTTCAAAAGGGCTCATCACACTACATAAGCCTAATCGCCCCAGCCGTGGAGAAGGCTAGGGCTTTAAACCTAAGCGATGATGTAGTAGCCTTAAGCATTTATGGGGCCGCCAAGGCATCCGGCGCCAAAGTAAAAATTGAAGATGTAACAGACCTAGCCTTTAATGCCCTCAGGAAACTCATATCCAGGCCCCCTGAGAGCATAGGTCTGAAAAGGTAGATCCGGGAGATGGGCTCAGTAACTATAAGCGAGATGATAATATTGATGGCGGCTACACTCATGGCGGGCAGCTTCGCAGCCTACGCCATATTCTACGGCAACCTCATCCAGAGCAACGTCGCCTCATCAATGGACGCTGTAAGACAACAGGTGAACATTAGGATTAAGATAATATATGCTACAGTGAACGAAAGCGAGGGCTGCTTCGTTATATATGTGAAGAATATCGGACACCTTCCAATCCTAAACTCATCATTCCCCTACATGGACTTATATGTCGGTCCATATAAGAGAGCGGCATTATACAAATATGATCCCGGATCCCCCCGCGCGGGCTTCTTCCTGATATTGGATGCTGACGGAGATTGCGTATGGGAGGCTGGTGAAACAGCTATATTCAAAGCCTTCTATGATAGAGCCCCTGAGGGGGGTGAGCTCCTCTACGAGGTGAGGATATGCTTACGTAATGGTTTAGGGGATAGCTACCTCTTCACTCTTCCAGTATAGGAGGTGCAGAGATTGGGTGTGAGCGCCCCAATAGTTACAATGATCGTTTTCATTGGGGCAATAGCCTTCACCGCCTCAACAGCTAACATTATAGTGAACGCAATGCAGTTGCTGATTGAGTTAACCTCAAGCATCAACATAGAGTATGATGGGGCTTACACGAGGATCGAGATCTCTAACGCCACAGTGGTGAATGGCGTGATCACACTATTAATTAAGAATTTCGGCCCAGAAACGGTGCTTCTCGTTGACCAAGGATACAAGTGGTGTAGCCTGGCTATAACATATAATTCGGTGAGGGGCTGGATTACATTCCTTCTAGATGAATACGAGGTGGCCAGCATCATCATGCTAAATTCGAATGTATCACGCAGTTACTCAGGGCGCATCTCCATTAATCCCGGTGAGGGGGCTTATATCACTGCTAGGTTGCCGGATGAGGCGCCCAAAATGATCGCTGGTTCTCCCATCATAATTGTTTTCTCAACAAGGTTTGGGGATACGTCCAAGTATGTGGTGGTCGAGGATGATTAGGTTAAAGATTATTCCGTTGGGTGTTAAGGGTATTGATGAGGTCTTAGGGGGTGGTTTCCCGCATCCAACCCTAATATCTATTGAAGGTGATCACGGAACCGGGAAGTCGGCTATAACCCAGCAGATGATTTATGCGGCCCTCAGGGAGGGCTTAAGAGCCTACGTTATAACCACTGAGACTAGAACAAAAGAATATCTCTCAATGATGGACTCAATAAGACTTAACCCATACGGATACTTCATGAGTGGTAAGTTGAGGATATATCCGCTTCACGTGAAGGCGGGCGAATGGTCTGAGAGCGCCCTCCTTCTATTCATGAATCTCATCAGGAAATTTTTAGAGAGTAAGGTGAATGAATATGATATCGCAGCCATAGATAACCTCAGCATCCTGGCGTCTAAGGCAGATTACAGCGACTTTTTATCGTTTGTAACCAAGATCAAAAGCCTCGTCTCGGAGGGTAAGACTGTGATCCTAACCTTTCACTACAACTTCATCTCAGAGAACCTCATTAGGGAACTTAGGGCCTCCTCCGACGTATATATAGTTTTAAGAAATACTAACGTAGCTGGGATGAGTGTAAAGTCTCTTGAGGTTGTGAAAATCTGGGGTACTGGAAGCAAAAAGAAATCCGTTCTCTTTGAGGTTGATCCCAAGATGGGCTTAAGGGTTGTGCCAATAGCGGGTGTTAAAATATGATGCTATCTCTTAAGAAGCGCTTAGGCGTTAAGGGCGCTGTGGGAGCACGTTTAATCCTAATGGATGATATACCCAAAACTATTGAGGAAGCCGTAAACAAGTATCCATACTTAGCAGAGTATCTCAATAGTTTGTCGAATAAGCCGCGTTATATGGTCAATCTAAGTTTAGAGCTAAAGGTGGGCGAGGAGACCAGTGTCCTTTATCCCTTAGGTAAGGGCATATTTATTCACGTATTTAAAAAGGGGACTGAAGGCAAATATGTTATTATTGAGCCGCCAAAACCCCCGGCTGAGATTTTAAGGGCTGTTGAGACCGCGGTGGGCAGGCTTGTTGATGAGAAGATTGTTGGTGAATCACCCTTTGAAGAGCTGATTAACCTCTATAATATGGCTAAGAGGAAGAAGATATTCAAGGCTAAGAACTTAAATGAAGAGTATTTACTATATCACTTCTTAAGGGAGAAGGTTGGATACGGCTTCCTCGAGGGGCTCTTAGCGGACCCCTACTTAGAAGATATAAGTGTCCCCGGAGCTGGGAACATATTTGTATATCACAGGATTTTCGGGAGTCTAGAAACAAACGTTAATATTCCGGGAGAGGAGATAGATAGGGTTTTAAGGAGTATTGCGGAGAGATTTGGTAAAATATTAAGCTACTCTAACCCAATAATAGATATTCATCTGCCCGACGGTAGCAGGTTCAATATAGTTTTTGGCGAAGACATAAGCCTTAAAGGAAGCAACTTCACTATACGTAAGTTTGCTAAGGAGCCGGTCTCGATAGCCCACCTAATTAGGTGGCGCACCATATCCGCAGAGGCGGCAGCATATCTATGGATGCTATTTGATGTGGGTATCTCAGCCCTAATATGCGGTGAAACAGCTTCTGGTAAGACAACAACCCTAAACGCTTTAACAGCCTTCATTAAACATGATGCAAAAATAGTGAGTATCGAAGAAACCCCTGAAGTAAATCTATTCCACAAGAATTGGGTTAGAGAGATTACGAGACTCCATACTGGTAGCCCCGTCACAATGTTCGATTTGTTGAAGGCTGCGTTAAGGCAGAGACCAGACTATATAATTGTCGGCGAGATTAGGGGCGAGGAAGGTAAAATAGCTTTTCAGGCAATTGAGACTGGTCATCCAGTCATATCAACAATGCACGCCGGGAGCATGGAGCAGCTGCTACAGAGATTAACCTCGCATCCAATTGATGTGCCGAAAACCCACATAAGCTCCCTAAACTTAGCTGTCTTCCAAGCTAGGATTGAGAGGGATGGGAGGCTCATTAGGAGAATCCTTTCAATTAACGAGATTTTAGGCTACGATCCAAACGAGGATAGAATAGTGTTTTTACCATCAGTTATCTATGACCCTGACGCGGACTCCCATGACTTCATGAAGATGAGTTATCTGCTTGAGAATACTGTTCTGCGTTTTAGGGGGTGGGGACGGGATAGGATACAAGATCTTTACGAGGAGCTTGAGATGCGAAAAGAGATATTGAAATATCTATCTGAGAAGAGACCCAGCTACGTAGATGTCTTTAAGACAGTTATTGAGGTGAATAATAAGGGTGTTAAATCTGTTTATGAGGCTATTAAGGAAGGTAAGACCCCTTGGCTAGATTAGGGCGAACAGCGGCCCCAATAATAGCTATGCTAATATTGGGTTTAGTCTCAGCGTACTCGCTCTTAAACCAAGACTTCATGGTTGCAGTTATATGTATTGTCATAGCCCTAACAATAGCCTTCTTCCACATGTCGCTCCTAAGACCCCCTGGGAGGATTAAATTTAACATAACATATGTTTCGGCGATATTACATATGTATGGAATTGCCACGGGCGAAGCTGGACCGAAAGAGCTTGTTGGGGTGATCTCTGAGACTGAGGAGTATGGTGCTTTAAGATCAATATTTAGAAGGATAAAGGTGTTAGCGGAGAAGTTTGGATATGGCTTCACGCGCGCCACATCTATCGTCGCGCAGGCCACTAAACCACCACTAAAGGACTTTTTAATGAGGTGTACTGAAATTTTCTCAAGCAGGAGACCTAGGGATTACTTGGAGATAGAGGTAAACACCGTTATAGAAGAGTACGCTGGCATGTATACTAGGGCACTGGATAACCTTAGATTAATGGGCGGCATCTTCATAACGTTTCAGAGCACAGTTATATTCATAGTCATAACAATCTCGATCTTCACAATTTTCCTTGCTGAGTCAAGCCTTATCTATCTATCCTACGCCATCTCCCTCTTATCCTTGATCCTCCTCTTCCTTGGATTTAGAAATGTGCCCCCTAAAGATCCCCTCTTCTATAAGGGTGAAGAGACACCTAGATCACATAAATTATTTGCCCACATGCTGGCTATAACCCCCATATTTATAGTTCCATCAGTAATTCTCTGTCTCCTCAACGAGATTCCAGTAGCATTTGCTATTTTAGGAGTAGGTGTGCTTATACCCGGTTTATTTGCCTATAGTTTAGAGCGCTTCATAAATAATGTTGAATCTTACTACCCCGTTTTCATTAAGGCCGTCAGCGAGCACTTAATATCGATATCCGATTTAAAGTCCGTTTTTTCCTACGTTCTCTATATGGAGCTTGGTCCCCTAAAGAGGTTGGTTAATAAGGCTTTAAATAGGTTAAGGCTTGGCATAAGTGCTGAAGAAACAATAAATCTCTTTTCCTCGGAGACCGGGTCACACTCGATTCACATAGCTGACAGAATATTCTTGGACGCCTTTAGGCGTGGAGGGGATATTGTAGAGGTTGGTAAGAAGCTAAGTAACTTTGTGGTTAAGGTTCTTGAGCTGAGAAAGAGGAGGCTCTCTGTGGCGAGGAGCTTCGAGATAATGGTTATGATAATGCAACCCCTAATTGTTATCCTAATGGTTCTATTGACTGGCGTACTAGACTTCTTCTCATCACTGCTCATAAACATCCCCTTCTTCACCTTTGGGAAGATCCCACTAGGCTTCATTAGGACTACAAATGCTGCAATAACGCTGCTTTTAGCCTTCTTAAATTCCCTGGCAGTAAATGATGCAAGAGGAGGATACTGGGGTTCATCACTATTATATGCTGGAATCCTACTACTCGTGAGCTCCCTCTCATGGCTCCTTACTGAACAATTTATAGTGGCATACTTCACTGGTATATCAAGCGACTTATGGAGGACCGTAATTTAAATTTGGGGTGTAGTGAATGAGCCCTTTAAAGGGGGTTAAAATGGTATATATAGTGGCATTAGCCTCAATGCTTTTAGGAGTCTTAGTAGGCCTCCTAATAATACAGGATTATGCTGGTAGGGGGATAGGTCTCTGCGGGAACCATCAGGAAGAGTTTCAGCTAAAAGCGGAGTTTAGAAATGGGAGGCTTGTGGTCTCCATAACCAACCTAGGTAGTAGTGAAGTTGAGGTTCAAATGGTCTTCCTGGAAGGTAGAGATTATATAGACTTTGAGGCACCCATTAATGTGCCAGTTAAGCCAGGAGATACTGTTGAAATAAGGACTGAGATTATGCAGCCTGATGGCGGAACATGCACTGTGAGGGTGAAGTTATCGAATGGGCGGACACTTGACTGTAAGATCGCCGCCAGATGAACAGACCATATTTCCCTATAGCGAGGAAGAATACTTATTCTCCGATACTTATCGAAGAATAATAATTATTATATAATTGGGATGGGATAACTGCTACTCAGTAGTGTGATGGGAATGAGTTTTACTGAGGCAAGGGGCTCTGAAAATAAGAGTTTTGCTAGGCAGTCCCATGTTTTCTCACGTACTTCCACAGCCTCAATAGTACTCTCTGAAAGAAGGTCTTACGAGAAGGCTTCTGAGTCCAAGATATTAATAAAATCTTTTACGAAAGAAGAGATAATGAGAGTCTTAAGGGAGAACATAGGTTCAAGAAATATGCTGAGATTACTCACAATGATTGAATTTTTAGAGAGTAGAAGAGGGAGGAGTGCAAGTGAAGAATTCATCAAGAACATCATTTTACTCTCTCTTCTATATGGATCTGGACGGAATAAGAAGGAGCTGGCTTTTGTAGACATAGTTTTTCAGGCATTATATGAAACCCTGACAAAGAGCAGTAAATAATAATTTCTATTTCCCTGAGGGAGATAAAACATCTATTGTTGAAATTGGTCAAGAGAACCTTCCTCAACAAACATATTCTATCATACAGTTTTCCATAGAAACCATCTAGCGGACTGCTTTGAACCAAGTAAGCTTTAATATTTCCTGCTAGACACTTATTAATCTAATAACGCCACAGTTATCAAGTTCGTCTAGTGATGAGCTTTATGGCTGAGGAAGCCGAGCCTTTATTGGGGACACGTGAAGTAGATAAGTATAGGGATAAAATTATCAATGGCCCGATCATAAAAACTTTCCTTTGGCTTGGCACTCCACCATTACTAAACCAGCTTGTCCTCATATCCTATAACGTTGCTAACACATACTGGCTCAGTTGTTACAGCGAGCTATGCATCTCCGTCCCCAGGCAGGTTTTCCCAGTAATTATGCTTTTTCAAGCACTTGTAATGGCTTTTAACGCCGCCTGTCTAAGTATACTCTCACAGAGTGTTGGGGCGGGGGCCTATGCTGTTGCGAGTACTGAGGCCTCAAGATTCTTTACTGTGGCCTGCATTACTGGAGCAACCTTAAACGTAACTCTCCTAACCTTAAGAGATAAAATTTTCTCTTGGCTAGTTTACACGCCACGCGAAATATTTGATGAAGTTATGGCTTTCACATCTATTGCCGCCTTTGACGTCCTCTTCATGGCCGTAGCCTTCACCCTTACAACACTACTCCAAAGCTTAGGGGATACTAAGCGACCCGCTATAATCAATATTATAAGTGTTATAGTTAACGTGATGCTTGACCCCCTCTTTATTTTAGGTGTGGGGCCATTTCCACGTTTAGGGGTTGTCGGAGCGGCTATAACGGATGTAATGGGAAAAATTATTTCGATTGCCGGACAAGCCTATCTGCTCAAAAGAAATTATCCAATATTAAAGCTTAGCTTCACAAGAAACTTTAGCTTTAATTGGGCTAAAATCGTGCTGAGGATAGGTTTTCCAGTCCTATCTTTCGGCATATTGAATGGTTTTGCCTTTATATTGCAGCAGAGACTCATCAATATGCTAGGTATAGTTGCTGCGACAGCTCTCTCCGTTGGCTTTGTGGTGGTGCAGATTGTTGATGGCGCCTTATTTGGACTATGTCAAGCTACTGCCATAATGGTTGGACAAAGCCTTGGGGCAGCCAACCCTAGAAGGGCGAGGGAGGTTGCATTTAAAACAACCATGATAGTGTTTATTTTCGTTATGGTTGGCGTGATCGCAGTTTATCCATTTAGGCGGCTGATAATAAACCTCTTTGTAACCAGCCCAGAGATAGTTGAGGAGACGGAGCTTTTCCTAAACATGATGCTTCCATCTCTCCCCTTCTTTGGAATATGTATAAATGCAATGGCTGTTGGGAGAGGTGCTGGACACACAATAACCCCCACGGCGGTCGAGATAGTGAGGATATGGAGTATAAGGGTAGCGTTGGGATATTTCCTAACATTTGTGGCCAACATGAATACAATAGGTATGTGGATACCGCTTTCACTAAGCAATTTTATAGGGGGAGTTGCCTTAGCCACTTGGGTGAAATGTGGGAAATGGGATAAAACTGTAATAGAGATAAATTGGGTTACCGGTAAGGGTAGACTATCACCCTATGGCCGCTTCACATAAATTGAGGAAAAAGAGGAATATTTATTCTAGTTAGATGAAGGATGGCATTATCTCCTTAGCAAATTTCCTTGTAACCTCAAGATACTCTCCTGAGGAGTATGGATTTGATAGCCCGGGGCCCTTAAAGAGCTCCACTATATAGTAGTTGCACCCGGCATGCATGTACTCCTCAATAATTTTTGCATCATCATTAATGCTTCCGAGAACAGCAAATGTAAAGTTTCTCATGTCTCTTCCATACTTCTTCGCGTACTCTCTTATAGCCCTAGCGCGCTTTTCAAACTCTTGGATTGGTAGATAGGCTCTTGGAACCGATCTTGGAAATATCCAGCCATTAAAGTACTTGGCTGTTATCTTTAACATCCTATCTCCGAGGCAGCCAGACCATATTGGTGGGTGAGGCTTCTGGAGAGGCTTCGGGTAGAGTACGGCATCCTTAAGCCTATAATATTTCCCATCATAGGTTACCTTATCTTCAGTCCACAGCTTCAACATTATCTCAACCCCCTCGCGGAATTTGTCAACTCTAACCGATGGTGAGTCAAAACCCAATGAATAGTTTATGAATTCTTCTGGAACAGCTCCGGCGCCTAAGCCAACTATTGTCCTACCGTTTGAGAGGTAATCGACTGTTGAAATCATCTTAGCTAAGTAGCTTGGCGTATACCTTGGGAGTGGGGAGACGTTTGTTCCAAGCCTAATGCGCTCCGTTATGGCGGATATGTATGATAGGGTGACCCAGGCATCAACAAGCTCATTTGTCACGATTGGCAGCATACAATGGTCTGGCAAAAAAATCGCGTCAAAGCCTAAATCCTCGGCCAATTGCACCCAATCATGAAGTTGCTTCTTATTCTCCCACCATGGGCGTGGTGTTGGACATATGGCGAAGCGCATGAATCTACTTTACAACATGATGTACATAAAAAGTTTGCCCAACGCTAAATTCTTAAATTCTCCTTATATGATTGTTTAGAAATGTTTATTAGAGAGGTTACACCACTTATGTCCTCTCTTAAAGGAGGAAGAAGTGAGGAACGTGTATCTTCCGGACGAAATGGCTGTAGAAAGCGGGTTACTTAGTAGGCTTATGCTAGAGGGGAGAATAAATGGTAGAGTTCTCATCCATAGTTCAATTATCAAGTATATTGAGATGAAGGCTTCAAAGGGGGACTTTAGAGGTGTTAGAGAGCTTGAAAGGGCGCGTAAGATAGCGGAGGAAAGAAGTATTCAATTTGAGCTTCTGGACGGTGACTCTTTCTTAAGCCTAAAGGAGGCTTTAAGGGAGCTAGCCCTAAAGACGGGCTCAACAATAGTCACAGCAGATTATGTTTCAGCAATGGTTTGCAGGGCTTTAGGCATTAACGTTCTATACGATAGGGTTCAGGTTGAGGTAAGGCTTGAAGAGCTCTTTAATGGCGGAGACGTAATGTCCATCCACTTGAAGGAGAACCTTCCCCCAAGGGTTAAGAGGGGGGCTCCTGGCAAATGGGTTTTTGAAACTATTGGCGATAAGGCTTTAAGTAGGGAGGAGATTGAAGGTTTAGTCCATGAAATTCTTGATAGAGCTAGGGCTGGGGAGGGCTTTATAGAGGCGAGCACTGATGGATCCATAATAGTTCAGCTTGGCGCATATAGGATAGTGATAACTAAGCCACCCTTCAGTGATGGCCTAGAAATCACTGCTGTGAAGCCTATAGCCCATATGTCACTTGAAGATTACAATCTACCACCAAAGCTCCTTAAAAGGCTTGAGAAGCAGGCTGAGGGTATATTAATAGCCGGGGCTCCGGGGATGGGTAAGTCGACGTTCGCCCAAGCTCTGGCAGAATTTTATCTAAGGAGAGGTAAAATAATTAAGACGATTGAGGCCCCAAGAGACCTCCAGCTCCCCGAGGAGGTCACCCAATACTCTAAGGTTAGTGGGAGTTCTCAAGAGATTCACGACGTCTTGTTGCTTAGTAGGCCAGACTACACGATATTTGATGAGATGAGAGATACTGAGGACTTTAAGTTATATACTGATTTGAGACTCGCAGGCGTAGGTATGGTTGGAGTTGTTCATGCGACAACAGCTATAGATGCCATCCAGCGCTTTATAGGAAGGGTTGAGCTGGGCGTTATACCCTCAGTAATAGACACGGTTATATTTATAAGGGATGGTGGTGTTGAGAAGGTTTACAGCATCGAGAACGTTGTTAAGATTCCATACGGTCTTAGGGACGCAGACTTAGCCAGACCAGTAGTTGTTATAAGGGACTTCTTAACCGATGAACCTGAGTACGAAATATACGTTTTCGGAGAGAAGACCTTTGTCGTTCCAATTAAACGCAAAAAACATGATGAGGAAGAGACTATATATAATGATGTAGGAACCCTACTTGAGAAGTATACTCGCAATTATAGGATTGAGGTTGACGGCGACGCACTAATAGTGCATGTTCCCAGGGAGACCTACCCTATAATCTTAAGGAAGTGCCTAAGGAAACTTGAGAGAATAGGGAAGAAATCAGGTCTCACAAGTGTATCCATAGAAATAATATAACGGAAAAATCGCTTTTAAGGGTAAAAGACTCCTAAAAACTTAATAAAGTTCTTCAAATTCACCTGCAACCCAAATTTAAAGGTGATTTAGGCAACTCTCTTACAAGAGTCAGAATACAAAAATAGTGGGCGGGAGGAATTTGAACTCACTCACAACTGGAAATCTCTCCTGCAAATCCCTCTTTCTCTATTTTTGACAATAATATTGCTTTCATTTTTGTCTGCAACTGATAAAGAAACTTTCAGTCAGGTAAGGAATTTATCTAATGGAGCTGTAGGTTCTTTAGTGGATTCTTTCTCAAACTTTTAGATGGCTTTAGGCTAGATCAGATCTTATTGCTGTCATGGATGCAGATTTACAGCACCCTCCTGAATTGCTTCCAAAAATGTACATGAAGATGATGGAGGGATATGACTTAGCCGTGGCATCTAGATACGTTAAAGGAGGAAGAATCGAGGGCTGGAAGCCTCGCTAGGAGACTTATCTCATGGGGCGCAACAAAGCTGGCGCACATATTCTTGCCGAGTACGAGAGGGGGAAACATCAACCAGGTGTTTCTTTATTGCTTCACGCCTTTACAGTTCCATTATTACTTATGAAGTAATCTTTCTTTTTATCTTCATAAAGTTTCGATTAAGTGTTGTCTCATTTACCTTAAGCTGATCTCCGTGAGGAATGTTATTGGTAGCTTCCTTAGTTCCTCTATTTTGTTAAGCATCTCCTTCTCTGGTTTTAGGAAGAGCGCTTTTGCCTTAAGATTTATTGCAGCAGCTATTACATAGCAGTCTGACAAAGATATTCCAAGCTTTTTCTTGATCTCCCCGGCTTTAACAGTCATGTCTGGCGTTATCTCCGTTATCTTAACTCTTACGGTAAGCCATTCGATGAGGTTTAACGCCTCCTCATTGGGCTTCTCGACACCAGCTAACTCGTAGATTTTGGACGCCACATATATGATCTCTGAGACCGTGATAGGCGTAATGTATAGCTCTACCACCTTCGCTAGCGTGCCATCAAGAATCTTCTCAACAGCTCCCCTATAAGGCGAACCCCTCACAATATACTCTACTAGAACCCCAGCATCAACCACGTACCTCTCTAAGGATTCTCTTAAACTTCTCCTCCTCAAGCCCCCTTTCCTCGCTGAGTAGCTCTTTAATGATTTGGGGGTCTATATCGACGACCCTCGGTTTAAGCGGCCTTATCACTATCTCACCCTCCCTAGCTTCAGCAGATACCTCACCCTCACCTATACCAGCAGCCTCTCTTAAGGGCTTCGGCAGTATCAGCACACCTTTCTTCCTAACTTTCAGTACAACTTTAACCATATTTTCACCAATAATGCTATGGTTAACTAATTTATAAAGTTTAACTTATATCTTAACTTAGATAAACTTTTTATCTTCAAGGTATTAATGCAAGCATAACTAGGTTACATCCCATCCATCCAGTACCCGCATCGCTGGGGGGTCATTGAGTTGAGTGGGTTTTGTGCGTTTCCTCACTACTGGCTGGAGATTCACACTTATTGTCTCAGCTATTCTCTTCATCTTTTCAGTTCTTTTTTGCTTGCGTACAAGTATATCATATCTAGGCTTTCGTTCGCTGCTAGCATCGTGACTTTTCCAGGGGCTTTTCTCCCCCCTCCTTTGGATGTAGCATATCTCGCTTGGAATCGGCTCATAAAATATCACGTAGTCTACTGACGGGATGTCTAAGCCTTCCTCGGCTATGCTTGTTGCGACGAGAATGTTTAGCCTTCCATCCTCCAGCATTCTTATTCTTTCAGCCTGCTCTTCTTGGCTTAACCCTTTATCTTCATTCCTAGAGGCTTGCCCAATGAACCTTTCAGCCCTGACCCCTAGAACCTTACGGAGCTCGTTGAGCAGGTGGCTTACCGTATCCCTGTACTGCGTGAAGACTAATATGCGTGAGGAGGGATTGCTCAGCAGCTGCCCGCTTATAATCTGCTTCAACAACTCAACCTTAGGATGTTCCGGTAGGCGGCTTAGCTGCATAAGCGCCTCCAGCGCTTTATAATCCGGGTCGCCTGTTAATATTGCGTAGCTTTGCTTCTCATGCCTTTCAAGCCTAACCCTGTCCATGAAGGCCTTAAGCGTGTATGGCCCCTGGATTTCAAGGAGTCAAGCATGTGGAAGAGCGTCAGCGCGATGGATTGGTTCATTATTGCGTTAAATATGCCTCCTCTCTCATTCTCAACACTCTCGGCTTCAAGCATGGACCTCAGCTCATCCCCGGCTTCAATAATCCTCTTCCTGATGGCGTATTCGGGGTCTACATTTCAGTATGTCCTTCTCATAGAGCCACATCAGCCTCTTGTCAAGCATGCTGAATGAGCTGCCGAAGAACGGAATAAGGGTCTTTCAAACCAACGCCGAAATTATGAGGAGAAACTTTAATAAGCAGAGGAGAATTGCTGCAAGGTTAAAGAACTCACGGATACTGCAAATAACGTTCCATACATTTAGACGCTGGAAGGCAACAATGGAGTACGCTAAAACTCATGTGGTGAGGATTCTCGGGCATAAGAGGATCGAGAATACTTTAATTTACACGCAGCTCGTAGAATTTAAGACAGACGAATACATTTCAAAAGTCGCCAGGAACGCTAAGGAAGCTTGTGAGCTCGTGGAAGCGGGATTCAATTACGTTTGCACAACACCCGATGGATTCATGATATTTCGCAAGCGCAAATGAGTGGACGGGAAGTCCATTATCATTTTGGGTCCAAATTACTTCCACATTAGATTTCTTATTCTTTTTGTCCCTTTTTGTAGAGGAGCCTTGCTCCGTCATGTTGATCACATACTTTTTGTGCCAATACTTATATGTTCTGCCAACAGTTAGAGTAATGATTATAAGGAAAAAGAAAAAGACGAAGGCTTCATAAGATACCTCACAGTAATGGATGTGAATAATATTCCCGGGTTCCGATTAAGCGAGTCTCTGTTAATGAGATGGTGATCTATGTCGGGTAAGGATCAAGCGATAGGTATAATGCTTTTGGTAGCTGGGGTTTTAGGCATATTTTTTATGGCTGGCTTGTCTTCCTAACAGAGTGGTCTATGCTTGTCCTCCAATTAACTGGTTTTATAGCCGTAGCCACCATACTAGCAATAATCTCATGGATAGGTTATACGCTTGCAACAACCCCTCCACCCAAACCAATAGAGGAGAGAGAAGGAGATCGAGGGGAAGCTTAAGAAGACTGAGGAGACATCTGTGGCTGAGGGCGAGAAGACCGGCGGAGAAGAGGAGCAGAAAGAATAAGCCTCTAGGGATTACCATCTCTTGAGTAAAACCCATATCGTTAAGACTGTGGTGCCGCTTTCGCCAGCAGCCTCGTGCCTAAAATAGTGAAGTATATATTATTCTGAAAAATGCAATGTTATATGTGTGAGTGCCCGATGGAGACTAGCGAGCTCAAGAGTAGGTTCTTCGCGCTGCTTCGCGAAGATGTGGAGTTTAGGTATGCTGTGGCAGGCCTGCTCGGTCTAGAGGAGATTCTCCGTAGACTTGATAGGCATGAAGCCGAGCTAATAAGGCTCAGAGAAGACTTTAATAAAATGAGGGAGGATTTTAATAGGAAGGCTGAGGAGGACTCTAAGAGGTTCGCCGCAATTGAGACTGAGATAGCTAGGCTTAGGGAGGATATGAATGCTGGATTTAAGCGCCACGATGAAGAGTTCACTAAAGTTTGGGGCGAAATAGCGAAGCTTCGTGAGGACATGATTGAGGGCTTTAGGAGGCATGATGAGGAGCTCGCCAAGCTGCGTGAAGACATGATGGTTGGCTTTAAGAGATACGATGAGGAGCTCGCTAAGCTTAGGGCTGATATGATGGAGGGCTTCAATCTACTTAGGAGGCATATTGACGCCTTAGGCGCTAGGTGGGGGCTGCTTAGCGAGCGGGCATTTAAGGAGGGGCTCAGAAGCCTAATTGAGAGGGAGTTCGGCTTCAGGGTTGAGAGGTGGGTTAGATGGGATAGTGAAGGCTATGTTCACGGGCACCCAAGCGACGTCGATGTAGACATCGCAGTACACGATGAAAAGATTATTCTGGTTGAGGTTAAATCGCATGTGGGCCGACCAGACGTCTCAACATTCAAGCGTAAGGCAGAGTTCTATGAGAGGGTTGAGGGGAAAAAGCCTTCTAGACTAATAATTGTGACGCCATACGCTGATGAGAACGCCCTAGAAACAGCCAAACAACTCCAAATAGAAGTCTACATGGGGGTTTAATTAAAACTCTAATTAGCCGGGTTTAGTTAAATATTTAAGCTTGCTTCTATAGGTTGGGTCCGGACCATATTCATCCATGATTTTGTTGACCGCTTCCTCGAGACTTAAACCCTTCTTGTAGATGGCTTCTATAAGCTTTAGCGTTATTTCATCTGTGTAGTTTAGGTCTACGTATCCGTCCCAAGCTATTATTGCTTTAACG
>JAGTQB010000006.1 GCA_018396995.1 Candidatus Bathyarchaeota archaeon
CCATCTTTGATGTATAAGTTATGCCAGCTGAGGCGACTTCGCTGGATTTCTCAAATACTTCTGGCGGGGCGTTGGAGATGTTAAGGATAGAGCTCCACTCACCCGAACCACTTGTCTCGTAGATTGTTAGGTTGAAGTATATGTTCTGAGGTAATAGTCCATGAAGAACCCTCCTAATTTTCGTCTCATTGATTTCATCGAGTACCCCGGACTCGGCTAGGCGGTGTAGAACGTTATAGGCCAGCCTATTTAAGTCCACGGTCTCCTGCTTAAAGAATTTTTCTGATGAGAAGAGCATGAAGAAGGCTGCGGTAAACGCCATAAATATTAGAATTGATGCCATAACCGCCTCAATTATCCTCGCCTGACCAGACTTTAATTTATGTTTCACCATGACATCCTCCAAACCTTTAACCTAAGCGTATAGGTTGATAAACCAATTTTAACGCTCCGCTCAAGCATATAGGCTAGGGGTGGATAAACCTCGCCGGCGGTAGAGCTGTAGTTGGTGGGGACAATTTTGTGTGCAACCATTAGTTTATTGTCCTCGGTTAGCGCAACCACTGCAATAGCATTTGGTTCCACGTGACTCACATTATACACCCTATAGTCGCTTATTGGGGCATTAATCCATTGCTCTAGACTGCATGTCACACCCATCAACGCGATGGTTCCATTTGGGAAACTCACAGCAAATACTTGGAGGGCATCATTAATAATTGAGGAGCTACTTGTTAAGAGGTATCTTCCAATAAAGTAGCCTCTATGAGGAGAGGAGCTGGTCACATTCACCATTCGTATGCCATAATAGTCTGCGACCACTATTAAAAGTTCAGGGTTAAATGGAAAACTTACATCACACCTTCCATCGCCATCGACATCTCTTAAGCGAGCTAAATTGAATCCCACCTTCCCATCCTGAACATGAAATGCCCCAACAACAATACTTACATTGGAGGCAGGCATCCCCTGCTCCGTTAAAACCTCAATCGTTATGTCTGAGCCGGCCCACGACACATCTATGTTTAATGCGGGGATAAAAGTTAGGGCTATGCCATAGTAAGAGTCTAGATTCAGCATCTTTAGAGCTTCCTCCGGCCTTATATAGAGTTCTCCTAATTCCCGGCTTAGCCTTTGGACTTTATCCGGATCTAGGGTGAATGCTTCACGGGTGAAGAATGCGCTCACAGCTAGGCCGAAGGATGAGAGGTTGGAGCCCTTTATAGTGATGTCCCCGCCCCAGTCCTCAACGCCATTCATGCTTTTACCTGGACTTAGCATTACCTGAGCCATTATCTTCTGCGCCGCCATCTTCAGCTGCTCTATCTCAGACGTGCTCCTATAGAGTTGCGGTGATATGCCAGTTAAAAAGATTGCCGCTATCAATATTGCAACCATTATTACTGCCGCGAAAATATATTCATAAGCCTCCATTTCTCGCTGTCAGCCCTCCTTTAAACCTAAACCAATGTAGAAAACATTATCTCTACATTCGCACCAGACAACAGCATTTGGGTTTCCTCCATAAACATACTTTTTTGGCTTAATGCTTGGGTCGTTTAAAGTAAAGTTTTCATCAGTAATTATTTGCACATTTGATGTTGGGCTGACTGGTATTGGCGATTTAGCATATAGGTCGCTTCTCCCCGAAATCTCTACAAGAACATATAGGTTTCCAGTCTCATTCGCAAGCCTTACAATATAGGCTCTTCCGCTGAGGTCGGCTGGGAGGTTTAGTTTCTTTGAAACTGTTACATATTCCTTAAATATGCCGTATGTGAAATCCATTAAGCTCATCATGTTTGAGATACTCATTGAAACATACTCCGCCGTCTGGCTCAGCTGGGTCCTAACAACATTATCTTTAACGTATTCAACAACGATTTGGTATGCTAGGGCCAGGGATACTGTTAGTCCTATTAGTGCGATGGTTCCAATAATATGTTGTATCGAAACCTGAACCAATTTTCGGACCTCACACAATAGAAATCCTTACGCGAACTTCTATAACCCTGACGCTCGATGCCCTAAATGGGCCTTGTTCCTCGTATAAGCCGCCGACTTCAACTCTAACCTTTAGGTTGCCTGAACCATTGAGACGTAGAGATGTTACGTTTATATCCATGTTTTGAACCCTAACGCTTACTGTCCCGGAGCCGCCAAATCTCCCCGGCTCTAAACGGATCAGGTATATATCTATTGTTCCCAGCTCCTCATTTGCTGTGACGCGAACCCTATTATAATCTAATACTATCCATACACCGTTTCCAGCTTCTATTCTAGCATACCCTAGGGGCTTAGACATGTCAACTATTAACCCACCAGGGTTTGTTAGATTTGCCTCTGCAGCTGGGACCATACTTCCCCCATGATACTTGATGACATAGGACGGATTTATTGTGGTGCTCCAGAGGACCTCTGAATTTGAGGCGTTTATGATTTTCATGTTGATCGGCTCGCCTTCATACATTCCTATTCCGCCGCTTCTCTGGTTGAATTGGACTGAGCTTGCAGCTCCAGGTCTCAGCGACACATCTATTATGGTTTTATCAAGTAGAAGTATTGCTGTTTTAGCCTGCTCAAACTCGGAGCTCTGCATTTGGATTTCTAATAAATTTGTTGCGAAGAAGGAGGCTACAACGAGAATTACCATTAGCGTTGCAGTTATAACTACTACTGATATAATTGGGGAGACTCCTTTCCGCTTCATAATTTCACTGGTATAGATTATATTTTCAATATAAGTCTCTTTAAACACTCTTATATTTCCCTTCCCAATTATTGCTCTATATTACTAGTTTAGAATAGCACGAGTATGCCGAAGAGACGCATGAAGATTATTGAGAGTAATGCGATTAACGTGAGCACTATTGCATGCTTAAAGCCCTCTGAAGCATTTCCTGTGCTGACCTTCCCAGTAACTATGCCCATTAAATATGACTGAAAGACGAGAGCTGGAACAATCACAGTTAATATTTGTATAGATGGTATCGCCATACGTGCTATTGATGTGACAGCTGAACGCATGAAGTTTATTGTCACTAGGGTTGAGAAGACCATTATTGCGGCGCCTATATACGGCATTATCATTAGTGGGCGGAGGGCCGCCATCTTCTCCTTCTCTAGGGAAGCCTGCATCTCACCAAACCTCGCCATGGTCTCAAGCGTGTCTGGGCTACCCCCGCCGATCTCTATTGCGTCGACTAGAAGGTAGATGTTGATTAGGGCGAACCATGAGCTTATTCGCTTCTTGAGGGACTCGTATATGACTCTTATTGGCTGGCCCCATTTTATCTGCCGGGCAACTATACTTAGGTGCCTGCTGAAAGCCCCATAGGGTCTAGATGAGAGCTGAATTATGCATGCTTCAGGCGAGGCTCCAGTCTTTCTCGCCTCAGTCATGTCTCTAAGGAAGTTTGTTACCTCTCTAACAATCTTCCTCCCTCTGCGTTGACTATAGTGTCTCTGTGCTATAGCCGCCGGAACAGTCCCGGCTATTAAGGCTATACCAATTCCCAGGGAGGGCTCCAACCCCATCTCTAAACCTAGCATCGTTCTAAGTGAAGTTAGGAAGTCTTTTGTCTGTTTTATCAGCGGTATAAGTGTGAGGCCCGGCATGAGGTATGGAAGGAACATTGTGAAGACTAAGAAAAGCATTATTGGCAACGAGGCCATGAAGATCTTGTAGGGCATTGTTTCATAAACTGGCTCTTGGAAGCTTGATAGATCCGATAGGTACATGAATAGAACCGATATTACTGGAACAAGTATGTATGAGTATAGTAGGAAGTTCTCGGGCCCGAAACCCGCCTGCCAATATCCTTGAAAAGCTATGGAAACCAAGTAGACTATGCTTATACCAAGGGTTCCTAAGATCATTATCGCCACATATGACTCTAAAAGCATGGCAGCGCGCTCACCAAATATCCTGAGCTTGGCGGCCAAATCCCTAAACATCATCTCTGTACGTGTTAGTAGGTAGTGGAGGATATCGCCGCCAGCCCTCAGCGTATAAACGTAGCCTAAAAGAAACTCCTTATACTCCTTTGACGGGGCCCTCTCGGCGGACTTTTCTATCGCCGCTATTGGATCCATACCTTTTAAGTATACGTCTATCTCAATCTGCCTAGCGGTTTTAGATGTGTTTGGGAGGAGCTCACAGCCCTTTAGCCTTTTTAGGCTAGAGTATGGGGAGAGGCCGCCAGTTGCCATAACGCTTACATAGGCTGCCATGAAAGGCGCCTCCATATCCAGCTTCGAAGCCACGTCCTTAGCCTTTATGCTTGGCAGAGAGTATCCAATTAGGAGGACTATTATGGGCGCAAGGGCTATTGGATAGAATCTGGTAAGCAATATTGTTACCGCCGAGACCGCGGATGATACTATTAGGAAGAGGCCGACCACCGAGAGGTATGCTTCAGGATATATTCTTATTCCGGCAGTCTCCAGCGCATCCCTTAGTTTAGATGAGTCCCCGCCATAAAGTATTTTCACCAGGATGTTTGACAGCCACCAGAAGCCTTGGTAAGCCAAGCCAGTTAGGGACGCCATATTCTTATGCAGCCCTCCTCCGCACAGCAGCTGCCGGGAACGGATTTAGTAGTCTGTATCTAGTTATCTCAGTTTTAACATCCACGTTATTCTTCACGCCGCGGGTCAGTAAATCGTGGAGGAGCAGGGCCCTCCTAGTAAGCTCCTCTAGAACGCTCTCCATGCCTATGCCATACTTCATGGCTATTTTCTTGAGCATCTCGCTTCTTCGGAAGTTATGGGCGAATGTATCTGTTATTGGGTTCCAAGAGGCTATTGACTCATATTTGCCATAATCGATGACTTCATAGACCTCACGTATCCTCCTACCGAAGGTTAACCCCATCTTTGGCCTGGGTAGCTGAACCCTCTCCTGAACTATGGCGACGTTGACGAGCGGTATATAGCTCTCAGCTATGTTCATCGGTGGACTAGTTAACCTCTTTATCGCGTGCTCCAGGCTCTCGGCGTGGAGGGTTGTTAGGCCTCCGTGCCCTGTCGCCATTGCCTGGAATAGCACGAATGCTTCCTCACCCCTAATCTCGCCCACTATAATGTAGTCTGGCCTATATCTTAGGGAGACTTTAACTAGGTCGAAGAGGCTTATCTCGCCGATCTTTGAGACTCCTAAACCATAGCTCACCCTGCTAACTAGCTGAACCCAGTTGTCGTGTGGGAACATTAATTCCGGTATCTCTTCAACAGTAACTATTTTCATTGAGGGTTTAACTAGGCTTGCGAGGGCGTTGAGGGTTGATGTCTTTCCCGCCCCTGTTCCACCTATAATCATCATTGTCATCCTGTTCTCGATTAATAGCCAGAAGTACGCCGCAAGCATCTCATCCAGGGTTCCAAGCTCTATTAGATCCACTATCGAGAACGGCTCCTCCCTAAATCTCCTTATGCAGAAGGTGCTTCCCTTCGGGGAGACCTCGTATCTGAATGTTGCCGCAAGCCTATCTTTTGTTGGGAGCATGGCATCGAGTATTGGGAAGGCTGTTGAAATATGTTTCTGAGCTATATGCGTAAGCTTTATTAGGAGGTTATCTAGAGTCCTCTCATCAATAATCCTTACATTTGTCGGCATACTCTCATACTTTCTATGCCAAATATATATTGGCACGTTGACGCCGTTAACAGATATATCCTCAATCATTCTGTCGCTCATTATAACATGCAGCGGCCCAAAACCGATGAGATCCCTCTGGAGATAATAAATTATTCTCATCCAGGATTCGTCGCCGAGACGTTTAATGCGTTTAATTAAGCCATACTTCTCAGCCAGCCTCTCAGCTTCACCCTCAACATACTTGTATGGGTCAACGCCCTCCTCAGAGGGGGGCTCGATCTCAACACTTATAATATCCATTAGTTTACTAAAGATTTCATATTCCTCCGGAGATAACTTAACCTCCTCAACAAAATAGGACTTTTCACCACCGAGATCCGGAAGCGATGCTATCACAACCCTAGCAAATGGATTATGAATCATGTATGATTCTATTATCTCAGCATTCTCGGGGACCTTAGAGAAGACTGCAACCTCTGGGGGAGGAGCAACTTTCTTCTTAAATAACCCCTTAAATGGGGAGGAGAGGGAGAAGCCCCCACCCATCATTATCACAACGCCTATAAATTCACTCTAACCCCATCAAACAAATATCTAAAAATAGATAAAAGTGTTATGGAAAATTAGCTAGAGAGTTAAATGCCTCAGCAGAGATTATGGCAAAACGACGCTCTTAGGATACTGATAGCCAGCAGCCGTCTGAAGAGTTATCTCAACACTCTGCCCAGACTTATACCCACTTCCAAGTTCTATTACCAGAACCTTATCTTCACCAGCCCCCACAGATATATTTAGGGTCGCATTCCCAAGATTGCCATAGTCGGCCCCGTCAACCAATACTTTAGCTTGTGAATCGAGTTTTCCATTGAGTAATATTATGTTTATTGTTGCGTCTGATGATCCGGTATTCTTCACGTGTAACGTAACATTCCAACCACTATCCTTTTTCTCCGCGTATGCTACTGGGATTTCTAGTCTTTCGTATCTTGTGAATACTGTTCCCAACCCCATTAACCAGTATGCCACCGCTATTGACATTACGATTGCGACGGCGACAATAATTATCGTTGCAATAACCGGGCTTATCGCCTTCCTATTGTTTCTCAAATTTTATATTTCACCCCTAATTTAAATTCAAAGAAATATTTTTATCCAAAAAAATATAAGCTTTTTTATCAGATTTTCTATAAGAATGACATATTTCTGAAATATGTAAGACTGTTATTTGTTTTCTAGATGAGTCTCGTTAAATTTATGGCAAAGTAGAAGGTGTCCCATGGGAAACGAGTTAAAACTGTTGGCTCTTTCTTTTCTTCCTTCTTGGCTTCGGGCATTGGGGCTTTGGGTGCTGGCGGCTTCATTCCCTTCAATAACTCAGTGATATGCTCTCTAACTTTCTCAGCGGCGTCCTGCGCATCCTTCCCCTCAATTATCTTTAAATTATATGCAGCTGCGAGGCGCCTACCATCCTCACTAACACCACTAAAAGTTATCATAACCCTATGCTGCACACCCACATCATTAGCCTTCGCCCATAGGGCGAGGACATCGGTCGCAGATAAAGCCCTATCAAGTAAGTGGATGGAGCCGACAATGCTTGGAGTGTCCTCATATTCATACCATATTGCAAATGAGAAATCATGTTTAATTCCAGATCTACCCTGAAGTGTGGCTGGAGCCTTAATGGATAAGCCCATATCCATTAGGGGTTTAAGGATATCCTCAACGTCAAACGCCATGCGCTCAATTAAACTCCTCTTATCTGGGCTAACTTTAAAGGCCATAACGCTGTGAACCGCAAGGTCGTTCTCGCTGAAGGAGTGCCCACTACTGCATAAATACTCTATTTTCGGGTTTGAGAAGACGCTCATGCAGTTGAGGCATCTGTAGAGGGAGCTAAAGGTTCTATAATCAACTCCAAGTTGCCCAAGAGGTTTCCTGCAGTTCGGGCAGAAGAGAACTTCACCACTCTTAAACTTCTCCTCAAAGTCTATGTGGCCGCAGGCTAAGTGCTCAATCATCCTACCCCTAACAAGCTTTGGTGAGCCGCATGAGGGGCATTGTGTTCTAATCATAAGCTTATGAGAGAGACAGTGGGGGCAGACGGCAATATTATCCACGACCTCAGACTTTAATATGCCAGCCTCATGCAGCAAGAGAAGAGACTCCCTAACATCCTCAACCGAGATAACAGTGCCATCAAAAATCGGATACTTAACACCACTATTAAACTCAACCTTAGGCTCTATACTGTCAACATTTACATCCTTTAAGACTTTAAGTACCTTCCTGACCTTCTCGCCCATCAGCGAACTCGACGTGCTAGACAAGAAGCAGACACCAACCGAGACACTAAAAAAACTTTTCTAAGACATCATATAAATACTTATCCTAAACTCTTTTTTAGAAACCCATACATCAATTAAAGTGTAAAATTATATTAGGAGAAGTTAGGAGGCTAAAATGAGGGGATTACCCTATTGGTGATCCTATGAAGATACTTGCCTTAACAATGCTTCTGCTGGTAGCAGCAAGCCTCCCTCAACAGGGGCTTAATAATGTGGAAGTATGTCTTCTAACAGTTTATAAGGATGGTGTAGTCCACCTATATCTCGAGGCATCAGTCGATGAAAGCGAGCCATACATAACGCTTCCACTACTCTCAAGCCCCGAAAAGATAAACAATATACTTGTCTTAGATCAGAATAACGAAGTTTTAAACTATGACCTCAATGAAAACAATACTATACTCATCTATACTCTCGGGGCAACTCGGGTTAAGTTAGAGTATGACACTATAGGCTTAACATCAATGGAGTATGGCTTATGGACGATTAGAGTCCCGGCGCCCTTCAACATGGTTATTAGGCTTCCAGAGGATGCAGTAATAATCTATATAAATGCGGCCCCTGAGGAGATAAAGGCTGTAGATAGGAGAATCGAGGTAACCCTCACCCCTGGAGAATGGGAGATAAGCTACGAGTTACCAATAGCGCCGCCAACCCGGCCAACAACCCCACCGACCACACCGGGGCAGCCACCGACAACCCCCACAACGGCATCATACATAAATATTGTCATCTATATTGTTGTCGGGGTATGCGTTTTATGCGCAGCTATAATAGCAGCATTATATGCTAGGAGAAGGTGGAGGGCTAGGGGCCTCAGCAGGGAGGAGATGGAGGTTGTGAAATTTATTAGGGAGAGGGGTGGTAGGGCCCTGGAGGCTGAGCTCAGGGAGAGGTTTCCCCATATACCTAGGACGAGTATGTGGCGGATGATAAGGCGCTTAGAGAAGAGGGGTATTGTTAAGGTTAAGAAGGTTGGGCTGCAAAACGTTGTTGAACTAGAATAATTTGAAAGCTTTTTAAGTCGTAAAAGGCGATTTACCAGAACTTGAATAGGAGGCTATCCATATACTCGTTCAGCGACCTAACAATAATGTCGCTGTTTTTCCTAACATACTTCAGAACTTTAACTATAGCTGAAGCCAGCTCGTAGGTTGTGACTACTGGGATATTATACTCGACAGCCAACCTCCTAATAACATATTCATCTCTAAGAACTTCGGGTGAAACACCATCTGGGTTTCCAGCCGGAATATTGATAACGAGATCAATTTTATGCTGAACTATGTAATCGATTATATTCGGTTTCCTTGATGGTTCACTAACTTTGTGGAGGACAGTTACATTTTTTAGGCCAGCTTCATATAGAGCGTCTGCTGTGTGCTCAGTCGCATAAATCTTAAAGCCCATCTCGCTTAAACTCTTGGCTAAGGGGATAATTTTATGCTTCATCTCCCGCCCACCAACGGTTATTAGGACTGAGCCATCCTCCTCAGGGAACACAAACTCAACGGATTCTAAAGCCTTCATAAGCGCATCCGCAAAGTTCTCTCCTATACAAGCAGCCTCACCAGTACTAACCATCTCAACGCCCAAGACTGGATCCGCGCCAGTAAGGCGCATGAAGCTAAACTGCGGAACCTTCACGGCGACATAGGGCATTGGAGGCAGCTCAAGTATACCGATTTCTTTGAGGCTCTTGCCGAGGAATATTGCAGTAGCAATGTCTATTAAGTGGACCCCCCTACTCTTACTAACATATGGTAAGGATCTAGAGGCCCTGAGGTTACATTCGATCACCATAACCTCATTACCCTTAACAAGATACTGTATATTGAATGGGCCCTTTATGCAGAGAGCCTTGGCAATTTTATAGGTGTAATCTTCAACCTTCTTGATTACGTCGCTGCTTAGGGACTGCGGCGGTATGCACATTACTGCATCCCCACTGTGAACCCCGGCTTGCTCGATATGCTCTATAATCGCGCCTATTAAAACATCATCACCATCGGAGACTCCGTCAACCTCAACCTCCTTAGCGCCCTCAATAAACTTAGATATAACGACTGGGTGCTCCCTAGAGACCTTAGCGGCCAGCTCTAGATAATCCCTTAGCTCCTCCTTACTATGGGCAACCCTCATAGCCTCCCCAGACAACACATAGCTGGGTCTAACAAGAACTGGGTAGCCTATTTCCTCAGCGAACCTCTCAGCCTCCTCGATAGTTGTAAGCCTACTCCACCTGGGCTGCGGTATACCCAGCTTGTCTAGTAGTGCGCTGAACTTGGACCTATCTTCAGCCACATCTATGCTCTCGCTAGATGTTCCGAGAATCCTAACACCAGCCCTGGAGAGCTTCAGCGCCAGATTGTTTGGTATCTGCCCACCGACGCTCACTATCACGCCGAGCGGATTCTCCTTCTCATATATGTCCAGAACCCTTTCAAGGGTTATCTCCTCAAAGTACAGTTTGTCCGATATGTCATAGTCTGTTGAGACGGTTTCGGGATTATAATTTATTATTATTGTCTCGTCCACACCATGCTTCTTAAGCGCCCAAACAGTGTTTACGCAGCTCCAATCGAACTCCACGCTTGAGCCTATCCTGAATACGCCTGCGCCCAGAACCAAAACCTTCTTCTTTCCAGTGTCAAAGGTTATGTCATCTTCATCGCCATTATATGTCACGTAGAGGTAGTTTGTCTTCGCGGGCCACTCTGCCGCAAGGGTATCTATCTGCTTAACGACTGGTATTATTCCATGAGCCTTCCTAAAGCGCCTAACCTCCTCCTCACTAACTCCAAGATACTTAGCTATTTGGGCATCTGAGAAGCCTAGGCGCTTAGCCTCCCTAATAACCTCAACGGCATCAATATCGCTTAGCCTAAGCCCCTTGAGCCTCCCCTCCATATCAATAATATTCTTTATTTTGTGGAGGAACCACGGGTCTATGCCGCTTAGGCGGTAGATCTCGTTAATCGGTATGCCCATCTTAATCGCCTTAACTATCTTAAATAGGCGCTCATCGGTTGGGTTTCTTAGACAGTCCTTTATGGCCTCAATTGGTTCTGGTTCATCCTCATCACCGTTGCCAACTAAGCCAATCTTACCTATATCAAGCATTCTAACAGCCTTCTGTAAAGCCTCCTCAAAAGTTCTCCCAATAGCCATAACTTCCCCAACAGACTTCATCTGTGTGCCTATGTGCCGGTCAGCATTCCTAAACTTCTTCAGGTCCCAGCGTGGAATCTTCACCACAATATAGTCTAGGGCTGGCTCAAAACATGCAGTTGTTATACAAGTAACCTTGTTTATTAGCTCTGGAAGAGTGTAGCCTATTGCCAGTTTAGCCGCTATGTAAGCGAGTGGATAACCGGTGGCCTTGCTGGCAAGGGCTGAGCTCCTAGACATCCTCGGATTAACCTCTATGGCCCTAAACTCCTCAGACTTCGGGTGGAGGGCCCACTGAATATTACATTCACCGACAACCCCAAGCGCCCGCACAGCCCTTATGGAGGCTGATCGGAGGAGATGGTACTCGCGGTTTGTTAGCGTTTGTGATGGGGCGACAACTATAGAGTCCCCTGTGTGGATCCCCATTGGGTCAAAGTTCTCCATGTTGCAGACCGTTATGCAGTTGTCCTTGTAATCTCTCATAACCTCATACTCCACCTCCTTCCAATGCCCAATCCACTCCTCAATTAAGACCTGTTTAATGAGGCTGTGCACGAGGGCTCTGCTCACGATCTCCCTCAACTCCCGCTTACTATAGGCCACCCCAGACCCCTTGCCTCCAAGCGTATAAGCGACCCTAACCATCACAGGATAACCTATTTCCTCAGCCACCTCCAGAGCCTCTTCAACTGATGTGGCTGACCTGCTCCTAGGCACCGGCACACCAGCCTCAGTCATCGTCCTCCTGAAAAGCTCCCTATTTGACGCCCTCTCAATCGTCTCTATTGAGGATCCGAGAACCCTAACACCATACTTATCTAAGATACCCATCTTAGCCAGCTGGACACCGCAGTTAAGCGCCGTCTGGCCGCCGAAGCCAAGCATTATACCATCCGGCCTCTCCCTCTCAATAACCCTCATAACATACTTCGGCGTAACTGGCAGCAAATAGACCTTGCCTGCAAGCCTAGGATCTGTTTGTATCGTCGCCACATTCGGGTTCACTAGAATTGTCTCTATTCCCTCCTCCCGGAGGGCCTTAAGGCACTGGCTTCCAGAGTAGTCGAACTCGGCGGCCTCACCAATCTTTATCGCGCCGCTCCCGAGAATTAAAACCTTTTTAACCCACTCAAACCTGGACATGCTTACCCAGCTCTCTGAGCCCTCTCAATAAACTCGTCGAAGAGGAACTCTGTGTCATATGGTCCAGGCGATGCCTCTGGATGCCACTGCACAGCAAAGGATGGGCCATTCCTCTGCTTTACTCCCTCCACGGTTTTATCATTCGCGTTTATGAACCAGCACTCTAAATCCGTCTTCTCAAGGGATTCCGGTCTAACAGCGTATCCGTGGTTCTGAATTGTTATATAGCATAGGCCTGTCTTAAGGTCGAGGGCCGGCTGGTTCTGGGATCTATGCCCATATTTAAGCTTATATGTGTCGCCGCCCATCGCCAAAGCCATAATCTGATTCCCAAGACATATACCCATAATCGGCAGACCCTCCTCAACCAAAGACCTAACAGTCTCAATAGTCTTCCAGCACATTTTTGGATCCCCGGGGCCATTACTTATCAAGACCCCATTAGGCTTAAACTCGAGGATCTCATCCGCTGGTAAGTCGTATGGAACCCTTATCACATCCACACCACGCTTCAGGAGACACCTTAATATTCCAGCCTTAACACCACAATCTATAACTACAATTCTAGTCTTCCCACCACGCTCGTAATATATTGGCTCTTTAATCGAGACCTCGGCAACAAGATTCGTCTTATTTGGATCTGGAACCCTCTTAACTTCCCCAAGTAGTCTATCTATATCCGGCTCCTCGCCCTCACCGCATACCTCAAGTATTCCGAGCATAACACCCTTCTCCCTAAGCTTCTTCGTCAAGCGTCTAGTGTCGATTCCATATATTCCCGGAACACCCTCCTCACGGAGCCATTTATCAAGAGTCTTCTTTGAGGTCCAGTGGTGTGGCTTGAGACATAACTCCTGAATAACTAAACCTCTAACCTTAATACCAGTGGACTCGAAGCTTACTGGTATGCCAAAACAGTCGTAGTCATATTCTGGAATACCGTAGTTTCCGATAAGTGGATACGTTAGGACGAGAATCTGCCCAAGATATGATGGATCTGTGAGTGATTCTGGGTAACCAACCATGCCCGTCGAGAATACAACTTCTCCAGAAACCTTCTTTACCGCTCCAAAACCCCTACCGATGAAGAAGGTCCCATCCTCAAGAACTAATGCGGCTTTACCCGCACTCACACGGCGCGAACCCATTATTCTGGGAAAACCCTCCTTAAAACTGTAAGGAGATAGATTTAAACTTTACTATCATGACTGCTGGATTCAGAGCTGTATAGTTTCGCCGTCGAATTAAGCTTACTCTTTGATTCCTCAATTAGCTCCTTAAGATGCAGTATACTCTTTTTGAATTCGCTTAGTGAACGAGTTCTCTCAAGAAGCATCCTTTTAACTTCATCACCCGCTGGGCCACCCCTAACCCTATGAGAATCAATGAAGCCTCTTAGGCTCATAACTCTCTGTAAATCTTCGTCCCTGACTTGGATGGGTTTATTGAGGAAATATGATGATACATTTGCTAGGATGGATGGAGTTATGTCATATAGGGTTCTCCCAGAATCTATCATTGTCTTCACAAGGGAGCCGACAATTTTATGCGCAACCCTAAATGGGAGGCCATAATCTCTAACAAGCATATTCGCCAGCTCCGTAGCAACCATAAAACTCAGGAAAGGCTTCTCAGGGGCCCCTCCCCTAACCCTTAATCCCTTAACCAACTCTGAGAGCAGTTTAAGGGATTCGCGGATAACTTCACAGGCACGCCAGAGCCTTGGAGTAGCCTCCTGGAAGTCGAGGTTATAAGTTGATGGAAGCCCCTTCAGTATCATTGAGGAGGCTGCAAAATCGCTTATAATTAGACTCACCCTAGCCCTCATAACCTCTAAAACGTCTGGGTTTTTCTTCTGCGGCATTATACTACTTGTCGACGTGAACTCGTCGGGGAGCTCGATTAAACCAAACTCCATTGAAGACCATATTATTAGGTCTTCAATAAGGTGGCTTAGATCAACAGCCATTATTGATATTGCCGCCAGGGTCTCAAGTAGGAAGTCCCTTGACATGACAGCATCAACAGAATTCTCAATCAATCCATTAAAGCCAAGCAGCTCCGCAACCCTCTCACGACTTATTGGAAAACTTGTTG
Organism: Candidatus Bathyarchaeota archaeon; assembly: GCA_018396995.1. Lineage (GTDB taxonomy): Archaea > Thermoproteota > Bathyarchaeia > Bathyarchaeales > DTEX01 > DTEX01. The sequence goes on from JAGTQB010000006.1 coordinate 14,362, forward strand.
TCGCGAGGGCGCCAGCACCCATCGGGCATAAGTTGATGCGCCTATAGGCGTCCAACAACCTCTCCACATCCCTCTTAAGGGCGTCAAACTGTGCTAGCAGGTAGTGGGCGAACGTTGTCGGCTGGGCTGGCTGGAGATGGGTGTATCCTGGAATAATTACATCAATACTCTTACTGGCAACTTCAAGCAGTGACTCTTGAAGGGCTAGCACCGCATCCAGTATGCTTAGAACCTCCTCCCTCAGTTTCATCCTTATTGCCGTCGCCACCTGGTCATTCCTGCTTTTGGCGATGTTAATGTTTCCGCCAACATCCATCCCAACCCTCCTTATAACCTCCTCCTCGACAATAACGTGGATGTCCTCTGCGTCAGGCCTTATGGGTAAGCCCTCACCCATCTCCAGGAGTGCGGCGAGGATCTTTGATCCATCCTCCTTAGAAATTATCCCTCTCTCAATAAGCATTATTACATGGGCTTTATTCACGTCTAAGACGTGTTTAAGTATCTTTATATCGTGCTCCACCGACGAAACATATTTTAAAGCATCTTCCCTTAAGCCCGGTACTCTACCGCCCTTAAGAACCTCAGACAACTCCTTTAGCTCCTCCGAGCCCTCTTAAGCGCCCCTGCAACCCTCGTAGCTAAGCCCCAGAGCTCTATGAAGCCATCTGCGGCGCTCTGATCAAATGTCGACTCAATGTTATATGTGGCTAAGTTCATATCGTAAAGTGAGTATGGTGATGATCTGCCGACAACAATGGCGCACCCCTTATACAACTTAACCCTAACCTCGCCAGTAACCCTCTCCTGAGTCTTATTGATGAATGCATCCAAGTCTTCTCTCAGCGGATCCATCCAGAGCCCAGCGTAGGTAAGGTAAGCCCACTCTAAGTCAACATGCTGTTTAAAAAGAACCTCATGCCTAGTTAAAACGAGCTTCTCAAGATCTTTATGGGCCTCTATTATCACAGTCGCAGCTGGACACTCATAGACCTCACGGGACTTTATTCCAACAACACGGTCCTCCATGTGATCTATCCTCCCAACACCATGTCTCCCAGCAATCCTATTAAGCGTCTCAATTAGTTCGACGGGATCCATAGCCACGCCATTAAGAGTTTTCGGGACGCCCTCCTCAAAACCAATCGTTATATACTCGGGCTCCTCTGGAGCCTTCTCCGGGGGAACAGTCCACTCAAAAGCATCTTCAGGAGGCTCCTTCTCCGGATACTCTAGTATGCCACATTCTATTGAGCGGCCCCAGAGGTTCTGGTCTATACTATATGGTTTAGCCTTATCCACTGGGATTGGTATACCATGCTTTTTTGCGTACTCTATCTCCGCATCACGCGTCATCCCCCACTCCCTGACGGGAGCTATAATCTTAATCTTCGGGTTTAGCGCCTTAACCGATACCTCTATCCTAACTTGGTCATTGCCCTTACCAGTACACCCATGCGCAACCGCATCGGCACCCTCTAGCTCAGCAACCTCAACCAGCTTAGAGGCTATCAGCGGTCTAGAGAGAGCTGTGCTGACTGGATACTTTCCCTCATAGAGGGCATTGGCTTTAATCGCAGGAAAAACATAGTTTTTAACGAACTCTTCCTTAGCATCTATGGAGTAATGCTTTAACACCCCGAGCTTATAGGCTTTCTCCTCAATAGCCTTTAAATCCTCTTTCTGTCCAACGTCAAGCGTAACTGTTATGACGGAAGCATCATACTTCTCTTGAAGCCACTTTATCATCACTGATGTGTCAAGCCCGCCGGAGTAGGCTAAAACAATCTTCTTCTCCATTCGCCCAGCACCTTTTTCTAAGTTGCTGAAAGGTAAAGGATATATTTGTTTTTCGACTAGAGTTATGACTAAAGTTGTTTGAAGTGACCAAAATTGGTCGAAGAATCATTAACAAGAGTGGTCCAGAAACTTGTAGAGGATGATACCTCCATTCAGGATGCTCTGAATAGGGGTTATGCCAATATAAGTGCGCTGGCGCGCCTTCTAAAGCCCAAAATTGAGGAAATAATAGAGGGGAAAGTGAACATAAGTGGCGTAATAACTGCACTCAGGCGAGTGAGGGAGAGACTAAAACCCCTGAGGGGAGAAAACCTGAAAATTATAGCTAACAGCGTTATATCCATTAGGACGGACCTAGCTAAGATATCCATTGAGAAAACCAGGAAGAACCTTGAAAAGGCAAGAACCCTGCCCACAAAGTTCCCAGAAACCTTTTTCCAAGTACTCGAGGGTATAGGAACCTTAACTCTAATAGTAGATCAGAGGGTCTATAATGAGGTTAGGCTGAAATTTAGGGAGGATGAGATTATTGATGAGAAGCTAGATTTAGCGGCCATAATAATCCAGAGTCCAAAGGAGATAGTTGAGACCCCAGGCTGCATAGCGGAATTTTATGGCGCATTGGCGAGAAAGGGGATAAATGTAGAGGAAACTGTGAGCTGCTCCACAGAAACCATAATAGTGTTGGATACAAGAGATTCGCTGAGGGCTTACAGCATACTCATGGATCTAATAGGGGAGTATAGAGGGAAAATGAATACGTTAAAAATTTTAAGGCCGCCACCTCACGCCCCATGAATATACCATAACGGTTCTTGAGAGAATACTAGGGATCTCATATATTACATTGAGAGATGTTTGCGCTATATAGACACTCGCTACAGCTTGGCTTATTTACAAAGCAGTCCACACTATTGCTCTCCACGAAGAAGCACCTAAAAATGGAATATAAGCAATCACCACACCATGGTATACTCTCAGACAATTTCCGCCTAGTTTCTCTAAAGGTTACATATTCCCCCTTACCCCATATACTCATAATATCCTCATGCTTTAAGTCCCCAAATATAACGGGGTTCACCGTCTTAATGTGCATATTAATGTAAACTGGGTGTTTGTATGCAAACTCTTGGCAAGGCGCAACCGCTCCATCCGACCTAATAAATGCTGCCTTCTTATCGACATAAGGACATCTCCTGTTCCTAGCATCCGGGTATAAATTTGGAAGGCTTAAAGATACGCCATACTCATCGGCCATCTTCCGGCTTAACTCGAAAACCTTTTCAACCTCCCCAATCATAGAGATCTTCTCCACCGACTCAAAGAGGAGCGGGAGGTTAATCCAGTATCCAGCTTCCTCAGCCTCCCTCCAAAAACTATCAATAATTTTGGAGAACTTGGGTTCAATTTTAACCCCATAAACTCCGCTAAATGCCTCATAAATTGCATCCAATATCGCTTTACGCCCATGCTCTAAAAATAGTTTAACTATTTCCAGCGGCTTTCTGCTCACTGTAATGTAAACAGTTTCACGGAAAATTTCTTCTGAATATGGTACAACATTAGAGACAATAATGTAATCAATATTCTCCTCAGCCATCTTCTCAATTAGTGAGGGGAGATCCATGAAGTTACTCTTCATTAAAACGACTTCAACCCCTAATTTAGGGCGATCTCTATTACGTCTCTTTATTTTGGCAGCGGTGTAGAGGTTATTGAGGACAGTTCTCGGTTCAGCTCCCTCCCTAATACATTTAAGCTTGCATGCATCGACTGTATCTACTGAGAATAAAATATTGTCAACGCCAATCCTCGCCATCTTCTCGAATAAAGTTGGATTTAACATGGATCCATTTGTGCTCACAATAATCTCAGAATCTTTTGATAAAATATCTCTTGCAATTCTAAGCATCTCAATAAAGTTTGGGTTAATGAGCGGCTCACCAAATCCATAGAGAACAATCCTTTTTAGATATTTAGAGATTGAACTAAGAGCCCTTTCATAGAGGTTTAAATTTAAGTCCATGAGATTAGCGTTCCAAAAGCGCCTTATGCACATATAGCAATTGAAGTTACATTTGTTTGTGACTTCCACCTGCAGGACTTCTGGGTAATCCTTATTCATAATGCGCCCCTAGATCTTGTTAACCGCCGGCTAATGGTGGAAATATAGCTATTACATCCGAATCCTTTAATTCTATATTCCCCTTTAGATCCTTAATGTTCCTCCCATTAACCATGAAGATTATGTCTTCCCTAATTTTCCCGCGTTCCTTTTCATAGACATCATTAAGGAACTCCTCGCCAAGAATCTTCGATGCACTCTCAATTAAACCCCTCAGAGAACCGTCACACTCAACCATAAGTTCCTTTAAATGGTATTTTTCTCTAAAGGTTGCAAAAAGCAGTATTTTAACTGAGACGTTAGGCATTTTTCACATCACTAAAAAGATATCATAAAAATGTAAAATAAAAATTGAGTGGAGGAGACCACTCAATTTTAAAGTTCAATTTCAAGTTCTTTGAGTTTTTCAGCTGTCGGCACACCGTTAACCCAGCCTCTAAGCCTATAATACTCCTCTTTCATCTTCTCTAGTTCAACTATATGCCCCTTAGCCGGCCCCTCAGGCATAGGCTCCTTGAGTAGGCGTCCTGGCAGAATATCATCTTTACCATCAAAGCCAAGCCTGTTCAATATAACCCTCTCTAAATTATATATTCTCTCACCAATCTTAAGAATATCATTTTCAGATAGGCTCCAGCCAGTGACAGCTGAGAGGAGCTCAGCATAGTCTTTAACTCCTAAAGCAAATGTTGCGAATAAGCAATTGACTGTTGAGTTAACAACACATGTAAAATCTTGGAAGATTTTAACCCACTTAGCCTTACCCTCAGGCGTTAAAGGATCTATTTTTTCAGGTATCCCTAGGATCTCTGTAGAAATTGTATACCCGGTTACATGGCATCCTCCCCTATTCGCCGTAGCATACTCTAAGCCAATGCCCTTCACAGCTCTGGGATCATAGGCAGGCATCTCAAGCCCCTTAACGCTCATAGAAAGTTCTGGGTGACCATAAATTTCACAGAGCTTCTTTGAGCCGAGAGCCAGATATTTTCCGAACCCAACCTTATACGCCGTTCGCCAGACAGCCTCAACTAAGGCTGCTGCGTTTCCAAACCTTAAATCTAAACCCTGGAGATCCTCTTTAGGCACATAACCCCTCTCATTTAATTCCATTGCAGCCGCTATAGTTGAGCCTAAACTAATTGGATCCATCCCAAATTCATCACAGTAGTGGTTAGCTTTAACTATAGCGTCTAACTCATTAACTCCGGTCGCACTTCCAAGCGCCCATATTGACTCATACTCTGGGCCCTCTGACTCAAGAATTTGGAATGGGCCGGAGGGGACTCTTGTAACCCTCCCGCATCCTATGGTGCATCCCCAGCAAGCTCTTCTACGAATTAAGTAGGTTGCAGCTAATGTTTCGCCACTTATTTTGTCAGCGTTTGGGTTTACACCGCTTTGCCAGTTCTTATAGGGCAGAGCTCCAGCGGTGTTAATGATGTTTATTAGAATTGATGTTCCGTACATTGGCAGCCCTTCACCAGTCACTCGGTTCTTTCTCATATTTTCTAAGCACCTTTTAGAGATCTCCTTAAATTCTTCTGGATTCGCTACTGGAACTTCTTTCTCCCCAGAGACAACTATAGCCTTCAGTCTCTTCGAGCCCATAACAGCGCCTAACCCAGTCCTTCCAGCAGCCCTATGCTCGTCATTCATTATGCAGGCCATGTTAACAAGATTCTCGCCAGCCGGCCCAATACATGCAACACTGACATTTTTGCCACCAACTCTTTTAGCCAATATCCTACATGTATCAAAGACATTCTTACCCCAGAGGTCCTTAGCACTCCTCAACTCAGCGGAGCCATCAATAATTGAGAGATAAACTGGATCCTCCGCAGCTCCCTCAATAACAATCATGTCATAACCCGAAAACTTTAAAAAGGCTCCCCACTCACCGCCAGAATTAGCGCTTCCAACAGAGCCTGTTAAGGGGGACCTAAGGGCCATAGCATGATACCTGCCGGAGCATGGAAAACCGGGCACACCTGTCCCCGGGCCAGTTGCAAAAATTAATACGTTTTCCGGCCCCAGGGGATCTATATCTGCTGGTAAGATTCCTTTTGCCTCATACTCCTTTAAGTATTTATAGAGTAGGTAAACCGCGTAACCCTTTCCACCAAGATACTTTTTAGCAACTTCCTCTTGAAGCGGTTCAGACCTCAATGTTCCAGCCGTTAAATCAACCTTTAGAATTTTTCCCATATATCCACCAAGCATTTAAAACACCAAATTAGGGTTCTTAGTGACCATCTATAAAAGGATTTTGCTTGTGGAAAATGGAAATGTGTTTTCTTTAACGCCGAATTTTTGAGGTGGTTGTTTGCTTAAATCATGATCTGGTTATTTAATATTTTTGCCGCAAGGGACAAAGCCCTCTCAATATCACTTCTAAGCTTAACTCTATACAGCGCCACCGCAGGATGATAGGAGGGAATAAGGTAAGTTTTCGTCTCCCAAAACATGGCCTCAAATATTTTCCCCTGAACCTCACTTATAGATTTAAATGGCACTCCAGCCTTTGAGAAAATATATGATGTTGAATGTCTGCCAAGCGGGACTATTACCTTAGGCCTTATTAAATCCAGCTGCCTGTCAAGGTAGGGGCCACATGCCTTAATCTCCTCTGGATGCGGATCCCTATTTCCCGGCGGCCTACATTTAACAACATTTGTTATGTAGATGCTTTCTCTAGATAGGCCCACCTTCTTAAGAAACTCATTTAATAGTTTACCAGCAGCTCCAATGAAGGGCTTGCCTTCAACATCCTCCCAGTAACCCGGAGCTTCGCCAACAAGAATAATACATGCGTTTGTATCACCATCGCCTACAACGGGTCTTTTACGAGTCTTCCACAGGGAACATTTCCTACATTCATATATCTCCTTAGTTAATTGTGCGAAGGCCTCAAGTTTTAAATGGTTGTTTAGAGCCATCTTCATCAGACATCCTAAGCTCAGGGAAATTAACGACCTTTATACTTCTATAAACTTGATACTTTTCTCGGTTAGTTTTAGGAAGATCTTCATTATGATTATTGAGTAGACTAGTGCGCCGAGAAGAGATATTGCGCTTAAGGCAACACTTAAGCTAATGAGCATGGGGAGCGCAGCTAGAATATATACTGGTGCTAAAAGGAGAAGTGAAAGCAGCATCGACAGCCAGCCCACAAGTATCGAGAATATTCCTTTTCGCCCTTCTTTAAGGAACTTAACCGCCACGTAAAGATTTATTGAACAGCCTATTAGCGAGGTTGGGACTAAAATAATTAGCGCCGGCATGGGATTAACTCTATAGAATATTGATATTGGAAATATTATTGCCAGGGGGACGCTGAGAGACACTATTATAAATGCGTATAGTGTTGCTCTTATAATTGGACGGATATCAGCCCCAGAAGACAATGGCAGCCATAAATTTTTTGCCTCCAGAATCCGCCAGTTTCCGGCAAGCATCACTGATATTATTATCGAGTAAGTGCTGAGTATAATAAGGAGGGAAGGAGAGCCAGATATAAATGGAGAACTCGTAACAGTGAATATGATGGAAAGAATCGCGTAAATCAATATTATTGTGAAGAGACTCCCTTCACGCATTATCCTGATAACCTCCTTCCTTATTAAGAAGTTTAGGAGGGATTTTGATTCAAGGTTTAGGGAGAGTGGTAAGTTCATTCTAGAGAATAATCTAATGTTACTTTCCATTTTAGAAACCTGAGCCCTCGCTGAGACATCAAAGGGCGATATTAGTGGAATCTGGACAGTTAAGGGAAAGAAATTTCTGTCAGATACTGAGGCGAAGAAGATTAATGAGACTATAAGGAAGAGGAGGAGGCCAAGCACATCTGAAAAAACAAAGCTCCTGTGTAAGATCACATCGACTAGAATTTTTGCGAAGAGGGTTGAGGGGTATGGTAGTGCATTGTATCTTAGCGGCGATGGAGTGAAAATGCCGATTATGGGAAGCATAAGAACTAGGACAATGATAATCATGAGAGCGCTAACCCATACCCTATCATATAGCGCCTTCACCAGGGAGAAGAAGGTTTTCAGAAATATTGTTGAAACCACAAAGATGAAGGAGGACAAGAAAATGAGGGCAGCTAGGGTCAATGGGAGATTTAATAGGAGAATCAGCGACACATATAAGAAGATTAATGGGAAGACGAAAATGAGCAAGAAAGTTAGATTAGCAAGAAAACTCGCAACTAAAAATTCCCTCGGGTATAGTGGCGATGTAAAAACAATGTTCTGTTCATACTCGAAGGCAGTAACCCCCCTAATGGATAAGAGAATCGCAGCCGCCATTATTGCGCTAGTAACCGCGGCTAAAACATCTACATATAACCCCGCATCACCATAACCCTGCTTTACAGCATTAACTATACTTAATGAGAGCCCCATTATGCTTGGAAGAAGGCCAAGAACATAAACAAATAATAGGGCTATACTCGCTTTAGAAGCCCTAAAAGCTCCGAAAAAGACTTTAATTTTAAGGGCATATAGATTTAATATTATGTTCAGTCTCATGACTTCATCCAACCATTAAGCCTAAGACTTCATTTCAATATCCTCTTTAGAAAGATGCTCTTTGGTCTCTTCAGTCAATTTTAGGAAGACCTCCTCGAGGGTGGCGTTTTCCCCAGACTTCGAAACTTTCCGCAGGCTCTCTAGAGAGCCGGATGCTATATTTTGCCCCCTATAAATTATTGCAACCCTATCACATAGTCTCTCTGCAGTATCGAGGAGATGTGTGGATATGAATACTGTTCCACCCCTCCTAACCCTCTCGACAAATATGTCCTTGAGCATGCGTTGTCCTGCTGGATCTATGCCAATGAATGGTTCATCTAGAATTAGTATCTCTGGATCATGGATAAGCGCGGAGATAATTGCCGCCTTCTGCCGCATGCCCCGGGAGAGCGAGAGTAAAAGCGACCTTCGCTTCTCCTTTAACTCAAACAACTCAGTGTAATAATTCATTTTCTCCTTAATCTTGTCCCCTGGTAAATTGCGGATCTTTCCAGAGTACATGAGGAATTCTTCAAGCGTCAGATATTCTGGTAGGGAGAGATTCTCTGGAACATATCCAATAAGCTTCTTGTATTCATATTGCTCCCTGCTTATATCAATACCTTTAACCTTAACTACACCCCTATCCATCCTGAGAAGACCAACAATTATCCTGAGCGTTGTTGTTTTTCCAGCACCATTCGGCCCAAGAAGACCAAATATTTCTCCGCTCTCAACCATCAGATTTAATCCTCTAAGAGCTTGAAAACCGTCATAGGATTTCCATACATCGATTAGCTCGATAACGGGAGCCATTAGCCCTCTCCAAACCTACTTTTTGTAGCCAAGCTTCCTTAATAACTCTTTGCGCCACTCAACGCCCTTCTCATCTTCAACCCCCTGTGGCTTCCATCCATCTATCACACCCATTATGCCCCTCCCCTGCTCGGTCTCAGCAATAATAACTTGTAGTGGATTAGCGGTCGCTGCATGAATGGTGCATACCTCCGGAACAGCCTTTATCGCATTAAGAACATTTATTGGGTAAGCTCCCCTCATGACTATTAGGAAGGAGTGGCCGCAGCCAAGCTTAAGCATATTTTCGGCAGCTATCCTCTTAAGCTCCTCATCAGTCCCCTCAACCCTAACAAGACGATCGCCGCTGGCCTCGCAAAAGGCTAAACCAAATTTTATCCCAGGGACGGAGTTAACCATGGCCTCGTAGATATCCTCGACAGATTTGATGAAGTGTGATGTTCCCAAGATGACATTGCAGTCCTTTGGAAACTCTATGCTCACAACCTTAATCTCCACCAATTAAACCACCATAAGTTAAACATTAAACCATGGATATAATAAATTCTTTCAAATTTGGGTTCTTAACCGCTTATATACGTGTTTAATGCTCTTCCATTGATCTAAGGTTATTTCTAAGATGCCGGTTAAGCCGTCATGGACTGAGTAGAATATGTAGCATAAATAGATGCAATTCGTGCATTTATTTAGCTCTTTTCTGAGCATCCTCATGTAGGAGCTTCTCCAAATTCTCGGTAGATTAAATATTGTTGTTATCGGTTCCCTACAATGGCACCCTGAAACCCTGCCCAAATGATCCACAACTAAGAAGTTTCTGAAAGCTTTGCACCTCCAAATCCTCTTACCCGTCAGGGCTAGGTACTTAACTGCTTCGAGAGTTTTCCTAGTTATGAAGATGTATGGATTTCTTACCTTCATTTCTATCAATGTATCGCAGATGGTAGCTAACGTCTTATAATCAGTTATTTCATATTCATAATTCTCTTTACCTATCGAGAAGATCCCCCTACCCGGCTGGTAATCATACGTGTATAAGCAATACCATACAGGTATTCCGAGACTTGTGAAGTATTTTGTTAAGTCAATTATTTCATAGAGGTTTATTTGTGATATTGTTGGCGAGACCCCAACATTAACCCCCTCGTCATTAAGAATTCTAATCGCCTCCATAGCTCTCCTCCAAGCTCCATCAACACCCTTCATATAATCGTTCTTCTTTTCATCGAGCGTGTCAAGTGAAATCGCTACGAAGTCTGCATAGCGCAGCTCATCAATTTTATTTATAGCCATACTGCCATTGTCATAGACAGTAGTTATGAAGTATCTTGATGCATACTTTAAAATCTCGCCTATATCATCACGCAGAAGCGGATTTCCGCCAGAAAACACTATTTCCAAGACACCAATATTGCGCAATATATCTAAACCGCGTTTAACCTCTTCAGTCGATAATTCTTCATAATTCCGCTCTCTCCAGACACTACAACCCTTACAGCGATAATTACATCTGCTTGTTAGAAACCATTGTGCATGATATGTTCCCGGGGTTTTCAGAGCACGTTTAGCAAGATCTAATATCTTTGAATAAGTAATCATGATTTAACACCATTTTTCAGCTCAGCGTACAGGCTCCCAGGATTTTGATACGGTTCTACCATAGAGGATTAGCGAAATATAGTTAATAATCCATGACTTAAGAACTTTTAGAAAGCCCTCCTTCCTAAATCTCCTCATAGACTCATAAACAGTTAAATTTCTCAGAAAGACTACTCTACCCACCTTAGAGAGGCGGAAGGCCATTTCGTGATCCTCAACGCATGGAAGGTTTTCGTTAAAGCCCCCAATTTTTAGAAAAGCCTCACGCTTAACCGCGAAAAATTTCCCCTGGGAATGCGGCTTTAAGAAGGAGACTATGTATAGAAGCAAGTTATAAAACTTAAAGAAAGCTAGCTCACATAAGGATGGATCCTTCGGCATTATATTACATGTCACTCCAACAGTATCGCTCCTCTTAAATGCGGAGAGGGTTTTTTCGAGGAAGTCTTGAGGAGGCTCCACATCTGCATCCATAAAAAATATTATGTCCCCGCTAGCCCTATGAGCGCCATAATTTCTGGCCTTACCTATGCCACGCTCCTTTAACACATAAACCTTCTCAGTAAACTTTCTTGCAATATTGACAGTATTATCTGTACTACCACCATCAACAACAATTATTTCTAAATTTGGATTAATGCTAACAATCTTTGATAAAAGATTGCCAATATATTTCTCCTCTTGTAATGCTGGAATCACGATGGATGCTGAAAGCCTGTTTTTGCCCAACATACCTCAGTATTTTCTGAGCGCCTAGCCATACTACTATGATATCCAGTTTTGGCCCGGCTTTCTCCCCAATACTATGCGCTTCTCATAGTTTCTCTTAACCCTCTCTCTAGGGGATGGACTAGTCTTAGGTCTAGGAGGAATCTTCGGGGTTTGTGACCGAACCTTACCAGCCTTTGATAGACTACCGTGGGTCGGCATCTAAATTCACCACCCAGCTATTATCTCCAACTCCCCCCTATTTATATTTTGAGGAAGATTCTTGCGGCAGAAGGCAATATAGCATTTAATCTCCTCATCATCCAACAAAGTGAAGTCTAAGCCAGCTTTCTTCAAAGTCTCTGAGAAGGATTTCCTTGAGAAAGTCTTTTTAAGACCTGTTACAACGATGGTTGCGTCGTCCTTTGCAACCCTAGCCATTTCATTAAGGGCTGAGATATAGTTAGGCATATTTTGTAGTAATGTTATTGCGAAGACCTTATCAAAGACGCCATCCCTAAAGGGTAGGAAGTCAGCGTCAGCTCTGATCAGAAAAGCCTCATTAACTATTGAACTTTTAATCAACTTTTTTGCAATTTCAAGGGGCTTCCTGGCTATATCAACGCCCACAAATGTGCAAGCTAGACCATTCATATGTTTTAATAGTAAACCAATCCCGCAACCCACGTCCAAAATGTCTTCGGATGGGTTGAAATTTAATGAAAGTAGAGCCTTCCTTATTTTTTGGCTCTGCTCATGTCCGTATAATTCATTATAAATAGATGCAATCCTATCGTAGTGCCGGATCACCCCACGTTTAATTTTCCATGATTCGTCAGCCATAACCGGTTTTCAGAAGATATTTATGTGAAGAGACCTTAAAAAATTACTGGAGGAGAATTGTTTAAGGATCGTAGAATCGTTACATATGAGAATCCGGATATTGATGAAGCCGTAAATAGGCTTAATGAGGCCTTTAATGAGAAGAGAGCGGTCATAATTGTTGGCAACTGCTGGGTTGATTATCATGGAAGAGCAAGCTCAAGGCTTGAGCCGGGTGAGAGGATAGTTATAGTAAAGGAAGATGGAGCTGTTCTAGTTCATAGATCTAGGGGTTATGAGCCAGTTAATTGGCAGCCCTCAGGCTGCATTTTACAGGCATTCAAGGAGGAAGATAAGCTTGTCATCAAGGCTGTTAAGAGGATCCCGCATGAGGTCGTGACAATGTTCTTTAATAAAATACACTTCCTCTCAACATTCAGGCTCATGGACGAGGGCGAATTCTCACTCTATGCCAGTGAGGAAGATATGCAGAAGGCAATATTAATGGAGCCATCACTCATCGAGGACGGCTTCAAACCAATCGATTATGAGAAGAGAGTTAAGCCGGGATTCATAGACGTATATGGGGTCGACAAAAGTGGGCGCATAGTTGTAGTGGAAATAAAGCGAAGAACTGCTGGGAGGGAGGCTGTCTTACAACTGGCAAAATATATTGAGACCTTAAGAAGAGAGCTGGGGAGGGAGGTAAGGGGTATATTGGCAGCTCCAGACATATCAAAGGATGCGAGACAACTTCTATTATCCCTAGGACTAGATTTTAAGAGAGTGGATCCGAAAAAGTGCTCTGAGGTGCTTAGGAGGAAAGAGGAAAGAAAAATTGTGGATTTCTTCTAGAGAGCTCAAAGGCTAAAAAGTTAGTCCTCGGCGCAGAGGGAAGTTATTAAATCAACGATTTTCGATGCTATTGAAAGTATGTTGTCTAGTTCCCTAAAGAACGTATTATCTAGACGCTCATGTAATGTGTTCTCTAACCTCTTTATGGTTTTCTTAATTTCTACCAAGTGTTTAATGATGGGGCCCCTTGGCATAAGATCCCTCTCAACAAAATCCTCCACTATATTCTCGATGAGTAGGGGCTCCCCTAAACTGCAATATACTGCCATTTCAATCTTCTTTAGAGCATCAAGTAGAAGGTTAAAAGCTCTACTGTCTTTCCGCGCAATATTTATTTCGTCAATAGCCTCCCTAAGATACCTTAAGGCCCAACCCTTTTGGTATGCGTCCACCAACATTATTTAAACACCTTTCATTCTCTACTTTTGAGGTGATTGCGGTGACCCCTTACCCTGCGCCTGGGATATAGCTACTAGGCGGGTTACATAACCAGCAACGCTGTTCCTAAGCCTAATTGATGGGAAAAGCGCTAGACTCGACAGTATCTTCTTGTTCTCCTCAAAGTTTGTTGTGAACTTATCAGGGTACTTTCTAATTAACTCACGTGCTATCCTCTTAATTTTCTCTGGACGCACATTTCCCAAGCACATCAGCCTTTCCAATACACTTCAAACCATGTGTAAATATTACTGAGATTTCATAATTTTTACTTTGAAGGTTACATATAAGTATTAATGGGGCCCATAAAAAGCCAAGAGAAAGACTTTTTAACCAAAGAGACAATAAAAATATTTGTATTTGTTGGGTAAAACTTGAAAAGAGGGAAAAATATGGGAGAGTTGGCGATAGCCGCGATGCATAGAATTTGCAAGAAGGCTGGAGCTGAGAGGGTTAGTGAAGCTGCGGCAATACAATTAGCTAAGGTTCTTGAGGAAATAGGCATAAAGATTTGTAAAGAGGCAATAGATTTTGCAATGCATGCTGGCAGAAAGACCGTGAAGGCTGAGGATATAGAGATAGCTGCCAAGAAAGTCTTAAGCAGGTAAAGGGCAAGAAGCCCGCAATAACCTCCTTTTATACTTTTGTTGATCTATGAAAAATGTGAAAAATGCTTATGGAGACTGTAAGAATAAGGATTAGTACATAGGGGGCTTCTGAAGAGAACTCTGCCGCGAGACCGCCTAGTAATGGACCGAGAAAGTATCCGATACCTAAAAGGCATTCAAATAAGCCAGCTGCCTGCCCCTCTCCACCCCTTCCTTTTTTAAGGAAAATTGCTATGGAGGCGGCGTAGAGTAGCCCAATACTGAAACCGAAAATTGAAAGCGATATCGAGAAAAATAGTGTTGTGCGGCTAGGCGCCATAATGGTTGATGCCAAGGCCATTAACAAGGACCCTGCCAGGAAAATTTTTGTCTCTCCAATCCTGCTCTTAAGTCGGTATGCTTCAAGAAAGGCTAATAATCTAAATAACCCTACGAGGAGAATCATTAACCCTATCTCATACGCTGGGATGCCTAAATTAAATGCATAAGCGGGAAAGATGTTATAGATTATTCCAGCGGCGAATGAAAGAAGAAAAGTGGATAGCACAGCTGTAAGAATTGAAAGAAACCAACCCCAACCAAACCAGGATATACTATACCTTGGGCGGAAAGCTTCTTCGCCACGCAACCTACCAATCTTCATTATTATGATGGGGAAGAGAGCGATGGAGAGTAAGGAGGAGATTAAAAGAGTTGTCTTTACACCCAAGGCGCTAATAAGATTCCCGCCGATTGCGGGACCTATCATCGCCGCCGTCCCCCAAGAAAGATTAAATTTTTGGAGAACCTCCTCAACATTAATCCCGCTGTTTTCTACTAGTAGGGCTTCGATAGATGGCCAGAACAATGCTATTGAAAATGACTCTAAGGCTTTGATGGGTATGAAGGTGTATGGGTTCCCGGTCAGGAGGTAGAGGAGACAGGAAATGCTATAGAGCGGGGCTGAGAGAGAAACAAAGATTCTTCTTCCAAATTTATCTGAGAGAAAGCCGGAAACAACTGGCATAAATGAGTATAGTATTCCGCCAGTAGCGCCTATAATACCCACTATTAATGGTGTAGCTCCAAGACAATTCGCATATATAGGTATTGTTATGCCAGCAACTAGGCTAATCATCTGGAATAGAAAGGAGAGAGTTAAAAGGAGAGTTCTAAGCGAGTTAGATCTCTCCTCATTACACATTTGTTCTTCCCGGCAACATAACTGTGCAATGAATATAAAGTTTATGGGGAGAAAAACTATTTTTATGGTTGATAGAGAGAAAATATGGATATAAGTTCCTTTGTGGTTAATCCAAGCATAAATGTCAGCCCATACTGTTACTCTATCTTCAGAATCGAGCCTTATACGACCTGTGAGTATAGATGCGTCTACTGTTTTGGGCGCTGGTACAGGCAGGAAGACTTGAAAGAAGGCGGGAAAGGCGTCATTTTATCCCTGAAAAGAATACTTAAGTTCTTGAGAAAGGGTTTAAGAAGCATACCCTTCAGGTTGTCCACATTAGTAGACCCGTTTCAGCCGAGGGAAGAGGCGATGCAGGTGAGCCGGAGGGTTATGGCCCTTTGCTTAAAGCATGAAGTTCCAATAATAGTGAACACTAAATCTACATTGCTTCTTAAGAGGGATGTAATGAATATTTTAAGGGAGCTATGTGGTAAGGGGCTAGTTTTAGTCCAAATATCGCTCTCAACAATAAACCCGGACATATCTAGCGTACTAGAGCCAAACGCGCCCCCGCCAGAATCTAGACTTAATGCCGCTGAGAAACTCTCAGATGAGGGGATCCCAGCAGTCATTAGATTACAACCCTTTATACCAGGTGTAACCGAGTGTGAAGCTGAGGAGATTGTTGAGCAGGCGCATTATGCTGGTGTAAGGCAGATTATTGTTGAGGTGTTGAGGGATGAAAAAACCAATTGGCACCTATATCAAAAGGTGGCGTACAATGAGAGTATATACCGTGACCAGAATATTTGGACTTCCTATTCTCCCTCCACAAAGGTTCCCTCCCAAATACTCCGCCCAAATGTGGAGTGGAGGAGGAAGGTCTACTTGGGGATAAGGGATCTATGCATTAAGTATGGAGTGGAGTTCTCAACGTGTAAAGAGGGCTTCTACAATTATCACACCGCAGAGAACTGTTGTGGAATGCACTTCCTGGAGAGGGGGAGATATATTCTTAGACCAACACTCTCTGAAGCATGGGAATTCTATAAGAGGAGAGGCCGGGTTCCCGGATTCAGCGAGCTCATAGATAATCTTTCAGAAGGATACTTGTTTGGAGAGGCAGTGAAATGTTATCCTAGGCCTTTAAGGAAGAAAATTATGTCTCATGAAAAGATTTTAAGGGAGGTGTTAGATGAAAGGCGAAACGAGCTTATCTCGCTGCTTCCGGCACTCAGCATTCAATAGGGGAGCAGTATATCTTACACGGTAACTTTAAATCCTGGTCTTAACATTGAAAACTAGGATATTAATGGCTGATACTGGTACAGAGAAGAAGATTAACGCAATTAAATATTCGATGTTATCCATTTTGAGTGTTTTTATTGTCGAATCTTCTCTAGGTTTAGTCGTCGGCAGCTTAGCAATCTTAAGTGATGGATTCCATGCACTCTTCGACTTCACATCAATGTTTATACTCTTCATCTCCATCCGTACATCCTCAAAGCCCCCAGATGAAAATCATATGTATGGGCATGAGAAGTTTGAGTATGTGGGCGGCCTGATTGGCGGAGTCATGTTAATTATTCTAGCAGTAGCCATAGCCCTAGAGGCAATCTCAAAGATGATTGTTGGAAAACTATATGTAAACATAGATTTAAGTTTAGTAGGGTATGCTGCGCTGGCATACACTTTCCTCATAGACTTAGCTAGGATGTTTATTTTGGGGCCAAAGTTTTGTGAGGGTGCGTTAGTAATTAAGACCGCCTTCTATCACGCCTTTTCAGATTTATGCTCAACATTAATTGCGCTCTTCGGGTTCTGGTTCTCATCCCACGGAGTATATTACGGAGACTCAGTAGCGTCCTTAGCATTAAGCGCGGCATTAATCTATCTAAGCGTTAAGCTCGTCTGGAATAATGTTATGGAATTGAGCGACATAGCTCCTAAATGGGCTGTCGTAAAGATAGAGGAGCAGATTAAGGAGGCATCAGGCGGATTATTCACATATGAGAATTTGAGGGTTAGGAAAGTTGGAAATAAATTCTTCGTTAGGGCGACATTAAAGGTTCCAGACTACATGGGGCTTGAGGAGGCTCATAACGTCACCACTAAGATTGAGGAGGGTATTTCAAGGATCCTCAAGGACGTTGATATATCTTTTCACATCGAGCCGAGCGGTGTAGAAGGGTTAACTACAAGGGAGTTCATTAGGAGGGTTGCAAGTAGTGTTAAGGAGGTCATAGATGTCCACGACGTAAATATCGCGTGCCGCGATGGGAAGACCCATGTATCATTACATATTCGAATCGACCCGAAGAAACCATTAAATAAGGCCCATGAGGTAGCCGAGAGAGTGGAAAAGGCGATTTGTACAAGCATGAAGGGCGTAGAAAATATATTTGTTCATATAGAGCCATCTACAATCGAGCCGGATAGAGGAAGCATGATAAGTGACGAAGATATTGATAGGATTGTTCAGTCAATTATTGAGGAGCGTTATGGAGATAAAGTAGAAATAAAGCGTGTGGTAACCTATTTGGCTGAGGGGAGACGTCAAGTGAATATTGAGTGCACCTTTGACGAAAGCGCGTCAGTTGAGGAAGCTCATAAACTGGCCCTTGAAATAGAGAATGAGATTGGAAGGAGGTTATCGGAGACAGCAGTTACGGTTCATATGGAGCCGAGTAAAGGTCGGAGCTAAGCGCTGCCTATAAGGTTGCTGACGGACATAAATTACTTAGTACACATTCATTACATTTCGGTTTTCTTGCAACACATATCCTCCTTCCATGAAATATGAGTAGGTCTGAGAACCTAAGCCACTTCTCCCTAGGAACTATCTCCATTAAATCCCTCTCTATCTCGTCGGGATCAGTCTTATCTGTTAAGCCAAGCCTTCTAGCAACTCTACTCACATGCGTCTCAACAATTATGCCCTCAATTATGCCGAAGGCATTTGAGAGCACTATATTTGCGGTCTTCCTCCCGACTCCGGGCAGGCTTAACAGCTCCTCCATGGTTCTGGGAACCTCGCCATTATATTTCTCAACCAGTATTCTGCACGCCTCCCTTATGTTTCTAGCCTTAGCGCGGTAGAACCTAACTGCCTTTATGTCATTTTCAAGCTCCTCTAAGTTAACGTTAGCATAGTCTGCAGCTGTCTTATACTTCTTGAATAGGTTTTCGGTAACCTTGTTGACTACATCATCTCTGAATTGGGCCGCAAGCATCGCCGCTATGAGGAGCTCTAGGGGGTTACTCCAATTCAATATTAATTTTGCATCTGGGTGAACATTTTCTAAGAGACTAATTATTTGGGTAACCTTAGCCCTCATCTCCCCCTTCTCAGACAAGTTTACACCCCAGAAGCTATAGTTCATTTCCATTGCTCTTAAGACTTATCAAATAGAATTTACAAACAATATTTAGATAATAGAGAAGAGATATGTGTGAATTATATTGCCATTAGACCGCATGATTAAAAAAGCTTATGAACTTATATGCGGTAGGAGAATTGAGCGGATTGACGAGGACACATTTAATGTTATTGGCGTACACGGAACATATACTGTCGTTAGGGGTGTTGATGGATCGATATCATGTAGCTGCGCAGGCTTTCTCACGAGAAAGAGGTGTTCCCATTCACTTGCAGTAATGATGTTGACGCAGCCTGCGCTATTAATGAGCGTGAAGAGGGAGATAGAGAGGGAGAGAAGGCGACAGAAGAGTAAACGCTAATTAGGGGCCAGGAAGTTTTATTTTAGGCTAATTAAGGCTATTATATGGAAGGATAGGGTAACAGTAATGAGCTCAAGGAGAACTTCACTCGAAATATATAGGCTCAAGAAGATACTGGAGACTCTAGCCTCAAAGGAAGGTAGGGGGACAGAGCTCATATCCCTATATATTCCGCCTGGAAGGCAGATAAGTGAAGTGATGTCCATGCTTAGGGAGGAGTGGGGCACAGCTGCAAATATCAAGTCGACAACCACAAGAAAGAACGTTCAGGATGCTCTCGTAAGAGTTATGCAAAGACTAAAATTATTTAAGGAGGTTCCTGAAACCGGGCTAGTGATATTCTGTGGAGCGATACCACAGGGCGGACCCGGAAGCGAGAAGATGGAGACATATGTTATAATTCCACCAGAGCCAATAAACATATACCTTTACAGATGTGACTCAAGATTCCATATAGAGCATTTAAGGGAGCTGATTAAGGAGAAGGAAACTTATGGCGCCATATTAGTTGACACAAGCGAGGCAACCTTCGCGACAATAAAGGGGAGGAGGATGGAGATAGTTGAGGAGATAACCTCCGGTATACCTGGAAAGCACCGCGCTGGTGGACAATCGGCTAGGAGATTTGAACGCATACGTGAGATGCAGGTAAACGAGTTCTTTAAGCGGGTCGGCTCGCACGCCAATGAGATCTTCCTGCAGATAGAGGACTTGAAGGGCATTATCATCGGTGGACCGGGCCCAACAAAATATGATTTCGAGAAGGGCGATTATTTAGATTATAGGCTTAAGGCTAAGATCATAGCTATTGTTGACACGGCTTATACTGGGGAGCAGGGCATAAAGGAGATTCTTGAGAAGGCGCCGGAGATAATGAGGAGTGTAAGATATGTTGAGGAGAGACAGTTCGTTCAAAAGTTTCTATATGAGATTGGACACGATACTGGCTTAGCAACTTATGGGGAGACGGAGGTTAGAAGAGCTCTTGAGATGGGTCTAGTCGACATGCTTTTACTCTCCGAAGCATTAGACACGGTCCGCGTAACCGTTAGCTGCACTTCATGCGGCTATACATATAAGGAGACTATGAAGAGCTCCGAGGTTTTAGGCTTCACACAATCACTTGTCGGCAAACAATGCCCCAACTGTAGTAATCAAACCCTTGAAGTTACTGAGGAGAAGGAGATTATTGAGGAGCTTGCAGAGATCGCCGAGAGATCTGGCTCCAGGGTCGAGATAATATCGCCTGAGACCGAGGAAGGTCAGATGCTTTTAAAGTCGTTTGGTGGGATAGCCGCAATCTTAAAGTATAAGGCTGAGGGC
Organism: Candidatus Bathyarchaeota archaeon; assembly: GCA_018396995.1. Lineage (GTDB taxonomy): Archaea > Thermoproteota > Bathyarchaeia > Bathyarchaeales > DTEX01 > DTEX01. The sequence continues at coordinate 34,873 of JAGTQB010000006.1, forward strand.
TATTAACAGCAAAACTTAAGCGACACACTTATAATATAGCCATAATAAAGATTACTCTTTAAGAGAGAATTAAAGTAAGTGGTTTTGAATGTCCGACCTAGAGCTAGAGATCATTAGGTATAAGAAGCTGATGGAGCTTAAAAAACAAGTTGAAAAGAAAAGAGCAGAAAGTGAGAAGCCTAAAGAAATTAATCCCCGTGAGATATTAAGCAAGTTTTTTGTTGACAGGGCTTGGGAGGTTTTTGAGGCTGCGAAATACCAGTATCCTGAGGTTGCAGACTATGTTGAGAGGGTTCTCGTTAAGCTGATTTCGGAGGGGAGGATAAAGGAGAAGATAAGCGGCGAGGAGCTCTATGGGCTCTTTCTACGTTTAGGTGCTAGGGTTAGGCTGCCGACACGTATCAACATTATAGAAGATGGGAAGGTTAAGAGTCTAGAACAGAAGATTAAGGAAAGCATAAGCGAATAACATTCAAAAAATATTAAGTACCATCAGACCCTAACAGCATATCTCATGGTTTATTGAAGCCCGTCTATATTATTGGCGTAAGCTTCGGCAGCACATAACCCCTTGATACATCCATCTCAAGCACATAGAAATTTGTTCTAGGCTTTATGCCACAAACAAGAATTGAACCATGCTTCCTCATGACACTTAAATGAATATCTGCAAGTGCGCCGAGGATCTTCGCCAATCTTGGATAACCTGGCTTTAGTATAAATATGCTAAGGCCATTTGTCTCCCTCACTCTCGTAGCACAATCCCTGAGAAATGAAACCGTCCTTTTAACACCGTATATGTCTACAAGCGTATCTACACCAACTATACTTAGTACTGGCTGGCCAGTTTTCTCCATGAGCTCCTCTTCAGCCCTTATATACCTTGCATAGTCGTCTAATATATCTTCGCCCTTAAACGTTACAATATAGAGCTCAGGTTTTAGACCATGATACTCCTTAACGCATATTCTCAGGAGCCTGTTTATCTCGTCTCTAGTTATACCCCCATCCTCAAACCACCTTACTATAAGGTTATGGTCTACCCCCCTTGAGGGTATGCCGATCACACCCCTACCCTGGACGAGGAAATTATGGTCTGTTGGGGTTACGAGCAGGTGGCAGTGGAATGATGAAATATGCTCATCTATTTCTAGAAGGACTGTTGAGCCTCTTTGATATCCTCCCCCGAGCATCTTATCTAGATCTGGTGAGCCCGTTGAGAAGCATCTTTCAGTGTCTGGCTGCGGCTCAAACCTGCGTGGCCTCACAGTATACTCAACCTTAAATTGCGGGAATACTCTAAAACCATCTTTAAGCGTGAATACGAAGCATGGTTCAGGTATGGGCACCCCCCTCATCTTAAGTATCTCCAGCTCCCTCATGAGTCTATCTTTAAGTTTAGTCCTCTTAAGGTGAATTATGCTGTCCGCAACAAACTCCTCTACGCCCATCCCTATCATCTCTTCGCCCCATGGAACCTCCAACACTAGGATCGTTGTGCATCCCAGAAACCTTATGATCTTGCTTAGAACAGCGTGTAGAACGATTCTGGCTTCATGTGCGTTTCTAAATGCTTGGGCTAGTGCGGAAAAGGAATCTATTACTAAGCGCTTAGCCCCGGTAGCTTCTACTTCCCTAACTATTGTCTCCATCACCGCTGGAGCAGCTTCCTCCCTCGCTGTAACCATGTCTAGGAAATAGAAGCTTCCTGCCCTCTCTAGCTCCTCAAAGTTGAAGCCGAGAGCCCGCATATTACTGAAGAAAGTCTCCCTATTTTCGGCGAAGCTAACGTATATACCTTTCTCATCATAGTTAACTATACCATTATAGAGGAAGGTTGCCGAAAAGATCGTCTTTCCCGTTCCGGGGTTTCCCGCCACTACTATTAGGCTACCCTGCTGAAAGCCCCCGCCAATAACCTCGTCTAAGCCATTTATTCCGCTTGGAACCCTATTAATGTAGCTGTTCATCACTATTCCTCCGTATCCACGATTCCGCTACCTTAACTATGAAGGAGCGCATCTCCTCAAGAGAAAACATATCACCTCTCTGCATAAGAGTAAGAAAATGTCTCGGATCCATACTTAAGTCACATTCTGAATTAATGTTTGTCACCAAAGCCTCAATCAATATTATTGCCCCACTACCAAAAATCTTCTCCATTACGTCGTAAACAGCTTTTGGGTTCTCCCAAAACATATCAAATGGGTCGCATCCCAGATTGCTCCTTAAAAAGAATAAAACCGCTGCCCCAGCTGACTCCCCAAGCACGGAATAAAGAACTTTAGTACAAATCCTGCGGAAAACTTCAATAGTTGATGGAATATTCTCAAGTAATGACATACTGAAGATTACTTACCATGATTAATTTAAATGCATTCTCAAGCTAGAATATATAACATTAACCTATGTTAACAATTCACCGTTCTGATCTAGTGTTAACTTTCATCTCTTCCCTCCTCCTTTCATGGGAGGGCTTTCGCCGTGAACGGTTGAAGCCGGCACATTTATCTGGATTCTTTGGAGGAGGTTCTTCACGGCTACTATATCTCTGTCCTCCTCCAGTCCGCATCTTGGGCACTTCATCAGCCTATACCCGCTTGGGCTTAGCCTGCCCCGAAAATTCTCGCAACCTCACCAGTAGTATAGAGCTTCTCAGGCACAAGGTTACCAAAGCATATGCAAGTTAATAAACTTATGTTAGATAGAAACTGTTTATTAGCCCCAGAAAAATCAGTTGTCATGAGGGATTAAGGGTAAATTCGTTCCTAAAAACTATTATATTTTTATATAATCTAGAATTTTTAGGAATTATATGCGGAGCTAAGTTTGGGGGAAGGGGCTTGCATCAGCGCCAAGTACATTAGTTTCATCACATACTAGAAAAGGGTTTACTGAGATAAAATGCTTAAAACTATGTTCCAATTTCGATGGGTGGTAATGTTTATGGAGGGGGAAACTCTAGTTTTTGAGCCTAAGATAAGGGAGAAGACTTGGGATCCATCTAAGGAAATTATTCTCTTTAAGAAGTGGCAGGAAGAGGGTATATACAGATTTGACGAAAAATCGCCGAAAGAGGTTTTCAGCATCGATACGCCTCCACCATACGTTAATACGCCAATTCATATAGGACAAGCATACACCTACGTCTGGATGGATATCTTCGCGCGGTATAAACGCATGATGGGATACAATGTGCTCTTCCCAATTGGTTTAGACAAGAATGGGTTGCCAGTAGAGGTTCAAGCTGAGAAAACGTTTGGCATAACTATGCACGAGACTCCGAGAGAAATATTCATAGAGAAGTGTAGGCAGCTGCTAAAGGAGAGCGGCGATATATCCCTAGAAATATTCAAGCGACTTGGCTTAAGCTGCAACTCATGGGAGCTCGAATACAAGGTTGGTGGGAGATATGAGACCGATGATCCAGAGTATAGGCGCCTAACGCAGGAGACGTTCATAGAGCTCTGGAGGAGGGGCTTAATATATGAGGATGAGAAGGTAACAAACTATTGTCCAGTTTGCCGCACAACAATATCTGACGCCGAAGTCGAATATGAGGAGGAAGAGACGCTCCTAAATTACATAAAGTTTAGGATCCAGGAGACGAGTGAGGAAATAGTTATAGCCACAACTAGACCAGAGCTTCTATGCGCATGCAGAATAATTCTATTTAATCCAAGGGATGAGCGCTACCAGCATCTTAATGGAAAGCATGCTATTGTCCCAATATATGGACACGCAGTCCCAATAATACCGCATCCATACGCCAAGCCAGAGTTCGGAACAGGTTTAGTTATGATCTGTAGCTTTGGAGATCACAGTGACATTAGGATATTAAGGGAGCTTGATATAGAGCCGATCTTCGTAATAGATGAGAAGGGTGAGATGAATGAAAGGGCTGGCAAGTACGCTGGTTTGAAGGTTGAGAAGGCTAGAATGCAGATAATAGAAGATTTAAAGGATCAAGGCCTCCTCGTTAAACAAGAGAAGATAATTCAGCGTAGACCGGTTTGCTGGAGGTCAAAGAATCCAATAGAGTTCATTCCTATGAAAGAGCTTTACTTAAAGCAGGTTGAGTTTAAGGAGGAGATGTTTAAGCTCGCTGATAAAATGCTGTTCTTCTCCCCAGAAAGCAAGCAGATACTAGTAGATTGGATTAACTCGCTTGATATCGACTGGGTTATATCGAGACGGAGATACTATGGAACAGAGATACCGCTCTGGTATTGTAAGTCATGTGGCTATATCTATGTGCCAGAGCCTGGAAGATATTATCAGCCATGGAGGGAGAAACCACCAATAGACAAGTGTCCAAAGTGCGGTGGAACGGAGTTTAGGGGTGAGGAGAGAACATTTGATACATGGTTTGATTCAGCCACATCAGAAATCTACATACTTGGTTACCTATGGAATAAAGAGTTCTTCCAGAAGAACTTCCCATGCTCCCTAAGACCGCAGGGAAAGGAAATAGTTAGAAACTGGTTATACTTCACAATCCTAAAGTCATTTCTGCTCTTTGGTAGGGAACCCTTCAAGAACGTTTGGATACATATGCACGTCGTCGACGAGCATGGCAGAAAGATGAGTAAAAGCGCTGGGAATGTTATTGACCCACAAGATGTTATAAAGCTCTTTGGCAGCGAGGCCTTTAGGATATGGTCCGCCTTAGAGGGTAATATAACTAGAGGCGACATCAGATGTTCTTTTGAGAGAATAAGGGGAACATCGAAGTTCCTAACAAAGCTGTGGAATATAGCCCGTTTTATATCATCGTTCCCCCAAGTAAGCAGTGACTTCGAGCTGGCGCCGCTAGACAAGATGATACTCGCAAAGCTGAATGATGTTATAATAGAATGCCGCAAAGGATATGAGGAATTCAACGCCAACCACGCAGCCACAGCAATAAGGCTCTTCACGTGGAATATTTTTGCAGACCATTATATTGAGGCTGTGAAGTCGAGAGCATATAATAAAGACAAAATATTTGATGTTAAGCTCCAGCGGGGTGCGTGGTATACGCTACATGAATGCCTTAAGACCATACTCAAGCTACTCGCGCCAATATGTCCATTCATAACAGAGACAATATGGCTCGAACTATATTCTAAGGAGAGCATACATCTTCAGCGTTTCCCAGAAGAGAGGGTGGAGTGGAGGGACCCCATAGTCAGCTTATTGCCAAAGTTTATGGAGTTTAATAATGCTATATGGCAATACAAGAAGGGACATAAGATTGCATTGAACCAGGAGCTTGACGCCGTGGTTTATGCGCCAAAGGAGCTAGAGCCTTTCGGAGAAGATTTAAGGGCAATGCATGGAATAAAGACGATCATCTTTGGCAAGCCTAAGAGAGAAGACGTTGAGAAAATCTCCGAAGACATTTACGTTAGCCGAAGAAGCTAGTTAAGTCCCTGCCCTTGCCAACCCTCCTGCCTACAATTATCTCCTTACTCAAAAGAACCCGCATTCCATCAAACGCAGCTTTAGTCGGCACACCAGTCTTCTTCTCTATTAACTCCGCCTCCCTCTCCGGCCCCTTATAAATCATCTGCATCCCGAAGTGCGTTATGATAGCCATTTCTGGCCGCACCTCCTCAATAATCTTTATGGCGTCATCAGTGGTCATATGGCCCTCCCACGGTTGGCCAGAAGGTCTTAAAACTGAGAGTATTATCAGCCTTAGCCCACTATAGAAATTTGATGCACCGCTGAAGTATTCTGAATCGGGCATGTATGCAAAGCTACCGAAGTCTTTAACGTTAAAGCGGAAGCCAACAGTATCTGGATCTGAGTGAACCGCTCTACAAACAGAGACCTCCAGTCCATCAACCTCGAACGATGAACCAACAGATGCCTCAATAACCTTCTCTGGCATGGCCTGATGATACTTTGATATAGAGCTCTCACATATATCATTACCTCTTAAAACGCTTTTGGAGGCAACTAGGATACCTCGCTTCCTCACCGTCCCCTCGCTCATGGCCTCTATTAGGGGCTCGGCGTCGTTAGCATGGTCTATATGAGAATGTGAGACAAATATGGCTCTAATCTTCTGCGGGTCTAAACCCATCTCAAGCGAATATATCAGGGCGCCTGGGCCGGGATCAATATGAATGTTAACTTTATCCTGCTCAGAAATCAGCCTTATTCCTCCAGTCCTCCTCTTCTGAGTTATCGTTGCAAAGCGCCCACCGCCAGTTCCAAGGAAAATTAGCTCTAGCATATCCTTCACAAGTCCTCAACAACACTATATTTAATAAAGAGCAAATTATGGAAATAAAGATTAATCTCCAGTAGACCTGAGAAACTTATAGGGAGAAGATCTTTTAAAAAGGGCGGTATGCTAAGTGAGACTCGTCATAAGGGTTGGAGGGTCGGTTATAGCCTCCCCGCCAAACCCAGACTTAATGCTTAGGTATGCGGAGTTAATTAAGGAGTTGAGGGGGAGGGGACATGAAGTCGCCGTTGTGGTTGGCGGAGGGGGGCTTGCTAGAGAATTCATTGAGCTGGCACGCTCCTTAGGGCTATCTGAGCAGGAGCAAGATGAATTGGCTATATCAATATCAAGGGTCTTTGCCCAAGCCCTTTCAATGAAGATCGGCGGATATCAATGGAGGAAGGTTCCGACGACCATTGAGGAGGCGGCTAAAATATTGAGGGATAGAGGGATTGTTATTATGGGAGGCATCAGACCCGGCATGACAACCGACACCGTAGCTGCATTAATGGCCTCAGAGATAGGAGCCGACTTAATTGTTAAGGCGACTGATCAAGAAGGGATTTATACAAAGGACCCAAGAAAATATTCAGATGCAAGAAAACTTGATGAAATCAGCTTCAATGACTTGGAGAAAATATTGGCTGAGGATAGACATAGGGCTGGAATACATCAGATAATTGACCCTGAGGCAACCCGCATATTGAGGGAGAAGCGTATTAAAACCATTGTAGTTAATGGCTTTAACCCGGAGAATATCCTCCTAGCGATAAGTGGAGTAAGAATTGGTACAATAATCCAATAAAATTTTATTTTTGAGGAAATTAGATCCTGAAGATTACTTGCTCTCAATTTAATTATCGTCTATCTACTAACGACCTCGGCTTCAGCAAACTTTCTTCCTATCCTAGTTATTCTAACCCTCACGCGGTCTCCAGGTTTCACGTTGGGTATAAATGTCACCAGACCCTGTATTCTGGCTACACCATCTCCCCTTTTACTGACCTCGCGAACTTCAACATCATACTCTTTCCCCAGCTCAACGGGCTTCGGTGGGAATCGTTTACCACGTCCCCTCTGGAATCTCCTTACCGCGCCTTCTCCACCTCTCCTTTCATTCTCCATAGCATTTCTCACCTCCATACACGTTATTATTTTCCACGATACAGGACTGTTAACTTACCAAACCTACCGACATTAAGCTGCTTCTCTCCCCTAAAGGATCTTACGAAGCCATTCTCAATCTTTATTGTATCATTAACGTTTACACGTTCAATTTGCTCATTCCATAAAGACAATTTTATGGTTCCAGTTTCATCGCCTATAATTGCATCAGCAACCCTATAAGCGCGCCCATCAAATCTTGAGACCACCTCACGTGGCTCAGAAATTTCTAAGACTCTTGCAACCAGATTTACACCACGCATTCCATCCTTCAGATCACCAATTTTCAATCACAAAACACCTCCCCTCAACACATTTCTCCGCGATCCAGGAATAGGAAACATTTAACGATAGAGAACCATAGAGCAGTAATGAAGAATAGTATTGTAGCTTAGGCATCTCCACTGGAGAAATCATTAGGGCCACGGGAACTAATATTTTCGAAGGATTTAACATCGTCAGCATTTACTTTTCGTCCTGTATCGCGGAGCTAACACCAAAGCAGAAAGCCGAGAAGATTTCTTCCCGACTTAGCTGCCTTGATGCTAGCGGTTAAAATAGAGTGATGATTCATAATATAAACTTTTCCATCATAAACTTTTGACGCTTCCCTTAAGCACTTTCAACGATTAAAGTCCTTCCTTAAACATTCTATACGTCGCGTAGTCTATATAGTGAATAAACTTGTTTTCAGCCTGATATTTAACCGTGAACTTCTGATAAGCTCTCTTATCCCTTATCTGACTTGTTGTGACAAAGAGGTAAGCATCGCTTCCAGCGCCGGAGCCATAGCTGACAACCATTATCCTCTTATGGGGCTCAGCTTGATCCAATATTGCAGCAAAGCCTATCAACGATGAAGCGGAGTAAGTGTTGCCAAACTTTGTTACATATATTCCTGGAAGATATTGCTCTGGCTTAAAGCCCAGCGTGGCAGCAGCCTTAGCTGGAAACATTGGATTAGGTTGGTGGCAAACAAAATAATCTATGTCACTCGGCTTCAAATTCATCCTTTCCATAAGTTTTCTGCCGGCCTTAATAATATGTTTAAAGTAAGCTGGCTCTCCAGTGAAGCGCCCTCCATGGCGCGGATATGGTTCCAGGTCTCTTCTCCAGAAGTCTGGCGTATCAGATGTGCAGGAGCACCATCCCTCAACTTCAGCAATGACATCCTTCTTACCAAATATGAAGGCTACTCCCCCATAACCAACAAAATAGTCAAGCTCCCCACCAGGCTCGCATCTAGGTGCTGCCTGAGCATTATCAGCGCCGATGACCATTACATATTCCATTGGGTCTCTTGGATAAAATGTTAGGGCCACGGCATCCTTAAACATGCTGGAGGCGGCTTTGCAGGCGAACTCCGTATCAACCGCGTCTACCATTTGCACTCCATCAGCGCCATCTTCACCAAGCTTTAGAACTTGTGCAACTTTAGAGGCTATTGGGTTAACGGCATAGGGATTAGACTCTGTGCCAACATAGACTTTGCCTATACGCCTGCTATCCACGCCTGAATGTATTAATGCAAGCTTACCAGCTTCAACAGCGGCTGTTATTGCATCCTCATCTATGAATGGGACCGAGCGCTCCATGCCCACCTCCTTAATCCTAAACCTCGAGACATATACGCCATAACCAACTATCCCCGGGACGTCATACTCCTTATTTGGCTGCGATATTTCATAGCGCTGATAAGGATAATATTCATCAGCGAATGTAAAGGCCAAGGATATTGTGGGAATTATATCGCTCCTGCCGACCGAACACCTACGCCTAAATCTTGGTACAACCTCCCTACCCTCAAACTCATCCAAGTTTACTTCTCCATCACCAATGATTACGTCAGTTATTCTTCCAGGAACCCTCACCTTCCCATTATGGAAGGACACTATTCCATGTATGAAGGGAGCTAGCTTCATGAACCTGTTTGTAGGCTCCCGAATGACGGTACATGTCTCAAGCACACCCTTCTCGTAAAATAGATCTATTTCCTCCATCCTTCCCAAACTTTTTCTGCCGCATTTTCCGCAGTACCTCTTTGGCTTGAAGTATTCGTTTCCACAGAGGGGGCATCTGCTACCTTTAAGCCTATCACCTATATATGCAACCCTTCTCTCCATCGGCTCGCTACTCACGTTTCTCCCTCCCTAATATATGGATGTAAACCTTAGTTCCAAAACCTTCCATCTCCTGAACACAGCCGTAGAGTAGGTCTCCGTCAGGCTTCACCTGCCTTCTACCAGCCTCACCCCTAAGCTGCTTAACAACCTCAAATATTTGGGCTCCACCGGTCGCGCCAAGAGGATTTCCATCAGCCTTCAACCCACCATCTGTGTTTACATAAACCTCTCTCCCATCAAGATCATAGTAACCCTTAAAGTCCTTAAAGTTCTCATAGAGCTTTGTCCACGCGGTTCCCTTCTCAATAAACCCAAGGTCCTCGAGGGAGGTCATCTCAAGTACGGTAGACTGGTCATAGACTTCCAGGAGCTTTATGTCATCTATACTTATTTTTGCCGCTTTCAAAGCCTTCTCCATAGCTATTCTGCTCGCAATGAAGCCAGCTCTGTAGGGTCTAGAGGAATAAGAAATGTAATCAGTAGCCATTTCTGAAGAGAGCACATATATTGGCTCACTAGTATACTCTTTAGCCTTTCTTGGATTCGCTAATATTACAGCTGTTGCTCCATCAGATATTGGGGCGAAATCATATGTTCCAAGGGTTTTACGCTCCTCCCTCCTTGCCGCCAAAACCCTCTCGACATCGATCTCCCTTCTAAAGTGGGCGTACTCGTTCCATAGGGCATTACGATGATTTTTCACGGAGATGTGCGCTAAAGTTAGCATTAGCTTCTCACGGTCAGCCCCATTAACCTTATACTTTCTAATATATTCCCTAAGGAGGAGCTCGTGATGGGATTCTGGTGTACCACCAGAATAGTAGCTCCAGCGGTCCACGAATAACATGAGGTCATCTCTTATCTTACTTAGCCTATCAGTCATTTTTTCAATGCCGCCAATTAAAACAATATCGTATTTACCAGCCTCTATGGCGTGGCAGGCGTTCATTAGCGCTGAGCTGAAGGATCTCATCCTCTCAATCGGTATATTCATCTCCAAGAGATGGGAGATAAAACCCTCCTCAAGACCCATTTTACTGGTGATCTGGAGTAAGTAGTCTGATATATAGCATGCCTCCAGATCCTTTCGCTCAATCCCGGCGGACTCTAAAGCCATTAACCCCGCCTCATCAATTAGATCCTCGGGATCCGCCTCAAAATGTTCACCAAACCTAGTCCTGCCAATACCAATTATGGCTGGTGGACTGTTCATAACAATTTCTCCAACACTCCCCTAATCGATTTTCAAAAGGGGGTTAAAAAAGCTTGCCTCTTTCCGGTCAGAAATTTTCTAATATATCGATTCAGGGCATATTATTTTTGGTGAACGTTTATGGAGCGCGTTGGGGTTCTGGTGGTCTCTTATGGCTCTAGGGAGGCTGCCATGGTCGACGCCTTCATAAGGAGCAACAAGTATAAAGTCGAATTATATATCGCTGATAGACAGAGAAACCCCTTTAATCTCCGCAGGGCTGAGGAGCACGTCGTCATACCCGACCTTAACATCAATACTATATATAGGTTTGCTGAAAAACACAGGGATAAAATAGATTTTGGCATAGTTGGCCCAGAGAAGCCAATAATTGAGGGGATAAGAGACTTAATCGAAAATAACCTTGGAATACCAATGATATGCCCAACAAAAGAATACGCTTTAGAAAGAAGCAAAGTTCTTCAAAGAATTTTATTCCAGGAGGTTGTTCCTGAAGTAAATCCAAGGTTTAAAGTGTTTTATCCAAAAGATTACAGCAGTATAGAGGATGTTAAAAGGGATCTATATAAGTGGCTCGATGAACTCAATAATGAAGTGGCTGTTAAGCCGGATGCGCCAGCTGCTGGCAAAGGGGTTGGCGTTTGGGGCGACCACTTCAACACCCGCGAAGAACTCCTAGAGCATTTTCTAGCGAACTTTAAGGTTGGGCCGGTGATAGTTGAGGAGAAGATTGAGGGTGAGGAATCGAGCTTCCAAGCCTTCTGCGACGGAAAACATATAGTTCCCCTTCCAGAAACAAGAGATTACAAGAGGGCTTTTGATGGAGACAGGGGACCGAATACTGGTGGAATGGGGACATATAAAAGTAGGGGGTATATACTGCCCTTTATGAGACCTGAAGACTGGGAGGAAGAGAAGAGAATTATTGAGAGAATCTTTGAGAAACTTAAGGGCGGAGGATCAAATCCAAACCTGCGGGGGATGCCCTTTTATGAGGCATTTATACATACCGGCAGGGGTCCAATGATATTAGAGAATAATAGTAGGCCCGGTGATCCAGAAATAATACCAATACTAGCTTTATTGAAGGATGATTTCGTGGATATATGTTTTAGGATGATTGAGGGATCGTTAACCCGCATTGATATTGAAGATAAGGCGGCAGTGGTGGTTTATAAGGTTCCACCGACATACGGTGATTACATAAAGTTTTTCCCAGAAATGGTTAAGAGGGATGAGGTGGGGACTCCGGTCATCTTGGAGGAGGCGGAGAACCTCTCGAAGAAGTATGGTGACAACATTAGGATTTATCCTGGCTCCATGGAGCTGCGTGAGGATGGTAGGTGCTATGCATTGTCTTCTAGGGCAGTTGCTGTTCTCGGGATATCTGAGGATATCCAAGGCGCCCGCGAAATAGCTATGGAGGGCATAAAGGCCATTAAAGGTGGAGCTCTGTGGCATAGGAATGATATAGCTTCCAGGGATCATATTGAGCGGAGCATAAAGCATATGGAGGACCTTAGGAGGGGGATAAGATGGCAATTTACATAACTGACTGCGAGGGACCCGTATCAAAAAATGATAATGCATTTGAGTTTACAAGCTGGCTCATACCAAATGGCGACAAGCTCTTCACTATAATAAGCAGATATGATGATGTTCTAGCAGATATTATTAAGAGACCAGGATACAAAGCTGGAGACACCCTTAAGCTAGTAATTCCATTCTTAAAGGCTTATGGGGCAACAAATAGCCTCATGAGACGCTTCTCCGCCGAGACACTGTTACTTATGCCTGGATCCGCCGAAGCATTAAGCTATATTAAGTCGATTATGCCAACCTTCATTGTGAGTACAAGCTATGAGCCCTACATAGATGCCCTCTGTAAAGCAATAGATTTCCCAAAAGAGAACGTTTACTGCACAAGAGTAAATATAGATTGGTTTGAGATGCCTGATGAGGAAAAGGAGATATTAAAGGAGATAAAGGAAGAGATAATTAACATGCCGATGATAGAGGTGCCCGCAAACGCCAGGGTGTTTGAGGATCTCCCACAGGAGACACAGAAGGTCATTAAGCGCCTCGATGAAATCTTTTGGAGCAGAATAATAAGTATGAAGATAGGTAGGGCGCTTAAAGAAGTGAATCCTGTTGGGGGATATGAGAAGGCTAGGGCTGTTGAGGAAATAGTCTCAAGATTATATGGAAAACTCCATTCAGTTATCTATATTGGGGATAGCATAACCGATGTAGAGTCATTTAGGCTTGTTAGAGGCGGGGGAGGCCTAACGATATCATTTAATGGGAACCAGTATGCTGTTAGGGAGGCTGAAATAGCAGTTCTGTCGCATGACGCAATTATTTTAGCGGTTTTAGCTGAGCAATTTAAGAGGTATGGTAAGGAGCATGTTCTCAGCCTAGCTGATGATTGGGATATATCTTCTCTAGAGGGTTATTCTAGTCCCTCCCTACTAGAGCGCCTCAAAAGGCTTTATCCAGATAGAGCCCCATGGGTTGAGAGAATAACGCCAGAGAATATGGATCGCCTAATACATGAGAGCACAGCCTTCAGAAAAACTGTTAGAGGAGAAGCTATAGGATCACTAGGCTAAATCTACACTTAGAGATAATCAAAATTTTTAGACAATAATGCTAAATAGTCTTATGCTTCCATAAAAAGGCTTTTAGGTGGTATATTTGTCAAAGTGCTGCGCCTCGAAGCGAAAGAAGAGTGAGGAGGAGAAAAAGAAGTAATCCCTCAATTTTTATGTGTTTTCTCCATCTTTTATTTTTTGGGGATTAGTTTGAGCGTATTCATTGAGGACACTTTTGCCGAAGCTTTTGAGGGTCTCTACTTTAGGATACTTGTCACCGCGGACGATATGTGGACTCTCAGGAAGGCTGCTGAAGATTCAACAGCTACACCTTCAACCGTCATAGGTAGAATAGAGGGTGGAATAGAGCGTTGGGTTGCCAAGAGCGAGACCCCTGATAGGAGACCGGGCGTAATACTACAGTTTTGGAGTGGAATAGATGAGAGAAAGCCCTTAAACGATGTTGTAAGGAGATTCTATAGAGAGTTTTCTTATAGGGTTAGGCAAGACATTCTTGTTAAACCCTTCACAGCGGTCTTTGATGCATGCCCAAATCCGGTAGGTAAGGTTGATGCTATGGAGTTCATAGGACACTGCGGCGATGGCTATGAGTGGACTGAGAAACTCTATGGCCGGGAAATGATAATCATCCCAATAATGGTTCCCGACTTCAAGATAGAGCGTTATCTAGGATATGGGCGGGGGGTCATGGGTGGAAACTTTTGGTACATGTGTCGGACGAAGGAGGCTGTGCTCAAGGCTGGCAAAAGAGCTTTAAAGGCTATAAGCCAAGTTAATGGAGTAATCACGCCGTTTGATATATGCTCAGCTGGCTCCAAGCCTGAAACAAAGTTCCCATATATAGGTCCAACAACAAACCACCCATATTGCCCATCGCTGAAGGGCAGGCTTGGCTCAGAGTCAAGGGTTCCTGATGGTGTGCGATATATCCCTGAAATAGTGATAAATGGTCTTACCTTAAACTCCGTCAAAGAGGCTATGAGAGCTGGGGTGAAAGCAGCTTCATCTGTTGAGGGCGTTGTAAGAATCTCTGCTGGAAACTATGGTGGGAGATTAGGCAAGTATAGAATTTATTTAAGGGAGCTGATGCCATGACTCTAGATGTTGTCTGCTTCGGCGCCCTGAACATGGATAAACTCTACAAGGTTGATAGGCTTGCCGGAGCTGATGAGGAAAGTGTAATCCTTGAATTTAAGGAGTCGCCAGGCGGCTCAGCCGCTAACACCGCTGTAGGTTTGGCGAGGCTTGGCGTTAAGGTTGGCTATATTGGCAAGGTTGCTGAGGATAGGGAGGGAAAGCTTCTACTTCAATCCTTTATAGACGAGGGCGTAGATATCGGTGGGATAGTTATCTCAAAAGTTGGTAGGAGCGGAACAGTCATAGGCTTTGTGGATCAGGAAGGCAATAGAGCGCTTTACCTAGACCCTGGGGTAAACAATGCGCTGGAGATCGATGAGATCAATGTGAATTACGTTAGGGGCGCTAAAATGTTGCATTTAACCTCATTCGCAGGCATATCTCCCTTTGAGGCGCAGAAAAAGCTCCTTGAAGCCCTCTCAGAAGATGTTAAGGTGACAGTTGATCCAGGAAGAATATATGCTAGGAGGGGGTTAGATGCGCTTAAACCAATAATCAAGAGGTGTTATGCATTTATGCCGAGTGAAGAGGAGCTGCGCCTCTTAACTGGCGAGGACAATTACGAAAGAGGGGCTGAAATTATATTGAGGGAGGGCGTAAAAATTGTTGCCGTTAAACTTGGGGAGAAGGGCTGCTACGTCACGAATGGCAATGAAAGCCACCTAGTTGAGCCATTTAAGGTTGAGGTTGTTGACACAACTGGGGCTGGGGATGCCTTCTGCGCTGGCTTCATATATGGGCTCCTTAGAGGAAAGAGCTTAAGGGATTGTGGAATTCTAGGAAATTTTGTGGCCTCGAGATGCTTAACTAGAATGGGGGCTAGGGAAGGACTCCCAAGGCTAACTGACCTACCAATTAACCTTCGTTAAGTCAAAAATTCAATACTCCCTCAAGCAACTTTTAAATCTACGTTTAAAGGAAATAAAATATTGTGTGAGTGTATCTAATGAGTGCTATGAACTTCAAGAGCAAGCTATTTTCGCTTCTGGCTAAGGAGTTTGAGTCCTTCATCCCACAATTTAAACCATACACCACAGATTATCAAATGGTTGCCTACGCTTTAAAGGACTTAGAAAACTGGCTAAAGGTTAAGATGGGAATTGATGACAATAAGTTGATTTACAGAAGAATTGAGGAAATCTATGAAAAGAGCCCAAGGGAATTTAAGGCTTCTCTAAACTTCTGGGCTGATATGTGGTTTAGGAAGTGGCGGGAGCGCGTTAGAATCCTTTCAACGAAGCTTGAGGAGCCGAAAGAGCACATTGAAAGGATTAAAAGGGCTAGGAAAATATTGCAGGAAGTAGATTGGAGAGAAGAGCTTAGAAGAATTGTCATCAAGAAGCTCATGGAGTGCGGTGAGATATGTATGACTGAATTTATAGCCGATAACTTAATATTAGAGGAGATTGCAAGGCGCCTACAAAAAACCAGGGAGGGCATCATGGCATTAGACCCGTTAAGCATATATAATGCAGTTAATGCAAGAATCACGAGATTGTCAAGGGAGAAGGGACCACTGGTATATTTAAATATAAAGCCAGGTCTATTCCAGCACTACAATTATTAGTTTTAAGAACCCTAAAAATATTGGGGAATAAAAGCACATGTATATTGAGCGATTGTCAACTGGTGTTCCAGAGTTAGATGCTATGCTTGAGGGTGGAATACCGAAGGGCTTCATGGTGGCGGTCACTGGTGAGCCTGGAACCGGGAAGACAATACTCTGCCTACACTTCATCGCTCAGGGCGTTATTGAGAGAGATAAATGCATTTATGTCACAACAGAGGAGAGTAGGGAATCAATTATTACGCAGGCAGCCCAGTTTGGTTTCGACTTCTCAAGCGGCATCTCTGAGAAGAAAATGATTATAATTGACGCCTTAATGGGGCGCCAAGACGAATGGTCACTCCAGAGCTTAGATGTTGAGGAGCTTATGAATAAAATTATTGAAGCTAAAAAGACTCTAGGTCATGGAAGAGCACGCCTAGTAATAGACTCTTTATCGGCATTCTGGCTTGATAAGCCGGCAATGGCGAGGAGATACTCATACTTCGTGAAGAAGGTTCTTGCAAAGTGGGACTTCACGATAATGGCAACATCACAATACGCTATAACAACTTCAGAGGCATTCGGCTGGGGCATTGAGCACATAGCTGATGGGATAATAAGGTTTCGGAGATTTGTTAGGAATGGCTTTCTGAGGCGCTATATCTTAATTGAGAAAATGCGGCAAACAAACCACAGCCTACAGCTACATGAGATAATAATTCTACCCGGCAAGGGACTGACAATAGTAGGCCCGGTGGAAATGAGGAAGGAGGATATAGCGCTACCTAAACACATAATGGAAAGAATTCAGAGGAGTATGGAGAGAAAGGAGACCGAGATACCATAGATGGAGAATAGGAGAAGCCCCAGATAAAGCTTTTAAAGAACCCCTAAATACTTAGGTTTAGAGCCCCTAAATCCCCCGGGGTTGACTTCATTGGAGCATTACCCTGTTGAATTTTACGTCGGCTCTCAAAGGATCCGCGGGAACCTACATCTACCATATACCGGAGCGCCATGCATAGTCATATTGCATGGTCTAGAGGGAAATAAGGATTCTAATAAATGGCTTTTTGTTACCTCAAGGCTCGTAAGTAGGGGCTATGCATGCCTGAGATTCAATTTTAGGGGGTGTGGGGAGGGGTCAGAGAAGAGCGATGGTTCATTTGATGATACATCCTTAACTAGTAGGATTGAAGATTATAGGGCTGCACTCAAATTCCTACGAGAATCTAGAAAAATTGATGCCGAGAAAATCGGCGTCATAGGCTCTAGTTTCGGTGGAATGACCGCAATAGCGGCTCAAGAGAGGGTGAGGGCACTCGTCACCCTCTCAACACCGTATATGATCAAGAACTTAGGTGAGATAAAGATCACTTATGGCGAGCATACATATTATATTCTTCCCTCGGGAAGAAGGTTAAAAGAGACTTTTTATGAGGATCTGAAGAAATATAATTTGCTTGAAGCTGTGAGGAATGCCCCTCCGATTTTAATTATACATGGCAGTGCAGACGATCTTGCCCCAGTGGATCATGCATTGAGACTCTTTGAATTGGCTCCTGAGCCGAAGGGGATCGAAATAATAGAAGGGGCAGATCATTTCCTAACAAAACCAGAGCACCTTGAGAGAGCAGTAAACCTAGCCATAGAATGGTTTAAAAAGCATCTTTAACCATCATTGCCGCTAAAATACACAGATATTAGAAAAATTTTCTTAAAAAGAATAGGATTCTTAGATAGGTGGCTGGTAGCGAATTCATGAATAAAGTTGATTCCATAAGCATTATGTGCAAACACTACTCACGTAGTGATGTCCAGAAAGAGATAATTGATTTCTGTAGGGGTAGGTGGATTGCAATACATTACTTAGGCCCCTCCGGAAACCTCGTTTTAAGGAGATATATTTCAGGAAAACCAATTAAGGTGGAAAGTACAGAAGACTTAAAAAAATTGTGTAGGCGCATGAGATCAATTTATGCTACAGCAAACGTTTACAGGAGAATTGAGGGTTTATTTGACCTTAATGATCAGAGAAACGTAATTTATTGTACCCCCACATGGGACATTGACGGAAACTTATCGTCGTGGACCACCACTATCCGTGTCGCAAGGAAAATTGTTGAATTCTTATTTGATTGGGGAGTCAAGGAATCACTCTATGTTAAGTGGTCTGGAAATGGATGCCACATACACTTACATGAGAGAGGCATCTCAGAGGGTCTCCTAGAAAAATACAGTCCACTAGATATAGGATACGCTATAGTTGAATATGTGAATACAAAAGTATCCCATGACCTCATTGAATTATCTATTGCAGGCGAGATAAAGGTGGAGAATAAAATGGATCCGGCAAGAATCTTCACATGTCCACTAAGCCTACATAGGGAGCTTGATGTAGTATGTATATGCATGAAACCAGAAGATTTAGAGAATTTTTCCCCTAGCTGGATTAACACCGAAGATTTTAGGCATGATCCAAGCTGGCGTGAATTTAAGGAGGGGGAGGTTGATAAGCTTGCAGAAGCAGCCTATAAAGCGGTAGGTGGATACCCACTTAAACCTAAGAGAGGAAGGCGGAAGGCAAAGCCGCTGGATAGGCAAATAATGGAGTGGTTACAGAGGGATTGAATCAGCTTTACTTTTTTAAGCATTTCAGAAGACCAAAGTTATTTATGTTTATGAGGAAGAGTGACAGTATGCTCAGATCAGGGAGGTGCATCATAAGCTCATAATAATTTATCCCCAATAGTAATGGGATCAGGTTAAGTTTTAACCTAATAAAGCATATTCTAGGAGAAGGTCCAAAAAGGTGACAGCTGTTGGGAGAATACCTTATGAGAATTATTAGGGATAGAAGAAGTATAAGGAAATATTTGTCAAAGAATGTTCCTCAAGAGATAATCGCTAGAATAATTGATGCTGCTAGATGGGCCCCTTCAGCGCATAATGCCCAGCCATGGCGCTTCCTAATAATATTTGATCCAGAGGTTAAGAGAAGGTTAGCTGAGGCAATGGCATCTGATTGGCTGAAGGATCTTGAGAGGGATAGTGTCCCCCAGGAGGAGGCTAAGAGGTTAACTGAGGAGTCTATTAAGCGTTTTTCAGAGGCACCAGTCTTAATAGTTGCTGCGATAACGATGAGGGAGATGTATAGGTATCCTGATAGGCGGAGGCAAAGGTTTGAGCATCTAATGGCAACACAGAGTTTGGCGGCTGCGATACAGAATCTCCTCCTAGCAGCTCATGCTGAGGGATTGGGTGCATGTTGGTTCTGTGCGCCACTTTTCTGTCAGGAGACTGTTAGGAGGGTTTTGGGGATGCCCCGTGATGTTGAGCCGCAAGCTCTGATAACCATTGGCTACCCAGCTGAGAGACCTGAACCTCCGCCTAGAAAGCCACTTAAGGAAATAACCTTCAAAAATTATTGGGGTGTCAGCTTGTGATAACGGCCTTGGCTGGCGGTGTGGGAGCCGCAAAGTTTCTCTCGGGTCTCGTCAAGGTGATTCCAGAGGAGGAACTTACGGTAATAGTTAATACTGGAGATGATATAGAGCTCTATGGACTACATATTTCTCCAGACATAGATATAATCACTTACACTTTAGCTGGTATAGTTGATGAAGAGAGGGGCTGGGGTATAAAGAATGACACATTCAATTGTCTTGAGATGCTACGAAGATACGGCTATGAGACGTGGTTTAATCTGGGTGATAGGGACCTTGCAACACACATTCATAGGACAATTTTGCTGAAGAGGGGGCTAAAGCTCTCCCAGGTGACAAAGGAGATATGTAGAAGCCTAGGTGTAAAAGCCAATATAATTCCGATGACCAACAATAAGTTTGAGACGTGGATTGAAACTGATGCTGGATTAATGCATTTCCAAGAATACTTAGTTAAGAGGGGAGCTAAGGATAGGGTTTTAGGAATAAAATATTTGGGCGCCGAGGAGGCTAAGCCAGCCGAGGGGGTTATCGAAGCAATACTTAACAGTAAACTAGTGATTATTTGTCCAAGCAACCCAATTGTAAGCATAGGTACCATACTATCAATTAGAGGTGTGAGAGAAGCCTTGAGGAGCAGTAAGGCTCCTAAAGTAGCTATAAGCCCTATAGTTGCGGGAGCTCCAATAAAGGGTCCCGCGGATAAGCTGATGAGTGGACTTGGGCTAGAGGTATCAGCATATTCGGTGGCATACTTATACAGGGATTTTCTAACAGCCTTCGTCTTAGACTACTTGGATAAGGAGGAAAAAGATAGAATAGAGAGCCTTGGGATAAAAGTTATCCTAGCTAACACTATAATGAGGACTACAGAGGACAAAAAGAGACTCGCTGAACTAATCCTTAAAGAAACCCTTAAAGAATGATTCTATGACGCCTTTCTTAATAACTTAATAATAAATAATATTTAAGAAAAGTTTATTAACCAACTATTATAATCAAAAATTAAAGGATGCATGATACTGCCGAAAGATTCTTCCTATCCGGGTTGTGTCAACATTGTCTGAGGTAAGAAAGTGTTCTCCTAAATGTAACAAGTTTAAATGTGGAAAAAATTTCTTGGTGTTTCGCGGAAAGAACCCTTGGTGCCGATTCACTGAGGAGCCCTGCAACCCCATAAACTGTAATTACGCTATGTGTATAAACAGACGCTTACTTTCACATGGTATCTGCGGAGAAACTGTGAAGAGAAGAACTGTTGAGAGGGGTCCTGAAGAAGAAGAGATCCCGGTAGTAAGAGTTAGGGGGAAGGTTCTTAGGAAGATTGGTGAAAAAGAGGTATTCTAGGTCCACCAGCATCTGAGGGCATATTTCAAACTAAGATTCTCTTGATGTCGTTAGGTCAGATATATCAATGCTATAATCATATATGCGGTTAAGTAGAGATAAGACCATTACTAGATCCTGAGACCTCTCAAAAGATATCGTAGACGACAATGTCTCAACCCTGCTGATTAATTCTCTAACACTAGGTTCTTTCTCTCTTACAGAGACCGCTATGGGAACGTTATGCGAAAGGAAAGATATGACTGCATCATCATAAGTGCCAAGAACAAGTTTGTGAAGCTCGCCTAAAGTCTCCGATATTTCATCAGCCAACTTTACATCTCTAAATCTAATAGCATATTTGGCTATTTGTGACGATTGATCCGCAACGAGTTCAATGAAGCTGGCCACCAGCCTATAATCTAGACAGTCTATTGGCCGAATATTGAGCTTCTCGCTAAGACTTGGATTCTGTATAATTGTTCTTAGAACCCTAACTAACAAGAAGTAGAGCCTATCAACCTCATTATCACGGGCAATGACGTTTCTGGCTAAATGGATATCTCTCTCCAGTAACGCTGCAATTGAATCCTTACACATGCTTAGAGTGATTAGATGCTCTCGGCGCAGAATCTTTTCGGGGGAGAGGGCTGAGGGCTCTAAAAGACATTGCATAACAATCTTACTCTGATTCTCCTCAATTATCTCTAAGCCCACAAGCTGGCTTGATGTCTGCTTAATTACATCCCTCTGCTCTGGCGTAATTCTATCCTTTGCCTCAATTTTAATGAGATCGTAGCCGAGGAGATAACTGCCAACAATATTACGACTAAGATAGGGCCCGGGCTTAAGGACAATTTCTCGTGATATAGGCTCAGCAGTATACTTCGGATCAATTATTATCTTGTCATCAGGAGTTATTAAGCTGACAACAATAGAGCCCCGGTGTATACGATTCCTAAGAGCCCACTCTTTAGGCAACGTTATAAAATACGTTCCGCTTTTGGTCATCTGGATTTTCCGAAACTCCAGCATTACCCATCGCTTCTAACAAACAAAATAATTCACTAATATTAATGAGAGAAGTCAGTATAATATAAACATGCCTAAAATCTTTTAATCTGTTATGATAACTTGTTCGCTGTTCATATTTAGAGAATATATCCATGCATAACTAGACCGCTTTTGTATATGGAGAATGAGAGTGTAATTGAAAGATTATGTCTGAGAATGAAGATAACCTTAGGAGAGCAGTATCTCTGATTATTGGAGCTGGTTATCAAATTGACAAGGAGGCCTTCGACTCCTTAAGAGTCTTAGCTAACAATGTTGATATCGACTCTCTTATTAGGGGCATATTTGAGGAGGTTGAAGCTCTTTCTGAGAAGCCGCTATATATAACTCGTAGAATTATAGAGGAGGCTGCCAGAAAAAGCTCAAAAAAAGAGACTAAAGCATCATACGAAGTTAGTGGGAAAACTTATTTTAAGCCCTACGCAAAAGATATTGAGTCTGACTTTAAAGTTATAAGTGATCCAACAGATAAAATAAGTGCTACTGGATCTCTCTCTGACTGCATAGAATATTTTAGGAGCCGATTTAAAAAGATAAGTAGAATATTAAGGAGCCGGGTGGATGTAAGAGATGCTGGCTCTATAGCTGATGCCTTAAAAGCTCCCGAAAACTCTGAAGTGAAATTTACCTGCATTATTATGGATAAGCGTGAAACAAGACGTGGAATTTTCTTTAGGGTAGAAGATTTGGAGAGTCAAGCAACGGCTTTCGTTCCAGCGGAGGGCCGTGAGGTTTATGCAAAAGCTCAGAGGATACTCTTAGACCAAGTCATTTGCATGGTTGCTATGAGGGGGAGGGAAGATCTATTTATAGTGAAAGATATAGTGTTTCCGGATGTGCCTATGAAGAAGCCAAATAAGTCCCCTACACCTATTTACGCGGCACTTTTATCAGATCTACATATTGGAAGCAAGATGTTTATGATGAAGGAGTTTAATTGCTTCATAAAATGGTTGAGGGGAGAAGTTGGCAAT
Organism: Candidatus Bathyarchaeota archaeon; assembly: GCA_018396995.1. Taxonomy (GTDB): domain Archaea; phylum Thermoproteota; class Bathyarchaeia; order Bathyarchaeales; family DTEX01; genus DTEX01. The sequence goes on from JAGTQB010000006.1 coordinate 57,714, forward strand.
AGTCGCCTCAGAGAAATAGCCAGCTACATAAAATATTTAGTGATAGCTGGCGACATCGTTGATGGCGTAGGCATATATCCACAACAATATGACGAGCTTGAGATCAAGGACCTTTATAAACAATATGAAGTTGCAGCAGATCTTCTCAGCGGAGTTCCAGAATATATTGAAATAATTATTATACCTGGAAACCACGATGCAACTAGGAGAGCTCTACCCCAACCAGCCATTTCTAAGGACTATGCTGAACCCCTCTATGAGTTGGGGAGAGTTCATATGCTGGGCGATCCATCGGTTATAAGCCTGCATAATGTAGTTTTCCTCTTGACTCATGGAAGAAGTCTAGACGATATTATAGCAGCCGTCCCAAACATGAGCTTCCAATCGCCGGATGATGCTATGAAAGTTCTCTTACAATGCAGGCACTTGGCACCAACCTACGGTATGAGAACTATGATAGCTCCTGAGAGAGAGGATCATTTGGTTATAGAGCATGTTCCAGACATATTCCATGCAGGGCACGTACATCTAATGAAGTATAGCACATATAAAGGGATTCTTGTGGTTAATTCGGGGGCATTCCAGAAGCAGACGGAGTATCAAAGGGAGATGGGGCATATACCGAACCCCGGCATAATTCCAATAGTAGACCTACATACTTTAGAGGTCATTCCAATAGATTTCACTTCCATTTAAACAATGATTATTGAAGGGATGATAGGAACCTGGGTTTATAATTCAACATATCTTTAAGTATCTCATCTTCGGAGAGAACATCTATAATTATTTTTCGCGGGATCCCCAGGCTTATCTTTTTTGTCCGACCATATCTCCCAAGACTGACAACACGTGAGTTTAGAAGCCCCATAACGTCTAATTCATTTATCAGCTCACTCACCCTCCTCTGGGTTAATGGGCTCATGCCGAGCTGCTCACAGAGCTCTGAGTAAAGATTATAAATTTCACCAGTTATTGAGTGGTCTGAGTCAAATCTACTGAGTATAAGAGCGCTTAAGAGAACTATTTTTGAGTGTGTTGGCAGACTTTTTATACTCTCATAAACCCTATCATGCTCTATTCTCTTCTGGGCTTCCCGGACATGCTCCTCTAAAATTTTCGTATCACCCCTACGCTCAGCTACCTCGCCAGCAACCCTTAAGAGGTCGAGAGCCCTCCTAGCATCACCATGCTCCGCGGCAGCTAACGCAGCGCATAGTTTAAGGGCCTCCTCACTTAAGACACCCTCATGAAAGGCTATCTTAGCCCTCTCCATCAAGATATCCTGAAGCTCTTCAGCAGTGTATGGTTTAAAGACCATTTCCTCCTCACTCAATGTGCTTAAAACTCTTGGATCAAGAAATTCCTTAAATTTTAAGTCATTGGATATCCCAATAATCGAGACTTTGCTTCTATTGAGACTCTCATTAATCCTAGTAAGCTCATAGAGTAAGGTGTCACCACGCATCTTAACCAAGGCATCAATCTCATCTAATGCGGCGAGAAGAATTACCCCTTGGCTCTCAAGACTCTTTCTAAATCTATCAAAGAGCTCCCCAACAGCCAGCCCAGTGAAGGGAACCCTTTCATTAATGCTTGAGCAAAGGGCCGCTAGAATCCTATACTCCGTTCCAGCTAACCTACAGTTAACAAAACAAACTCTCACCTGAGAATTTATTTCCTTAGCCTTTTGGGTAATCCTGTTTAAGACAAATTTTGCAACAGCTGTCTTACCTGTACCAGTCTTGCCATAGATAAAGACGTTGGAGCATGGTGAACCCCTAAGCGTGGGAGCAGTAATTTCACCTAAGCGAAGAATCTCTTCTTCCCTATGTGGAAGATAATCTGGGACGTAATCATGCCTTAAAACTTCTCTATTCCTAAATACTCTAGAGCCTTTAAGAAAATGAGCGAAGACATTGTCTAAAATGTCAATTCGCCTCTCCATCTCCCTGCTAACCCCTGCCCAACAACATCAGAGAAGCTTTATTGAAGTTAAGGGCTCCCATACAAAAAAGTAGATTAAAAAATGAAAAGTCCTGAAGAAAAGAGACTCCCACCCCTCTATTTCTATTGGAAAACAGTCTAAAAATAATTAAAAACATTTTTCTTTGATGTAAAAACAGTCTCCCATTTAGTATAAGGCTAAACCCTATTTAACAGAATTTATACAAAAACTTGTATAATTTTTCAAAAAATTAATTTAGGAGTAAAGGGCATTAAGACTCTTCACTAAAACCCAATTTTTCCTCTTTCTAGTTAAATCAGATAATTGGAAACTTCAGAATCTCCTTCCACTGGAAATAATGGGGTCCCTCTGATTACGTTCCATCATATTAAACATGGCCTCTGAATGAACTCCAGTTAACTTAATGTGAAGTATCTGTTAAATTTTGAGTGTAAAGACAATGTATTTTTCACCTACATCCTATTTGAACAATTTTTCATGCTTATTCTTTGTTAAAAGCCCACCCCTTCGTTTCCACTGGAAAATGGAAAATAAATTTTCTTTTATCTGTTTTGGCGATTCTCAAATGCTGTTAACTTTGTTAAACTTAATCTTTGAAATTTTTTCTTATTTTTATATAAAACGGCATATTTTTTCTTATTTTTGGATAACATTTAACCGAATAGTTTATAACTTGTGAAGTAGTAAATTGTTAATTGTCTGTGGTGAAGGTTTAATTGCCCGTTAGGAAGATGAAAGTAGAAGTTTATGATGAGTCTGGAAACAAATACATGATAAGCTTTGAGGGTAGGGTTACTAGGGATAAGGTTCAGAAGATATTCGACATTGTTGAATTGCTTGGCGGGGTGCCGTTAGCAGAGCCTGTGGGTGATTATTCCCAGAGCTTCTCTAAGATGGATAAGGTTCTCTTCATTGTCAAGAAGAACTTTTCTGCATTATGGTTTTCGGCAAAAGATGTTCAAGAGGCATATGAGAGGGAAGTTAATGAGCCAATTAGCTTAAGCGCTGTATCAACATATCTCTCTAGGCTCGCTGAGAGGGGATTGTTAACTAAGACTAAAAATGGCGGTAAGGTTTACTTTAAGATGGTCTCACAAGAATTAAGAGGGGTTATAAAGTCTCCATAAGAGATTATTCACTCTTCCTATCTTTAATAATTTCTTCCATTTCCCTAGCTAAGCGGTACACATAAGGAACTTTATCGTCTTTCCTCTCAACATATCCCCTCTCATAGAGACTCTTCATTAACCGTGCAGTATGCTCCCTTGTTAAACCAATTCTATTCCTTATCTCAGAAACAGTCTTTTCTCCCTCCGTTGCTAAGATCTCTAAAACCCTCATTTCAGTAGCCGTTAGAGGAGCGAGAGCTCTATCCTCCTTCACAAACTTATGTATAGGTAACTTTACAGGACCACCCCCATAGAACTCTTGTCTCCTTTCACCCTCAATTAACCTAAAATCTCTCACTTTAGCTTCAACCTCACTACATTTGACAAATAATTTTTCAATCTCACTCCTCATTTTTTCAATCTCTGCGGAGATCCTTTCCTTAAAGCTCACCAAGTCTTCTAATCTGCTCTTTAAGTCATTAAGTAAAACTCTCATATCATCCCTCCCCTTATCTACATCAATTTTTCTCGAAATTTCTTGGATTTGCCCCTCTATTTTTTGCAGATCCTTATTGAAACTGAAGATTATGTCCTCGAGCGCTTTCTTTATTTTCATGTACTCTAAATTGATGTTCCTGAGCCGCCTAAAATATGCCAGTAGAAAGGTTGAGGTTATGGAGAAAAAGGTTGCATAAACTAACATCAATATGATGTCCATGACATCACCTCATCACATATCACAATTAAATCACACTGTAATCACAGTGATATTACGCGATTTAACCTTAAATTTCTTATGTTTTCAAGTCGAAAATCTATTGAAAAAGGGTCTTGTCTAGTTATGCGTAATGTGATGTCACGTGATGTGATATGTGATGTCACATTTTGCCCGAGAGTGCCCTTGCTCTCGATAAATTTGATAAGCTCTTTTCTATCTCGCTTTGGAGCACCTGTAGAAATTTTATTTGATCCTCCCCTATCTTTCCAGTTTCCCATATTTCTCTATATTTTTCAGTATAAGTTTTGATTTTACTGGCTATTTCGATGTAGGGCTCTAGGCGTGGATCATCAAATATTCCTAAATAGCCTAGCAGTATCACTGTGTAAATTGATTTGATTATGTTTTTTCTTGCTTGAGCCAGAGTTCTATTGAATGCTCCGCGGCTTACACCAGACTTTATCAATCTTAATTTCGCCTTCTCCTCATAAACCAGCTTTTTGTTGGCTATTTTCTCGGCCAATATGTCTATCAGGAATGTTTCTGCCTGTACTTTGGTTAAATTACTATTTTTAAGCAATATTTTGAAAATCGGGTCTTTATTTAGGCTCATTAACCATGCCTGCACTTCCTCTCTTAGTAAGGACTCTGTCAAGATGTGTCCCCCTTTATGGATACATTTTTGTATACAATAGGAAGAATATTAATTTTCCATAAAGTTTCCTAAATTCTTAAGTGTTTAAAGGGAAATATCATGTTATATACTCTTTCAGTAGTGTGGTTAGGATGGGGAGAAGGCGGAGAAAAGTAGTACGGGTGCCGAAGAAGAGGTTGCCTAAGTTCTTTCTATGTCCTAAGTGTAGCCAACAGTCTATTAGGGTTGAGATTATTGATGAGAGTGGGGGGAGAAAAGCAGTAATTCGATGTGGGAATGTTAATTGTGGTTATATGAGAGAGATATTTGTGAAACCGTATTCTAGGGAAGTGGATGCATACTGTCAATTTATAGATGAATTTTATGGGGTTTAGTTTGGGAGAGGATTGAATGGTTGGTAGAGTAGAAAAGTATCTGTTAGATAGGATTAATTGTGAGGGAGCAATTCACATAACGCTTATTGATCCAGAGAAAGTTACTCCTGAGGTTGCAGCTCTAATATCAACTGATAGTGAGGCCCTAGGCTCCTCTGCCATAATGATCGGCGGCACAACAGTAGTTTCTCAGAGCATGCTTAATGATACTGTTAAACATGTTAAAGAGGCTGTGAGCATTCCTGTTATATTGTTCCCAAACAATATAACAGCCATTAGCGAGTATGCCGACGCCATATGGTTCATGTCGCTTCTTAACTCGGCAGACCCATATTTTATATCTGGAGCTCAGGTCCTAGCAGCACCCCTAATTAGGAAGATTGGTTTAGAGGCGATTCCCCTTGGATACGTGATTGTTGGCGAGGGAGGGTCGGTTGGGGTTGTCGGTAAGGCTTGTCCAATACCATATAATAAGCCTGAGCTGGCAGTTGCTCACGCACTGGCCGCCGAGTTTCTTGGGATGAGGTTTGTCTATCTTGAGGCTGGGTCGGGAGCTAGCCGCCCAGTCCCCCCACGAATGATTAAAATGGTTAAGGAGGCAATAAGCATAAAACTTATTGTTGGTGGCGGCATAAGGAATGGTCTTCAAGCTAAAGAGGCCGCTAAATCCGGTGCTGACATAATTGTTACTGGAACTATAGTTGAGGGGAGGAGTAGGGAGGATATTAGAAACAAACTTAACGAGGTGATTATAGGAATAAAAGAGGGGGTAAAGGCTAGGTCTGAGGAGGTGTAGAGCTCCTGACATCATTTGAACACTATTTTGAGGCTTTGAAGAAGGTTTTAGGCAAGGAAGATGTTTATGATATTTGGCCAGACTTTGAGCCTGAATATGATGAGCGTGAATATGCTTGGACAACACTCAGGGGACTGGGTGAATCTTTACTCCTAAACTGTGGCAAATGCGATGGCCCCTCCGACATGAGGCATAACAAGTGTAAGGCTTGTGTTGAAAAGAGGAAGGAGATGGCGAAGAAGACTTATGAGAGACTCATGGGCCACTCAATAGAGAAGTGGGATGCAATCATTCTCTGCAGGATTCATACCGAGTAAAATGTTGATCCAATATGATTACCCCAAATAAATTGACCAGCGAATACCAAGAGTATTTCCTTAAGCTCTTTAGAGCCTTAGATGAGCTCTATGAAATTGCTAGAAAGGCTAGGGCGAAGGGGATTGATCCGAAACCATATCCGGAGATAGAGGTTGTAGGCGACTTAGCTAGTCTCGTTGAGAGGTTTATTGGGCTACCCGGCTTAGCGGATAGGATAAGAGAGCTTGCCAAGGTTTTGTCGAAGGAAAGGGTTGCCTTTAAAATAGCTGAGGAGATAGTTCTCGGGAAGTTCGGTGAGCTGGATGCGGAGAGGGCTGCTGATTTAGCAATTAGGGCCGCCCTTGCAATATTAACTGAAGGTGTGACCGCAGCGGTATATACTGAAGGTATCGCTAAGGTTTCAATAAAGACGAATATGGATGGATCAAAATACCTGGCTATATATTTTGCCGGGCCCATACGTTCAGCTGGTGGAACAGAAGCCGCCCTCACACCAGTCATCGCGGATTTTATTCGTAAGTTGCTAAAACTGGATAAGTATAAGCCGACTGAAGAGGAGATAGAGCGCTTCATCGAGGAGCTCCGCCTTTACGAGCGTGAAGTTGGCAGCTTCCAGTATAATGTCTCAGACGAACAAATTAGATTTGCTTTGAGAAACATTCCAGTTGAGGTTACCGGCGTCCCCTCGGACCCAGTTGAGGTCTCCTCATATAGGAATTTGTCTCGAATAGAGACGAACCGGGTGAGAGGGGGAGCCCTTAGGGTAATAAATGATGGGATCGTCGGAAGGGCTGCTAAGGTTCTAGCGGTGATTAGAGATCTTGGGATCGAGGGTTGGGAATGGCTTGAGAATGTTAAAGTCAGCTCCGCGGATAAATCTTCGGCCGGCTTTATGGAGGAGGTTCCTGCCGGGAGACCCATATTGTGCTTTCCTTCAGCCAGAGGCGGCTTCAGGCTCCGCTACGGCAGGTCGAGGAACACTGGACTATCGGCGGTCGGCGTACACCCGTTAACAATGGTGGTTCTTCAGAACTTCCTTGCTGGTGGAACGCAGCTCAAAATAGAGACTCCTGGTAAAGCGGGCATTGTTATGCCAGTGGATTACATTGAGCCGCCCATCGTCAAATTGAGGGATGGCTCCGTTGTAAGGGTCTCCTATGAAAATATTGATGCTGTTAAGAGGGAGATTGAAGAAATTCTCTTTCTTGGAGATATTCTGATAAGTTTTGGGGACTTTCTCTATAATAATAAGGAGCTCCTACCAGCCAGCTATACTGAGGAGTTCTGGTCTGAAGAGCTTAGGGAGGCTATTCAAAGAGAATTTGGCGGAGATATAGAAAGGGCTGCTTCAGAAATTGGGTTCCCGCCAACCCTCCTAAAAGCCTTCGTAGAAGATCCATTTAACAATAAGCCAGATGTTCAAGAAGCCATAACATTAAGCAGGATCCTCAGAATCCCACTACACCCCTTATACACATTCTTCTGGTCTAACATTACTACCAATCAGCTTAAGAAGATTAGAGATTGGCTGCTGGCGTCAGATATAAGCCGTGAAGGTAGCGCTGTAACCAGAATAACCGGGGTTCTCAGCCCTGAAGTGAAGAAGACCCTTGAGGAGATATGCATCCCCCATAAAGTTTCTAATGGCAGAATAATTATTGAGGGAGCTGAAGCACACGCATTTGCGTTCTCCCTCGGTGTACATGACCCGAACCGAGAGGTCTCTGAGAATTTACCTGTCTTAGATAACCTAGCATTGTTGAGCGGGGTAGTCATTAGGGATAAGGCGCCGACATTTGTAGGCGCTAGGGTCGGCCGCCCCGAAAAGGCTAAGCAGCGTGAAATGAAGCCGCCAGTGCATGTTCTCTTTCCAGTCGGCTTGAGTGGGGGAGCACAAAGGGATCTTATGAAGGCTTGTAATAAGGGAACGATCAAGGTGGAACTTATTAGCAGGGTTTGCCCAAGATGCCAAAAGATAACTTTTAGGAGAATCTGTCAGGACTGTGGTTTAGAAACGGATCTTAGGCTCATTTGCCCGAGGTGTGGTAGGGATCTCTCTATAAATGTTTGTCCAATATGCAATGTTGAGGCTAAAAGTTTCTGTCAACAATTGATATCCATTAAAGATCTGGTTGACGCCGCCTGCCAGAAGGTTGGCTTTAAGCCTGAGCAGGTTAAGGGGGTTAGGGGATTAACAAATAGGCTCCGTATACCAGAGCCGATTGAGAAGGGTGTTCTTAGAGCTAAATATAACCTATATGTATATAAGGATGGCACGATAAGGTTCGATGCAACTAACGCACCCCTAACACACTTTAAGCCATCTGAAATAGGTGTTTCTCTAGAGAAGCTTCGGGAACTAGGATATACCCATGACTATCTAGGTAACCCATTAAGTGATCCAGAGCAGATATGTGAGCTTAAGGTTCAGGATATTATAGTCTCGTGGAGGTGCGCTGAGCATCTCGTAGTAGTCGCAAACTTCATAGATGAGATGCTCCAGAAGGTTTATGATCTCCCACCATACTATAAAGTTAGTAAGCCTCAGGATTTAGTTGGCAAGCTAATTATAGGGATAGCACCGCACACATGTGCTGGAGTATTGGGCAGGATAATAGGTTTCACTAAGCTAAATGTATGCTTCGCACATCCCTTCTGGCACTCGGCTAAACGTAGAGACTGTGATGGGGACGAAGATAGTGTTATATTGGCTTTAGACGCCCTCATCAACTTCTCAAGGGAGTATCTTCCAGACCAAATAGGCGGGATAATGGATTCCCCGCTCTTCATCATACGTGCAGTTGTTCCAGAAGAAGTTCAGAGACAGGCACATGAGTTTGATGTTGACGAGAGATACCCTCTTAAACTCTACATGGAAACTTTTAAGAGAACCCCGGCCAGAGAGATACTTAATATAGTTGACACCGTGAAGCATAGGCTTAACTCTGAAAGGCGTCTTCAGGGCTTACGTTTTACGGTGCCAACATCGAGTATCGAGAATTGTAATCGTGAAAGCGTATATAAGACTTTAAAGCGCATGGCTGATAAATTAAACGCTCAGCTGAGCTTAGCGGAGAAGATTAAGGCTGTTGATGCCAGGATTGTCGCCGAAACAGTCTTAAATACACATTTCCTCCGCGATATATCCGGAAACTTAAGGGCCTTTGCAACACAAAGCTTCAGGTGTAAGAGGTGTAATAGGCGTTTCAGGCGTGTGCCACTTAAAGGCGTCTGCACTGAGTGTGGTGGTGAGCTAACGTTAACCGTCCATAGGGGAACTATTGAGAAGTATTTGGAAGACGCCTGGCGCCTAGTTAAGAAGTATGGTATGTCAGAGTATTATGCTCAGCGCCTAACATTAATTGAGGAGGAGATAAATTCATTGTTTGAGAGTGGTAAGGGTGCTAAACAATATAGCCTTTCAGACTTCCTTAAGTGATTTTAGAGTGTAAGACTATAATTGCTCCATCTCCCCCTTTAAGGCCCTAACGAAGATTGGAGCGACGGAGACCTTTGCATATTTGTTTGTGACGCTATCGGTTCCAGCTATCTCCTCTACACCACTTTCTAAGAGAATTTTCTCCGCATTATTTATCATAAGGAGATGTGATGCTCCAATAAAGACTCTCCTGGCGCCCTGCTCCCTAAGTATCTTTGCGGCGTTTGCGGCGGTTTTACCCGTGCTCACTATATCATCTATTATAATGACATCTCTACCATGAACATTTAATTCCTTTGAGAGGGTGGTTATTTCACCCGTATAGCGGTCTCTCCTCTTCTCTAAAGCATCCCACTCTGCACTAAGCGCCTTAGCGGCGTGCTGAGCCCTCCTTCTAGCCATCTCCTCATCATCCGGAGCCAGGATTAAGGGGTCCTTTAACCCTCTCCCAGCAAAGTATCTTGCCAGCTCACCGGACGCAGTTAAATTGTAGGCTGGGATCTTATACATTCTTAGAACCCTCTCATTATGCACGTCGATTGTATATATAGCGTCCGCACCAAGCTGCTCAAGTATCTCTGCTATTACGGCTGAGCTCAGGCACTCTCCATCAAGGTATCGTCTGTCTTGTCGACTATAGGCTAGGTATGGGATGAACAACCTTATTGTCTCAGCGCCGAGGTCCCTTGCTGTGTGGAGCATGAGGAATAGCTCCATAGCTCTTATGTCTTGTGGCGGCTCCAGGCTCTGCACAATTATGAGGTGCTCCCCGAGAACATTATCCTCAAACTTGAAGTAGAACTCTCCATCTGGGAAGCGCTTTGTTTTAACATTGACTAGTGGGGCATTTAGGAGCTCACTTATTTTTCTAGCCAAGTTTAGGGAGCTTGGTCCACCAACAACCTTCAATATGATTTCCCCCCAAATTCAGGCATAGGACACAAGAAAGCTAAATAAGGCTACGCTTTAATTCTTTTCCATTGTAGTATATGAGGTATTATGATGATTGTTTACACTATAGGTTATTGGGGTAGAAGTATTTCTGAGTTTATTGCCCTTCTAAAGGAGAATGGTATCACCGCCGTTATTGATGTTAGGCGTTTCCCAAAAAGCAGTAATATAGAATTTAATAGGGAGAATTTGGAGAGAACTTTGAGGGAGCATGGAATAAAATATTTTTTCCTCGGCGGGAGTTTGGGGGGCTTTGTTAAAGGTGGTTATGAAAAATATATGGAGACACAGAAGTTTAAAGAGGGCTTTAATGCGCTTATCAAAATAGCTGGAAGCGAAGTAGCAGCGCTCATGTGTAAGGAGAGGAATATTAAGCATTGTCATAGGCGCTTCATAGTCCAATGTTTAGAGAGACTGGGAATAGAAGTAAAGAATCTCTAAAATTTTTAGCTTCTAAACAACTAGATACTGTTATAAACTTAAGAAAAATTAATAAATGTGGAAGCATCAAGGATATATGAACCAAAGGTGATAAATCATGGTTATGCGTGTTGCAATAAATGGTTTTGGTAGGATTGGCCGGTTGTTCTATAGGGCTGTTGTTGAACTTGGTGCAACGAAGGATATTGAGGTTGTTGCCGTAAACGATATAACTGATGCGAAGACTCTGGCGCATCTACTTAAGTATGACTCTGTACATGGAAAGTTCCCCGGCACCGTGGAGGTGAAGAGTGACAGTATAGTAGTTAATGGCCATGAAATAAAGGTTCTCTCCCAGAGAGATCCGGCATTACTCCCATGGAATGCTATGGATGTATATTTAGTTGTTGAGTCCACTGGGGTATTCACTGATAGGGCTAATGCCTCAAAACATCTCCAAGCTGGAGCTAAGAAGGTTCTAATTACTGCGCCAGCTGAGGGACCGGACATAACGATCGTTTATGGAGTTAACCATGATCAATACGATCATGATAAACATGTCATAATATCTAATGCCTCGTGCACAACAAACTGTGTTATACCAATGGTTAAGGTGCTCCATGAGAACTTTGGCATTAAAGCGGCTCTTATGACGACGGCCCATGCCTATACAAATGACCAGAGGGTTCTAGATCTGGTGCATAGGGATCTAAGGAGAGCCAGGGCTGCAGCCATGAATATTATACCAACGACGACTGGCGCCGCTAGAGCTTCAACGATGGTTTGGCCGGAGCTTAAGGGTAGGATTGATGGAATAGCTCTAAGGGTTCCAGTTCCAAATGTCTCAATATGCGATTTGACGGCCGTTTTAGAGAAGAATGTCACGAAAGAGCAGGTGAATGATGCCTTTAAGAAGGCTGCTGAAGGCCCGCTCAAGAACATATTAGCCTACACAGAAGAGCCTATAGTCTCAATTGACGTGAATCACACACAATACTCGTGCATAATCGATGGGCAGTGCACGATGGTTACGGGCGGGAACCTAGTTAAGGTCTTCGGATGGTACGATAATGAGTGGGGCTTCTCCTGCAGACTAGTGGATGTAGTAAGATTGATCGGCCAGAAGGCTGGTCTCATCTAAACTCAAAAAGGTAAAATCAACTATTATTTTTATAAACCATTTTCTAATTTATTTCAGGGGATAGGTATGCTGAAATTCCTAACTCTAGATGATTTTGATGTTAGGGATAAAGTTGTTCTTGTGAGGGTTGATTTTAATTCGCCAGTTGATCCGGAGACAAAAAGGATAATTGATGACACGAGGATTAGGGCTCATGGAGAAACTACAATAAGGGAGCTGTCGGAGAAGGGTGCTAAGGTTGTTATACTAGCTCATCAGGGAAGGCCAGGCGATCCAGACTTTATACCCCTTGAGCAGCATGCCCAAATATTAAGTAGGGTTCTGGGTAAGCCAGTTAAGTATGTGGACGATGTTTTTGGAGAGAATGCTAAGAGGGCTATAAAGGAGCTTAAGAGCGGCGAGATCCTCGTCCTAAACAATGTTAGAAACTTTCCAAAGGAGGCTAAGGATGCGCCCCCGGAGGAGCATGCTAAGTCTGACTTAGTGGCGAATCTTGCGCCGCTGGCAGACCTCTTTGTAAATGATGCCTTTGCGGCGGCTCATAGAAGCCACGCCTCTATAGTCGGCTTCACAGTCGTCCTTCCAAGCGCCGCTGGCAGAATTATGGAGAAGGAACTGAAAGCTCTAATTAGGGTTATGGAGAACCCGGAGAAGCCATGCATATATATACTTGGAGGAGCTAAGGCTGACGACTCACTTAGAATATCAAAATATGTTCTGGAGAACAATATTGCGGATTATGTTCTAACCGCTGGGATAACTGGCCACCTATTCCTTGTAGCCAAGGGCTATGATCTCGGCAAGCCAAACATGGAGCTACTCGAGAAGAATAAGTTGCTTGATCTTGTCCCGGGCATAAAGGAGCTGATGAGTAAGTATCCAGGTAAGGTTGAAACCCCGATAGATTTGGCTATTGAGGTTGAGGGTAAGAGGAAGGAGATAACTCTACAGGAGCTGCCTACAAATTATCCAATATATGATATTGGAACAAGGACCATTGAAAGATACACGGAGCTTATCATAAAAGCAAAGTCGATTGTCTTCAGCGGTCCACCGGGAGTATTCGAGAAAGAGGAGTTTAGAAGGGGGACTAGGGCCCTCTTTGAGGCAATGGCCTCCTCAAGAGCCTTTACTCTCGTGGGGGGAGGGCATAGTATAGCGGCTGTCCAAAGCCTAGGTTTAGCCGACAAAATGAGTTATATAAGCACCGCTGGGGGAGCATTAATAGAGTTCTTAATGGGCAAGAAGCTGCCTGGCGTAGTAGCCCTCGAAGAAGCCGCTAAAAGGTTCGCTAAAACCTAAAAATTTCCCCATTTTTAACCTCTTAGTTTTTCTTTATTTTTCCTTTAGGGTAGCTATGAATGGTAATGTTAGGAGAAAAGATATTGAAGACATAGCGAATGGTGGCAGATAATTTGGTTGGAAAGTTGTCCATAGAAAGCTCCCGGCGATAGGCCCCACTATTGATCCAACGCCGAAGGAGGCTGAGGTTAGTCCGAACCCCTTACTTAGTTTCTTTTCACCCATGAGGACTGTTATGTAGGCTGAGAAAGCTGGTGAGGCTAGGTTCCCAGAGAAGCATGAGAGGGCAGCTATCAATATAAAGTGCTCAAGAGTTCTGGAGAAGGGTAATAAGAGGACTAGGGGCGAGCTTATTAGTGTTGACACCACTATAACCCGCTTATATCCAAGTTTATCTGAAAGTTTCCCACCAGGGATCTGGGCAAACGCTGTCGCTAGTGCCCAACCGAGAGAATACGCTAACCCCATCTCAGCGGTAGTTGTTTTGAGGGCATAAATAAGGTATGCTGTTGTTATGGGGGAGAGAACCCCGCTCCCCAGCCCCGAGAAGAGTTGGGCGGAACAGAGGAGGAGCAACCTCCTGCTGGAGAGCTCTGTGAGATCCTTTGTCTCATAGGATGGATTCGGTCTGTGCTGTGCAGCTGTATTTCTTAAAGTTCCCCTAAATACTATGAATAAAATTAGCGTGAATAATGATAGTGCAAGCGATAAGATTAATGGAAAACGTAAAAAAATGGTCTTTGATAGTAAGCCACCTATTATTGGTGCGGGTATTTGGCTCACGATCCAAGAGAGGTTAAATATTCCAAATAGTGTTCCCCTACTCCCTCCTGGAATTGAGCTAGCGACCATCGCGTTTAATGGTGGCGCAAGAATCCCATAGAATATACCAAAAAGAATGTATGATCCTATGATCCAAATATGATCCCTCGCGAATAAAAGGAGCGCGAATGATGCTGGAAAAAAGAGAAGAGCGAGAAGAACCACTAAACTTCTATCAACTTTATCTCCAAGAAGAGCCCCGAGAATATTCGCCACTATCTTAGTTGAGTTGAAGATGGAGAGTGACAGACCGAGCACCGCGACTACAGCTGGCTCCTCAGAAAGGAACTCTCTGATAAGATATGGGACCGCTGGCCAGGAGAGGGAGTCTGAGAAAACTATTATAAACATTATTATCCATAGGAGAATAAATGTTGCTCCGAAATCCAAAAGATTTTCACGCAATCTGCTAAGTTTTTCCATTTAAGGATCATCCGCCATGTTATCATTAATATTTACCTTGAAGGAAATCTATTAATATTGTTGGGGATAGGGATGCCGTGCCACTTTATCCGTATAGGGCCGTTTGGTTTCGGCATAAGCGATCTTAAGTGGCTGCTGCCATGGTGGATGGATGTGGAGAGAACCGCTGACGAAATCATTCTAACATTGAGGATTCCGAGGTACTTGAAGAAGGAGGATATTAAAGTCGAATTTAGAGAGGGGCAGATTAGAATAAGATTTCCTAGAAGAGGCGGTGAATGGGAGCCAATCCCAATAGAATAGGATATAAAAATAGTAAAAGATCTAACTTAGTTAATAGATGAGCTTTATGGCTCTCACTTAGTCTCCTTAATTTTTTATCTTTAGGTTATTTGGCTGAGCGTTTTTCTAAGACTGCTTTTGCTCTTGCTCTTGGGCCTCCGCCTTCTTCAGCTCGCTCTCTATTTCCTTCTCAATCTCCTCTATTGGTTTTGGAGGAGGTGTTGTTGCGAGGGTATAGCCTATCCAGCCGATTATAGCAAATATTCCAACGACCGCCACAGCTCCAGTGATCTTAAGGAGGAATAAGTCTAAGCCGTATAACGGTGGGAAGAAGACAAGCCAAATATACACGACTATAATTATTGCTGAAACTGCTAGGAGGGCTGCGCCTACAGCCTGATCCTTATGCATACTAAGCGACCTCCACCAAAGCCCTATAAATTAAGGAATTTCTTCAAGCATTTAAGTCTTCGTTAAAAATATCTTTTTAGGAAAATGCATGAGGAATAAGTGAACCGCTATCTCTGTTAAATAATTAAAATTCCGCGCATAGTGCAGAAAACTTAAACTTTAATTAAGAACTTGTTCAAGTTGACTAAAAGATCATGGTATCTAACTTACAGCTCCTGACGGCGCCCACGATATAATTTGTCATAAAATTGCGCAAATCTTAACCATAGGCCTTCCCCCAAACTCCATATCCTTAATACCACTTTCTTTCCGCCTTTTATCAATGATAAATGTATATAATCAGAAACACTGGATTCTATAATAGGCATATGATCTTTGTGGCTGGCGGCGGCTTCCATGGAGCTAAAGCTGTGAGGATGCTTAAAGACAGGGATACTATTGTTGTGGCTGATATAAATGGCGAGTGCCGCGCCAAGAAATATGTCGAATATACTATAAGAAGCATTGATCATCTACCCTGCATCAAATATGGGTCTGTCCTCGTCATCGGGGATGCGCCAGAGCTCTTTATTAAAATGATCGCTCGAAACATTATACCAGAAATAGTGGTGCCGGCAATCCCTAGACATTTTGCTGGTGAAGTTTTTAAGCTCTTTCTCGAATCTAGGGGCTACGTGGTCAAGCCGTATAGTGGGGACATAAACGAGGCCTTATTTCTCTTTAAAATGTATGGGGTTCATGTTAAGGATGATGCAAATGAGGGTGTTGTTGTAGCGAGCTATATGCCCCTCACACTTAAGTGTAACCTAGGATGCCAGGAACCCTATCGATGCCCAGTTACAGGGAGAATTAAGCCTATGCCACTCCACCAGCTAATGTATGCAGCGTTTTCAAAGGTTGCAGATAATACTATTGTCTTTATCTCTAGGCTTATTGCGGAAGGCGTAGGTGGGTTCAGCGGGCATCTTCTTTATAACACGTTAAAGGAGCTTGCTGATTTTTATGGCGATAGCTTCAGTACTGCTATAGCGACTGCATGCTCATGTCATGGTGTAGCGAACTTATTCTCCATTGAAAGGCAACCTAGAGCTACATGTCCTCCGGACGTATAGGGGATCCATAAGGGTTAGAGCCTAAAGGATTTTTGATAAGATTGCCATGTTAATATTTTACCGCGTACCTTTGGGAAAACACTAATTTCCCTAGTTTATAGGAAATGTTGTTGGCGAGGTTTTATGGTCGGGCTAGACTACCTCATATATAGTGTTACGAGAGCCTATAGGTTCACTTATGCCTACAGCCAGCTTAGGTGATGGAAGACCTGGGAGGATGAACTTAAGCTCAGCGATGTAGAGATATTATATAAAAAAGCCAGTGACTTTGGCGAAAACACATCTTTAACTGGTGTCGGCGAGTCTGGGGGCTCATTTATTAGAGACGACATACATGAAATTTTTAAGGCTTGTTCATAATTATGGGCTGGGTACCATCTACCTAAAGACGGACGGTATTTCACTCAGGGGGCGAGGATCTCAGGGTCCTATCTAAATACAGCGTAAAAGTTATACTATCCATCAACCTTTAATAGAGTAGGAGCGTCCATTCTTTAAGTTTTCCTGTAAGCGGATCCACTTGTAATCCTAGGACTTCCAAGGCTGTTACTCCAATTAGCACCTTATCTATTAAATCTGAGATAAGCGCTGGCACAATTTCATTTCTACCCTCCAATTCTATCCATACCCTTGTACGCTCAAGCTCCATCTTTCCAGCGCCAGTCTCAACTATAGATTTTCCAGTCGGCTTAAGATCGAGGTCCAAGGCTATCCTTCGAGGTATAACAGTCAGCGTAGCCCCAGTATCAACTAAGGCATCAGCCTCAATAATCCTAATACAATTTTCATCGCCTATCCTAGCTTTAACCCAAATATGACCCAACGAGTATCCCCATAACTATCTATAGAATCACTCTAGTATAATGATTAACATCTAACTTATATGAAATATGCAGCTCCTCTCCTAAAAGCTCGTTGACTAAAAAAGGTATTGTTTCGCTTAACTAGGAGTTATGAGGAACCTCCTATAATGTGTAGGTTAGCGATCTACACGTTATCGCTAAAGTTAACTCAAAGAAGACGAAGATTCTCCCGAAGATAGATTTATCCAATAAAATATTATTATCCTTTCTATAATTCTAGCTGGGGCATTTGAGAATGGATAGGTTTGATGTCGCCCTAAAAATGATGGCCTCGATTATTGTGATCTACATGCTCATATCGATCCTTTACCTCTATATTGCGGTTGGAGAAAACTGGGGTCTCGTTTTAAGCGCGCTTTTAGAGAGTAGAGTTCACGGCGCAATATTCATCAGCATCTCATCAGCCATACTTGTCGGCATTTTAGCCGTAGCTGCAGCGATTCCCGTCGCCTACGTCCTAACATATGCGAATTTTCGTGGAAAGGATATCTTAGAAACATTTCTGGTGGAGCTTCCACAGACTTTTCCACCAGTTACTGAAGGCTTAGTTTACTTGCTCATGTTTGGGCGCCTCGGCTTAGCCTATACTTTCGCAGCCGTTATAATAGCGAAGTTTTATGTCTCAGCGCCCTTCACTATAAGCTTTGCGGTTAGGCGCTTCACGGAAGTGAGGGAAAGTGGAATAGACGTAATAGCCAGATCGTTGGGTGCGAGAACCAGCCATATCCTCAGCAAAATTCTGCTTCCGCTTACAGCTAAAGATTTGCTTGCAGGCTTCTCCCTAACGTGGGCTAGAGCTATGGGTGAGCTGGCAGCAACCCTTGTCTTCGCCGGCGCAATCCCATGGGTAACTGAGACCCTTCCAGCGCTAATATACTTGGCTTCAAATGAAAAGCCGCAGGTGGCAATAGCTGCCTCAGTTATAGCGGAAACCTTATCCATGATATCGCTTCTCTCATTCAAACTTATTGCGAGGAGAAAGTAAATGAGGGGTCTATACGTCCAGAATGTCTCTAAATCATTTAATGGAGTGAAAGCCTTAGACGGCGTCGAATTATCTGTTGAGCAAGGAGAATTTATGGTTATTATGGGCCCAAGCGGGTGTGGAAAAACGACCCTACTATTGGTTATATTGGGGGCTTTGAAGCCGGATAAGGGGCTGATATGGATAGGGGATAGAGAAATTAGCCGTTTGCCAATTGAGGAGAGGAATATTGGCTATGTGCCGCAAGACTTCGGGCTGTTCCCGCACCTAAACGTCTATGAGAATATAGCCTTTGGCCTGAGAGTTAAAGGCTATTCAAAGAGTGAAGTTGACAGTAAGGTGAAGAGCCTACTTCGAATGGTTGATCTGGAGGGCTTTGAGCTTCGAAAACCTAGAGAGCTTAGCGGGGGCCAGAGACAACGTGTGGCGTTAGCTAGAGCCCTAGCAATAAATCCATCACTGCTTTTACTAGATGAGCCGCTCAGCAACATCGACGAGGCAACTAAATCTGACGTTATAGCAAACTTGAAGAAC
Organism: Candidatus Bathyarchaeota archaeon; assembly: GCA_018396995.1. Taxonomy (GTDB): domain Archaea; phylum Thermoproteota; class Bathyarchaeia; order Bathyarchaeales; family DTEX01; genus DTEX01. The sequence goes on from JAGTQB010000006.1 coordinate 76,335, forward strand.
CTTCAGAGAAAGACTGGTATAACAACAGTTTGTGTTACGCATAACCCTGAAGATGCATTTAAGCTAGGCGACCGCATCGCAATAATGTACCTCGGCAAAATAATACAATGTGGGAAGCCAAAAGAAATTTTAGAGAATCCCAAAAATGAGGTTATTAAAAGACTTATAGCTCCAATATTGATTTGAGGCAAAAGATGTTTGTTTGGAGGCAATAGTATAATATGCATCTTCTAAGGACTTGTGCAAATTGCTAAAGAGAAACCGTTACTAAAAACCTTCCATTTGTACTAACTTATATGGCCATATAATTTCTTCTCCTCTATCTCACTTATAGGGGCTACTACAGCTTACCCAAAACACAGTCCGCCATCTATAAGTGATATTAATTCATGCGTAAAGAAGCTTAATCCATGCTGCTCAACAATCCTGCGTATCTCTTCAGCAATTATTTGGTTACATGTAACGTCAAACAAGCGTGGCGAAATTAAATCGATATTTTGAACCATTCCTTTACACAATAAACAACCGTTCATGAAATTTAACGTCGGAGAGAGGGTTTAGCACTAATTTGCCAGTCAATGAGGTCTACATTTAACAGTATTTGAGGTAATTCTAAGTTAGTGACCCAACTCGGGTAACTTAAAGATGCTAAAGTGATGGTTAAAATCTTTTCACGGGGAAGTATCTTCTGAAGATTTGATCCTAATTTTTCAAACAGCTATTTAGCATTTTTATTCCAATAATTACCTCGTGAAGGACCCCTCGGATGTTAGGCTCAGAGCAACGCACTTCAAATGCCACGATGTCATGTCAGTGGGTCGCGCCCTTAAAAACATTGATGCGGGGGAGCGGGATTTAAACTTAAATTTGCTGGTATTTTTTAGGTTATTTTTGAGAGGATTAGTTTTGCTGCCTCTTTCCTATTTTTGCTAGGTCGAGGAGGGTGTTTATTAATCCTTTTTTAGACGCGTCCATCATCTCGATGTGGAGGAGTTTTCCATCTTTATCATAGCCTAATCATAGCCTAGAATAATATCATTGTCGAGAAGCTCCTCATTGGCCAGTTCTCCCTACCTAATCCTAAGCACTAAAATATCTACGTCGGGATCACATTTTATGGCTAGATCCATCTCCCAGACCTCTTCCTCCTACGAATAATATTCTCAATCCCACTACTATATGCGGTTACAATAAATACTTGTTGATCCCTCCTCTCATATATTACAGCTATCTTCTGATCAAACCTTACAGCGATATACCGGTTAGTAACCGTATCATAGAGAATTTCATCAGGACTCCTAACAATGCTCTCAATTAAATCTTTAGTCACCCCAATTCTCAAAAGATCATTAGCGATCTTATCCAAAACATGCCGACTAAACACAACCTCCAAGATTCACTCTCACTTAACTTTACTGATAAATATATTTATGTTTAAATCCCGCTTTTCTCTATAGTGGCTTTGAGTTTCTTAGTAATGTCTTTAATTAGTTCTTTAAGATTGGCGGGATCTTTGATCGTGGCGTCTCTGATATTTACGCATAGTATGGGCTTAGCTCCACAGAGCCTTTCAATCATCTTCTCAATCTTTTTAACATTCACGCTTCGAATACTGGTGGTGACGATCACAGATCTCATCACAGCATGTTTTTTCAGAAATTCTTGTATTGGTGGTGAGAGAGTGCCTATCCATATGGGTGATGCAAGGATAATGACGCTGTAGATACTCAGCCTTGGCTCGCTGGGCTCGAACATGATGTCTGTTCCCCCTCTAATGAGAGTATCATATATGAGTCTAGGGTTTAAGTGCAAGGGCTTAGAATATTCTCTTATGGGAAAGGTCCTATAGACGTCAACCGTAAAACCCTCACTCTTTAGACATAGACCCAGCTCACCGACGACGCGATCCGTATACCCAGTCCTAGAATAGTATACTATGGCTATTCTCAT
>JAGTQB010000007.1 GCA_018396995.1 Candidatus Bathyarchaeota archaeon
CACGAGACCGAGACAGACGAATTCGGAGACTTCTGGATAAAAGAACTAAAATGGAACAACCCATACCTAATAAAAATAGAGAAAGAAGGATACGAAGAAAAAATACTCGGAGTATACAAGACAGAAAAAGACATAAACATAGGAGACATATTCCTAAAAAAACCAAATAAAAACCCAAACCCACCAACATCCAATCAAACAAGTCCACTCAGCTAAAACTTTCACAGTTCCCATTAAACTTTAAAGCAGAAATTGCGTGATATTGAGGATCTGCTCTGTCAACCTAATCCTGGGTCTCTTGGTAAAGGCCTTAGCCAATAGGAAGGAATCCTTGCGAAGACTTAATATTCTACTAGATGAAAATATTGGTCTCAGAGTCCATGAAGACGTTGCATATATAAGCGTATAAAAACACCTTGCTCCAAAAATATTTTTGAGAAGAAAGATCTCATTGATTTTAATCAATGTTAACAAGATTGATATGGTAAGAATCCCTTTTAAATTTGTCGGGCAACTTTAATGGTTGGTGAAGGCTGATTATGTGCCGTTATATGAACGCAAAGTATAATATAAGGGTTAATTCTATAAACCCAGGATTTATTGATACACCTTTACTCCACTCAATTTGGAAGGAAACGTCTGAACATGCAAAAGAATTATTAAAGTCCGTTCCCTTAGGCAGATTAGGTAAACCAGAAGAAATAGTCTCACTTATAACGTTTCTCTTGTCTGACGAAGCATCATATATAACTGGAGCAAATATAATTGTTGATGGAGGCTATATAATCTATTAACGTCCAAAACGCGCCGCATTATGCTACTTCTGAGAGCGTTTATAATGGGCTTTATGTCGCAGTCTCTCCTCCATCTACAATAATAGCCGACCCAGTGACGTATGAAGCTTCATCGGATGCCATAAAGACGACTATTTTCGCTATCTCTTCAGGCGAAGCTAGTCTCCCAAGGGGAACCCTAGCCTTAAGTGCATCATCGATGCCGGGGATCTTCTTCCTCCAGCCCTCTATGAGGGCGGTTTCGGTTGGCCCCGGAGCTATAGCCACGACACGAATGTTGTTTTTAGCATATTCAAGAGCAGCAACCTTAGTCAATTGAATGACAGCGCCCTTAGATGCGCAATAACAGCTGAATCCCGGTATCCCTACGGTTCCCACAGCTGATGCTATGTTAATGATTACTCCTTTACCCTGCTTTAACATGTATGGAATCGCATATTTCATACCGTAGAATACGCCCTTCACATTAATATTTAATGTCATGTCGAGGATGTCAAGAGGTGTTTCATGGATCATGTAAGGCCCCGGGGCTACTCCGGCATTATTAACTATAATATCTATTCTTCCAAAGGTCTTCACAGCTTTCTCTATTACAGCCTTTACATCCTCATGCTTACTTACATCCGCATGAATAAATATGGCCTCGCCCTTTTCATCCTCAATCTCACGAACCGTCTCCATTCCTTTCTCGTCGTTGATATCCGCTACGACCACTTTTGCACCCTTCACGGCGAAGAGCTTACATATTGCTTTGCCGATACCAGAACCCCCGCCAGTTACTATAACAACCTTATCTTTAAGAGACATAACCCACCCCCTCCAAAAGTTAATTCTCTGAATATATAACCCCTTAGTAAGACGTAAAAGCTATTTCTGCAGCCCTTCTACATACTGAGCTCTCAGTAGCGTAGTTTGAGGAGCCAAAAGTGTAACATAACTTTGAACCGCCGGCTCTTTTGATCACCAACATAGAAGATAACAGACTCGGGCCTATACCCATCACTTATCTCCTTAAGTTTAGAGACAATAATATTGTAAGCCTTATCACATGAAACCCCTAACCCATCCGGATCGGGCAATTTCTTATTTCTTGTTCTCACAATTAGATATAGAGTCTCTTTTGGTGGTGGCGTATCTGCGGCAAAATATAAGCCTTTAAGCATGGGTCGACGGAGATTCTGACCAACTTTCAACTTTTGCTAGAAACTTTATACCGCACATTGGTACCGCACATTGGGAATCTCATTACATGCATCATCCTAATATCTCGGTTTAATGATCTTTTTTGTACAAAAAAGATTTAAATAATACATTTTTACACATTTTAGTTCTATAATGTACAGGTGAACGTGTATGGGTGATCCACTTTAGCACATTAAGATCTATTGGTATCGATCAGATCTCCGAGCCTATAAAATTTAGAAGAATGCCATATAAGGCCCCAGTAGACGTGTTCCTGAGGATTTGCGGGAGTTATGAAAACGCTTTTCTCTTGGAGTCTCTGGGCTGTGATGCCCCTGAAGAGTCGGCTAGATTCTCTTTCATCGGCTTTGATCCAGACATTATCATCAATGTTAAGAATGGCGTTGCCACTATTAACGGAGATCGCTTCGAAGTTTGTGATCCACTTGAACCCATTAAGGCTTTGTTGAAAACTGGTTCTTCATCAAATACATTTAAGTATATTGGTGGCGCTGTTGGATACATCTCCTATGATGCTATACGCTATTGGGAGAGATTACCCGGTGTGCCTATAGATGATCTAGGCTTCCCCGATGTTGAGATGGGGATATACAATGATGGTATAATCTTTGATCACGAGTGCCGCGAGGTCTTTTACTTTTATAGGGGAAAAAGCCGATATGAGGAGGTTTTGGCACAGATTGATAAACCAGTAGAGGTCTTAAGCCTAAACTTCACTACACCGAAGGTTAATATTGAGGGCGACCGCTATAATAGGATGATAGAGAGAGTTAAGGAATATATCTACTCCGGGGATGTCATCCAAGTTGTCTTATCAAAGAGATTTTCAGCAGGTTTCAAAGGGAGCTTCGAGAAATTTTACTTAAATCTTAGGAGAATTAACCCATCACCCTACATGTTTTTCATAAAGATGGGTAAGCGCTTCATAATTGGGTCAAGTCCCGAGACTCTTATTAAAGCTAGGAATGGCATTGTCGAAACGTGTCCAATAGCGGGGACCAGACCTGTGACTGGCGATCCAGAGAAAGACCTATTGCTTAAAAATGATCTAATCAATGACCCTAAGGAGATAGCTGAGCATGTGATGCTTCTTGACTTAGCTAGAAATGATATTGGCATGGTTTCCGAGTACGGGAGCGTTAAAGTCACGGAATTAATGAAGGTCTATAGGTATAGCCATGTTCAACATATTGTTTCAAAGGTTGCTGGAAAGTTGAAAAGAGGACTTGACTGTTTTGACGCCTTTAAGGCTACTTTTCCAGCGGGGACCGTCTCAGGTGCTCCCAAGGTTAGAGCTATGGAGATAATTGATGAATTGGAGGGCTTCCGCAGAGGACCATACGCTGGCGCGGTCGGCTACTTTTCATATAATGGAAACATGGACTTTGCGATAGCAATAAGGACTCTCTTCGCCAAAGATAATAGGTTTCATATACAGGTTGGCAGCGGAATCGTCGCGGACTCAACTCCTGAGGGAGAGTGGCTTGAAACGGAATTTAAGGCTAAAGCCTTAATCAAGGCCTTAGAGGGGGCTGAGTGATGTGAAGGTTCTCATAGTAGATAATTACGACTCCTTCGTCTATAACCTTGCTCAATACGTGGGTGAGCTTGGCGGTGAGCCAATAGTCCGCAGGAGCGGTGAAATAACCCTTGAAGAAGCAATCAAAATAAACCCAGAGAGGATCATCTTGTCACCCGGCCCAAGCCACCCAGCCAACAGAAAGTATTTTGGCATATGCTTAGAGTTACTTTCAAGCTTAAGCAAATATATACCTACATTAGGCGTCTGTCTCGGGCACCAAGGCATAATATATGCGTTCGGTGGCAGAATTATACGAGCGAAGAGAATTATGCATGGTAAAACAAGCCTTATAGCACATGATGGCCTCAGCATCTTTAGGGGCGTTAAAAATCCATTTAGGGCGACTAGATATCATTCGTTGGTCGGCGATGAAAGCACACTCCCTCAATGCCTTAAGGTCACTGCGCGTTCGCTCGACGATGGCGAGATTATGGGCGTGCGCCACACAGTCTACCCAATAGAGGGAATTCAATTTCACCCAGAGTCAATTCTCACATCAGAGGGAAAGAAAATTATAAAAAATTTTTTAGATCTAGGGGTTAAGCATGATAGTTGACTGCATAAAGAAGGTTGTGGTGCATAGGTCTATCATATCAAGAAGCTTAGGGAGCGATGATAAAGACAATGACTGCAAACGATATTTGGCAGTTTTATTCCAAGTGCGGTGAATGCCTATGGCGGGGTCTGCATACTTACATGCCCTTAGCTGTACTAAGACCGAGACTAAAGAGGTGATCTAAGAGGCGGAGAGCGATCTCGCCGTTGCGGCCGGAAGCCAGCATACTCCGCCTATAACCTCAAGCCGCCTCTCAAAGCCATGTATATCGAGGCCCACGCTAAACTCACTTTCACTAGACTTAAAAGGAGGGGATATGGAAAAGGGACTTGAACCCGGAGAACTGGAGCCCCGGGCGGGATTTGAACCCGCGACCCGCGGCTTACAAGGCCGCTGCTATAACCGCTAAGCTACCGGGGCTGGCTTACTTAAATTTATTGCTTTCTAACTTTTACTTAATATTTACACTTGCTTATATATGTCCTGTATTTAAGCAGATAATTGGGTGTTAGCTAAATTGTTTTAGGAGTGAAATCGCCTTGGCTAGTGAGATTAGAGAAGGCGATTATGTCCTGTTATATTTGGATAATAAGAGGACTTATTTGATCAGAGCTGAGAGGGGTAAGGTTTTTCATACGCATAAGGGTGTTGTTAAGATTGATGATTTTATTGGTCGAGAGTTTGGTGTAAAGGTTAAAAGCAGTACTGGTGTGGAGTTTATTGTGTTTAAGCCTAGTATAAGGGACTATGTATATAAGAGTCTTAGGGGTACACAGATAATATATCCTAAAGATATCGCCCTCATAATATTGTATGGCAATATTCAGCCGGGGAGTAGAGTGGTGGAGGCTGGAACAGGCGTGGGGGCCCTCACAACAGCGTTAGCCAGCTATGTTAGGCCAAATGGAATGGTGTATAGTTATGAGATTAGAGAGGAGTTTCTAAATGTTGCACGTAAGAATCTTGAAAGGGCTGGTCTGCTTGAATATGTTGAGTTGAAGAATAAGGATATAACTCAGGGGATTGATGAGAGGGATATTGATGCTGTAATCCTTGATATGGCTACGCCTTGGCTTGTTGTTCCGCATGCTTATGAAGTACTTAAAGGCGGTGGTTTCTTTGTCTCCTTCAGTCCAACGATTGACCAAGTTATGAAGACTGTTGAGGAGCTGAGGGTCTATGGCTTCGCATATATAGAGACGATAGAGTGTCTTGTTAGGAGGATACATGTTGAGAAAGGTAGGACGCGCCCCGAGACATTGATGACGGGGCACACTGGCTATATGACTTTTGCGAGAAAATCTCTTAAAGAATCCTAATGTCCTCTTACCCCTCTCCTATATTGGGAGGATGTGTATGAATATCTTAAAAAAGATTTATAATTCTAAACTCTTCAGAGCTCTTCTTGAAGTAGCTTTCTCCTTCACCTTAGCCTTTTTACTCCTAGCATCCCTACGTGTAATCCTTGGCGTAGAGAGCCCCTTATTTGTTGTCTCTTCTGGAAGTATGATGCCAACGCTTAACATTGGAGACATCATAGTTGTTCAGAAGGTTATGCCGGCACAACTAGGCATTGGGGACATTGTAGTGTTTAGAAACCCGTATGTCCCATATGGGTCGCCGATAGTCCATAGAATTGTGAACATAAGGGTTGATGAGGAGGGCAATTATAAGATTTCCACTGTTGGGGATGCTATTGGCAGAGGAATAGATCAATTCTCCCCATGGGATGCTTCCCTCCTCATTGGTAGAGTGATTCTAAGAATTCCATATATTGGTAACCTATATCTGTTCATCTCCACTGAAGACAGGTCTATTACAATCATTACTTTCATTATTATTCTTCTTATATTGTTCTTATTCTTTGGCGGTGAAGGTAAGAAGGAGACGCAAAAGAAGGCACTGGGTTACACACGTCTTTTATACATTTTTGCAATAAATTCGTTGCTTATATGTCTCGTGATCTTTAGCCTTTGGGGGCTTGGGGCGTATGGCTTTGGTATGTTTGGAGAGTATCAACTGAACGCTGAGAGATATGGTGCTGAAAATGTTTTCCTAGTGATGGGCTTTATGACGTATAGAATCGACTGTCAAGTATACGGTAGAATACGTCAGGGGGCTTTGACATTCTCTTGGTTTCAATTTCTGCTTTTGGTCCTAATATTGTTCAATGTGACGGAAGTTTTAGTTCCAATCGTTCGTTATCGTTTAAATAGGGAATCCTCTAATAAAAATGAATAAACATAAATATGACCCCTTTATAAGCATATATTTTGGGGAAAAATTTATATGTCCCAGCCGCAACAGCCTCAAGTTAAAGTTAAGATAGAGAACGTTGTTGCTTCGGCGGTGCTAAATCAAAAGATAGATCTGAATGCTGTTGTTAAGGGTTATCCTGGTGTAGAATACCGTCCAGAGCAGTTTCCGGGGCTTGTTTTTAGGCTGAAGAGACCGAAGACCGCGACGCTAATATTTAGTTCTGGTAAGATGGTTTGCACTGGAGCAAAATCTGAGAAGGAGGCTCGTAGAGCGGTCATGAGGGTTATTAAGGAGCTTAAGAGAAGCGGGATAGTTATAGTCAGTAAGCCAGAATTAAAGATACAGAACATCGTGGCCTCGGCAAATCTCGGCGGAACAATTGATCTGGAGAGGGCTGCATATGTTTTGGGCAGGACGATGTATGAGCCAGAGCAGTTTCCAGGCTTAATTTATCGTATGGATGATCCGAAGGTCGTCATACTATTGTTTGCTAGTGGAAAGCTTGTTTGTACTGGAGCGAAGAAGGAGGATGATGTATACAGGGCTGTTGATAATCTTCTAAAGAAGCTTGAGAAGGAGAAGCTAATATATTACGAGCAGTAGCTCCCTTAACCTAAACTTAGCACCCACTTTGTTAGCAAAATCCTGAATCCTGGAAACATTTATTTCGGGCAAATTTACAGCAGTTATTTCAACATCAATATCGGCATTTTTCAGTTCATGAATAAATTTTATTACACTTCTATAGGCTTCCTTAAATTCTGGTCTACAAACTTTATTGTATGTTTCTTCGTCGTGCCCGTTTAAGCTAACGCTGACTGAATCGATGCCGGCAGCCTTTAGTTCACCTACTACATCTCTGCCCGGATTAAGCAGGAGCGCTTGCCCATTCGTGTTCAACCTAACTTTAAGAAAAGGATAATATCTTTTGACCCATCTAGTGACCTTTAAGAGGCAATCGAGCCTAAATGTTGGCTCACCAAAACCGCAGAAGACAACTTCCCTCCATCTCCTTTTCGAAATATGCTCTTTCAGCTCTTCGATGACTTTTTCAGCGTCTGGATCCTCGCTAAGCTTTAGTCTGAAGCCCGCTATTCCATCCCAGAAGTGCCTAAAGCAGAAGTAACATTTGTTAGAGCATCGATTAGTTATATTTAAATAAAGGGAATCTCCAATCCAGTAAATTATATCTTCATTTTTCTTAAGCATAACAACTAGATATTTACTTAAATTCTCCTTAAAACCTCTTTGATGAAGTACCGATGATTACAAATCCGCTCACTATCTGGCAGCCGGAGCAGGCTATGAAGACTGTTTCAAAGCCAAAATTGCTAACTATTATTGTGGCGATTAACGCTGCTATTGAGCCAGCTATCTCATAGGCTGACTCTGAGATTCCAAACATTAGGCCTCTCCTCTTCCTTCCACCGAGCTCAGCTATCATTGCTAACCTCGCGGGATCCTCAAGGGCATATGAGACTCCGAATAAGAACTCAAGTAAATAAAGCTGGATTATATTTGAGGCAAATATGTAGGCTATTGAGCAGATGGCACCTATTAGAACTCCAGCTAGGAAAATTCTTTCTTTGCCATAAACATCCACCATTTTTCCGGCTATTACCTTAAAGAGTGCTGATGTGAAGCCGAAAACAGTGAAGAGGAAACCAATATCTATCACGGAAACTGAAAAGCGGTTAAGAATAAAGAGTGGATAGATGGGGGCAAGCAGACCCATCGCTAGAGAACTTAGAAAGCTTAATGTGATCATGAGAGCTAGTCGTCTCTGCATAGGCGCCACCCCTGAAGAGAGTGGGATTGAAGACGCAACGCACAACTATTTCTTCCTTAAACTCGACAACCATTTCCTGATCTACTTGCCCCCATTCTCCCCAATATATTATATAAGCTCTGAACCATTAAAACCTTGTCAGTCACATTACTTTAGCATAACAAATCCATTCTTTATGGAACCTTAAATTTTCCTTTTAAAAGATCGCAATATAACCTTAAAATTACGCTTATGATTATTCATGAAATGTTAATGTTGGCCCGATTGCCCCTGTTTTTGAAGTGCTCCCATCCCCTCCTTTCTATAGGTATCCTTTTCCCATCAAAAACAGCTTCAATTCTTTTCTCGCCTATAGCCCTCCCTATCTCTGTTAAATGTTCTCCGATGTTCTCAAGAGCCCTTTTCGCATCATCCACCATTTCCGGCTTAATGGTTACAACGAGCTCATATTCCTCCCCGCCATATAAACTTAAATCCAGTGGGTCGAGACTATGCTCTGTGGCGAACTCTTCCACTTCAGGGGCTATTGGAATATTGTTTATTATGAAGCCGACTCCACTGGCTTCAGAGAGCTCATGTAAGCTCCACGCTAGACCATCACTTGAATCTATTGATGCCGTTAAGGCTCCAAGACCCGCCAGTAGTAAGCCTTCTTTAAGTCTCGCCCTCGGCATTAAAACAGCCTCTATTAAAGGTCTTTTGATATGCTCCGGTGCGCTTAATCCCTCAAGAAGAATTTTTAGTCCGGCCGAAGTCTTCCCAAATGGCCCCGTTACGGCAACTATATCCCCAGGTCTCGCTCCGCTCCGCTTAACTATTCTTCCCCTCTTACAGTAGCCGACAAGCATAAAGCATATAATTAGATCCTCAGCTTCATTTGTGTCTCCGCCTACAATGTAGACTTCATATTCTCTGGCCCCATCATTTAAGCCGAACGCTATCTCCTTAACATCCTCCTCCGTTAGGTCTGCTGGTAAACCTAAAGATACGAGCGCGGCTATCGGCTTGATGCCTTTAGCCGCGAAATCGCTTACATTCATAACCACAGCCTTCCTTGCAGCCTGCCTCAAGCTCATGCCTGGAGGAACATCGGTTTTACCTACAAGCATATCTGTCTTTAAGACAACTAAATTCTCCCCGTTAGCCGGGATTGCTGCGACATCATCTCCGAAGGGTATTGGCATATCTGGCATGAGATCAAGGGTCTCGATAAAAGTACTTATAACCCACCTCTCCCCCAACTCTCCAATTTTCCTCATTATCCCAGCCAAAACAGCTTACCTAAGATTATTTTTCTTGTCTCTAGATTATTTTATTTTTTGGTGGTGGCGGTGCAGAAGCATAAGATAATCACTTTAACTACCGATTTTGGCTTAAGGGACTCCTATGTTGCGGAAATGAAGGCAGTTATACTCTCAATATGCCCAGAAGCGTTCATAGTTGACATAAGCCATGAAGTTAGAAAGTTTGATATTAGGATGGGGGCCTTCTTACTGCTCCGTGCGGCAAGGTTCTTCCCTGAGGGAACAATACATGTTGCTGTAATAGATCCCGGTGTTGGAGCCGAGAGGCGCCCAATAATAGTTGAGACAGAAAGGTTCTTTTATGTTGGCCCTGACAATGGGGTTTTAATTCCATCAGCCCAGAAGGACGGAATTAAACATATCTATGTTATAAAGAACGAGAAGTATATGCTTAAGGAGGTTTCAAGGACATTTCATGGAAGGGATGTTTTTAGCCCGGCTGCAGCCTATTTAGCCATAGGTGTTCCCCCCTCCGAGTTTGGGCCGGAAATATTTGACCCAGTAGCTCCGAGCTTTACTAAGCCGGTTTTTTCAGATGACTTCATTGAGGGTGAAATTATATATGTTGATGACTTCGGGAACCTCGTAACTAACATAGAATACGGGGATCTGAGACTTATAGATGTTGAGGATGGGGACTATTTAGCCGTTAAGATTGGAAGGAGGGAATTAATGCTTAAGCTCTGTAAGGCTTATGGGGAGGTTCAGGTGGGTACTCCACTAGCGATAATTGGAAGCTGTAATCTCCTTGAGATCTCGGTTAATCAGGGAGATGCCTCTGCCTATTTCGGCGCCAATGTTGGCGAAAAAATACGCATTTACAGGAAAAACCTCTAGCGCTCCCTTCCTATAACTTGCGCTCCGCATCCTGGTTTGGCGCATAACGGCTTACTTTTTACGCCAACCTCCTTAAAAGCATCCCTCATTACTAATGCAACTTCGTTAGCATTCACCTTTTCGGAATCTACTAGAGCTATTACTGATGGCCCAGCCCCACTTATAGCGACCCCAGCGGCCCCAGCTTTAAGAGCTGCCTCCTTAACGTGGCTTAATCCCGGAATCAGGTGTGCTCTCGCGGGTTCGATGATGGCATCCATCATGCCCTTACCCATAACCTCAATGCTATTTAATGCTATTCCGGCTATAAAGGCTGCGGCCCGACCAATATTGTAAACCATACTTGAGAGGCTGACCTGCTTTGGCAGGACGGATCTCGCTAGTCTCGTGTCAACCTTTATCTCTGGTATAACTATTGCGAACTCGGCGTTCGGTGGAAGCTTCAACTTTAATACCTCAAGTGGCTCTCTAGAGACTATTAGTGTGAAGTCTCCCAAAATTGCGGCTGAGACGTTATCTGCGTGTGGTGAACCAGCAGAGGCAACTTCACCCATTGCCGCCGTCTCTATTAATTGAATTGGCGTTAAATTTAAGCCTAGAAGATCGTTTATGGCCACGGCGGTTGCTGCAGCACTTGCGGCACTACTACCCAATCCGCTTCCAGGCCTTATACCCTTATATACTCTTATCATCAGGCCGCATCTCTCCCTAGCCCTCTTCAGCATCTCCATTGCAACTATACCTGCGGTATTTTTTTCCGGCTCAACAGGTATCTCTCTAGAACCCTCTCCGTAAACCTCAATCTTAATTGCCTCGTCATTTATTTTCTCAACGGTAACCTTATCAAATAGAGCATTAAGGGCGACTCCGAAGACGTCAAAGCCAGCTCCGAGGTTTGCTGATGTTGCTGGCGCAACCGCTTCAATTAATGTTAAACCCAAAGGCACCACCAAAAACTAATTCCCTCCACCAACCTAGTTAAGTTTATCCTTAAAAGCGATTAGCAAGATCTGGCGCAGCAAACTTTTATTTCAGATAACTTAATAGTTTATATTTGGGCAATTCACCTTTTTCAATAATCAATTGTCTAATGGTGTGTTGCGATGACCGTCCCGCTAGAAAGAGTCGACAAATATGTTTGGCGCATACCGAAGTATAGGCCTGGCATGCGTGTTCCAGGCGTGGTTTTTGCAGATGATGATCTGCTTGAAAAGATGAAGACCGATAAAACCCTTGAGCAGTGCGCTAATGTCGCTTATTTGCCCGGCATATATAAGTACTCCATAACCCTGCCAGACGGCCACGAGGGGTATGGCTTCCCAATAGGCGGCGTAGCGGCAACAGATTATGAGGAGGGAGTGATTAGCCCAGGCGGTGTGGGATATGACATAAACTGTGGTGTAAGGGTTCTTGTAACAAATCTTTCGGAGAAGGATATCAGGCCTAAGCTAAGTGATCTGGCAACAACAATATTCCATAATGTTCCATGCGGTCTTGGCAGCCACAGAAAGGACTTCTCAGTCTCCATGAATGAGCTTGATAAAATAACTAGGGAGGGTGTACCTTACTTAGTGGATAAGGGCTATGGATGGAAGGAAGATATCGAGCACTGCGAGGAGCGTGGCTGCATGCCAGGTGCAAACCCAGATAAAGTTTCGAGTACGGCGAAGAGGAGAGGCGCTCCGGAGCTAGGGACACTTGGCTCAGGAAACCATTTCCTAGAAATACAGAAGGTTGATAAGATATTTAATGAGAGGGTTGCGAAGGCTTTTGGGATAACCCATGAAGGCCAGGTTACCGTGATGATTCATTGTGGCTCTCGTGGGTATGGGCATCAGATATGCTCTGATTACTTAAGAGTTATGGAGAGGGCTGTGCACAAGTATCGTATAGAGTTGCCGGATAGGGAGCTCGCATGCGCACCAGGTAAGAGCCAGGAGGCTCAAGACTACTATGAGGCTATGGCATGCGCAGTTAATTATGCATTTGCAAATAGGCACATGATAACCCACTGGGTTAGACAGAGTTTTGAGCAGGTGTTTAAAACCTCCGCTGATAAGCTCGGCCTACACTTACTCTATGATGTGGCGCATAACATTGCTAAGATCGAGGAGCACACCGTTGATGGCAAGACTGTTAAAGTTTGGGTTCATAGGAAGGGCGCTACAAGAGCCTTTCCACCGGGCCATAAGGATGTACCGGCAGACTATAGGAGTTATGGTCAACCAGTGATAATACCTGGTTCAATGGGAACGAGTTCATGGGTTCTGGTGGGCACCCAAAAGGCTATGGATATAACCTTTGGTTCAACAGCTCATGGCGCTGGTAGGATGCTGAGCCGCGCGGCCGCAACAAAGCGTTTCACTGGAAGCGAGATAAAGAGGCAGCTTGAGAGTAGGGGAATAATTGTCAGGGCTGCCAGCATGGCGGTCCTAGCTGAGGAAGCGGATCCAGCCTACAAGAATGTTGACAGGGTTGCTGAAGTAAGTAACGCCGTTGGAATAGCGACGTATGTTGCTAGACTAATTCCGCTGGCAGTAATTAAAGGTTAATAAAAATCAACTATTCTCTTACCCTTATCATTTTTTGTATCACTGTTCCCTCCTCCCCCCATGTATACTGTATGTAGGACTTCTTTTACTTTCTCAGTCGTCTTTGGGCCGAGCCCATAGATATCTTTCGGCCACCTTTCGACATTGGCTAACGCATTAAAGGGGGTCTTATAGACTTTAAGTAGGTTTATGGCCCTCTCTCTTCCAATATTTGGTAGGCTTGCTAAAAAGAATATCTGCGCATCGGTTACTGTTTCTAGCTTTTTAATTGGGTGGACAGCTGGCTCCCTCTTCTCCTCAAACTGCTCCTGCTTAGCAGAGGTGTATAATAGGATTGCAGTTTCCCTATGATTTATCGTGTTAATTACACCTATACCATTCTTTGCCAGGGTGAATATTGCACCCCATACAGCTGAAGGGCTTATCTTACTAAATTTATAAATTAGCGGGAAGTAACCTTCAATTAGCAGAAATGGCTTCTCATATGCCTCCTTAAGGAGGAAGATCTGCTCAAATAGATCCCGGCGCGTGAGTGTGTTAACAAAGTCCTGTACGGTTTTTCGCTCAAATGCGCATTTATCGGAGATTATATAGTCCCCTTTATCAAGCGCTTCAATCCTTATCATCGCGCCCAGCTCTTTGAGTCCTTCAACAACCTTCGGCGCCGCACTCGCCTCTCTACTATCAACGATTACTATTGGCTGATCCCCACCTCCACTTTTAATATAAGGTATCAGGGTTCCTGAACCCACCATAACGTATCTCCAAACTAACTGACTGTAAAATTTTTATCTCCCGTCTCCTTAAATATTTTTTAGATATAAAAATAGCATATTTTAGACAGAAAAGACAAAAGTGAAGTCAACTGTGATGGCTGAAACTGTAATTGAGGGTCTAATGGCGATATATCGTGGAATGTGTCCGAATTGCGGAGGGGATATTAGCGACACAGAGCTGTTAAGCACTGGTGTCTGCAGAAAATGCTTACCGGAGCAGGTAGCTGATAAAGAAAAGGTCTATTTAGAGTTGGTTAAGAGGGGTCGTATTGGCGAGTACACGAACATTTTAGAAGTCGAGTTTGAGCTTAAGAGATTCTCTGAATTCTTTAGCTTACTTATTGGGTCTAGGCCGTGGGCGCTTCAGGAGGTTTGGGCTAAGCGAGTCTTAATGGGTAGGAGCTTTTCTATAGTTGCACCGACTGGTATAGGGAAGACACATTTTGGGCTTATAATGGCCCTATACTTAGCCCGTAAAGGGAAGAAAAGCTACATAATGGTTCCAACAAGCCTCTTGGTTAAACACCTATTGGATAGAGCAAGCTTCTTCCTTGAAAAATTAGCTGCGAGGGGAGAGCCAAAACCTACAGTTATAGGCTACTATTCTGGGATGCGGAAGAAGGAGATGGAGGAAACCCTAGAGCGAATTAGAAACAAGGACTTCTCAATATTGATTACGACTGATAGATTCCTCTACAATAGGTTTGAGCTGATTAAGGATGTAAACTTTGACTTCATATTCGTTGATGATGTAGACTCATTTCTGAAATCTCCGAAGAACATTGATAAAGTCGTTCTCTTAATGGGCTTCAGCATTGATGATATCGAGAGGGCTCTTAAAGAAGAGGAGAAGAAAGAGCCTATAAAAGCTGTTCCCGTAGCATCAGTGCGATTTAATCCAGGAAGAGTTCTCGTTGTCTCTGGAGCTACATTGAGGGGAAAGAGGACGAAGAGGATAAAGATTTTTAGGAGATTATTCGGCTTTGAGCCGGGCTTCAGCCCAGAATTTGTTAGGAATATATCAAATCTTTATATTAAATCTAAGGGAAACGTCACAGCGGAGACTGTGGAGATAATTAGGAGACATGGATCAGGCTGCTTAATCTTCGTCCCACAGGTTAAAGGTTTAGAGTATGCTAGAGAGATTGCGCTTGCTCTTAAGGAGGCTGGGATAAGCGCCTTTGTATATGAGCGTATGAGCCCAAGAATGTTGGAGAAGTTTGTTAATGGTGAGTACGCGGCTCTTGTTGGTGTTGCAAGTAATAGAAGTCCATTGGCTAGGGGATTAGATCTTCCAGAGACAATAAGATATGTCGTCTTCGCTGGTGTTCCGAGGAGGGAGATAAAAGTTAGCGTTAATGAATGCAGTCCACAGAAGATCTTAACGTTACTCAGGGCCCTTGCACCATTCTTCGAGGAGAAATTTAGTAGAGAAGCAGCTCCAGTGATAGCAGCCCTTTCCAAAATAGTTCCGGTAACAAAGAATATAATTGATAAGATTAGAGAAGCAGACGAGAAAAATATTGAGTTAGACGGCTTCGCCGGGCATGTTCAGAGGATCGTTAAGGAGGCCAGGAAGCTTCTAGTTAGGATAATGGAGGACATAGATCTAAGGAAGGTTACTGAGAGACTTGATGTGGATGTGAAGATTGAGGGGAATGAATATATTCTAGTTATACCTGACGTCGACGGCTACATACAGGCGTCTGGCAGGTCATCAAGGTTTTATGCCATGGGGATAAGCCGCGGCGTGTCCATACTTATAGTAGAAGATGAGAAAGCATTTTATGGGCTTAGCAAAAGGATACAGCTGGTCACCGAAGAGGAGTTTGAGGAATACTCCCTTGAGAAGGCTCAGGAAGAATTTAGGCAGGTGGATAGAGATAGGGAAATAATTAAGAGGATACGGAGGGGCGAGTTTACGATAGACGCCGTTGATATCATTAGATCCGCGCTGATAGTTGTAGAGTCACCAACAAAAGCTAGGACAATAGCTTTCTTCTTCGGTAGGCCCGCAAAGAGGAATATAGGTGACTTCACAGTTTATGAGGTTGCAAGCGGCCAAATGATATTAAATGTTGTTGCCTCTGGGGGACATGTATTTGACTTAACAACTGAGGGGGGCTTCCATGGGGTCTTAAAGGAGAATGGTTTATACATCCCGGCATATACAGACATAAGAAAATGTAATAACTGCGGTGAACAGTTCACTGATCGAGATGAATGCCCATCTTGTGGATCAAAAGATATTCGTTCAAAGAGGAGTGTTATTGAGCTGATCCAGAAGCTTGCTACGGAGGTAAACAAGGTATTTATTGCAACTGACCCGGATGCTGAAGGCGAGAAGATAGGGTATGACATCTATGTAATGGTTAAACCATACTGCAGAAATGTTGAGAGACTTGAGTTCCACGAAGTTACGCGTAGGGCTCTTAGGAAAGCCCTGACTGAACCTAGGAGCATAAGGCTGCCATATGTTCAGGCGCAGGTCGTTAGGAGGATTGAGGATAGGTGGGTTGGGTTTGAGCTCAGCAGGAAGCTGTGGGAGAGGTTTAAGATGCAGAGCCTATCGGCTGGTAGGGTGCAAACCCCTGTTCTCGGATGGGTTATAAAGCGTGTCGAGGAGCTAAAAAACAAGATTCCCGTCGCCGAGATTCTACTTGAAAATGGTCTTTCAGTGAGGATTGTTAACCCGCCGAACGTTGAGGAGTTAAAGAGGAAGTTTAAGGATGGTGAACTTATAGCGAGAATCGAGGGGATATCCTTCCGTGAAGACAAAGTTTATCCACAGCCACCATATACAACCGATAGTATGCTTAAGGACGCTGCGCAGAAGCTGGGTTTCACAGTTGGATACACCATGGGGTTAGCCCAGACACTGTTCGAATCGGGTCTAATAACGTATCATAGAACAGATGCGACGACGGTGTCAACAACCGGCATAGATATAGCACGCCGTTATATTGAGGAGAATCATCCAGGCTTGTTTAAGCCAAGAGAATATAGGGGCGAGGGTGCGCATGAATGTATAAGACCAACTAAGCCCCTAAACCTTAAGCAGCTACGCTTCTATTTATCCTCCGGGGTTCTTAGGATTCCCCAGAAGCTCGGCGCCGACCACCTAAAATTATACGACATGATATTTAGGAGATTCATTGCCAGCCAAATGAGTGATGCAAAGATTTTGGTCCAGGAGTTTACGTTGGAGATTGATGGCGTCGAGGTGAGACAGAGCAGGGTTGTAAAAGTTCTTGAGCAGGGCTTTTTAGCGGTTAATCCAATCATCAGGATTGATGAGGAGGTTCATGAGGGAGAATATAAGGTTGTGAAGTTAAGGGTTAAAAAAGAGCCGACTGTTAGGCCATATCGTGAAGGAGACTTGATAGCGCTTATGAAGGAGAGGGGCATTGGGAGACCAAGCACATACTCAAAAATAATTGACATACTCTTGAAGAGGCGGTACGTTATTGAGAATAAAAGGGCTTTATTCAGCACGAGGCTTGGAAGGACAGTATATAATTATTTAGTCGAAAAGTTCAGTTCACTCGTATCAGAGGATTTGACTAGAAATCTTGAGAGGACTATTGATGCTATAGAGAATGGACAGGCACGATATCAGGACGTTTTAAGGGCCATTGAAAATGAAATAAGAAGTATAATAGGATAGTTTAGATTATACACCTCAATTACATGATTCTTTACATTTGTAGGAGCGGCAACCTATTTATTAAATTGAGGCAATACTCGTCCCTTAAGAACCTTTCAAACTCCTGAAAAACGATGCTTTTAGTCTCATTTACCTTTATGCAGATAGCTCTTTCAGAATATGCGTCGCTAAAATCGTAGATTGCTGTATGCTTTCGTATATCCTCGTCCTCAGATAAAATTGCAAATATATCTCCTGTAGGCTTCTCCTGAAAGATCCATGCCATATAAGAGATATCCACTAGTCTATAAAACCTATCACTCTCACGCACCGGGTAGCGTTGATTAAACGCAATTGCTCTAAAAGTCTTTGGGTGAACCTTCTTTGCACAAATGAAATTGTGGTATTCTCCATTAGCATAAATAATGTCTTCATATGGAGAAACCCACCAGCCCATCAATTTACAATGCCGCTTAAATTGCCTAACCAAGTCCCAGACCAGAGGTATACTTTTCATCCTCATCTCCATGTAAAAATTGAAACATAATCCACTTTATAAACTATACATATTCACATTAAGGTTTATTATTAGAAAAATAAAGTTTAGTAGAGCTTTCAAAGAAGATTTTATATAACTCTTTTTACTCTTTAGAATAAAGGGGTTTCCATGCCAAAGAAGAAAGAAGAGGCGAAGAAGGAGAAGACTGAAGAAAAGGAAAAGAAGAAAAAGAAGTGAATTTGGAAACCCCATAATCTTTCTACTTAAACTTTTTATTTAAGCAAGTTTATCATTTAATCTCCTAGTGGTTTTGGGAGGAGACGGATATTAGAATAGCGGTTATTGATGTCGATAAGTGTAAACCTAATCGATGTGATAGAACATGCTATCGTTTTTGTCCACAAGTTAGAAGTAAAGTTGAGGCTATAAGGTTTGAGAACAATAGGCCGCTGATATCGGAGGTTTTATGTACTGGCTGTGGTATATGTGTTAAGAAATGTCCATTTAAAGCAGTCTCGATAGTTAATGTTCCTGAAGAGCTGAAGAGCGAGTGTATTCATAGGTTTGGGCCAAACGCCTTTAAACTTTTCCGTCTACCAGTTCCGTCACCTGGAGTAGTTTTAGGTTTATTGGGGCAGAATGGCATAGGTAAAACAACGGCAATAAAGATTCTCTCAGGTGAGATAAAACCTAACCTTGAGAGATACGATAATCCTCCGGAGTGGCCTGAAATAATACAGTTTTTTAGGGGCTCAATTCTCCAAGCATACTTTCAAAAGCTGAGTGGGGGCGAGCTTAAGATTGTCCATAAACCCCAATATGTTGATAAAATACCGCGAGTCGTGAGGGGTAAGGTTGGTGAGCTCCTAGAACGCATAGATGAAAGGGGTAAGCTTAGGGAGGTTGCTGAAAGGCTTCAGCTTAGGGTTATATGGGATAGAACTTTAGACGTGTTAAGTGGTGGTGAGCTTCAGAGAGTTGCCATAGCAGCTGCTGTCTGCCGCGAGGCTGACGTCTACCTGTTTGATGAGCCCTCCAGCTACCTTGATGTTAAGCAGAGACTTGAAGCCGCTAAAGTGATTAGGGGCTTAAAGGAGGAGAATAAGATGATAGTTGTTGCTGAACACGATTTAGCGGTTCTAGATTACCTCTCTGATCAAATATGTCTCTTCTATGGTAAGCCAGGGGTCTATGGAATAGTCTCTCATGTCCATGGTGTCAGGGTTGGAATAAACATTTACCTAGACGGTTTCATCCCTGACGAAAATATGCGCTTCAGAAAGGAGCCGATAATATTCCATGTTAGGCCGCCAACTAGCAGTTCACTAACTAATGCGCCAATTTTAAAGTGGGGTGAAATGACGAAGACTTATGGAGACTTTAAACTTAAAATAGAGCCGGGAGAGGCTAGATTGGGTGAGGTTATAGGCGTGCTTGGACCCAATGGTATAGGGAAGACAACTTTCATAAAAATATTAGCTGGGCTAGAAAAACCAGATCAAGGCTCACCGCCAACGGAGAATATCCTTAGAGTCAGCTATAAGCCCCAGTACATTTCAACGGAGTATGAGGGAACGGTTGAAGATCTCTTAAAGCTAGCTGCTAAAGATAAGTTTACCTCAAGCTGGTATCAGACAGAAATAATTAACCGACTCAATTTAAGTCCCCTCTTTGATAGAAATGTTAAGGAGCTTAGTGGTGGTGAGCTCCAGAAGGTTGCTATAGCTGTCTGCCTATCTCGTGATGCAGAGATTTACCTCCTCGACGAGCCGAGCGCTTACCTTGATGTAGAGGAGAGGTTAGCGATGACCAGAGCCATACGAAGGATTATCGAAGATAAGTGTGTAACAGCCTTTGTTGTTGAGCATGACATAATCGCTATGGACTTCATAGCTGATAGGCTTATGATATTCAGTGGAGAGCCAGGAGTTTATGGTGTCGCCGGGTCGCCGACGTCACTTTTGGACGGGATGAACAGGTTCCTTAAAGAGATGAGCATAACTTTCAGGCGGGATCCGGACACAAAGAGACCTAGGGTGAACAAGGAGGATTCTAGACTCGACAAATACCAGAAAAAGATTGGGCAGTATTATTATGTCAAGTAGCGGGATCAATGCAACTCATATTTCACTTTCATGTTAATAGAAACTATTTCTTTGCATAATTTTGGTAAAAAAATGTTAAAAATGCATTTTTATTCGCTCTTAGCTCTCTCCTCTATAGAGACGCTAAGGGAGAGTATATTCCATGGTTGTTACTGAGGAAAGGAGGGAGCCAATACGTTCCCATAAAGTTGTTATTAGGGGTATTGTCGAGGGATATGAAGTTGCCTCACTTGAGGATCTAAAGAAGATTGAAGAGCGAATTGAGAGCTTGCAGAGTGAAATAAATGTCCTAAGAAGTCAGATTAATGAACTACAGAAGACATTAAATGCAACAAATATGAGACTAGAAAGACTAGAAAACTTCCTAAGATCATTTAAGTGAGTAAATGAGATGAACTAATATTTCAGGGAATTAATGATGAGGAGATATGGCTCTCTAACTACTTATGTTGCCTAAAGGATACTATGAGCTTTTAGAGATTTTATAGCATTATCTATCTTTAATAGTGCCTCTATTGGGTTATTGCTGAGAGTTATATAGGAACCAATTACAACGCCCCTAGCCCCGGCCCTTAATGCCTCCACAATTGTTTCCGGATTTATGCCTCCATCAACCTCAATAATTTTGTTGGGGAATCTCTTTGAGATTTTTCTTATTCTATCCGTTGCTTCACTACAATATTTTTGTCCACCTAAACCCATTGGTACACTCATCACTAAGATTATATCCGCCGCCTCAGCAATACTTTCAGTTAGATTTTCCTCAGGTGTGGGGAGGTTTAAGCCTATACCAGCCTTATAACCATATCTCCTGACATCCTTAATAGCTCTCACCGCTTCCTCTTCAGAACCGAAAGATTCCACTTGAACTGTTACCATAATCTTTACCCTATCGTCACCAATTATAAACTCGTTCATCTCCTCTAAAATGCTGAGTGGATCACTAACCATTAAATGTACGTTTAAATTGATTTCCTTGATAAATTCTTCATATAACTTCCTTATTAAGTCCATAGAAAATTTTGTTTTATTAGGTATCAACGGTGGTCTCATAACATCTATGTGAATGCTGCTTAATCTACCAGTCTTAACTAGCTTCATAATATTTGTGAATGCCCAGCTTTCCCTAAGGTTATTGATATTCCTGGATAATTCAGGTTCATACTCTAATATTGACAGGGAAATGGACATACTCATAACACTATTTAATTGATAAACTAAAAGGTTTTGCTCTGAAGTAACACCGTATATAAAGGCGACAACAACAGATAAGTAGGTCTTCACTTCTTTTAATATAATTTACAACTTGAGGTGGATTGCTTGGTTTCTGAAAAAAATATTCGAGTTAAAATCGATGAGCTGAGGAGTAGTATAGGCCTTTTAAAGGGTGTTGAGTTCTCCATAGGCAAGGTGGTGAGCGAGGAATGGCTTGAGGAGATTGGGCCAACACAGTTCCCGAAAATAACAGACCTGCGAGAATGGGATTTTAAGCTCCTACAGCGTTATAAGCCCTTCTACATGCCTTTCTGTGATCTCTGCTGTCTCTGCACATTTGGGAAGTGTGACTTGACTGGGGATAAACGCGGTGCATGCGGAATAAATATGTCTGCACAACAGTCACGCATAGTTTTATTAGCATGTTGTATAGGGGCCGCGACACATACATCCCATGCGAGACATCTGCTAGAGCATCTGATAGAGAAGTATGGGCGTGATCATCCAATAAATGTTGGTGGACTGAACGTTGAGGTAGAGGCCCCAATAACGCGTCTAGTGTGTGGTGTTAAGCCGAGGACGCTCGGCGACCTGGAGGAAGTTCTAAACTATCTTGAGCAGGAGATAGTTAGGTTGCTGGCAGCTACACATACTGGCCAGGAAGCAAGCAACCTAGACTTTGAGTCAAAAGTTTTTCACGCAGGGATGATAGACCATGTTGCTCTCGAGGTAGCCGATATAGCGCAGATATCTGCCCTTGGTTTTCCAAAGGCTGATCCGGAGGCACCTTTAGTCGACATAGGTTTAGGCGTCGTTGATTCAACAAAGCCAGTTATAATGGTTGTCGGCCATAACGTTCCTTCAGCAGCAGCTATAGTCGACTATTTAGTTGAGAATGGATTATATGGCGGAGTTGAAGTTGTAGGTCTATGCTGTACAGCGCATGACACCACTAGGTATAATCCTAAGGCTAAAATAGTTGGGCCAATATCATGGCAATTAAGATTTATCAGGAGCGGCTTAGCCGACGTTATAGTTGTAGATGAGCAATGTATAAGAGCTGACACGCTCATTGAGGCCCAAAAGGTTAAGGCCCCAGTTATAACGACAAGCGATGTAAACTGTGGTGGATTACCGGATAGAACAAAGGATAAAGTTGAAAAGATAGTTGAGGATCTCGTTCTAGGGGGGCAGCCGGGCGCATTTATCCTAGATCCGGAGAAGGCTGCAGAGGTTGCTGTTAAAACAGCTCTTCTAATCGCTCCTAAAAGAATGAAGTTTAAGGCTATACCAGATGTAAGCGATATAGTTGAGGGTGCGAAGAAGTGCCGTAAATGTGATGACTGTAGAAGAGCTTGTCCAAACGATCTACCAATCAGAGATGCCCTTGCAAAGGTATTAGAAGGCAACCTGAACGCGCTTGCATCTCTCTATGAAGCATGTATCGGCTGCGGTAGGTGTGAGAGCGCATGCCCAGTAGACTTGCCACTTCACAGCTATATAGTTAAGGCCGCTGAGAAGAGAATAAAGGAAGAGAAATATAAGATCCGTGTTGGTAGGGGGGCAATACAGGACGTTGAAATTAGAAATGTTGGTAGCCCGATAGTTCTGGGCGAGATACCTGGAGTTGTAGCATTTGTGGGCTGTGCTAATTATCCTAATGGAGGAACAGAGGTTGCGGAGATGGCAGTCGAGTTCGCTAAGAGGCGCTACATAGTTGTGGCAAGCGGCTGCGCAGCCATGTCAATAGCAATGTATAAGGATGAGGAGGGAAGAACGCCCTACGAGGCTTTTCCTGGAGCCTTTGATGCCGGAGGAATAGTTAATGTTGGCTCATGTGTTTCAAACTCCCATATTGCTGGGGCAGCAATAAAGATAGCTAACATATTTGCCAAGCGTAGGCTTAGGGCGAATTATGAGGAGATAGCCGATTATATACTTAATAGAGTTGGAGCCGTCGGCGTAGCTTGGGGAGCGATGTCGCAAAAAGCTGCGGCAATAGCTAGCGGGTTCTGGAGACTCGGCGTCCCAGTCATCGTTGGGCCACATGGTCTTAAGTATAGGCGTATGCTCCTAGGCCGTAAAGATAACCCTGAAGACTGGTATGTTTATGATGCTAGGACTGGAGAGAAAGTCTATGTTGGCCCAGCTCCCGAGCACCTGTTCTATGCCGCTGAGACAAAAGAGGAAGCTATGGTTATGATAGCGAAGCTCTGCATGAGACCCAACGATACCACTAAAGGTAGAGCGATTAAACTCTCAAACTATATTGATCTTCATAAGCGCTTCTTTGGAACAATTCCTGATGATATACATCTCTTCGTTCGAACATTAGCCGATGTACCGCTGACGATGCGTGAGGAAGTTATAAAGGTTCTTGAGGAGAAGGGCTGGAAAGAGAATGTTATACCAGACCCAACGCTTCTACCAAGGCTTGTGAAGAAGAAAGTTGGTGAGTAAGCATGGCCGCTAAAGCCGAGCCATGGCAGACGGCTGAGGTACCTGGACCGAAGAAGGCTATGGTTATAACTAACCCACGGATAGTTGCGGCGCTTATTAGGCGGTCGAAGAACCCTGTTCTTATTGTTGGGTCAATGGCTCCAAGAATAAAGCTTAGTGGAGGAGACTTGGTGGATTATGCCATAAGGATAGCTGAGGCGGCCGGGATGCCGATAGTCTCCTCACCAAGCGTCCTAGGGGAGTTTCTCAACAGGGGTTTTAGGAGGGTCTTAAGTATGCCTGTAGTCGACATAGCAAATAGGCTCACAGACGCTGACTGGAAAGGAGTAGAGAATAAGGGGCAACATGACCTAGCCATTTTCATGGGCTTTAAATACCATGTTTGTTGGCTCATATTGTCAGGTCTAAAACATTACTCCCAGAACCTTAAGACAGTCTCCTTAGAGATGCGTTATCAGCCACATGCATTATGGTCATTCCCAAACATCTCAGAGGAAGAATGGGAGAAGAACCTCAATGAAATCATTAAAGAATTTAAACAGGATAAAATGATTCTAAATAAAGTTAAGGAGGTGAAGGAATAATGTCAATGTTTGCAGATATTCCAGTTGGTGTTGGCGAGGTTTATTCTGGCGAGAGAATTAGGTGGCAGGATACTCACGTAGAATTTGGTGGATTAAGGGTTCCATATAAGTTTGAGCTTGTGAAGGTTCGTGGAATAAGTGAAGTTGAGGATGGAAAGGTTACGGTGATTGGCCCTGATATAAAGGATCTTGAGCCCCAGAAGTCTTATCCACTTGGGATCTTTATTGAGGTTGCGGGCAGTCAGCTCGAAGAGGAGCTTGAAGGGGTTATAGAGCGGAGGATACATGAATACACAAATTATATTGAAGGTATGATGCACTTAAACCAGAGATATGATATATGGATAAGGCTCAGCAAAAGATCCTTTGAGAAGGGATTAAACTCCTTTCACATGGTTGGAAAAATTTATAGTAGGCTGTTTAAGATGGAGCTTCCAATAATTGAGAGAATACAGATAACCTTCATAACGGATCCAGAGAAAGTTAAGGAGATGTATGATTATGCCCTTAAAGAGTATGAGAAGAGGGATGCTAGGGCTAGGGGCCTAAAGGATGAGGAGGTTGATGCATTCTATGGATGCACTCTCTGCCAATCCTTCGCCCCGACACACGTCTGCGTTATAACGCCGCAAAGGTACTCTAACTGCGGCGCCATAAGTTGGTTTGATGCAAGAGCTTCTGCAAGAATTGATCCGAAAGGCCCTGTTTTCAGGATAGAGAAGGGTGAATGCTTGGACCCAGTAAAAGGCGAGTATAGTGGAGTGAATGAAGTTGTTAAAATGAAGTCTGGCGGGGAGATAGGGCGTGTTTGGCTGTACTCGGCATTCGGTCATCCGCACACTTCTTGTGGGTGCTTTGAGGCAGTTGCCTTTTATATACCTGAGGTTGATGGCTTCGGGATAGTTCATAGGGGGTTTGCGGAGAACACTCCGATAGGACTCCCATTCTCAAAGCTTGCTGACTCAACTGCTGGTGGCAGACAGGTTGACGGTTTCCATGGAATATCGATTGAATACATGCGCTCTCCAAAGTTCCTCCAAGCGGACGGCGGCTGGGAGAGGGTTGTTTGGGTTCCATCAGCCATTCTAGAGAGAGTTAAAGATTTCATTCCAAAGCACCTTATTGACAAAGTAGCGACGGAGAAGGACGCTAAGAATGTGGAGGAGCTTAAAAATTTCCTTGCGGCTAGGGGTCATCCAATAGTTAAGAGGTGGGAAGAGAAGGCCAAAGTGGAGGCTGTCGCTAGACCAGCTGAGGAGAAAGTTGCGCCGCCAGCCGCTCCTGAGGTCACTGCAGAGGTTGTGGCTCCAGTAGGTATTAGTGCTGCCGTCGGCGGCTTCAGAATAATCCTCAAGAATGCCAAGATTAAGGCTGAAAGAGTCAAGATAATAAGGGCTAAGGAGAAGTGAGGGTGCGATGGTTGAAAGAAAAGGAGGGGCTGATGAGGGTGCCCTCATTAAAATTGGCCCAAAGCTCCTCGATTTGCTAAGAGAGTTTGGTGAAATTGAACTAGAGAATGTTGAGATTGAAGCTGAGGAGCTGGAGATATGGATTCCATCAGCTACAGTTGTTACCCCGCCAGCCGCGGCGCCGCCTAAGGTTGTTCCTGCGAAGCCCATGGAGATACTGAAAGCGGAGTTTGAGCCCCCAATCCAAACATACCAGGGGAGGATAGTTGAGGTTAAGCTTGGTGCAACCAGAAGTGAGGGGGGCACTAGAGAAAAGGTTGTGAAAATTGGCGGTGAGGCTGCCCCCTCATTTTATATATTTGAGGAGGCCCCGCCGAATCCGCCAGTGATATCGGCTGACGTGTTTGATATGGAGGTTCCTCTTCCAAGGGCTATAAAGATGCATGTCCAGGATGTTATTGGCGACCCAGCCGCGTGGGCTAAGCTTGCAGTGGATAAATTTGGTGCTGACCTGGTTACCGTCCATTTAGTTAGCACAGATCCCCTGAGAAAAGATGCCTCGCCGAGCGATGCGGCTAAAACCATAGAGAAAGTCCTACAGGCAGTTAAGGTTCCGGTGATTGTTGGCGGTTCAGGCGACCCTAAGAAGGACGCTGAGGTTTTCAAGAAGATTGCTGAGGTGGCGCATGGGGAGCGTGTTATGCTGAGTTCCGTTACATTAGATATGGCTGAAGCTGGTCTCTTAGGCGAGATTGCGAAGGCGGCTAGGGAGCATGGCCACGTTATCCTCGCATTTACCGCAATGGACTTAAACCAAGCTAAGGAACTCAACAGAAAGCTTTACGATTATCTGCCAAGAGATAGCATAGTTATGGATTTGACAACGGCCGCCCTTGGGTATGGGCTTGAGTACTCGTTTACTGTTCATGAGAGGGCTAGGCTTGCAGCCTTAGCTGGCGACGTTGAGCTCCAGCATCCGACATCCTCTGGAACCACTAACGCTTGGGCCGCTAGGGAGGCCTGGCTTAAGCTTGGCTCTGAGTGGGAGCCGAGAGAGCTTAGGGGCCCACTATGGGAGACGGTTACGGCTTTAACCCTCCTTCTAGCTGGTGTGGATATATTTATGATGATGCATCCGGCGGCAATACGCACCCTTAAGGAGGTTATAGGGAATCTCTACAAGCGGGGTATGGTTAAGCCAGAGAGCATAGCTGACTGGGTCTCAATTAAGATATGAGTTGGGTGGTGATGAATTGTCCGTAAGTAAAGTGAAGAAGGGTGTAAGGGAGATAAGCCCATTAGACGTCTACATGCTTCTGCCTAGAACAAATTGTGGGAAGTGTGGTGAGAGCAACTGCATGGCTTTTGCAACGAAGCTGGTGAATAGGGAGGTTCTACTGGAGCTTTGCAAACCCCTTATTGAGGAAGAGAAGTACGGGAGCCAGTACTCTAAACTAAAGGAGCTCTTGGCTCCTCCCATCAGGGAGGTCGTCATTGGGGTTGGGGAGACCGCTGTTAAAGTTGGCGGTAAGCTTGTAATGTATAGGCATGAGCTCACTTACACAAACCCGACGCCAATAGCCATAGATGTTACCGACGAGATGCCGGAGGATGAATTGCTTAAGCGTATAGAGAGAATCAATAACCTCAAATACACCTATATTGGTAGGACAATTAAGCTTGATATGGTAGCTGTTAGATCGACGTCAAATGATCCAGCAAAGTTTAAGCTGGCGGTTCAGAGGGTTATGTCCACAACAAAGCTCCCAATAATACTATGTACATTTAATCCCGACGTCATGAAGGCCGGCCTGGAGGTGGCATATGAGCGGAGACCACTGATATATGCTGCTACTGAGCTTAATTGGAGGCAGATGGCTGATCTAGCATTAATGTATAACTGTCCGCTGGCAGTATTCGCGCCAAACAATATAGGGCTCTTAAAGTCGCTTACAAAAACTCTCATAGAATATGGCGTTGAGGATCTCCTCCTAGACCCGGGTACTTTCCCTGATGAGGGAATTGCCGATACAATCATGAACTTCACTATGATTAGAAGGAGCGCATGTAAGCTCGGCGATAACCTTCTAGGCTTCCCAATTATCGGCGTGCCAATGACTGCTTGGTCTCTAAAGGATGCTCCCAAAGAGGTTCTCCAGTGGAAGGAGGCTTGCTTGGCGGCGATGTTAATAGTTAGATACGCTGACTTGCTAATAATGCATAGCCTTGAGGGGTGGTCTCTATTACCAAACCTGATTTTAAGAGCTAACATATACACTGATCCAAGGAAGCCTGTGGCTGTTGAGCCAGGGCTGAGAGTGTATGGCAGCCCGGACGAGAACTCTCCGGTTCTGGTGACATCTAATTACGCGTTAACGTTTTTCACAGTTCAGTCTGATATCGAGTCGGCTGGAATAAACTGTTATCTAGTCGTCGTTGATACCGAGGGGTATGCTGTGGAGAGCGCCGTTGCTGGAAGGAAAATGACTGCACAGACAGTTGCAGATGCTCTCAAATCCTCCGGTATAGAGAGTAAGGTTAAGCATAGATACGTTATAATTCCGGGTTTGGCTGCGAGGTTAAGCGGTGAGATAGAGGAGCTGACCGGGTGGAAAGTTCTTGTGGGGCCAAGGGATTCATCCTTCATACAAGCGTTCCTAAAGGAGAATTGGCCTCCAAAAGTTTCATGAAAACTTTTCTTTATCCTCATAATCCTCTTATATAAAGGAGATAAGCTTGAAGATACTTGTCTCGATGGGTAGGGGTGGAACAGGGAAGACTAGCTTTGTGGCACTGACCACAAAGTATTTTGTTGAGAAGGGGGAATTGCCGATACTTCTAATAGATTCTGATCCAGACCAGAGTTTAGCGGATGCTCTAGGAGTGGATTTTGAGGGCGAGGGTAAGAAGACGATTTCTGAGCTCCTTGTAGAAACTTTTATTAAGGGAGGGGGGACGCTTATCGGCGTCCCTCCATCTGAGAGGATGGAGAGTAAGATTTGGGAGGAAGGTCTCTATGAGGGCGAGCACTTCGACCTAATAGTTATGGGGCCAAAGTGGGTTGAAGGGTGCTACTGCCTCCCAAATGAGGCCCTAAAATTAGCTCTTGGAAACTTAGCGAAGAATTATAGGTATGTTGTAATAGACACGCCGGCTGGAATAGAGCACTTAAATAGGCGGATAACGGCGAGAGTTAATGATATCTTCGACCTAATAGATCCCTCAGTTAAATCCTTTGAACACGTGGCTAGAGCGTATAGAATAGCGAGGGAGGTTAACATAAAATTCGATAACTTCTATATTGTTGGATGCTTCAGATTTCCAGAGGATCTGGGGAGTGAGGTTGAGAGTAGATTAGGCTTAAAGTTTCTGGGGAAAATAGCCTTCGATAAAGATGTTGAAGCCTTCTTCCTCTCTGGAAGATCCCTCCTAGAGATTCCAGAGAACTCCCCTGCCTACCGCTCAGTTAAGGAAATATTGGGCAGAGCTGGATATTAATTAGGGGAGCTGAGAGACATTAGTGATGAGTGAACCTAATAAGAGTATAAGTATAGATATTTTCCAAATGCTTTTGGAGAGCTCGAGGAAGAAGAGCCATAGAAACGAGGTTTTAGAATCTCTTGGGATAAAAGATTACTTTGTTGATGGAAGTATAGAGATAGATAAGAAAAGTTGTAGGGGAGTGGACTGCCAGCTCTGTATAAAGGTTTGCCCAACAAGCGCCCTATACTGGGGTTATGGACAAGTAAACATAATTGAAGAATTATGCATACATTGCACAGCCTGCGTTTTAGTCTGCATGGTTGACGACTGCATTAAGGTGAGTAGGAGGCGACCTAATAACAAAATCGAGTCCTTCAGTAACCCAAGACAAGTATATAGGCTCCTCCATTCAACCAGCTCCGAAAAGCGCCTCAACATAGTGAACAGAGTCTTCCATCCAAGAAGGATCCTTTAGGAGGTTCTTCATTGAAGATAGTTGTTGCCGGGAAGGGTGGAGTTGGGAAAACGCTGGTTGCTGGGACACTGGCCCGAATCTATGCCCGCATGGGGTTCAATGTTCTGGCGGTAGACGCTGACCCAGCGGTGAACCTCGCCTACGCTCTGGGCGTACCACCGGAGGTTTCGTCTAAAATAGTACCCATAGCTGAGAACAGCTCTTTAATAGAGGAGCGGACTGGGGCCAAACCCGGCTCAGCTTTCGGATTATTATTCAGCCTAACGCCGACAGTGGATGATATAGCCGATAAATATGGCGTTATCGGGCCGGATGGCGTTAAGCTCCTTGTTATGGGCACAATAAGGTCTGGTGGATCAGGCTGCGCATGCCCCGCAAACTCTCTTTTAAGCGCATTGATTAGGCACATTACTCTGATGAGGGGTGACATGGTAATAATGGACACTGAGGCTGGCCTAGAACACCTTGGCAGGGCTACGGCTAAAGGCTTTGATGTACTAATATGCGTTGTTGAGCCGAACGCCCCATCGATCGAAACTGGAATAAAGATTAGGAGGCTGGCTGGTGAGATAAATATTAAGGCCGTCATCTTCGTTGGGAATAAAGTATCTGGTGCCAGTGACGAAGAATATATTAGAGGAGAGCTGAGTAAATACTCCCTGAGTCTCTTTCATACAATCCCCTTCGATCAAAGTGTAATCATGGCTGGGAGAGCCCGCATCGCACCAATAGACTACTCACAATCTTCTCCAGCAATTCAAGCAATAGAGAGTCTCGCTAACAAACTTATAAAGGAATTTGCAAGTGGCGTAAAACCATTAGGAGGAAGCGAGAAAAGCCAGATCGTCTAAGATAAGAATTTTTAGTTCAAAGAACATAATCATAGCTTGGATAAAATATTGGGTGGCTTTTTTGGGTATAGAAGGTTTAGACAAAATATTTAATCCCAGAAAGATTGCTGTCATAGGTGCAAGTAATAGGGAGGGATCTGTTGGATATAAACTGTTCAGGAATCTCATTGGTTTTAGAGGTTTCATCTATCCAGTTAACCCCTTTAGCCAGAGCATTCAGGGGGTTACAGCATACCCTAGCATTAAAAAGATCCCTTGGCAGATAGATTTAGCCGTAATTGCTACACCAGCCCATATTGTCCCTGAAATCGTTGAGGAGTGTGGTGAGGCTGGAGTTACTGGAGTAATAATAGTTTCATCAGGCTTCAGAGAGGTAGGTGTGAGAGGCAGAGCTCTTGAAGAAGAGATTCAGAAGATAAGATCTAGGTTTGGCTTAAGAATAATAGGGCCCAACTGCTTAGGGGTTATGCGCCCAAGTATAAAGTTAAATGCAACATTTGCGAACAGGATGGCTAAGCCGGGCCATGTAGCATTTATATCTCAGAGCGGCGCAATATGCGCCTCGGTGTTAGACTGGGCTGAGGCAGCTAACATTGGGTTCAGTGCTGTTGTATCGCTAGGTGGGACAATAGACGTAGACTTCGCCGACCTCATAGACTACTTCGGCATGGATCCGGAAACTAGGAGCATAGTGCTCTTCGTAGAATTTATAAGCGAACCCGGGAAATTCATGAGTGCTGCTAGGAGGTTTGCTGCAACAAAGCCCATAATAGCCATTAAAGCCGGAAAGACTCCTGAGGGGATGAAGGCGGCCTTCTCACACACCGGGGCGATTGCAAGCGATGATCTACTTTATGACGCCCTATTCTCAAGGGCGGGCGTTGTACGGGTTGAGACAATTTCAGATTTATTCTGCTGCTCAGAGGTCCTAGCCACACAGCCTCTCCCAAAGAGCCCGGATCTAGTGGTAATAACTAATGCGGGGGGAGCTGGCGTCATGGCCACTGACGCGATAATTTTGAGGGGTGGGAGGTTAGCGAGGCTGAGTGAGAAGACCATCGAGGAGCTTGATAAGATCCTACCACATTACTGGAGTAGATCCAATCCAATAGATATATGTGAGGATGCATCCATTGAGAGATTTAGAAAAACTGCGGAGATATGCCTAAAGGATCCTAATGCGAGGGGCTTCCTAATAATTTACGCCCCCGTTGGAGAGGCAGATCCAATAGAGACTGCTAAGGCTATAGCTGAAGTCTTCAGGGGTTCTGATAAGCCAGTTTTAACTTGCTGGCTTGGCGAGAGGGAGGTGCATGAAGCCAGGGAAGTTTTTAGGAGGAATAGAATACCGACATACTCGACCCCGGAGGAAGCGGTCGCAGCCTTCATGTACATGTACCGATACGCTAAAAATATTGAATTGCTTTACGAAGTCCCTGAGGAAATAAGGATAAGCCCGCCGAGCAATAAGGTGCGCTTGAGGGAAATAATTAGACGTGCTGTTAATGAAGGTAGATTTATGCTTATGGAGTTTGAGTCAAAGGAGTTCCTTAAGGAGTACGGTATACCAGTCTCAGAGACATGCATTGCAAGAAGTCCGGACGAGGCGGCGGAAATATCTTCTAATATAGGTTTTCCAGTAGTCATGAAGATTCTCTCACCAGACATTACGCACAAGATGGATGCTGGTGGTGTCATATTAAACATTTATAGCGAATCCCAGGCGAGGAGCTGCTTCTTACAAATAGTTGAGAACGTCAAATCTAAGTATCCAAATGCCAGGATTTATGGAGTCACGGTTCAGCCGATGATCCCAAGAGAATATGAGATTATAATTGGATCGAAGAGAGACCCCGTCTTCGGAACATTCATAATTTTTGGGACAGGTGGAGTTCACGTTGAGGTCTTCAAAGATATTGCCGTTGGCTTTCCACCACTAAATCAGGCCCTGGCAAGAAGGATTATTGAGAAGACAAAGGTTTATGAGACCTTTTCCAGAGGGTTTAGGGGGTTATCCTTGGCCAATCTCAAGTCTGTTGAGGAGACTCTAGTAAGATTCTCGCAGCTGGTGATAGACTTTCCAGAGATAGCGGAGATGGATATTAACCCATTAGCTGTAACATTAGATGGCGTCATAGCTTTAGATGCAAGAATAATAATCGATGCCGAGAGGGTGAAAGGTGAGCTTAAACCATATGAGCATTTAATCATAAGACCTTACCCAACAAAATATATAGTTGAACACGTGTTAAAGAATGGAAGCAAGGTTATACTTAGGCCGGCTAGACCAGAAGATGAACCACTAATTATAGATTTATTCAAGACATTCTCGGCAGAAACCATGAAACTAAGATTCTTTAAGGTGGTAAAAGAGATAAATCATTACACGGTCGCCAGATACTGCAATACTGATTATAATCGCGAAGTGACAATTGTCGCGGAGACAGAGTCTCAGGGAAAAAGGATTTTGATGGGCATGGCAAATCTAATTGTTCAACCAGATGGAAAGAGCAGCGAGATATCTGTTGTGGTCGGTGATCCATGGCAGAACAGGGGGCTGGGATCAATAATGATTGATCACTTAATAGAGATCGGAAGAGATATGGGTCAAAAAAAGCTTTTCGGAGAGTTTCTCGCCGAGAATAAAAAGATCTTTCACATTTTACAGAAGAGGGGCTTCAAGATAAAGAGGGTTGACGAAGAAACTTATCTCGCCGAGCTTAATCTCTAACAATTTTTGGGAGGATTTTTTCCCAAATTATCCTCTCGACGTCTGATAGGGCGATACTTGACTTTAATGGTTCCCTCTTTAAACATGAAGTATATAACTCCTTATCAAACCTCACTACCCCATCTATGTTTAAACCCATTTTAGAAGCTTCCTCAAAAATTGAATCCTTAATATCCTCAGTGATCTTATTAGCTATAACCCAAAAACTTTTACCCAGCTTTTCAGCCACCTTCATGAGCATCAACGCTAATTCGAGTGACTCTGCAGTTGGATCAACTACCACGATGATCCCATCTGAAACCTCTTCAACCCTCCTGCCAATATGCTCCACGCCAGCGTCGGTATCAATTAAGACCACTTCATCCTCCTCTAAACTCAAGTTCCCTAGCAAGATCCTTGTCAATATGTTAAATGGACATGCGCATCCTTCACCATACTCCCTAACCTTACCTATAGTTACCAGGGATACCCCCTCGCTTGATGTCACTATGTATTCGCTTGGCAATGAACTCAGCTTTATCCCTCCTCTAGCCATAGATAAAGCCTTAACAATGTCTGGCTCCATCCTCTCGAAATCCTCCTCTTCCCTCTTCCCGCCAACATACTCAACTAGCGGCTTAGGTTGCTTAACCCCTAAGAAGCTTGGTAGGAGGGAATTTGATTCATCGGAGTCGATAATATACACCTTAAACTTCCTTAAGAGCACCTTAGCCATTAATATTGTTAGAACAGTTTTACCGGATCCACCCTTACCACAAACCATAATTTTCATTTATGGTGCACCCATCAACCCCTAACTTTAATCTCCCTCCTAGCCTTTAGCACAAATGTCGAGTTTACGGCGTCAATCATTAAAAAGTCTGCTCCAGAGATATTTTTCTCTTCCCCATCAACGTCAAGTATCCTAAAGACTCCATTATCCAATGATATATACGCCACATTTTTAGCTATAAGGGTTCTATCACCCCCTTCAGTATTCTCAACGTAAACC
Organism: Candidatus Bathyarchaeota archaeon; assembly: GCA_018396995.1. Lineage (GTDB taxonomy): Archaea > Thermoproteota > Bathyarchaeia > Bathyarchaeales > DTEX01 > DTEX01. The sequence goes on from JAGTQB010000007.1 coordinate 34,102, forward strand.
TTCAGGAGACACAATCTATGACACCAGCCCAGCAAACTATTAGTGAACTTGCTAGGTAAATATTTATAGATACCTCTCATCAACTTTTCTTTTAGTCAGGTCAGATGAGCGTGTCTATATATAGAGAGATAATTGAATATCTAAAGAATATTCCAAACCCAACCGACAGGGATGTTCAGCTAGCCAAGGTTAGAGTTGCCGAAAAATATAACTTGAGCGCAATACCACCAAATTCAGAAATAATTAGGCATTTGAGAGACGATGAAAAACCTATCCTACTCAAGGTTTTAAGGAGGAAGGCTGTAAGAACTATTTCAGGAGTAACGGTTATCGCTGTTATGACTAAGCCGTGGCCATGCCCTCAGAAGGAGCCATGCGCATATTGTCCAGGTGGACCAGCCTACGGCGTTCCTCAGAGCTATACTGGGCGTGAGCCAGCCACGATGAGGGGCCTACAATTCAACTTCGACCCATACAGCCAAGTTAAACATAGGATTGAGCAGCTTGAGGCTATTGGACACACGGTTGATAAGATTGAACTGATAGTTATGGGCGGCACATTCCCTGCGATGCCAGTCGAATACCAAGTGAACTTCATTAAAGGATGCCTTGACGCAATAACTGGTGTCCAATCATCCTCCCTTGAAGAGGCTAAGAAGAATTCCGAGACTGGTTTTAGGAGGAACGTTGGGATAACCGTTGAGACGCGACCAGACTGGTGTAAGGAGCAGCATGTAGATGTTATGTTATCATATGGCACCACGCGTGTTGAGATAGGCGTACAGAATATTTATGACGACATATATGCTCTTGTCGGCAGGGAACATAGGGTTAAGGATGTCATAGAGGCGACTAGAATAGTGAAGGATGCGGGGCTTAAGGTGGTCTATCACATGATGCCAGGTCTTCCAGGGTCAGACTTCAATAGGGATTTAGAGGCATTTAAAAAGATATTTAGTGACCCAGACTTTAAGCCGGATATGCTTAAGATATATCCATGTCTCGTAGTTAAGGGGACTAAGGTTTACGATTGGTGGGTTAAGGGGCTATATAGGCCGTATACTACAGAGGAGGCCGCAAGACTGATAGCCTATGTTAAGAAGATTATTCCCGAGTGGGTTAGGATCATGCGTGTCCAGAGAGATATACCAGCCTACATGATTGAGGCGGGTCCAAGGAGTAGCAATCTACGCGAAATAGCCATCAAAATACTTAGGAATGAGGGCTTAAGGTGTAGGTGCATAAGATGCCGTGAGGTCGGCCACAGGTGGCTTAAAGACGGCGTCAAGCCGGATCCGGATAAAATTAAGGTGATTGTCAAGAGATATGAGGCCTCGATGGGTGAAGAGTTCTTTATTTCGGTTGAGGATCCAGTAAACGATGTTCTTATAGGTTACTTGAGGTTGAGGATTCCATCCAGCCTAGCCCATAGGCCTGAAATATCTGGGAAGGATGCAGCGATAATACGGGAGCTACGCGTTTTAGGCCCACTTGTACCAGTTGGGAAGCGCCCTCATGAGGAGTATCAGCATATGGGTTTTGGCAGAATACTACTTAAGAAGGCTGAGGAGATAAGCGCTGACCTAGGGTGTAAGAAGATTCTCGTTACAAGCGCCCTTGGGACAAAAAGGTATTATATGCGCTTCGGCTATAACTATGATGGCCCATACATGAGTAAAAACCTATAAGTGCTTGTCTCTAATAACTAAGAGAGGCTTTGAAATGCTCATGTGGAAGATTAATCCCATGGCTGGGGGTTAGTGATGAAGGCAGTTGATAAGTTTGAAAAGATAAGTGAGATGGCGCGTAGAAGGGGCTTCTTTTGGCCATCATACGAAATCTATGGCGGTGCAAGTGGCTTCATATGTTGGGGCCCACTTGGCTCTCTCATGAAGCGTAAGATAGAAGATAAGTTCAGGGACATATTTCTAAGACGCTTAAACTTCTATGAAATTGAGACTCCAATAATAGCTCCCGAGAGGGTTTTCAAGGCATCTGGACACCTAGACAATTTTAGGGAGCCGATGGTTGAGTGCACCCTATGTAAAAGGAAGTTCAGGGCCGATCATCTACTCCAAGAGGCCGCTGGGCTGAGTTCCCAAGAAACTGATAGGATGGGGTTGGAGGACATAAAAAGAGCAATTGAGGAACACTGCATCAAGTGCCCTGAGTGTGGCGGCTCCCTCTCCGAGCCAAGGTACTTCCTAACAATGTTCCAGACAACTATCGGGCCATACTCTGAGAGCGTTGGTTATGGCCGCCCTGAGGCGGCTCAGGGAATATTCACTGAGTTTAGGCGCCTCTATGAGCATGTTAGGGAGCGCCTACCAATAGGCTTTGCTCAAATAGGGCATGCTTTAAGAAACGAGATATCCCCGAGGCAGGGGCCGATAAGGCTCAGGGAGTTCACGATAATAGACTTGGAGTTCTTCTTTGATCCCGAGAATCCCAAATGCCACCTCTTAGATGAGGTTGCAGATGAGAGACTGAGGCTCATTCTGGCGCAGAATAGGCTTAGGGGCGATGAGAACCCGGTTGAGCTGACCGTTAAAGAGATTATCGATAAAGGTTATGTTATGGTTGAGTGGCTGGCCTTCTTTATGGCGCTTGGTAAACGTTTCGTCACCAGCCTTGGCATACCTGAGGATAAGCAGCACTTCATAGAGAAGCATCCCTGGGAGAGGGCTCACTACTCGGCCCAGGGATTCGACCAGGAGGTTTACCTTGAGCGCTGGGGTTGGGTTGAGGTTGCCGGTTTTAATTATAGAACAGACTATGATTTAAGTGGGCATATGAGGGAGAGCGGCGTAGACATGAGGGTCTTCAAGATGGGCGGCGAAAACGTCACTCATGTTGAAAGTAAGGTGAAGCCGATAATACAGAACATAAAGGAGGATTTTGGCGACATGGCTCCCAAAGTTATAAGGGCATTACAGAATATTAATCCGTCTTCGCTTTTAACGGCATTTGAGAAGCAGGGCTTCTATGACCTGAATGGCTTAAGGGTTATGCCAAGGCATGTTGAAGTCTCTGAGGTGGAGGTTAAAGCGAGGGGTAGGCGCTTCATACCTCATGTTATTGAGCCGAGCTTTGGCTCCGACCGCCTAGCTTACGCAGCTCTGGAATACGCCTACACGGTTAAGGATGACAGGGTTGTATTAAAATTGCCTAGAGATATTGCCCCAATACAGTTGGCCGTATTACCGCTAGTTAGCAGGGATGGGCTCCCGGAGAAGGCCAGAGAAGTATATAATCTTTTGATTGACGAGGGGTTCTACGTTGAGTATGATGACGCAGGTTATATTGGGAGGAGATATGCGCGCTTCGACGAGATTGGAGTTCCACTTTGCGTAACAATAGACTATCAAACATTAAGAGATGACACGGTAACCATACGCGATAGAGATACGTGGAAGCAGGTTAGGGCCCAAATAAAAGAGCTACCGCAGCTGTTACACAAGTATTTCCGTTATAAAATCAATTTTGAGGATTTGGGCGCACCATGTAGGTAGGTTTTTAAAACGCTACAAACTATCTTTTATAGGAGAGATACATATGACTTTGAGGGGTTCTCAGTGGTCTTCCCAATAGAGACAGAACCTCGTATTAAGAGGAGAGCCTTAAGCTTATGTCAAGAACATTTAAGAAAGGTTGTTGAGGTTGCTAGGAAGACTGCGCAGATGATCGATGCTTTCGTGGTAGGAGATAGAGATTCTATAGTGCGATTATATAATGAAGTGCATAAGCTTAGTGAGGACGTTGCCTCCTCAAAAAGGACTATTGCGCAGGAGCTCACTGAGGTGGGCTCTATATTAATTAACCGCGAGGACTTTTTAAGGTTCACTTTTGTAACCAGCGATATTTCCGAGCTTTGTAAGGGTGTTTCATTTAGGGTTTTAGCAATGGTTGAGCGTAAATGGGATATTCCAGAGGAGATTAAGAGGGGGTTGGCGGAGCTCTCAAGCGCGATGTTTAACGCTATGATGAGACTTAGGGATATGACTTTCGCCCTTAATTATGGGTCGCCACAAGTATCTGAGAAGGCTAGGGAGGTTGAGCAGGTGGAGAAGGAGGTCGATAACCTCTATAGAAGACTTGAAATAATGGTTTTAGAGTGGAATATGGAGGTGCCAAAATTGCTTCTAGCAAGAGACATTATACGCTTCCTTGAGGACATAACTGATAAAATTGAGGATGCTTCAGACAACGCTAGAATACTCGCATTAGCCCTATAGGAGGATACCCTGAAAAAGATGGGGCGCAAAAGGAAGAAGATTGAGACGGAGTTGATAGAAAATTTTTTAGTGGTTTGGGATCCAAAAGACGGGTCAGAGCTCTATAAAATGGGCTTTTATGGAAAGCCCCTTGGGATACCGAAGCCAAAGAGCCTGGAATTTAACGTCCCGTTAATCCTTGACTTGATGGAGGGCCTATATTTACTTGAGAAAGGCATATTAAGTGTGTATGAAGGCCCAGAGAAAAGCAGGGTCACAAAGAGAAAGCTTAGGAGTAGAGCCAGAAAAGTTTACGAAGACTTTGACCTAAAATATGTCGCATATAAGGATTTAAGAGATAAGGGGCTTATTGTAACTCCCGGGGTTAAATTTGGATGTGACTTTGCAGTCTATAAGATTGGCCCCGGACTTGAGCATGCGCCATACATGGTCTCCGTTAAAAATAGAAGAGATGAGATAACGCCAACCGAGATTGTTAAGGCTGGTAGACTTGCAACAAGCGTGAGGAAGCGCTTTATAATAGCTGTTCCAGACCTAGAGAAGGGTAAAGTTGAATACTTGATCTTTAAGTGGTTTAAGGCATAAAACATTTTTATCAGAATCCGGATTCCTCATCATTTCGTTCAGGATTAGCTTGATCAGTCCCGGGTAATAACATCATTTCATCATGAAGTAATTTTGCTTTCCCAGAGATTTAAATTTTTATGTCTTTTCTACTCCTTCTAAGATTTTAAGGTTTATTTGCATAATATCCTCAGTTATAATATTTCCCCTGACAGTTTTTCTTCTTCTCTCGCCCTTTTCCTTAGGTCTAAAGCCCGGCCCATCACTAAGGAGGACACCTGTCTTTACTCCACCATGTACATCCATTCTCATTGGGAAGCCATCCCTATCGCTCCCACCAGTTATTAAGAGTTTTACCCCAGGCATGCCTATTACTGATCCGTCGACAGTATCCCCTATCTTCTTACCTATAAAGGGTATTGCTTTAGGCCCCTCAACCTCAACGGATTTAGCCTTACCAGTTTTAGGGTCGGAGATAACTAGCTTAAACTTAGCCATTTCCTGTCCCTCTCTCGAATAGAATTTTCAAAGAGTTTTTAAGAATATAAACTATTCGCATCCCAGTAGATATATCTCCTGCGCATAGCAGTTATGGTGAACAGTCTTAGGACAATAACGGCTGGATGCACCAGCTTAACTAGTGGGGGTCGTGGAACCACCACGCTCTTTTCTAAATCCATAGAATCATCCTCGTAAATATAGAACATACTCTTCTCAATAAACTTCTTTATGGACACTATCTCGGAAATGTAGTCGCTCACAGTTATATTTGAGTACTGAAATGTATAATGCTCTATTACTGCTGAATGTATTATTGCGCTGAGGGGCTCCACCTTCAGGTCCGCGTGAACGTAAGTTAAATCTACTGGAAGCCAGCCCCATGGCGGCACATAAACCATTGCCCAACCATGCCAGCCTATACCCGTCTGCCTTATCATTAAGTGTCCAGACCAGTAGACGAAGCTGCGGTGGAGTCCTGGAATATATATGCAGCCAATCTGGAGGTAGGCTGGTATCCCAACTGCTCGGCACAAGGTTATCAATAGGTTGGCCTGGTCATCGCAGTCTCCGAGGCGCTGATTAATGGTTTCATTGGGGTATCTTGGAACCTCTGACGTGGCGTAATGGATGTTTCTGGCTATCCATGAGATGAATTCTTTCAGAATTGTTAGGACCCTCCTCTCTCCACCAGCTATCTCCTGGGCGAGTTCTCTAATCTCGGTCACATTAAAGTGCCATAGAGATGTGGGCTTACAGAACTTCTCCTTTAACTCTAATGGTATATCGTCTAGCTCTCCAGATAGATCCTCTGATATTATTGGTATACTTCTCTCTTTAAAAACCAGTCTATAGGTGACGAGATAGCTTAATCTTCTTCCAGGGGGAACCTTCATATCACCGACATCCAATAGTATCACCGTGTTCCCATCAGAATCATTACTAAACTTCTTAATGGGGTACGATGTATACACCAGATATACCTCCTGCCAACTATTATTCATGAACAAGCCTATTGTAACATCCTCATCTCTTAAAGTCCATGTCTCATTTGTGCTCTTATTCTCATAAACTACCTTAGTTGTGAGCCAAAACGTCCTCTCTAATGTGGCGACATATTTAGGGCGGTATGCTCCATAAAGTGCGATGAGTGAAATGAAAGCAAGTAGTAAGAGCCCTATGTTACTCTTGCCCTTTTGGGAGCTCCTCATCTTATACAATCCACTCTAAAATTGTGATTATCTTTAAATTTAAATAATATTTTAGTCTCAATTTAAGTTGGTGGGTTTATGCAGGTTAAGATTGGTGAGACGTTAATAGAGCTTGTTGAGGGCGATATAACTGAGCTTCCAGTTGACTGTATAGTTAATGCTGCCAACAGTATGCTTAAGATGGGTGGGGGTGTTGCTGGAGCGATTAGGAGAAAGGGTGGAGAGAAGATCCAGAAGGAGTGCGATAAAATAATTGCTGCGAGGGGGCCAATACCAGTGGGTGGGGCAGCCATAACGAGTGGCGGGAACCTTAAGGCTAAGTATGTAATACATGCTGTTGGTCCAGTTTATGGTGAGGGCGATGAGGAAAGAAAACTTAGGGATGCTGTGATAAATAGTTTAAAGCTCGCGGAGCAGTATGGTTTATTAAGCATAGCCTTCCCAGCGATATCGACCGGAGCCTTCGGGATGCCGAAGAAGATGTGCGCCGAAACAATGCTTCCGGCGGCAATATCCTACGTTAAGGGTGGAACTAATATAGAAAAGATAATTTTCTGTCTCTACGACCATGAAACATTCAATATATTTAAAGAAACACTTCAGAAAATCAAAATTTAACGCTGTTCAAGTCCCGTGATAAAAAAATTAAGAGTAAATAATCCTTGTCTTTGCTGCTTCCCTCTTTAAATTTTTAGCCTATTCTATACCCCATCTTCTAGTTACCTTAACTATCAAGAAGATTACAAATGCAATTATTAGGAATGTTATGACCGCGCCTATAAACCTGCCTACGCGGAAGGGTCCAAGAATAAGCTGCTCCCAGGGGAGACCCGGGGTCACAAACTCTATTATTGGCATTATAATATCATTTACGAGAGATTGAACTAGAGCACCTAAGTATATGCCCATGATGAAGGCTACGGCCATCCCCATAACCTTATACTTCAATATAAAGTCCCTAAACTCGGCGACAAGCCCTTTTGGAGGCGGGGGCGCTGGTTTAGGAGCCAGAAGATCTCTGATCTCTTTTAAGACGCTTAAGATCTCCTCATCTTTACGCGCCCTTGACATATGGTTTCTCACATCCAGCTTCCTTATTCTATACTCTAGTTGTTCACTAGAGTTAAATAAGATTTTAGACAAGAATACTCTCATAGGGGGTTGTCCGGGTTGTCTAGGAAACCTTGCCCGAATGTAGAGGTAAATTTAAGGGATTGCCCATGCACATATCCGTGTGACATTAAGGGGATATGCTGCCAGTGCTTGCTTAACCATAGGTTGCATGGTGAGCTGCCAGCATGCTATTTTCCGCCAGAGGTTGAGCGGACATATGACAGGTCGATAAAGCGGTTTATACAAATCTATAGGGGTAAGTAAAACATCTTGCTTATAGGGGAAAGATCATGGCTAGGAGGCGTATTGCCCTACAAGCAATCACCTCCTTTGCTGTTCTGCTCATCGGGCTGGCCCTTGGGAGTCTCTTAGGAGAGTCTAGGCTAGATGAAAGGGTAAAGGAGATTCGTGAGGAAAATGAGAACTTAAAGAGGTGGCTTAAAGGGAACATAACGATATATAAGAGTCAAATTGAGTCCCTTAATAGCGAGATTAAAGCCCTTAGCAATCAGATCAAGCAGCTTAATGAACAACTTGAAATTGAGATCCTTGGAATATACTTTTCTCCGAGGGGAGGCTGTGCTAGGGCGATAATCAACCTAATTAATTCCGCAAACAAGTCTATTCACGTATTAATCTATAGTTTTACATTTGATTCAATTGGGTATGCTCTTATTGACGCTTATAGGCGTGGGGTTGACGTTAAAATTGTCTTTGAGAAGAATGAGGTTAAAGAGTATAGTGTGTATTGGATGCTTAGGGAAGCAGGTGTTTCTGTGCGTAACGACACGAACCCTAGTCTGATGCATAACAAGGTTATGATAATTGATTCAGAGATAGTTGTCACTGGAAGCTATAACTGGTCTGTTAGTGCTGAGGAGAGAAACGATGAGAATATAATTATTGTAAGGAGTAGGAAGATTGCAGAGGAATACGAGAGGAAGTTTGAGGAAATTTGGATGAAGAGTGTTGGTTAATTCTCCTCTGTTCTAGGAGGCCCAGAGGGGAGAGTTTTTTCTCATAATCCCAATGATTTCCTCCAGAGCTTCCATTTCATCCCCCCTTAATTTATCCCTGAATTTAGTTTTCAGAATCTTTGCATGGCTCTCTGGAATGCGAACGTAAAGTATGTCGCCTTCATCAAAGTGTCTCCCAACAATAGGCTTATCGATTGATATCGCCACTTGCTTTCCCTTATCGGCGTATGGTATTGGCGCACCCTTATCCTGAATCTGAAGTATCTCGCCTATCTCCTTCCCCTCAGCTGTCATGAGTGGCACCCTCGGCCTAATTCTGCCGGCCAGAACTTCTATGCCAACGATAGCTGGCTTAGACCTTCTAAACACGAAGCCGGGTAAGACCCTTATCTTAGCTGGCCTAATAAGCTTTTCCAGTTCACTCCTCTCACGCTTCTCCTTCTCCTCCCTCATCCACCTTAAGTAGTCGTCTATTAGGTGGTAGATGACGTTATGCCAGAAGATTGGGACATTATGCATCTTAGCCTCCTCTTCAGCATCTGGGAGAAGCTTAACGTTAAACGCTAAGACTGCGCCATATAACGGCTCCTTCTCTTTAACAATCATAGCCTCTGTGACATCTCTCTTTGATACATCGCCTACATCTGCCAGTCTTATTGGCACACCATTTCTTGTAAGGCTTTCAGCTATAGCCTCTAAAGAGCCGAGAGCGTCCGCCTTCAAAACCACGCCGTCAATCTCAGTAAATATTTTGACACGCTCAACCTCTTCAGAGACCTCCTTAAAATACTCATCAATCTTATCCTCCGAGGGAACAGCATAAATCGGGGCTCCTGCAATAGCGTCCTCCAAGTCTGGGGCAACTATCTTAACCCCAGCTGCTGCGGAAACTTCATCAACTGAGGAGAACTTTTCACGTGGATCTCTTATCTCATCTAGTGGTTTGGGCATGAGAATCGCCCTTACATTAGTGACGATCGGTTTCTCCCTACCGCCGAGAACTATTATGTCGCCCTTACGTAAGACTCCATCATAAATTATTGCGTTTATGGTTACACCAAGCCCAGGCTCATCCTTGACCTCTAGCACAGTTCCCTTAGCTGGACCGCTCGTTACTGTGAGTCTCTTTTTAAGATACTGTTGTGTTAAGCCTGCCAAAACCGCTATTAGCTCTGGTATACCTTCACCAGTCTTAGCGCTTACTGGAATAAGAGCGACAGTTCTTGTGAAGTCCTTTATCTTATCGAATCTATCGGCCTTAAACGATAGCTCAGAGAACTTCCCAACGATATTGTAGAGATGTTCATCTAAAAGCTGTCTAACTGCTGGTTCCTGCTTCATGTAGGATTCTAGGAAGGGGGCATTTGGAACAGGCCTCCAGCCCGGTATCCTATCAATCTTGTTTACAGCCACTAAGAAGGGGGTCCTCCGAGCCTTAAGTATCTCTATAACCTCATATGTCTGAGCCTCAAACCCCTTCAGAACATCTATTACCAATATGGCTATGTCCGCTATGCTACCGCCCCTACGCCTAAGATTAGCGAAAACTTCATGTCCAGGAGTATCGATGACTAATAGTCCTGGTATACGTATTTCCCCTCCGACCTTTTTCAGAAATGGGCCCGCGATCTCTCTGAGGGTTTCCATTGGGAAGAAGCTAGCGCCAATATGTTGTGTCATTCCGCCAACTTCACGGGCTTGAACGCTTGTCTTTCTAATTTGGTCTAGGAGTGCGGTCTTGCCAACGTCAACGTGTCCGAGAACGCAGACGATTGGCTGCCTAATATACTCCGGCAAATTTAATCACTCTCATAAATGTTTAGTAGCTTAACTCTTAGCAATAAGAGGCTAAAAAAATATATAAATGAATCTCGTCAGCCGAGAATCTTCTCTAAGTCTACATGAGCCTTAACCAAATTTATGGCGGCACCTATTCTTCTAATATCTTTAGGTTTTATCCTACCAATTGTCCTCTGTATATATTGTAAGGTTGTATAGGTGTCGTATGGAACAAGTATTAATGGAACTTTAAGTTGGTCTGCTTTTGGAAAGACTTTAACGCTTGGATAGAGATTCCCAGTCAATATTATTGCTGATACACCGGTCTCAAGAGCTGTCAAAATTATGTCTGTTCTGTCGCCACCAGTTATCACAGCCTCATTTAAAGCTCTGCGAAAATACTTTGCTGCACTTTCGGGCGTCATAGCTCCTACAAGAATCTCTTCAATAAAGTTGTCTAAGCCATCTTTTCCGGCTAAGACTTTACCTCCAATGAAATCACATATCTCTCTGGCTGTCAGGGCCTTTAAGGTTCTATCTTCAGGGATTACTCCAAGCACATTGATCCCCTGCTTCTCAATAAACTGTTTAATGATGCCCTTAAACCGCTCAACCTTATTGCTTGGAACTATATTAAGTATGACGCCGGAAAGCTTTGTCCCCCATTTTATGCATATATCCTGAGCCTGGAGAACTCTATCAACAATAAAATCATTTTCCGCCTTCTCAATTAATATCATATCAGCATTCAGTTCTTTCGCTATTCTTGGAGCTGGACACCCTATATAGGAGCCAGTTATAAAGCTGTGAGGGCTCTCAATTAATACAACATCACAATTTTCCGATATCTCTTTATAGGAACTCCTTATCTTTTCCATAAATAATTCAGAATCTCCCCACATAAAATCTTCGAGGAATTCTTCTCCCCTAAGAAGGATGGGGCATATAAGATCTTCAGAATACCTCAATTTCAGTATTAGCTTCATTATTTCAACATCTTCATCATGAAGCTCTTTTCCATGAGTTAGTGAGCTGCTTACCCCTATAGGTTTGAAGTATCCTACCCTTAATCCCCTCTCCATTAGTATTGATGCTAAGGCTAAGGCTATAGCGCTCTTGCCGGCCAGCTCCTCGGTGGAGACTAAATAAATCGACTTTTTAGCCATATTTCTTTCCCTCACACTATAATACTTTACAATAATGACTATAACTTTATAATTATTCTTAAGTCAACTCCAAGGCATCCCTCACCACTCTCATAGACAAACAGTGGATTAATCTCTAACTCGGCTATATCTTCAAACTGCATCATTATCTGCGATACTTTAAGCATAACGTCAATTATGGAATTTATGTCTGAGGGCGGCTCACCCCTAACACCTCTAAGGAGAACATACGTTTTAGTCTCTTCAATCATTCTGGAAGCTTCGGCCTTAGTTAATGGGCAGAGACGGTAAGAAACGTCCTTAAAGAAATCTACATAGATTCCGCCTAAGCCAAACATTATGAGTGGACCAAACTGCGGATCCCTGACGGCGCCCACAATAACTTCCTTTCCCCGCGGCGCCATCTTTTGCACAAGTACGCCTGATATCCTTGCACGTGGCATAATTGTTCTTGCTCTTCTAATAAGGAGGTCATAATTTTCTTCTACCTCAACTCTACTTTTAACTCCGAGGATAACCCCGCCAATATCTGTTTTGTGTATTATGTCTGGTGAAATTATCTTCATAGCTACTGGGTAACCAATTTCGTCGGCGAATATGCCAGCTTCCTCCCTACTCCTAGCAATGGCAGCCTTTGGCATCGGTATCCCAGCTGCTTCAGCAACGAGCATAGTCTCATCCGCAGTGAGAACAGATCGCCCCTCCGATTTCACGCGCTGAATGACCCTTAAAATTTTGTCCGCGTCCATATTTATCTTCGGAATTTCCTCTACAGTTGAAGAGCTAAGTATTAGGGTGTACTCATACATGGCCCTTAGCACGTGGGCCGCTTGCTCTGGAAATGCGTAATTCGGGATTCCACATCTCTTTAATGTCTTTATGACGGCTGAGCTCTCCTCAAATCCCATGAAGGAGGCGAGGATGGGTTTATTGGAAGATTTCCCAATATCAGCGAGAATTTCAGCAACCTTCTCTGAGGGAGTTACCGCCTGAGGTGTTAAAATAACTATCATTCCATCAACATTATTGCTTTTTAAGCCTGCCTCGATCGCTAACCTATAACGTTTTTCATCAGCATCGCCCAAAATATCTATCGGATTGTTTAGGCTTGCATGAGGAGGTATATCTCTGCGTAGTTCTTCTAAAATTTCGTGCTCAAGAAGCGGCAACTCCAAACCGAGTTTCTCGCATGCATCCGTGGCCAGTATGCCGGGCCCCCCTCCGTTTGTTACTATCAATACTCTTCTATCCTTGGGTAGTGGTTGGGAGCCAAAGGCCAACACGAGGTTAAATAATTCCTCCACTGTATTAGCCCTTATTATTCCAGCCTTCTTAAAGGCTGCTGAAAAGGCTGCTTCGGAGCCAGCCAGGGAACCCGTATGAGATGAAACAGCCTTCATGCCGGCGCTAGTTGTTCCAGCCTTCACCGCGATTATAGGCTTTTTTCTAGAAACTCTTTTAGCAACTTCTATAAAGCGTGCACCCTCCTTCACTCCCTCAATATAGAGTCCAATAACCCTCGTATTCTCATCCTCACCTAAAGCCTCTATAAAGTCAGCAGCGTTTAAGTCCGCCTCATTACCTAAGCTTACGAATTTTGTGAAGCCGATGTCGTTTCTAATCGCCCATCTCAGTATTGCGCTTCCAAGAGCCCCGCTCTGGGAGACGAACGCTATGTTGCCGGGTAAAGGCATTGCTGGCGCAAACGATGCATTCAATCGACCCTGAACATTTATTGTTCCCAAGCAGTTCGGACCCTGCATCCGCATGCGATATCTTCGGCATATATTGACGAGTTCCCGCTCTAACTGCGCCCCCTCCCTGCCAGTCTCTCCGAAGCCAGCGGAGATAACTATTACGCCCTTAACACCCCTAACGCCGCAATCCTCCAAAACCGACGGCACAATTCTAGCTGGGACGATGATTATGGCGAGATCAATCTCGCCTGGAATATCTACAACGCTCTTATAGCATTTAAGCCCCAGTATTTCATCAGCATTTGGATTTACTGGATAAATAGCTCCACTGAACCCTCCTTCAATGATATTCTTGACTATTTTATGTCCAATTTTAGAAGGATCCCTACTTGCACCAACCACTGCGATTGCCCTTGGATTAAAAAAGGCATCGAGTTTCATGTGTCTCCATTATTACTTTTTGCTTTTACTATAGTCATGGAGTATTTAAGCGTTACACCGCACGTAATCATCTTATATGCCCTCGCACATTTACTACTTTAAAGGTAACCTCTCCGAGGGGTCCTTAGCATGCTTATGGGGGAGAAGCTGCGTAACAGGTCATATGATGATAAGAAGATGAGCTTGAAGGAAGCCCTGAAATATATAAAGCCTGGAGACCACATTTTTATAGGCTCTGCTTGTGGCGAGCCGCAGTATTTAGTTAAGGGTTTAGTTGAGAGGGCGGACCACCTAGCTGACAATGAGATACTTCATGTACATACCCTTGGAGTTGCACCCTACATTAAGCCCAGATACTCAGAGAGGTTCCGGATGAACGCCTTTTTCGTTGGAATCAACACTCGTAGGGCTGTGGCTGAGGGCAGGGCTGATTATACGCCAACATTTTTATCTGACCTGCCATACCTGATAAGAAACGGAGTTATCCAGATAGATGTTGCACTTATACAGGTTACGCCGCCGGATGAGCATGGCTTCTGTAGCCTAGGGGTTTCAGTGGATGTTACAAAGACGGCTGCCGAGAAAGCTAAGCTAGTCATCGCTCAGGTTAACAAGAAGATGCCGAGGGTTTTAGGCGACAGCTTTATACACGTAAAAGATATAGACATAGTCGTTGAGCATACTGAACCAATACTTGAATTGCCGCGCTCTGAGCCTGACATAGTTTCAGAGCGTATTGCAAAATATGTTTCAGATCTGGTAGAGGACGAGTCGACACTGCAGATAGGCATAGGCAGTATACCAGACGCCATCCTAAATTATTTGATGGATAAAAAGGATCTTGGAATACATACTGAGCTCCTCACTGAGGGAGTTGTGGAGCTTGTTGAGGAGGGTGTGGTGACATGCGCTAAGAAGACGATAAATAGGGGTAAAATAATCGCGTCTTTTGCAATGGGAACTCGCAGGCTATATGATTTCATAGATAATAATCCAATGGTTGAATTTTATCCATCAGATTATGTGAATAACCCGTTTATAATTGCCCAGCATGATAAGATGGTTGCAATAAATCAAGCACTTGAGGTGGATTTGACCGGTCAGGTGTGCTCGGACTCTCTCGGTTATAAGTTTTATAGTGGATTAGGAGGGCAAGCCGATTTCATGAGGGGTGCACGTCTCTCAAGGGGTGGGAAGGCGATAATCGTTATGCCCTCGACGGCTAAGGATGGAAGAATCTCGCGCATAAAAGGGTTCTTAACAAGGGGTGCTGGCGTCGTGTTAACTAGAGGTGACGTTGATTACGTTGTTACAGAGTATGGTGTAGCCTATCTTAGGGGCAAAACTATTAGGGAGAGGGCTCTGGCACTAATGAGCATAGCTCACCCGAGGTTTAAGAATAAGCTCCTTGAGTGGGCGAAAAAGCATAATTACGTCCCAAAGGAGATTATGCCCTTCCCAGAAGTTGAGTATCCGGAGGAGTTAAAGCAATATATTACTTTAGAGGATGGATCGAGGGTTCTACTTAGGCCAATAAAGCCTTCCGATGCAACTTTAAAGCAGCATTTCTTCTATGCTCTCTCTAAGGAAAGTGTCAGAAAGAGGTTTCTCGGTTCATTGGACATAATGCCTCTTAAGAGGATATGGCCTTATGTTATTATAGATTATGTTAATGAGATGAGCATTGTTGGTGTAGTATCAGAGAATGGCAATGAAGTTATGGTGGCTATAGGGAGTTATTCACGTATACCTGGAACTGATAAAGCGGAGGTTGCATTGGTTGTTAGGGATGACTGGCAAGATAAGGGTTTAGGGACGGCTTTATTTAATTGCCTAGCGGAGATAGCGAGATCCCGTGGGATAAAGACTTTTATAGCATGGGTTTCAATCGATAACACTAAAATGATACATATACTTAAGAAATCTAAGTACCCGTCAAAGTATAGAGTTGACGGAAACCTCTTCTACATAGAGCTGGATCTCACAAAAATCCAGGAAAAAAGGAATAACTAAATCCGGGTTCTATTTTCCTTTAAATGCTTCCAGTATCCTCTCTTTAACGGTGTTAAAGTGCTCCGGTAGGTTTTCCGGAGGTAAACCTCTGGCCAAGTATTCTGAAAAGTGTTTTGTGTATTTCTCTTTGTTTGTTGAAGCCAGTAGCTCAGCATATTTTGCTATGTGTTCACCGCATATCCTAGTTTCATCGGGAAGGATTGATTCGTCATGTGGTATCTCAACACCAGCATCCACAAAGCCCTTCATGGCCGCGAAGACGGCTGCACCCCTTGAGGGCGTATGTAAGCCTATGTCTAGAATTGCCTTCTCGATACCTTTAGCGGCAGCCCTTAATCCACAGAGCAATCCGACTAAATATGCGGCTGGGAGATTATTTAGACTTCCAAGCCAACCAAACTTCTTTCTAAGCTCATGGGAGTGCGCTGAAGCTATAACAACATCGCCTATAACTGTAGCCATAATGACCTGAGCAATAAAGTTTCTATTAGTCTTCCTGACAACCAGCCTGGGGAGCTTAGATATTATGAGTTTCTTTCTAAGCCTATAGTCTGTTTTCCCTTCCCTTCTTCTCCTATATGGGACAGTGTACCCCGGACCCTTAGCCACTAGCGTTTCCTCCTTAAACCATGCGCTTCAATATATTGATGTAGATCCGCAATTGACTTGAATACACCAGCTTTAGCTTTAAGGTAAAGATGTCTATAGGTTCTAACAGTTATTATACGCTTCTCCTTAAGCTCGCGAAGTCTCCTCCTCAGAGCCCTTATCCTCTCAACCCACTCCTTAAGGTGATCAATTCTGGCGCCCGATGCACCACTCCTACTTCCAATGCCCCTGCGCCTGCCTCTCCTCTTTTTCTCATGCAGTATTCTTGCGCGCGCCCTACTCACGCCTTGATCCTTAATCTTCCTTATAACGCCCTCCTTAATCAACCTCTTAATATCCTCCCGCGTTATTGCGTTCTCTACCTCCTCGATTCTCTCAGGATCTATCCAAACCCTCTCCTCACCAACGCCTAATATTTCCGCAGCCATTCTACGCTGACTCCTTAAACTCATAACGGCGCCCCCATTATGTAAGCTATGCCGAGGCGTTTAAAACATGTATTCCCAGCTCCCTAGCCCTATTAAGTATCTCCGCCCTCTTCTTAGCGCCGACGGTATGGGCTATTCTTATGGCCTCCATTTTTGGGTTAACGCGGTCCAGATCATAGACGTTATAGACTATGACCTCGCGGTATGCTGTTGGGTGGAGTCCCCTAGCCTCCTTTGGCCCCCTATAGCCAACCTTTACTCTGGCTGGCCAGCCCTTAACCTCCTTCCGCATCTTGCTATCTATCCCTCTTGGTCTCCTCCAGCTCTCGTCCACGCGGTCGTAGCGCCAGCTCTCTTGCCTAACAAAGTCTGGCTTCTTCTCCTTAACTTTCCTTCTCAGCTTAATAGCCTTCTTAGCCTCTTCTAAAACCTTATTCTCGACGCTCAACTGACTAGCCCCTCCACCTTCTCATAAATATATATTCCATCTAAGAACCTGCGGGGATCCCTCTCCTTTATTTTAGTGGCCTGCTCTATGTTTGCTGCTGTCTGGCTAACATCCTCTAAATTTATTCCCTGCACTATTACGTCATCCCCCTTAACAGTGACTTTAGTGTTACCGACTATTCTCGCAGTCCTCGGGGTCCTTTCGCCCATAAAATTCTCTATGAAGACTTTATCCCCGCTAACCTTGACCGATATTGGGAAATGCGCATAAACGATTTTAAGTTTATATGTAAAGCCCTTCGTCACACCTCTAATCATATTCCTAATGTGCGCTGCAACAGTCCCTACGTGCGATTTCTCCCTTTTCTTAGGCTTAACGGCATATACTACAACGTTATCCCCTAAAACCTCTATTGAGACTGGATTATTCGAGAAATCTCTTACTATTTTTCCCAGCGGACCTATAACTTCCACTACTTTACCGTTTAGGTTAACTCTTACTCCCTCTGGTATCCTAACCTCTTTCTTCTCGACTTTAATGACCTCGCAGAGCTGCTCTAGCGCCTCTAACATTCATACCACCGCTAATAAACATATGCTAGGAGTTTTCCCCCAATCCCCCTCTTTTTAGCCTCAATATGTGACATAACCCCTTGAGAGGTTGTAATTATGAGTATACCCATATCCCTCGCGGGTAAAAACGTTTTTTCCCACTTCTCAATATCCTTAGCCTTAACTGAGTATCTGGGCCTTATGGCTCCGCACTTATTTATCCTACCGAGGAGCTGAACCCTAAACTTACCCGTCCTACCGTCATCAATAAACTCGAATTCGCCAATATAGCCGTGCATTTGCATAACCCTCAGCACATTGCCAAGCAGCTTTGACGCTGGCATTATATAACACTCCTTCTTCCTCCTCATTTCATCATTACATATCGTTGTTAAACCGTTTGCAAGAGTATCTAAGTTCATTTTTAATCACCTCAATTATACTTCTTGAAGCCGAGCTTTTCAGCAACTTCTCTAAAGCACTGTCGACATAGCATTAATCCATATCTCCTTATTATTGGGCCGTATGAGCCGCATCTTCTACAGGGTCTACTACCCTTACCAAATTTTCTCTCTTTCCTCTGTTGGCTCTTTTCGCTCAACCCCCACCACCACTACTTCTTCCTACGCTTCTTCTCCCTCTTCTCCTCAGTTATCTCAACACCAAACTCATGAATCATATATGCCATCGCTTCCTCAGCCATCAACCTATGAGCCTTACCAACCCTAGATCTTGCACGCCTCCTATATTTAACTCTATAGCCAGGTCTCGCTAAAGAAACACATATGTCCATGCCGATGATGCCCAGTTCCGGAGAATATTTTGTTCCCGGTATGTCGATATGCTCCTCTATCCCAAAGGAGAAATTCCCATAATTATCGAATGAGCTGGCTGGAATCTTGTTACCAACGGCGTCCAGCGCCTTCTTCAAGAACTCTATGGCCCTCCCACCCCTAAGCGTGACTACACATGCAATTGGCTCATTTCGCCTTATACCAAAATCCCTTATCGTCTTTTTAGCCCTTCTATAACATGGCTTCTGACCAGTTAGCTCCTCAATTATCTTCATGGCCTTCTCTAGGGGCTCACCTGACTTGCCGACACAACAGTTAACAACAACCTTCTCTATCTTCGGCTTAAGCATAGGGTTCTCCTGCCACTTAATCTTAAAACTCTCAATTAAGTTAGCTGATAGCGTGCTATACACCCTTAACCACCCCTCGGCAAAGAGATTCTAGGCGCCTTATCGCCTACAACAAACACGTAATCTAGGATTGTCTGGTAAGAATTTCCGTTCTCATCTTCTATTGTCACTAGACATCTACGTCTCTTCTGCCCACTAATTAGGTCAATGCTCTTAATAAGACCATATTTACCGAGGTTCTCCCCATCAACTATGAGTGCCGTCATGCCAACATCGAGTTTAAGGTGTTCAATAATCCCCTGGTCTGGCAAGCTTATCCTTAATGCATCTAGGGTGCGATACTCCTCCCCAATGGGCTTCTTCGGGTCCTCACACCTAACAAATATATTTCTTCCGTCATGCAGGTTGAGCTGAAGGTGTCCTCCCGGAAGCGTAGTCTTATTCTCAATTCTACAGATCTTATATTTTATCTCCTCACCACTAATCTCAAATAATGCTAAGCCCTTACCGTGTGGGAGGACTCTCCAACTCTTATTAAGCTCCGGGATGGAGAGAACATCCATTAATCCAACAGGGAAGTGTATGTCGCGCCTAACCCTCCAATCTACAAGAACTTTGCCTTGAGCAACAATCTTTTTCGCCTCCCTCATGGTTTCAGCATAGCCCAGAAGGTCCCTAATAATTATTCCAAGCGGTATGCACCGATCAATCGGGTGTGGTCCGGGATCTGGCTTAAGGGTCCAGATATACTTCTTCCTATGTATTGGCCAGAATACTGGAGTTGCCTCTCGCCTTAAGTGTCTCTTTCCGCCCATACTCCCCATACCCTAACTCCCCCCAATATTGGGAGTTATCTCCGCTCTCTCCTCAGCTTCCTTCAGCTTCTCGCCCACCCCCCTCCTCTCCAAAATCTCTTTCCTATACTTGTCATCTAAGTTTAACTTTATAATCTCGACATTGGAAGGGTGTATTGGTACGAGTACCGTTGTTCCATCAACCTTTTGCCTAGTTACTCCCTCAACATAAATGCGATTCTTCTTCCTATTAACCCTCAAAACCTTCCCTTCAACTCCCCTGTAATCGCCCCTCATAATCCTTACAACATCACCAGTCCTTATCGGGAGCGACCTAGTTCCATAAGTTTTATGGAGCTCATCTGATAAATGTGCTGACATTATTTTCCCACGTAGGTGGTATGGGGCGTTATATAACATCTTCCTCTGTTTGCTTGGCTTAGCTGATGTGCTTTTAGTCATGGACATCCCCCTATATTATTATGCTCGCCGCGCTAGCTATTCTCGGCCACCTCTCAGCAGCCTCCCTGGCGACAGGGCCGTGTATTTCTGAGCCGCGCATCTCGCCCTCAGGCGTTATTATAACGGCGGCGTTATCTTCAAATTGAATCCATATTCCCTCTGGCCGCCTGTATGGCTTCCTCTGTCTAACGATGACCGCGTGGAAAAGTTTTTTCCTCATGTCGGGTGCCCCCTTTCTAACTGATACAACTACTAGGTCGCCGACAGCCGCCATCGGGTTCCTTCTGCGCCTACCCTTATACCCAACTACTTGAACAACCCTCAGCTCCTTAGCCCCAGAATTATCTGTACACTTAATTATTGAGCCGACGTTTATCCCCCTACTTACCCTAACCCTCGGCTTTCCAACGCCCTTAGCCTGCAACCCCCTTGTCTTAGCCTTAGCCGCCACTTCACGATACCCCCTTCCTACCTATTTTCTCCACTACAACGAAGGCTACCGTCTTACTTATCGGCCTGCACTCGGCTATCCTAACGATGTCGCCCTCAGTTGCATTTATGCATGGCGGGTTATGGGCTGGTATTCTACTATGCCTTCGCTCATAGCGCTGGAATTTAGGCACATAATAAATATAGTCACGCCTAACAATAACAGTCTTCTGCATCTTGGCACTCACAACGACACCCTCAATTATCCTACCCCTAATTTTTATGGATCCATGAAAGGGGCAATATTCATCATTACATATTTTCTCAGGCGGCTTAATATTATATGACACTCACCAACGCCTCCTAACAATCCTCTTAATTCTATCCTCAGGCCGGCCCACAAGAGCTTTACCATCAATCTCAACTATTGTTTTATCAGGTAATGTAAAATGGAAAATACAATTCTCCTTAATTAATATTTTCTCACTACCATTTCTGCATAAAATTTTGAATGTATTTTTCGTCTCATCAATAACGGTTCCGGATAAACCAACACAACTCTTATTGGTGCACTTCACAACTTTAGCTTTTAATCCAATAAACTCGTCTTGGAGAATATATTTAAGATCCCTCATCCCTCAATCCCTTTAGACTCCTCATTATTGATTGTCAGTATACGAGCTATTGTCCGCTTAATCTCCCTTATTCTTGCTGGCTTATCAACAGCTCCCCCAGCCTTAACGATCATCTTAAGCCTTGTGAGCTCCGCGCGGAGCTCAGCCAGCTTTCTCTCGCGCTCCTCCCTTTTCATCCGCCTAATCTCAGCAACCCTTAGGATGGCCATACTCCATCACCAGGCCCCCTATAATTCGCCCTTCTCTCCCTTCATAGTCTCCTCAGATTGTTCTTCAATTAGCTCAATCTCATCTGGGAGCTTTGCGTCTGGCCGAACTATGAAGACTTGTATTCCAAATATTCCTGGCTTTAGCTGAACGTGTGCAACAGCCTTCTTAACATATTTCATTGCCGGGTCCCCGCTCTTAGGTATATATCCATCCCTAAACTTCTCCACTCTAGCCCTCTCGCTAACAAGTTTACCACTAATAATTATCTCTGCTCCTAAAGCACCGGCCTTCATTATCTGGTTTAGCGCCCAGAATCCAACCCTCCTGAAGTGGATTCCACGCCTAAGTGCGGCAGCTATCCTAGATGCCATAACATATGGATTCAGTTCTGGAACCTCTATCTCAGCCACGGAGATCTGCGGGTTTGGTAGATTAAACCTTTCCTCAAGGATTTTGGCAAGCTGCTTTATTGTTTCTCCGCCGCGACCTATAACGAGACCGGGGCGCATAGCATAAATAACGACGTTTGTGCCGAGTGGTGTTCTTGTTATTTCAACCCCGCCATAACCAGCCTTCTCAAACTCTTTCCATAAGAACTCATCTATCTCAGCCTTTTTAATAGACTCCTTAATGAAATGCTTTACATAAGCCATCTACTTCACCTCCTCCAAGACTACCTCAACGTGGGTTAATGTCTCAAACCACCTGGTTGCCCTCCCGAAAGCCCTCGGCATATATCTCCTTATCCTCGCTCCTGGGTATGCGGATGCGTGGATAATCCTGAGTTTCTCTATATCAAACCCTTTATATTCGGCATTCGCTTCAGCGTTCTCTAAAACCTTAAGTATCTTTGAAGCCGCCTTTACTGGGTATCTTCCAGCACCCCCAAGCCCCCTTCTATGCGGGAGCTTCTTCTTATACCGCCTATATGGCACGGCAACCCTCTTTGCTATAACGTTCCTTAGAAACTCTTTTGCTTCTTCGAGCATCATGCCTTTTATCGCCGCGCAGACCTCTCTTGCGGCTTTAGGCGATATTCTAAGCTCCCTACCACTAGCCCTAACCATTGTTGTTGGATCATATGCTTCAAATGAGTAGCCCCATTCTGGCACGTTTCGCTCACCGACTCTTGTTGAGTTACAAAAACACTAGAGATATTTATAAGAGTTTCCTCGTTTAGATCCCTTATCCACCGCCTATAACGGTCATTAGCATTATTTTATCGCCGTCCTTTAGCATGGTGTTGCCGCTCTCACCAATCCTTATGGAGTGCTCATTCAGTGTCACCAGTAGAGTTGGATCCGCATGCCCCTCGCCCAGCCCACCAATAATATCCTTAAGCAATGGATACCTCTCGGAAACCTTAACAAGTAGGTCTTTAAGCGAGGATTTATCCGCTAGCTCGTATTCCTCCTCAGTTTTACCAGTCTTCTGCCTGACGACACCTAAATATATGACACGTACCCTCATTAGCCCTCCCTAATAGAATTGGAGGAGAAAAATTTAAGTTTTCTTTATGAAGTTTACAGTGAACATCTACGTGTATGCCCACATAATTCGGTTCTGGAAAGTATATTTATCTCGATCAATAAATATTTCTTTAAGGTTAGTGCCGCAGAATATGTTTGAAAAACACTATTCAAGTATAGATTTCTCAGATTTCCTCTTCGAAAACAGTTTTGTTACCGTAGTTGCTGTTAAGAGCGCCCCAAAGATCGATCTCGTCGGCTTCTCCATCGGCCCATTTGAGGAAGGACATGATTATGAGGTTAGGCTCTGGGTTGCCAGAGAACTGGAGAAGGATAAACTGGTTAAGGTTAAAGAGGATGGTCTCGACGCTGCCAAGATCTATAAGATTCAGTGGACCGAGCGGATCCAGGCCCTCGGGCAACTGGCAACGATTCCAGAGAACTTTTATCCAAAGATTAGGCGGGTTATTAATGAGCTGAAGCAAGCCTCTAAGACTAACCTAGAGAAGCTGAGGGAGTATGAGCATGTCCAGAACCTCGCGCAGGACATAGTCAATTGTAGGCTTAGAAAGCTTGTGTCGCTGGCTACAATCCCCCTACCAGAAGGCCAAGTCATAAAGAACCTTACTCCGGAAGAAAGAGAACTCTATGAACGGATTAAAAGGATAGTTTCTGATTGGAGGTCTAAGATAATTTAGGAGGCTTCTCTAATGACCGAACTCGTTGTTGAGAAACCCGCTGAAAAATTCGGTTCGCTATTTAAGACTACTAAGTACCGTCAGAGAATAGCCCAAATGGCACTTAATGCATCAACATCGGTTATAGTTGACTTCGAGGACATACTTATGGTTGATCCACACCTAGCCGATATGCTGCTCGAGAATCCGCAGGAATATTTATCCTACGCCAATAGCGCCGCCCTTGAGCAACTACGTGTTGAAGTGTCCGATTATGCTGAGAAAATAAAGGAGATAGGCGTAACGGTTAGGGTTCGTGGGCTGCCACGTATAACACCCTTACGAAGGCTCGGTTCAGAACATATAGGTAAGCTGGTTATGGTTGAAGGCATAATAATGCGTGCATCAGTAGTCAGGCCAATAGTCACTAAAGCCGTCTTCAGGTGTAGGAGATGTGATACAAAAGTGACTGTTCCGCAGAGTGGGGCTTTCCTAGAATTCCCATATAAATGCGCTAAGCAGGGGTGTAAGGGCGGACCATTTGAGTTTATTCAGGAGGAGTCTAAATTCATTGATTACCAAGAGCTACGGATGCAAGAATATCCTGAGGATATACCGCCAGGCCAGACCCCCCGCTCCCTTGATATTAGGGTTATCGGTAAGGATATTGTCGATACCGCTAGGCCCGGCGATAGGGTTTATGTTGTTGGCATAGTTAATGCTGAGGCCACATCATACCCCAGGACTGGTAAGAGTAGGGCTTTCACACTATATTTAGATGCAAACTATATTGAGGCTGCGAGTAAGGAGCCTGAATCGCTTCTGATAACTCCTGAAGAGGAGGAGCAGATAATGAAGCTCGCTAAGGATCCACACATACACCAGAAGATAATTCAGTCTATTGCACCGTCAATTTACGGCTATGAGCACATCAAGGAGGCTATAATGTATCTCCTCTTCGGAGGCGTCCCGAAGCACCTTCCAGACATAACTGTTAGGGGGGACATACATGTGCTGCTCATAGGCGACCCGGGCACAGCTAAGTCTCAGCTGCTCCGCTATGTTCAGAGGATTGCTCCCAGAGGCTTATATACGAGTGGAAGGGGGACGACTGCGGCCGGCCTAACGGCTGCTGTCCTACCGTCACCTACTGGCGGGATGACCCTTGAGGCCGGTGCGCTTGTCTTAGCGGATAAGGGCGTAGCATGCATAGATGAAATTGATAAAATGAGGAATGAGGATAGGGTTGCTATACATGAGGCTATGGAGCAGCAGACTGTCTCTGTTGCTAAGGGCGGGATCGTCGCGACATTAAATGCCAGGACAGCGATACTAGCTGCGGCAAACCCAGCTCTTGGGAGATACGATCCATATAGAACTGTTGCAGAAAATATTTCCCTACCAATAACAATACTCTCCAGGTTTGATTTAATCTTCGTCTTAAGGGATGTTCCGGATAAGGACCGTGATTCTAGGATGAGCGAGCACATGCTTAGGTTGCATGCTAAGGAGACGCCGCCGGCTGAGCCCCCAATACCGCCAGATCTACTCAGGAAATATATTGCCTATGCTAAGAATAATGTTAGGCCAATATTAACTCAAGAGGCGATGGAGCGCCTAAAAGAGTTTTATCTGACCATGCGTTCCGCCAGTGAAGGTGAGGGTACTCCGATAGCGATAACAGCCCGCCAGCTAGAGGCCCTTGTGAGAATAGCTGAGGCTAGGGCTCGTGCAGCTCTAAGAAATGTTGTTCTCCCGGAGGATGCCGAGGCAGCCATAAGCATTATGAAACGATCCCTTGAAGAGGTTGGCGTAGATATTTCCTCGAGGAAGTTTGATATTGACATTATTATGGTTGGTAAGCCTAAAAGTGTTCAGGATAAGCTACGTGTCATACTGAGTACAATTGTTGATATGGAGAAGGAGAGCGGCATGGTTAGTAGGGCTGATCTACTTGAGAGACTTAGTAGCGAGTATGGTATAGCTAGAAGTGAGGCTGAGAAGCTTATCCAGCAGCTGGTTCGTGAGGGAACACTTTATGAGCCTAAAAGTGGATACTTAAAGAAGACGTAAAACACTCTCACGGAGAAAGCACCCAGCCTTGCTCATAGATGAGCTTGACATACACCCGGAGGCAAAGAGGGTTCTCTTAGAGGAGGGTATAAGGGAGCTCTTTCCACCGCAGGAAGAAGCCATAAAGATTGGGGCGCTCAAAGGCGTAAACCTTGTCCTGGCAAGTCCAACAGCCTCTGGTAAGACACTTATCGCCGAGCTATGCGCCATAAAACATATTCTAGAGAACGGTGGGAAAGTCTTATATTTAACGCCGCTAAGGGCCCTCGCAAATGAGAAGTATGAAGATTTTAAGAAGTATTCTGGTATACGTAAGCCGGATGGGAGAAATATAAGTGTTGGCATAAGCACTGGAGATTATGATAGTAGTGATCCGTGGCTTGGGAGATATGATATCATAGTGACCACTAATGAGAAATTTGACTCGCTCCTTAGGCATAGGGCTCCGTGGATAAGCGATATATCACTAGTCATAGCGGATGAGGTTCACCTACTCAATGATGTTGAGCGCGGGCCGACGTTAGAGGTCGTCTTAGCTAGGCTATCTCAAATAAATCCTGGCATCCAAGTATTAGCTTTAAGCGCAACAATAAGAAACGTAAATGAGATAGCCGAGTGGCTTAATGCCCGCGCGGTGACGACTGAGTGGAGGCCAGTTAAGCTCCGTGAGGGGATATTGTATGGCGATGAGATACAGTTTAAGGACGGCGGCTCAATTAAGATAGATAGGGTCGTTAAGGATCCAGTTATAAATTTGGCGGTTCATTGTGTTAAGCAGGGGGGTCAAGCACTTATATTCGCATCATCAAGAAAGAATGCTGTGAGTATTGCGAGGAGGGCTTCTCCAGAGATAAGTCAGCTGCTACCTAAATCGCTTAAGCGTTCGCTGGAGAATCTGGCAGAGGAGATTCAGGCCTCCGGAGAGAGAACTAGGCTCGGTGACGCCTTAGCCGAGCTCGTTAAGAGCGGTGTAGCCTTCCACCATGCCGGTCTCTCTGGGGCTCATAGGAAAATTATTGAGGATGCGTTTAGGGATGGTAGGATCAAGGTTTTAACGGCGACCCCGACGCTGGCCTTCGGCGTGAACCTTCCGGCTAGAATGGTTATAATAAGTGATTATAGGCGGTATGAGCCTGGGTATGGATATTACCCAATTACGGTCCTTGAGTATAAGCAGATGGTTGGGAGGGCAGGTAGGCCTAAGTATGATAGGGTTGGCGAGGCTATATTGATTGCTAAGAGTGAGGATGAACGTGACTACCTATTAACGAGCTATGTTTATGCGAAGCCTGAGCGGATATGGTCTAAGCTCGGTGTGGAGAGGGTCTTAAGAAGCCATGTCTTGGCGACAATAGCATCTGGCTTCGCATATTCTGAGCAGGGAGTTTACGACTTCTTCTCAAAGACCCTCTACGCCTACCAGTATAACCTCGATGCCATTAAAGGAGCTATAAATAGGGTTCTAAAATTCCTACATGATGAGGACATGATTAGAGCTGAGGGAGTCTTCCTAAAGGCTACGGAGTTCGGTGTGAGGGTTTCACAGCTATATATTGATCCCCTATCAGCCATAATAATTCGGGACGCTCTTAAGAGGGGTGCTCCAAAGATAACTGACATAAGCTTCCTTCACATGATAGCGCATACGCCGGACATGTCTCCGAAAATTAGGCCGACATCAGGCGACATCGATAGAATAACCCTCTTCTTAGATGAGCATAGGGATGAATTTATGTTTAATGTTCCAGATGAGTGGGGGGATAGAATAGAATATGAGGAGTTTCTCGGTGAGGTTAAAACCGCAATGGTGTTAAAGGCTTGGATAGAAGAGTATAGCGAGGACCAAATAATTGAGCTATTCGGTGTAGAGCCCGGAGACCTATACTATTTAACGGAGACAGCCAAATGGCTACTATACTCCTCATATGAATTGGCGAAGCTCCTTGGCCACAAGAACCTACTGCCAAAGCTGGCTGAGCTCATGGAGCGCGTAGAGCATGGAGTTAAGGCGGAGCTGCTACCGCTTGCAAGGCTTGAGGGAGTCGGTAGAGTCAGGGCCCGCATACTATATAATGCTGGTCTGAGGACAATTGAAGATCTAAAGAGGGCGTCAGTTGAAAGGCTAATGTCCCTGCCACACATAGGACCTAAGATAGCAAAGAGAATTAAGGAGCAGGTCGGCGGAACATTAACGCAGGAAGAGTGGAGAAAGCTAGCCGAAGCGGCCAGCAGGCAAGAGCAGCAGCCGCTAACAGAATACTATGGCGGAGAAAGCTCTTCAACATAGCAAATTTATTGGAAACTTTTAGATTTTCCTCTGAATGTGCTTTAATGAAATAAAAAGGTGAGTGAATGTATTAGTGATTGTAGTCTCATCTAGGATGTTTTTGGTCTTTTTGGGCATTTTTATCTTCCACGTTTTTATAGTTGAACTGAGGGATATGATTACGGTTACTGCAGCCGTTAACGCTATGAAAGCTATCATAATATGAAATCCATTGCCATAGTTCCCTTCACTATAAATGTCGGCGATCTTTCCTCCTACAGGTGGAGCAAGTATTCTTGAGAGGGCGATGTTGGTGTCCGAGCTTTCAGGCCATGTTACTATGGCGATATCCACTATTATTGCGCCCTCTGGTAAATTTGAATCAATTTTAACAGTTATTTGGAAAGCTAATGTTCCTCCTTCTTTTGGTACTGTGAGACCTGTCCATGTTATAGTGTGAGTATCGCTGTTGTATACGCCAGCTGGGCTTGAGGATATATAGCTTACGCGTGCAGGCAAATAATCCACCAAAGTAACGCCGCTAAGATCTGTTAATGTAGGGTTCGAAAGTATTATCATGTAGGTTACTGTTGAGCCTGCATCATGCTTAGATATTTGGCTGCTCAGAGTAAAGGGTAAATTTATGTTTTTCAAGCATTATTACTACTTTTAGCGCTGTAGCGGAGGCTGATCATGCTTGTCCTCGGATCTGTTTGGCGTCGTCGTTAATTATAGGTTGGGACCTAGGGAGCAGTACCCACGTGAATGCATACTCCAGTTTCCTGGGATAAATTCTAGGAGTGAGGCAAGCCAGCTTATAGGCAGGAAAGTCTCTTGGACGGATGGGAAGAATAATACCATTATAGGCGTTATAGTCGCCCCTCATGGGAATAATGGGCTAGTCAGGGCTAGATTTAGGAGGGGGCTTCCTGGGCAAGCTCTGGGAACAGAGGTAAAGATAATTGGCTGAGAAGAGGTGCTAGGGCCAGAATACAGCCGATAAAAGCTAATTTTTACAAGAATATTAAAAGCAATTTTAATTTAAACCATTAGAAAAGCATCCTCATTATTCCCCTCGCCAGTAGTCTCGCTATCCTAAGTGGCTCTGGAACGGCTCCATGCAGCGTAAATTTGTTTAATATTCCTTTAGCCTCCTCAACAGTCATGCCATAAAATCTCACGTAGACATCGAACCCCGTATGGAGCCTTATGGAGGTTCTAGGGCCATTTTTATGATAGATCTCTATTCTCTTCTCATAATCCTCTGGGAAGAGCTCCATAAAGTACTTCTCTAAGCCCGGCGACTCCTCATATGTAACGCATATAAGTGGCAGCCCAGTCTCCTCATAAACCCTCTGTAAATCTATTACATTATACCAGCTTATAACGCAGCCATTAAGCATCAAAACATTTATGTCATTTCTATTTAGAGCCCTATACATTTTTAGGACTGAGTCCGTTGCATCCATGCCGCCAACCGTAGCCCTTGAGAAGGTGAAGCCATCAATTATTAGGTCGCTCCTCAAGATAACGCCAGCTAAAATGGATTTTTCGCTAACCCCCTTAATAAAGCACTCAGATACACCTAAGACCCTAAAAGCCTTTTTATGTACATGTAGGCGCAATAAGCTACACCATCTTATATGCTCATTCTACTGCAAAGTAGACACGCTTATGGAGTCTACCCTTACTCTCAACCTTAATTAATTTTATTTGCCCAACCTCCCTAAGGTTCTTTACGTGGGTTCCGCCATCAGCCTGCTTATCAACGCCAACTATCTCAACTATCCGCAGCCTAGGTATGTTGGGCGGCAGAGCCTTAGCCATCTTAACGACTCCAGGGATCTTCAACGCCTCCTCTCTTGGCAGCTCATACCATAATACTGGAATATCCTGCCTAAACAATTCATTAGATTTCTCGATAAACCTCATGATAACATCCCTATCTAGCTGCTCTAAGCTGAAGTCAAATCGAACCTTATCCTCCTCAATTTGGTTTCCAGTCACAAGCGCGCCTGTTTCATTACATATTAACGATGCGAATACATGGGCTGCTGTGTGGCTGCGCATAAACTTATACCGCCTATCCCAGTTTATTACGCAGAGAACTCTGTCTCCGGCAGCTAAGCCCTCCCTCTCAACCTCATGAATTATCTCGTCGCCAGCTCTACTAACATAGATGACATTAAAAGTCTCCCCACCACGAATCAATTTGCCAGTATCATGCGGCTGCCCTCCGCCCCCAGGATAAAAGATCGTCTGATCTAAAACCACCCTTCTTCCATTAATGACCTTAATTACGGTCGCCTCACACTCCTTTAAATAACTATCCTCTAAATATAGAGCCCTTGTCAAACCATATGCCCCAATGAGATAGAAGTGTGACCAGAGTTTATATATTTAATCGAGGAATGGACTGACGACAACGAGTCTTTCAGAATCGATTAGCCCATAGTCTGTTATTTTGAGTTTTGGTATAACTGGCAATGATAGAAATGAGAGCGCCATAAATGGATCCTTAATCCTACAGCCAAGCCTATTTGTAGCTTCCCTTAGATCCCTAATCTTTGCGGATATTTCCTCCGCATCGAGGTTCGACATAAGGCCAGCTACTGGGAGGGGCAGCTCCGAGATAACCCTCCCACCATCAACCACCACAAAGCCACCATTCATATCCCTGAGCCTCAGGATCGCCGTGTAAATGTCTCCATCACCGACGCCGACGGCAATGATATTATGTGAGTCATGGGCCACCGTAGAAGCTATTGCCCCGCTCTTCAGTCCGAAGCCTCTAACAAACCCCAAACCAATTCTACCTGAGCCCCTATGTCTCTCAACAACACAAATTTTAAGTATATCCTTATCCAGGTTGGGTCTGGCAGCACCGTCAATCACGCTTACCTCATGGTGCTCCTCCTCAGTGAATATTTGCCCCTCAACTAAGCCTATAACCCTCACTTTGACAGTCCCATACTTAATATTTGGGTGCCTTATCTGCAAATCCCTAGTACTAATGTCGCCAACATTAACTCTGCCTAACCGAATATCCCTCCTCAAAACCTCCGCGGCATATAAATACTTTCCATCTCTGGCAACTAATTTCCCATCTATTAAAACAAACTTCGCGTTAAAGTTCCTTAAATTATCGACAATAACTATGTCGGCGGATTTTCCGGGGGATATCCCCCCTAGAGTCCTGAGACCAAAGTATTCTGAGGGCTTAAGTGTCACCATCTTCACTGCATCCACCGGATCTATACCCTCCTCAACCGCTCTCCTCAGACAGTGGTCTATGTGCCCCTCAGCCACTATATCATCGGCGTGTCTATCATCAGTTACAAGCATAACCCTCTCCGGGCAGCCCTTAGAGATGACCCCCTTAAGTCTTGCTATTGACTTAGCTGTTGAACCCTCACGTATCATAACCCACATTCCAAGCGACAACTTCTCGGAAGCCTCTTCAGCATCCAATACCTCGTGGTCTGAGCCTATGCCGGCCAGAATATATGCGCATAGCATCTCACCCCTCAAACCCGGCGCATGTCCATCAATAACCATTCCATGACATACCCTTATCTTATCTAAGGTATCCTTATCCTTACCTATAACCCCAAGATAATTCATGACCTCCCCTAAACCCAGAACCCGCTTAAAACCTTTAAGAACCCTTATCTCCTTGAGACCTATCTCCGCCCCAGAGGTCTCGAGCTTCGTTGAGGGGACTGAGGATGGTATCATGAAGTAGAGTTTTAAAGGGGTTCGTGTAGAGTCCTCAATCATAAATTTTATGCCCTCTAAACCTAAGACATTGGCAATCTCATGCGGATCAGCAATTACGCAGCATGTTCCCCTCGGTATAACCGCTTTAGCGAAGGCGCTAGGGGTCATGAGCGTACTCTCGACGTGAATGTGCCCATCAATATAGGCTGGGAGAATATAATTCTCTGAGGCATCAATCCTTTCAAGGGAGGGCTTTGGTCTAGAGCCGACATATACTATTAACCCACCTTTAACGCCTATGTAGCCATCAAAAATTACCCCACGGTAAACGTCAACAACCTGTCCGAAGATTAGAACATCAAGCGGCAGCAAACCTAGGGATGCGTCTATAAGCGTCTCCATAACCAAATCCACCAATGATGAAATGCAAGCGTTTTCTAGAATTGTCTGATTATGGCGAGAAGTTCACTTAGATGGTTAATTACAGCAGAGGCATTTTCTTTAGCGTGGCGCAAATCCCACTTTTCATTCTTAAGGAGAATAAACTTTACGCCCGCATCCCTCGCGCATAGAGCATCTATTAAATGGTCTCCGACGAATATTGTCTCTGATTCTTGAACGCCGAGTTTTTCAAGTGCCTTCAAAATATGTTCTGGGTTAGGTTTATGGCGGGTGACGTCATCCCTAGCAACGACGGCATCAACATACATATCTAGAGAGAACATTTCAAGTATCCTCCTAGCATATTCGCCGCAACTATTTGTTACAACACCTATTTTTAATCCATTTTTCTTTAAGGTAGCTAGGGTTTCTAGGGCTCCATCCATGGGCATAGCCTTATTCAATGCCTTAAGTTCAGCCTCATTAAACATTTTATAAACTCTGTTAATTATCTCCTTAATCCTATCCTCAGCACAATTCTTTCCACGTAAATCCTCAACAGATCTATTAACAATTTCTAGGTTAGGCATGCTCTCATTTAAGAGCCCCTCTGTAACCCCAGCCTCAACTAAAAACTTTATTATCAGAGATTTTGTTTCCCTATAATTTATTCCAGAACGGATTAACGTATCATCTAAATCGAATATTACTGCTTTTATCCGCATCGCAAATTAACCAAAATTCTTTCAGTTAGATGGAGCAGATAAAACTTATTCTACGAACTTTTAGAAACTAAAATATACTAGTA
This sequence comes from Candidatus Bathyarchaeota archaeon, assembly GCA_018396995.1. Taxonomy (GTDB): domain Archaea; phylum Thermoproteota; class Bathyarchaeia; order Bathyarchaeales; family DTEX01; genus DTEX01. Next base: position 66,900 of record JAGTQB010000007.1, read on the forward strand.
GCAATATATCTTCAAACTGGTTAAGATGAAACAGCCCTTCACAAAATTTTTCGCTATCCTCTTTATTGGCTTATTAATCTTCTTGATATATCTCTGCCTAACAGTTGGCGTGAATGAAATATCTAACATCCTCAATAGACTCAACTTACGCGACTACATGTCATATTATGCTATGGCTATAATGGCGGTCTTCTTAAGCGTACTTTTTTACTCGATGAGCTGGAATAAGCTTATGGAGACCCTGGGGATAAAGATAGGATTAAAGAAGGTTTACCTCTACTGCTGGCTGGGGGTCTTCGTTGATTCAGTAATACCATTTGAGACCGTATCTGGCGAGATAACCAGAGCATTTTTTGTTCAGAGGGAAACCAATGAGCAGCCGGGAAAAATCGTTGCCTCAATAGTTGCGCATCGTATAATATTGACATTTATAACATTAAGTAGCTTGATTATCTCATCAATTCTCCTTATAATAACATATGGCGTTAGTATAAGCATAATTTACCCCCTAGTGACGCTGATTCTTTGCTCAGTAACCCTACTAATATTGCTACTCCTCGTCTCGCTAAGAAAGGGTATTGCTGAGAAAATAATTGATCCAATCCTAGATTTCATCGTTTCTTTGTCGAAGGGGCGTATAAACCTGCCAGAGACAAGAAGCATGATCTACATGAATTTACAATGCTTTTATAATGACTTTAGGCATCTTAGTGGTAGGCGATGGAGACTAATATTAGCTATGCTCTATAACTTCCTCGCATGGCTCCTCCACCTAAGCGTCTTCTTCCTAACCTTCTATGCAATTAACTTCCCAGAAATATCCTCCAAAATCTATGAAACCATTATAGTATACTCAATAAATATGGCGCTCCAAACGTCCCCAATATCCCTTGCTCCAGGTCTCATAGAAATAGTTACTATGAATTTATATGCGCTGCTCGGCTTTAACATGGCGATTAGTGGGACGGCAACTCTCTTTATACGCGTAGCGACCTTCTGGCTTCCAGTAATATTTGGAGGAATAATAGCTCAATGGGTGGGTGTAAAAAACCTGCTTACGCAGACTGTTAAAGCTACATCAACTTGTTAAAAAGACTTTTTTCCTATATTGAGCATCTCTTTTGTGAAGAGTATGAGTCGGCAATCACTGATTAAACTTGCAATGCAATATTTCATGAAAAGAGGCTATACTGTGGATAAGAACCTTAAAGACGAATCTGATAATATGCCTATTCCATCTAAGAGATTCGATCTGCTTGTGAAGAGGGGCGGTGAGGTATACCCTGTCTGGATTAAGGAGTGGAATAGGACTGTCGGCGTCAATGTAGTGATAAATGTTGATAAGCTAGCGCAGAGCTTAGGCTTCACGACACCAATTTTAATAGCTGAGAAGTTTAGTGAGCATGCAAAGGCATACGCGAGCCGCAAAGGAATAAGATTACTAACGAGGTCAGACCTCCTGAGGAGCCTAAAAGCCTTTTAACTTTCAGAAGTCCTTTAAGTATTCTTTAAGTTTCCCCTCCTTCTCCAGTTTTCCAAGCCAGTCTACAACTCCAACCTTTCGTTCCCTTAAACCATTCAAGACATCTAAAATCTCTTGAACGACCTCGTCTGCACCTCTTGAGGTGACGTCTATCTCACAAACTCTCTCAATGCCAAATCTGTTTATGGCGTCATATAGGCATACATCTAGAACCTCAGCCGCAATATTTTCAGCAACTTTTCTCTCATTATAATTTCGGCTCTCAAGTATATGCTTAAGATCTTCAGGTTCTCTCCTTAAAACAAAGGCTATTGTGACACGCTCTGGCGGTACGACGTATGGTGCTAGGTGGCCTTCAATAATCACGTCTCGGTCTGAACTCAAAATTATTTCTTGAACCCTCTTAGAGACTTTATCTAGGTCGGCTATAAGCGTATCCCTCTCCTTGTCCACCCCACAATAAAGCTTCTCCCCTCTAATGAGTTCACTTAAACTTATGAGAAGGGAATTTATTTTAGAGGAGAGAATCTTTGATACTGAGGATTTACCTACACCTGGAGTTCCAGTCACAACTATTACTCGCTTAATATCCTGCTCACCTTTACTTGGGTAGATGTTTTTCTTATTATTAATGCAAACTTTCTCATTAAGAATTTGGTGTATCTCTATCCTGAATGGCGGCCGCTACACTTTTATTCGAGTCTCCTCTTTTACGCTCCTTAAGACGATGGCCGTCTCCGTGCTTAAAACGCCATCAATTAACCCTATCTCATCAATTATCTTCCTTAGCTTCCCTTGGTCTTCTGTCCTAATCTTCACTATGGCATAGTATGAGCCGGTAACGTCATAGACCTCATAGACATCATCAATTCTACTTATTGTCTCCAGAACATTGTTAAGCTTCTTTGGATCCGCTTTTAAGAGTATAAAGGCTGTTATCTTTTTTCCAAGAACCTCGGGTGAGACTATTGCCGTAAACCTCTTTATAATGTTCCTCTCAAGAAGCTTTTTAACCCTAATGAAGATTGTTGCCTCACTAACATTTAATTTTTCGGCTATTTTTCTGAAAGATATTCTGGCGTCATCCTGCAGCATCCTAATAATCTCTCTATCGACCTCATCTATTTCTGGTTCCATGAAAATCATAAATAAAAGATGTTAATCAAATATATAAGCAATTTTGTTGAAATATTATTTTCAATAGTAATTATTAAATTTTTTTTAAGATAACCAAAAGATTTATAAAGAAGAATATTTTTCTCCTATAAAACGTAAGAATAGGAGGCGGTAGCCTTTAAGGCGAAATGTCCTGAGTGTGATGCGGCTATAAACGTCCCAGATGATGCTATCCAAGGAGAGATAGTAAGCTGTCCTGACTGCGGCTTAGACTTAGAAATCAGGTTCGATAAGGATGGAACACTACACTTAGAGCCAGCTGAAGTTGAAGGTGAAGATTGGGGCGAATAAATGGGGAAGGTCAGTTTAATCTACGATAGGATTAGATGGGAGGAGAAGGCGCTAATAGATGCTTCGAGGAAGCTGGGGTTAGATCTGACGCTAATTGATTCTAAGGTCATCTATGTGGATATCTTAGATACTTATGATAAGATTAGAAGTTACTTTGGGGACCTAGCTCTTCAGCGCTGTGTAAGCTATTTTCGGGGGCTGCATATGGCAGCCTTCCTCGAGAGCTCTGGGGTGCAAGTAATTAATCCATTCCATGTCTCCCTACTCTGCGGAAACAAGTTGTTTACGACGCTCTCTCTTATGAAAGCTAATGTGCCGATGCCTAGAACCCTAATAGCCTTCACGGAGGAGAGCGCCCTAAAAGCCTTAGACGTTTTAGGTTTCCCAGCAGTATTAAAACCAGTTGTTGGAAGCTGGGGCCGATTGGTGGCTCTCATAAAGGATAAAGACGCAGCCCAAGCTATTCTAGAGGCCCGTGAGGAGATGCATGATGCACTAATGCAAATTTATTATCTCCAGGAGTATGTTAATAGGCCTCCTAGAGATATACGTGTTCTCACGGTTGGTGATGAAGTTGTTGCGGCGGCATATCGCTATTCAGCTAATGGCGACTGGAGAACTAATGTTGCCCGTGGTGGTAGGACTGAGCCGTGTCCTATCACAGGCGAGCTAACTGAGCTGGCTCTGAGATCTTCTGAGGCTGTTGGGGGCGGAGTCCTGGCTATAGATTGTATGGAGTCGCCCAACGGCTTAGTCGTACACGAAATTAATAGTACTCCAGAATTTAAGGGGCTTTACTCGGCTACAGGTGTTGATATCCCTGAAAGAATAATTAAGTATGCTATCAAAGTGATGAAGAAATGAATGTTGGAGTCTTTGGTGCTTCTGGATACGTTGGCGGCGAGCTTCTACGCATACTCCTATCCCACTCGAAGGTTGAGGTTAAAGCGGCAACATCAAATACTTATGCTGGCGAATATGTTTACCGCGTACACCCAAACCTCAGGGGTCAAACGACCCTGAAATTTATCAAATCTGATCCGGAGAAGGTAGCTTCCTTATGTGACATCCTGTTTATAGCGACGCCCCACGGTGTTTCATCAAAATTCGTGCCGAGACTTATTGATAGTGGTGTAAGGGTAATTGATTTAAGTGCGGATTTTAGGCTAAAGAATCCAGAAGACTATGTTAAATGGTATGGTTGGAGCCATAGTAGTCCAGAGCTCCTCGAGAAGTCCGTTTATGGTCTGCCAGAGCTCCACCGTGAGGAGATAAGGGGGGCTCAGCTAGTCGCCGTTCCTGGTTGTATGGCTGCGGCGGGCATACTGGCCCTGGCCCCGATAGTTAAGTCTGGTAAGATTGATAGAACTAGGGTTGTGATGGACTTTAAGGTTGGCTCCTCTGGGGCTGGGGCAAGACCATCTATATCAACGCATCACGCAGAACACTATAGCGTTGTTAGACCATATAAGCCCGTTGGGCATAGGCACACGGCTGAGATCGAGCAGGAGCTCAGCCTACTCTGCGGTGAGAAGGTTATTATCTCCATGTCAGCTCATGCAGTAAACATGGTTAGGGGAATACTATCGACATGCCATACGTTCCTCAACGAGACAATATCCTCAGCTGAGGTCTGGCGTATGTATAGAGAATTCTACTCAGGTGAACCCTTCATCAGATTCATTAAGGATGTTAAGGGACTGTATAGATATCCGGACCCAAAGATAGTTGTAGGCTCAAATTACTGTGACATAGGGTTTGAGCTAGATGAGCATGCAAATAGGCTCGTTATCCTCTCGGCAATAGATAATTTAATGAAGGGGGCTGCTGGAACAGCTGTTCAAGACATGAATATTATGTGTGGGTGGGATGAGAAGGAAGGATTACGTTACCCAGCCCTCCACCCAATCTAACCAATAAAATGATCCAAGGTGTATGTTATGATTGTCTTAAAGATTGGCGGAGACATTTTCAGAAGGGGGTTGGGCAGAAGCTTAGCTGATGATATAAGGAGAGTGAGGGAGGAGATGGGGGAGAAGATGGTGATTGTTCATGGGGGCGGGGATGAGGTCACGGAAATAGCCGAGAAACTTGGGAAGAAGCAAATTTTTGTAACCTCACCTGAGGGTATAAGGAGCCGCTACACTGATGAGGAGACTGTCGAAATATACGCGATGGTTATGGCTGGGAGAATAAATAAGGCGATTGTTAAGTGGCTTATAAGCGCCGGAATACCGGCAGTAGGTCTCTCTGGCATAGATGGATCCATATTGGTAGCGGAGAGGAAAAGAAAGCTTGTTATCGTGGATGAGAGGGGCAGAAAAAGGATAATTGATGGGGGTTTCACGGGGAAGATATCCATAGTCAAACCTGAATTGCTCATGATTCTCTTGGAGGAGAATTATGTGCCAGTTATTGCGCCAATAGCTATCGGCATAGAAAACGAATACCTCAACGTTGATAGCGATAGGGCTGCTGGGCAGATAGCTGGGGCGCTAATGGCTGAAAAACTAATATTCTTAACTGATGTTCCAGGGATAAGGATTGGCGAAGAGTATCTAAAGAAAATTTCTCTAAGGGAAGCTAAGGAGCTCCTGCCCAAGATAGGCCCGGGAATGAACATGAAAGTTATTGCTTCAATAGAGGCCATTGAAGCGGGTGCAAAGGAGGCCATAATAGCTTGCGGCTTAACTCAGGATCCAATAACGAGTGCGTTAAATGGGCTAAATGGCACGGTGATAACTACTGAATAGAGAGAGAATTATATCTATAGAAGATCTCTTCATGGCAAATGTATATCAGAGGTATCCAGTATGTATTGTTAGGGGGAGTGGCGCAACTTTACACGATATTAATGGCAGAGCATACATTGATTGCATGGGCGGCTACGGGGTAAGCCTTGTTGGGCACTGCCACCCAAGAGTTGTATCCGCAATAAAGGAACAGTGTGAAAAACTCATAGCATGCCACTGCTCGCTATACAATGATAAGAGGGCGGAGCTCCTAGAGAAGCTCGTGAAGATAGCGCCTAAAGGTTTAAACAAGGTTTTTCTATGCAATAGTGGCGCTGAGGCTGTTGAGTGTGCAATCAAAGTTGCCGTCAGATATACTGGAAGAAGCGAAATAATAAGCATGGTTAGGAGCTTCCATGGAAAGACTCTGGGCGCACTTTCAGCAACATGGAACCCAAAGTACCGCGAACCCTTCAGAAGCCTATTAAACCAGAATTTTAAGTTCGTACCCTTTGGGAGATTGGATAAGGTTGAGGAAGCTATAACTGATAATACCGCCGCAATAATCGTCGAGCCAATTCAGGGGGAGGGAGGGGTTCACGTCGCGCCAAAAGGCTTCCTTGAGGGCTTAAGGAAGATTTGTGATGAAAAGAGTATTTTGCTAATATTTGATGAGGTTCAAACGGGTTTTGGCCGAACAGGCAGAATGTGGGCTTCTGAGCACTGGGGTGTTACACCAGACATAATGTGCGCTGGAAAGGCTATGGCGGGTGGACTGCCGATAGGAGCAACCCTCGCAAGGGAGGAGATAATGGATGCATTCAAAATTGGCGAGCATACAAGCACCTTTGGAGGCAACCCGCTTGCATGTGCTGCAGCCTCTGCAGTAATAGATGTCATACTTGAGGAGAGACTTGTTGAAAGGGCTTGGGATTTAGGGAACAGGTTTAAGGCTATGCTTGAGGATCTGGTTGAAGAGTATAAGATTCTTAGAGAGGTTAGGGGACTAGGCTTAATGCTTGGGCTTGAGGCGAGGATAGATATATATAATATTTTGATGGAGGCTCTTAATAGAGGAGTAATACTGCTATACTCAGGTAAGAATGTGATCCGCTTTCTCCCACCGCTCGTTATAACCATGGAGCAGCTGGAAGCTGTCGTAAATATCCTTAGGGATATTCTCTTGGAGGAGGAGAAAAAACTTATCTATGGCTAGTGGTTGGCGGATGAATCTTAATCATGATTATGCAGTAAACCTCCTTAAAGGAATGCTTGAAATATATAGCCCAAGTGGCTCCGAGGAAGAAATATCCCTTTTTCTTGCAGATGAAATGAGAAAGAGGGGTTTCGATAGGGTATGGCGGAATAGGGTTGGGAATGTCTATGGTGAGGTTGGCTCCGGCAGACCAACAGTCCTGCTTTGCGGGCACATAGATACAGTGCCAGGGAGAATTCCAGTAAGGGTTGAGGGCGAAAGAATATATGGAAGAGGGGCTGTCGACGCCAAGTCTTCCCTGGCGGCGATGTTGAATGCCGCCATTTTACTAAAGGAGAGTAACTTAAAGGGGAAAGTTATTGTTGCTGGGGTTGTTGATGAGGAGGGAGGAGGTAAAGGCATTAAGAGTCTTCTAAGGGAGAATATTGTAATAGACTGCGCCATTTTCGGTGAGCCGAGCGGCATAGATAATATAACATTCGCCTATAAAGGGCACCTTAAGCTAAAAGTTACATGCAGGACAGCCACCGGACACTTGAGCGCACAACCACTATTATCAAATGCTGTTGAGGAGGGAATAAAGTTTTGGCTTAAATTCAAGAGGATCTGTGAGGAGAAATATAAATCTCCACACGGCGTCTTTTACTCCCTAACTCCAGCCCTCGCAAAAATATACAGTCGGAGTACAACGGGCAGTATACCTGATATATGCCACATGAATATTGATTTGAGGCTGCCTCCGACGATCCCCCCTGAAAAAGCTATAGAGATAGTTGCCAGTGCTATTGAAGGGTTCAGGGGGGAATGTGGCTGTGATGTGGGCTTTAGGGTTATTAGCGTGGTTAAACCATATGTAGCTGACAGAGGGAACATCGTTATTAGGGCTCTGAGAGAAGCTATTTCTGAGGAGATTGGTGGGGAGGCTGGGCTCATTCGTAAAACGGGCACAAGTGACATGAATATTCTTGGGCTGCATTTAAAGGTTCCTGTGGCAGCGTATGGTCCGGGAGAATCTATCTTAAGCCACACACATAACGAGTATATAAATATTCGGGAGTATTTGGCCAGCATAAAAATCTATAAAAGGGCTGTTGAGAAAATCTTTAATTACATGGTTAAGTGAAGTGTAATCAATGTTACCTATAGGAGACGAAAATAAGCCATCAAAAAGGCCCTACGTAAACTACATGTTGATTGTAATCTGCATTTTTCTCTTCCTTTTCTTCTTCATTCAGGGGCGGCGGGCGTTCACAAGGGCCATAACAGAATATGGGGTTATCCCGGCGTATATTTTGAGTGGAAAGAGACTTCAAACTTTATTTACAAGCATGTTCATGCATGCAGACATATTACACCTAATGGGCAACATGATTTACCTATGGGTTTTTGGGGATAACATTGAAGACGCTCTCGGACATGCTAAATACATACTTTTTTACTTGACTGGAGGAATATTTGCGGGTCTTGTCCACGTCTGTTCAACAATGCTATCATTATTTATGAAACCTATTCCCTACATGATATCAGAGCTCAGCACGCCAGCTGTGGGAGCATCTGGCGCAATTTCAGCGGTTTTAGGGGCCTACATGCTTATATATCCGAATGCGAAGATAAGGACATTAGTTTTTTATCTCTTTATCATTACTGTGATCAGCGTGCCAGCATACTATTATCTTGGATTCTGGTTCATCTATCAGTTATTAATGGGCGTTATATCTCTTACGGGAATAACTTCAGGTGTTGCCTTCTGGGCCCATATAGGCGGCTTCATCTTCGGAATTGTTACTGCTAAAGCCTTTAAAATTAGGCCTAGAAGGAGGGCTCCTAGAGAAGAAAAAACCTATAGAACCGTTGTGGCGCCTTGGATAAGGGCCCCACTAATAGATGTTTATGTTGAAGTGGATAGAGTCTTTATTATGGCTTATATGCCGGGGGTCGAGGAGGGCGACATAAGGGTTAGTGTTTCCGAGATGGATATTGTAATTGAGGCTGAGCGTGGAGACATAAGGTATTATAGGCATGTAATCCTTCCAGTACCAGTTATACCAAGAATTATTAGCCAAGAATATAGGAATGGCGTCCTCCGCCTCACACTCCATAGATTGGCGCCTGAATATATGCTTAATGACACTTAATGTTAAAAATGGGGTTCCCTTGGGCGGCTACATAATATTTGCATGCCCAAAATGTAGAATGATTAGGTATGTGAGGGAGGGGCAGAAGACAGCTAAGTGCCTAAAATGTGGTTGTCAAGTGAAGATCCACCCGGATAAAATTTTGATCCTTGCAAGGGCTAAAGACGCGAAGGAGGCTGTTGAGATGGTAAAAGCTCTTAAGGCTAAATTGAGAAGATAAATTAGAAACAATGTAATTTTATTACCTTAGTAAGTATTAAAGTGATGCTGGTGGTTTATTGTGGCTGGGGAAGCAAGCAGTAGCGATAAGGTTAAGTTAATGGCGGATTTACTTAGGAGTGGAGCGGTATTAACGGATCTATCTTGCCCTGCATGCGCTTCACCACTTTTTAGGCTTAGAAGTGGCGAGATATGGTGCGCTCAATGCCAGAAGAAGGTGGTTATTGTTAAAGAGGAGGAAGAGGCTAAAGAAGTTGAGACACTAGCTACATTGAGCCAGACTGAGACAACGATTATGATGAAAATTTGGGAGATAAATGAGAGGCTGAGGACTGAGGATGACCCTGAAGAAATTCAAAGGTTAAGCGAAGTGATAAGGGTTTTATTAGAAAACCTTGAGAGGATAAGGAGGATAGGGAAGAGAAGGTGATTGGAAATAAGGGAACACTAGGAGTCTATACAGCTTTTCCAACCAAGTGCCACTACACCCGTCACTTAGGTTTCAACACCTCCCCAACAAACCTCCAAAAAGCCATTTTAAATACATTACATAGATTAAATGGTCGCGAAGTTAAAGATAACTTCCTCAACCTTATTGTTGGATCAAACATAGAAATTATTTTAGAATTCGGAGTCGCAAACGGCTTATTATTCGAATATCTTAATGCAGATACATTAAATACTTTACTAAGGGCCCTTAATGATAAGATCCTTCCAGCAATGGACTTCTTATGTATCTTAAGGTATTATAGGCTGAGGGATAAAAAGCGTGCGGCTCTGCGATTCGACTTTTACCTCATGCGATTCCTGCTCGATGAGAGTGGTGGGCTCAAGATCCAAATATTTCATGATAGGGGTCTGAGGCGTGTACCCCCTGAGGATCTTGTAAAGTTTCTTATTAATGAGATATGCCTTGAACTGTTTGCTTATGAAGACTAATTAGTCTCAGGCGACCACCAAATGTTACATGTGCTAAACTCTTTGGCTCAGTTCAAGCCTCTCTAAAACGATTCTTTGGATGTCTTGGGCCACCTCCATAATAGGTCTGTTCCCATCAACTAATATGAGGAATCCATCTTCCACGAGCTTGAGATAAATCTCCCTAACCCTTGTCTGCACCTCAAGGTTCTCCATAACCGTTCTCCTACGCCCCATTTGAATACGTTTCATGACAACCTCAACTGGAACATCTAAGTATATTGCTAAGTCCGGCCTTGGAACCATCCTATTTATCTCCATTATCCACTGAAGATCTAAGCCAGAAGCCCCCTGATAGGCGAGCGAGGAGTAAATGTATCTATCAGAGATAACTATCTTCCCCTCATCGAGCAGCGGCTTTATCTCCCTCTCCACATGATCAACTCTGTCCGCTGCGAATAATAGAGCCTCCGCTGGAATCGGTATACGTCTATTTCTTCTGAGAATATACCGCTCTATAAATCTGCCAATCTCACCATCACTAGGCTCAGAAGTGTACAAGGCATCAAAGCCCAAGCCCCTTAAATTCTCAACAAGAAGTCTCGATTGAGTCGTCTTCCCACTCTTATCTAAACCCTCTATACAAATCAGAAAGCCCCTCTTCCCCATAGGGACACTCCCATAAAACTAAAAAATAATCTAGCAACATGGCAATTTATCTATTTACATAAAGCCGGAATCAAGACAAAAAATTAATTAAACTACAGAACATTTCTTTTATTGAATATTATAGGGCGGCCGTCGTCTAGCTGGTTAGGACGCAGGCCTTCCAAGCCTGTAGTCCCGGGTTCGAATCCCGGCGGCCGCACCAGTACTAGAGGTATTGGTGCGGTTACCATAAACTCAACTTTTAAATTTTCAGGAACAGAGTTTAATTGACCGCGGATATTCAGGATTATGTTGGTAAGCTTCGGAGGGCTAGGCGAAAGACAGCTCAAGCTCTCTCTGAAGGGAGAGCG
>JAGTQB010000008.1 GCA_018396995.1 Candidatus Bathyarchaeota archaeon
CCTCCTAAATCTCATGTAAATGTCCTCTATAACTTCTCTTGGATAACCCATTTCAATGAGCTCACGTTTACTCTTCCTATTCTCCACTATCTCATCCACCATAAAAATAAAAATGGGGGAAACTTTGGGAGATTTTGGTGCGGCCGCCGGGATTTGAACCCGGGTTGTCGGCGCGGGGGGCCGATGTCCTAGACCAGGCTAGACGACGGCCGCATGGCTAGTTAATAGAGTAGACTATGATGGATTATATTTTTGGCCCCTATTTAGGTTTTCTCAAGTATTTGGCGTTAATGTTTAAGTCTATGTATTTACTTGTTGTATGTTTTGGGTGTCATGTTTGTCTGGGGGTGAGTGGGAGAGGCTTATTGAGAGGTTGATTGCATCCGGGATACTTAAGTCTCCTAGGGTTATTAGGGCTATGAGACTAGTCCCCAGAATTATGTTTCTTCCAGATGATCAGAAACCATACGCCGCGGTTGATACCCCGCTCCCAATAGGTCATGGGCAGACGGTTTCCGCGCCACGGGGCTAATCGCCCCCCGATTAGCCCGGCGAGACATGGTAGCTATAATGAATGAAGCCCTTGAGCTTAACGTGGGGCATAGGGTTCTTGAAGTCGGCTCAGGATCCGGCTGGCACGCATCAACGATAGCTGAAATAGTTGCGCCCAGCGATGCTCCAAAGGAGAAATGGGGCCACGTGTATACTGTAGAGATCATACCGGATTTAGCGGAATTCGCTAAGAGGAATATTGAAGCGGCTGGTTATGGCGATAGGATCACGGTTATATGTGGTGACGGCTCCATGGGTTATCAGGAGGGAGCCCCATATGACAGGATACTAGTAACAGCCGCAGCACCATCCATACCAGCCCCACTAAAAGAGCAGCTCAAGCCCGGAGGAATAATGGTTATACCAGTTGGGGAGGTCGGCTTCTACCAGACGCTGATACGCGTCAGAAAACTGGAGGACGGCAAAATAATTGAGGAGGATCTTGGTGGAGTAGCATTCGTGCCACTCACTGGTAAGTATGGGCATAGAATTAGGCGTGGATGGCTCTCCTATTAAATTAAGGGTCTAAACGCCAAATAACCTTCCAACTGGCATATATTCATTGGAGAGTTGAATAAGCAGCGATATATGAGGGTCATAGGCTATGGAAAGGCATATTTTCCTATTTTTGATGAAACTATAATTTGGGGTAAGGGGCTGGAGATTTGCCTGAGGAAATATGGTTTTACCTGGCTATTATATTTGGGATCACAACAATCGCATCAATCGTGCTCTTCTTAATTGAGCGGGAGAAGAAAAGATACCCTGAAGGAGAGACTAAGCGAGGGGAGGGGGCTACAGCAGAGAAATTTTTACCCGTTGAGAGATCCGTCCCTGAAGAGGTTGTTAAGGGAATAAGAAATAAGTTAAGGGTTCTCGATGTGGAGAGGGAGATTCTAAGCTACGCTATAAGAAAACTTTATGAAGCACAAGCAGAGGGTAAGATAACCCCTGAAGAGAGAGATTCATTAGCTAAGAAATATAGTGAGGAACTGGAGAGGGTTAAGGAGGAAATAGCCCGCGGCGAGACAATAATAGCCCTCAATGAACTGGAGAGGATGCGGGAGGAGTTTATTAAAATGTTTTCTGAAAGGCTCGAGATAATTGATAAGAGGATTGAGGAGCTTAAGGCAATAGCTGGCATAAAACCAATTGAGCAGGCAGCTAAGCCGGTTGAGGAGACTAAGGAGCAGGTGCCCACGCAGAAAGAGCAGGTTGAGAGACAACCCATACAAGCTGTACAAAGGAGACGAAAGGAGACCGTTAAGCCGAGAGCATCGGAGGAAGCCGAAGAAAGAGTTGAGGAGAAAAAAGAAGAAACAGTTAGGGGAGAAGCTGATAAAAGTATCGAGAAGATAGTTACTGAGATAGAGAGGGTCCTTAGTAGGCTAAGTCAAATAGAGGCTGAGGAGTAATATGGGCTTAGATTGGGTTGAGGATGCCAAGAAGAGGGCTGCTATAGAAGCTGCTAAATGCGTTAAAGATGGTTCCGTTATCGGCCTCGGCTCAGGCTCAACCGTAGCCTACGCCATAGAGGAGATTGGACGCAGGATTATGGAGGAGGACCTACACATCCTAGGGATACCAACATCATACCAATCGTTTCTACTGGCGGTTAAGTCCGGCATACCAGTAACTACCCTACATGAGCACCCAGTAATAGACTTAACTATTGATGGAGCTGATCAAGTGGACTCGAAACTGAACATGATAAAGGGTATGGGCGGAGCTCTAACAAGGGAGAAGATAGTTGCGGCAGCATCCAAAAGACTAATAATAGTTGTTGACGAAAGGAAGCTAACCGATAAGCTTGGTTGGGGTCAACCCATTCCCATCGAAGTCCTGCCATTTGCAGAGCCCCTCGTATCTAAGAAGATAAGGGAAATTGGTGGGAAAACATCCCTACGGGAGACTAGGAAGGGTACACCATACATAACAGATAATGGAAACTTCATACTGGATGTAGATTTTGGAATAATTGAGAATCCATATGAATTGAATGAGAAGCTGAAGATGATCCCAGGAGTTATCGAGACGGGCTTATTCTTAGACATGGCGCACATAGTATATGTTGGCACGAGGACATCTGTGAAGAAAATAGATAGGTTGCGAAGCTGAGACCGCAGCGGCCCAAAGTTTTCCTAAAAGCCGTTTCGCTTAAGTATGAGAAGAGAATTATTTTTGCTGGTAGGGGGTGCATTAAGCTCGGTAGGGTTTTAGTTACCGCTGCCTGGCCATACATAAACCACATACCACATTTAGGGAATTTATTGCCTATTCTATCAGCGGATGTCATTGCCCGCTATTATAGGCTTAAGGGTGAAGAGGTTCTTTTTGTAAGCGGCTCCGACGAACATGGAACACCAATAGAGGTTGAGGCAATAAGGCAAAACACATCGCCTAAAGAGTTAACCGACAGAAACCATGAAATTGTCTCACACCTCTTTGAGAGATGGGCGATATCCTTCGACAATTACAGTAGGACGGAAAGTGAGGTTCATAAGGAGTTTGTTAGAAGTATAATGCTCAAAATAGAGGAGAATGGCTATATATTCACAAGAGAAGATGAGCTGCCCTACTGTGAGAGGTGCCAACGCTTCCTACCAGACAGGTTCGTTGAGGGCACCTGCCCATATTGCAGTTATGAGCGGGCGCGTGGGGATCAATGCGAACAGTGCGGGCGCCTTCTAGAGCCAACAAAGCTAATTGAGCCGAGGTGCGCAGTATGTGGGAGAAAACCGACGATAAAAACCGCTAAGCACTGGTACTTTAATATGCCCAAGTTCACAGACAAGCTAATGGCGTATATAGAGGGAAATGAGAGGCTCCCGGAGAATGCAAGAAACTTTAGCCTAAACCTACTTAAGGAGGGCTTGAAGCCTAGGCCGATAACCAGGGATAATAAGTGGGGTATACCGGCACCATTCAAGGGGGCGGAGGATAAGACAATATATGTCTGGTTTGAGGCGGTATTGGGCTATATCTCAGCGACAATAGAATACTTTAAGAGACATGGTGACGGAGATAGATGGCGAGACTACTGGTTCGACAAGAATACAAAGACGCTTTACTTCATAGGAAAGGATAATATACCATTCCATACACTGATCCTGCCAGCCCTCCTAATGGCCACCCATGAAGACTATAATCTGCCATGGAATGTCTGCACCAATGAGTGGCTTATCTTCGCTGGACAAAAGTCCTCGAAGAGTAGGAAGATAGGTATATGGATAGATGAAGCTTTAGATATGTTTCCAGCAGACTACTGGAGGTACACGCTGATAGCAATAAGACCCGAGACAAAGGACTCGGACTTTACATGGAAAATATTTATCGAGAAGGTTAATGCAGACCTAAACGATACGCTTGGAAACTTCATACACAGAACCCTAAAATTCATAAACACTTACTTTAACGGCGAAGTTCCAGCCCCAATGAACCTCGATAGCACCGATGAGGCGACTCTAAGAATAATTTATGAGAAGGTTAAAGTCGTCAGCGAATTACTTGAGAACTGCCAGCTCCAAGCCGCCCTCAAGGAGGCTATTGATCTAAGCCGCATTGGGAACAGGTATTTAAATGAGAAGAGACCGTGGGAGACTATAAAATCGAGCCCACAGACAGCTGCAAATACGCTTTATGTCTCAGTTCAAGTGGTTAAGGCTTTATCAATAATATTAGAGCCCTTCATACCGATAACTATGCGTAAGCTCCGTGAGATGCTAAACGTCCCCGAGAGAATTTCTTGGGACGACGCATATAAGCCGCTTCCCCAAGGACACAGAATTGGTAAGGCTGAGCCACTCTTCACAAAAATAAATGTCTCAGAGGAGGATTTACAGAGGATGCTTGAAGAAAAGAGGGAAGAGCATGAGAAGATATCTTATGAAGAGTTTTCAAAGGTGGATATTCGCGTGGGGAAGGTGGTTGAGGCTGAGAGAGTAGCTGGCTCCCAAAACCTATTGAAACTGGTAATTGACGTCGGCGACTCCCTTAAAACCTGCATATCCGGAATAGCAAAACATTATAAGCCAGAGGACCTAAAAGGGAAATATATTGCAGTTGTAGTAAACCTGAAGCCCAGACGGGTCTTCGGAATAGACTCTGAGGTAATGATACTAGCTGCTGAGGATGGGGATAACTTGACATTAATAGTTCCGGAATCACCAATAAGGCCTGGAAGTAAAGTAAGATAGAGGAGTTGAATTGTTACTTAAGATTGACCTACATGTCCATACATGCTACTCATATGACAGCAATATTTCCCTGAAGAGTCTCCTAATGGAAGCTAGAAGAAAAGGTTTAGATGGAGTTGCCGTAACAGACCACGATACAGTTGACGGAGCCTTGAAGGCATGCAAAATTGCTTCAGAGATGGGGATGAAACACCAGCTAATAGTGATACCTGGCATAGAGGTCTCCACGAAGAGGGGTCATATACTAGGCTTAAACGTTACTGAACCAATTCCAATGGGGCTCGGTGTGGAGGAGACTATTAATAGAATTCATGAGGCCGGTGGGATAGCTATAGCGGCCCACCCTCAATCCTACTTCTTCAAGGATGGAATAGGCTTAAGCCCAAAAATCTTATCCTTCGGCCTTGATGGAGTAGAAGTTATGAATTCAGCTCTCTTCCCCTTTAAACCACTAGTTCAAGCATGCAAGAACTTCGCTGAGAAACATAATCTACCGCAGACCGCTGGAAGCGACTCGCATGTTGTAGAGGCCATTGGCCTAGCATATACGCTCATAGATGCTGAAGAGAAAAGCGTGGACTCAATTATTAGGTCAATAAAGAAGGGGTTAACCACGCCGCTTGGTACTGGTATGCCCCTTACGCTTAGGATAAAGAAACTTTTTAGGTCGAGAAACACTGTATAGCTATCTCTCAATTACGGGAATCTTCTGTAGTACAAGTTCGCTTGCACTAACCTTTTCAGTCTTCTTTGCCGCATCTGCATCTAGATTATAGAGCTCAGGAGATTTTGAACAATATCCACTGAGAAGATAGGGCGACTTGACTCCAGTCATGACCAATGTTACTCTAAGGGTGTTCTTAAGGTTTGGGTCGATTCTTGCGCCCCATATCACGAGGGCATCATCACTCATCATCTGGGTTACTATCTCGCCTACCATATTTGCCTCTTCAATCGTTAGGCTCTCGTCCCCAGTTACATGAATCAATGCCCCATTAGCTCCACTGTAATCCACGTCCAAGAGCGGCATCCTAAGAGCCTTCTGGACAGCATCCTCAGCCCTGTTAGGAGCGCTCGACTCCCCTATGCCAGCTATAGCAACTCCACCACGCTTCATAATGGTTCTGAAGTCGGCAAAATCCAAGTTTATTAGGCTTGGCATGGACACGATCTCAGTTATACCTTTAATCATATTGGCTAGAACTTGATCACCAACCCTAAATGCCTCATTTATCGGCAGGTGGGGAACAAGCCACATTAACTTATTATTGTCAATAACTATAACGGTATCGCATTCTCTACGCATCTCATTCAATCCATTCATAGCGATGTTAATTCTACCTTTCTCTATCTTGAATGGCATCGTAACCACACCTATAACTATAGCCCCCTTCTCACGGGCGAGCTTAGCGACGATTGGTGCAGCCCCCGTGCCAGTGCCGCCACCCATCCCAGCAGTCACGAAAACAATGTCGACATCATTTATGACCTTATCAACATGCTCAATAGACTCCTCAATAGCCGCCCTGCCAATATTTGGATCCCCGCCTGAGCCTAAACCGCGCGTGGTCTTCTCTCCAATGAGGATTTTTTGGTGGGCGCGTGTGGCGTTCAGGTGCTGTAGGTCAGTGTTTATTGCTATACACTCAGCCCCAACTATGCCCATCTCCATAAGCCTGTTCACAGTGTTATTTCCCGCTCCGCCCACCCCAATGACCAATATTCTACAGTAGCCCGGTTCCCTTAAATCTCCCGGCAAACTCTCACTCCACACATACTGGAGTGCTTTATCTGCCAGTTTTGCCATGGCTCTTCCTACCCCACAGCTCAACCTCAATTAAGTCGCGTATGGCAGCTCTAATAGCCTCAGCCCTGTGAGGATAAAGTTTCCTGTTAACTAGTTCATCTAAGGCTTCTAAGTATGGTTCAGGAAGATAGATTGTTATTAACTTCATATTTGATCACCACTGAGAATCTCACATATAGGGAACATAAAATCTGCATACTAATATCAAAATATGACTTAAACATCTCCGCGTCTTCACCTTATAAAATTTTCCATCCATGTCTTCTGCTCGTTACCAAAAAGAGGTCACTTTAATATCTCCCGCTCTCCATGAATTAAGACAATTTCTTGTAAAAACTGAGAGGCAAGCTTATATCAGCGGTCTCCCCCTTTTGTTTTAGAGCTTAAATTATGGAGGAAATATCTTCCATAACGTTGAATATTGGTGGGAAAGCCGAGACTGCTGCGAAGGCTATTTATATTGAGAGCTATGGCTGCGCTGCGAATAAAGCTGATCTAGAAATAATGCTCGCTCATATAGTTAATGCAGGCTATAAGATTATTAATAGGATTGAAGACGCCGACATAATCATGATTAACACTTGTGGTGTAAAGAAGCCAACTGAGGACCGCATGCTTGGAAGAATACGCTTTTTCAATGGGCTTAATAAGCCGCTTATTATTGCTGGCTGTCTTCCCAAGATAAATTTTGAGGCGATAACCAAAGCCGCACCGAATTTCTCAGCAATGTTAGACCCATATAGCATTGATAAAATTCTTCTAGCCTTAAAGGCTGCGGAGAGTGGCGAAAGGAATAAAATATTTTTCTCAGAGAAGCCAATAGTGAAGCCAGCCCAGCCGAAGATTAGACTCAACAGGGTAATCGAAATCATACCGATTTCAGAGGGATGTTTAGGCGTATGCACTTATTGTTGTGTAAGATTTGCTAGGGGGAGATTATTCTCCTATCCTAAGGAACTCATAGTCGATAGGATTAAGTCAGCCATTATAGATGGAGCTAAGGAGATATGGTTGACATCACAAGATAATGGAGCGTATGGAGCGGATATTGGAACGAACTTCGTTGAACTACTTAAAGAGTGCAGTAGCCTTGAGGGAAAATTCCTTATCAGGGTTGGAATGATGAACCCGAACCACGTCATAAAGATGCTCCCGGAGCTGATAGAGACCTATAAGAATGAGCGCATATTCAAGTTTCTCCACATCCCAGTTCAAAGTGGGGATAATGATGTTCTAAAGATGATGAACAGAAAATATACCGTTGAAGAATTTAAGAGCATAGTTGAGTCCTTTAGGAGAGAAATCCCGGAAATAACTATTGCAACGGATATCATATGCGGTTTCCCAGGCGAAAGCAGAGAAAGCTTTGAGAGGACGCTACAACTAATAGAGGATGTTAAGCCAGATATCATCAATATATCAAAGTTCTTCCCAAGACCAAATACCCCAGCGGCTAGAATGAAGCAGCTTGATAGCAGGGAAGTTGCCGTAAGAAGCCGCGTGGCTACGGATCTAGTAAGCAGGATCTCCCTTAAGATGAATATGCGGTGGATTGGGTGGGAAGGGGAAATATTGGTTGATGAGAAGGGGCCTGGAGACTCGTGGATCGGCAGGAACTATGCTTATAAGCCAATAGTCGTGAGGAGTCAAAAAAACTTGCTTGGGGAGTTTATTAATGTTAAGGTTACTGAAGCACATGTAAATTACCTTGAAGCGGAAATTATTTAGTGGGCAGTTCTGCCCTAAAGAGGGATAGCATTCGCTGGGCGTTCTCAAGCATATTTGTATTATTATTAAAGAATATGTAGACTTTATTTGGCTTCGCTCCCAAGATCCTATCTTTAACCTCTATGAGCTCATCGTCTGTATAGTAGTGAGAGTACCAGGCTACCCTACCATGCATCCTAACGTAGACTATTCCATTTGTGTTAAAGATCTCTAACGGGAAGTCTGGTGAATCAACGCTCACTAGGGTTATGCCAATATTGGACGCCCAGTTGACAACCTCCACATTGCTGAACCAGCTCACGTGTCTCGGCTCTAGTGCGAAACGCTTCCCTAAACCAGAAGCCTTAATGAAACGCTCTATCCTCGGGATTGAGGAAGACTTTATTGATGGGGGTAGCTGGAAGAGGTAGAAGTCTATTAAATGATCCATAGATTCAAAAAGAGCCCTAAATCTCCTCCAGCTCTCTAGCGCCCTCTCATTAAACTTAAATTGATGGGTTACAAGCCTATTCACCTTAATCGCCCACCTAAGAACTGAGCCCTTAGCCCGCCAGGATTTAATAGCGCCTGAGGGAGGAAACCTGTAAAAACTCATGTTTAATTCAACGGCATTCAGGCCGGAGTTAGTGACATACCAGTCGAGACTCCCACCCTCATTCCACATGTAGAGCCAGCCTGATGTACCTATATAGACATTCAAGACCAAGCACCAATAATACAACTATACATCAGCAGGGTATAAATGGCTCCCTAAAACCCATAAACTTGAATGCGGATGTTCCAGCCGCTTAACTTTAATAGAGCTAATAAATCTTAGACTAACAAGGGAATAAAGAAGATCTGTGAGGGAATATATGGAGAAAATAGGCATATTAACCAGGAATGAAAACTCTTGGTGCACGGCGCAGCTGAGGAACGCCATTGTTAGACGTGGCTTCCAGCCAATATGCTTTAGCTTCCAGAGCATAGTTGCTAGGGTGGGCTTTAAGCCTGAAACATCCCTCGGAGACATCGACATTATAAGGGAGCTAAAAGCGATAATTGTCCGACCAATTGGACGCGGCTCCCTAGAAGAAATAATCTTTAGAATGGATTTATTACATAAGTTAAGGAGACTGGGCGTTTACATAATTAACCCACCTCATGCAATTGAACGATCAGTAGATAAATATTATACTCTAACCCTTCTTGAGGAAGCTGGCTTGCCAGTGCCAAGAACAGTTGTCACGGAGAGCGCTAGGGAGGCGCTTAAAGCCTTCTATGAGCTCGGCGGAGACGTTGTCATAAAGCCCATATTTGGCTCACGTGGAATAGGCTCAACGAGGGTTTCTGACCCAGATGTCGCTGAGAGAATATTTAGGGCATTGGAGTTCCACCACCAAGTCATATACGTGCAGGAGTATATACCCCATGGAAATTACGACTTAAGGCTTTTTGTATTGGGTGGCAGGGTTATAGCGGCCATGCGTAGGGTTGCAAGCTCGTGGAAGACCAATGTCAGCTTGGGGGCTACTCCAGTCCCCTATAAGCCCACTAAGGAGATTGAGGATTTAGCCATAAGAGCTTCGGAGACCATCGGCTGTGAGGTTAGTGGCGTGGACATACTTGAAAGTGATAGGGGACCATTTATAGTTGAGCTTAATAGCCAGCCTGGTTGGAGGGGGCTTCAGAGCGTAACGGACATTAATATAGCGGAGGGGATTGTTGATTACGTTATCAGGAGGATAGCAGGTTAAGAGGAGAGATGTTGGATAGAACTGCGATTATACTTGCTGGAGACAGTCCAGAAACATTTGGAAGCAATAAGGGTCTCATCCAGCTGGCTAAAAAGCCAATGATAACACATATTATAGGTAGAATCCAAAACTTTGTCAATGAAATTATAATCTGCTTAAAAGATGATTCTCAAATGCACTCATATTCCCAAGTTATCCCTAAGGAGACCAGGTTAGTGGTTGATGAGAGGGAGTTTCCTGAGTGCCCACTTAGGGGGGCATATACGGGATTACTAAATGCTGAGAGCGATTACTCAGTTATTTTACCATGTGATACACCATTCGTCTCCGGGAGAGTCATAGACTTACTTTTTGATGCCGCTGTTGGGGTTAAGGCCGCTGTACCCCGGTGGCCCGATGACAATATAGAACCTCTACAGGCAGTCTATAAAACAAGGGATGCAACAGACGCCGCCAGGAGAGCCCTCGAAGGAAGCTGTTATAGTATGCGGGCTATGATATCTCTTCTAAAGAGCGTCCGTTATATATCAACATTAGTTATAAAGGAAATAGACCCAAAAATGTACACATTCATGAACATTAACACGCCATTGGATTTAAGGAGGGCTGAGACACTTATTAAGAGAAATCTCCTAACCTAAGCTGCTATACAAAGAGGTCTTTTTCCTTGGGCATAATGAGCTCCTTTGCCGTCGCATCCTCGCTTCGCTCATATTGATATCCCCTAATTATTGCCGCCGGTATTCCCTCATCCGCCTGACCTATAACTAACTCAGCTGCAGAGGATAGCTCATCTGCAACTGCAGTCCTCTTAACCCTAAGAACATATCCGAAAAGGTCCCTCTCACCCCTCCTATCTCTGATCGGCTTTATCCCAGCCACACCAATGGCAACATTTATCTCACCTTCCCGCAGGGGCCTACCATGAGTATCAGAGATTATTACGGCGACATTCTTACCAGTTATTTCCTTAATCCTCTGCCTTATCCTACGAGCCGATAGATCTGGATCCTTAGGCAGAAGCGCCACATTTCTCTCTCCAGGAACATTTGATTTATCCACACCAGCGTTAGCGCATATGAAGCCGTGTTTCGTCTCAGCTATTAAGTGGCCGCCGCCCATACGCACAATAGACTTAGACTCCCTTAAGATAACCTCTACAAGGGCCGGGTCCTTCCCAAGGTTTTCCGCTATAGTTTTAGCGAACTCTGATGGAGATATCCCATTCAGGTTCACTACGTTTCCCTCAGCCCTAGAGACAACAACATGTGTCACAACGATTACATCGCCATCCTCAATGGGTGTGCCCTGCCTAGCAGCAGCCTCACATATGAGGAGACCGAGGTCATCCCCCTCCCTAATTATCGGAATGCCGGTTATAGGTATAATTCTAATTACCTGCACCCCCAACCACCCGTAAACATAAGCACTGAAACGCTTTTTCGCCACTTATTAATATGAAAAATATTAAATCTTTATCTCTGAGAAATCTTTTTAGTTAAAATGGTTCAGAGGGAAGTTTATATGCCATGTATGGTTGTTGTTTGCGGCTTCTTTGGGGATACTGGTAAAGGAAAGATAATTTCATATCTAGCTTTAAAAGATAAAATTAGCGTAGCCGCAAGAGCTGGTGTTGGACCAAATGCCGGTCACACAGTAGTCTATGGAGATAAAACGTTTAGAGTTCGCATGATCCCAAGCACCTTCATTTATGAGAAGTGCCGCCTATTGATAGGCCCAGGGGTCCTTGTGGATCCAAACGTCTTCCTAAACGAAGTTAGGCTCCTTAATGTTGAGAATAGGGTTGGGCTTGACCCCCAGTGCGCCATCATCGAACCAAGGCATATAGAGGCGGATAGATCCGGGCACCTAGCATCGGAGATAGGGACAACTGGAAGTGGGACTGGGCCCTGTAATTCGGATAGGGTTTTGAGAAGGGCGAAGCTGGCAAGAGATGTTCCAGAGCTACAGAGGTTTCTAACCGATGTACCATTGGAGGTTAACATGGCCATTGACAGTGGCGAGAATGTTTTGATTGAGGGGACGCAGGGAACATTCCTATCCCTCTGGCATGGAACATATCCATACGTAACCTCTAAGGATGTTACGGCTTCAGCTGCATGCTCAGATGTCGGTGTTGGTCCTAAAAAGGTTGATGAGGTTATAATAGTTTTTAAGGCGTATGTCACTAGAGTTGGCTCAGGACCGCTTCCAGGGGAGATATCTTGGGAGGAGGCTGAGAGGAGGGGCTGGGCTGAAATAGCTACAGTGACTGGTAGGAGGAGGAGAGCTGCTCCATTTAATTTTGATTTGGCTAAGAGAGCCGTTATGCTTAACAGCGCGACCCAGGCGGCAATAACTAAGATCGATGTTCTCTTCCCGGAATGCAAGAGTGCAAGATCGTTCAGCGACCTCTCCCTTGAGGCAAAAGAGTTTATTAGGAAGGTTGAGAGCGAAATAAAGATACCTGTCACGCTCATTGGAACCGGACCTGATGTCTTAGATGTTGTTGATAGGAGATTCGAGTAGCTTCGGTTCAAAAAGTTTTTAAATGACCTCTTAATAGCATTTCTCAAGTAATATTTACTTATGGTGGAGTTTTGCGGGGGAGTGGGATAAAACGTTTAACCTAGTAACTATTGAGGACACTATCCGCATACCGCCAAACAGGTTTAATGAACCCCTTGAGAAGGTTGCGCTAGAGCAACTTAAAATGAAGTATGTTGGGGTAATGGATGAGGAGCTAGGATACTTAATAGCTGTTACGGATGTTAAGGTCTCACCGATTGGAAAAATAATACCCGGGGATGCTGCAACCCACCATAAAGTTACATTTTCTCTACTAACTTTCCTACCTAAGGTTCAGGAGGTTGTTGAGGGGGAGGTTGTTGAGGTTGCGGACTTTGGGGCATTTATTCGCATCGGCCCAGTTGATGCACTCCTACATATATCTCAGATAATGGATGACTTTATAGTATATGATGAGAAACAAGGGGTTTTGATGGGAAAGGATACTAAGAGGAAGATTACCATTGGAGATAAGATGCGTGTTAGAATAACAGCTGTTTCACTTAGTAAGGGCTCCGGGCTTGGAAAAATTGGGGTGACAGCTCGGCAGCCATTTCTTGGAAAGATTGAGTGGATTGAGGAGGATCTGAAGAAGGCTAGGGGTGAATTAGAGGTTAAAGAGGCTCAGGAGGCAAAGGAGACTAAGGCTAAAAAGAGAGAGTGAGAGGCTCACTATGGTTGAGAGAGCTTGTAGAAGGTGCCATTATATAACTGAGGAGAAGATTTGCCCAAACTGTAAATCAACAGATTTAAGCGAGGACTTTAGTGGCGTTATCTTCATATTTGATCCCGAGAATTCCGTTATAGCGAAGATTCTGAAGATAGAGAAAAAAGGCCAGTACGCCATTAAAGTGAGGTAAATGGGGACTTATGTGCTCACTCCAGAACTTAGGGATGAGTTAAAGAAACCCCTCGGACTGCTTATTAGAGGAAAAGTTGGGGAGGTTGAGGAAGTAATCAACAAAATTATCGAGGATACTAAGCCAACTAAGATTATAACTGTGGGTGATGTTATCTCTAAGAGTCTCCTTAAAAGGGGTTTAAGGGTAGATGTCCTCATAATAGATAACAAGTCCATGCGGAGACCAATTGAGCCAATAAACTACGGGATTGGTAAAATCCTACATCTATCTAACCCCGCTGGAACAATTAATGGTGAATCCTGGCATGTTATACGTGAGGCAGTGAACTCCAATGGGTCAGTCCAGGTTCTCGTTGATGGCGAGGAGGATCTCTTAGCTATCGTCGCCGTCCTCCTCGCTCCAGAGAATTCCTTGGTTATGTATGGGCAGCCGGGTGAGGGAGTGGTAATAATAAATGTTAATAGGGAGTCTAAAGAAAAGATGCATAAAATTATAAATAGAATGGAATATAAGCGGGATATGCCTGAAAAAGGTAATCTTAGTTCCAGTGGGGGATGAGGGATGAAGTTTGAGGTTAAGATAATGGACACCAAACGTAACGACTTACTCAGGAGGAACGAGGTCTTCTTCATTGTCTCACATAATGGGCCAACGCCATCACGCATAGAGATCAGGGAGAAATTAGCCAATCTACTTCGCATTGATGTCGATAGGGTTTACATAGTGAGGATGAAAACTATGACTGGAGCAAGGAACACTAAGGGTGAAGCGCACATCTACGACTCGCCGGAGCAGGCTAAGGCGATTGAGCCAAAACATATAATAGCCAGAAATACACCTCAAAAGGAGGAGGGTGAAAAGTAAATGCCAAAGAGGAGTGAAGGAGGGGAAAGAAGGCTCATCTCCTCATACTATAGGATTGAGAATGGAAAACTTAAGAGGCTCCTTCCCTTCTGTGATAGATGCGGCCCAGGGTACTTTATGGCGGATCATGGAGACCGCTACACATGTGGCCACTGCGGTTTCACAAAATATAAGGCGGCGCCACGAGAAGCTATTAGGGGAGAGAGGGCAGAGGAGTAAGATTCTAAACAAATTTTTAGGAGTGTATAAAGTATGCTCCTAAATGCAAAAAGGGTCGGGGTCATCGCCGACACACATGACAGAATTCAGGTAATAGACCTAGTTGTCAAGAGGTTTAATGATGAAAACGTTGATTTAGTGCTCCATGCGGGTGATTATGTTGCACCATTTGCAGTTCTACGCTTTAAGCCCTTAAAAGCCAAGCTTATTGGAGTTTTCGGAAATAATGATGGGGACCATGACCTTTTGAGGAGGAGGTTTGAGGAGATCAGCGCGCAGATATGTGGTAGGTTTGCTGAGCTGAATGTCGGCGGGCTGAGAGTGGCGTTAATTCACGGGGAGGATGAAACACTGCTTAAGGCTTTAACAAACTCAGGCTATTATGACGTCGTCGTCCACGGTCATACCCACAGAGCAGAAATCTATAATGTTGGTAGGACCCTCGTTATAAATCCCGGGGAGGCATGTGGCTACTTAACCGGGAGGGCGACAATAGCTATATTAGATGTTGAAAAGAAGGGTGCCGAGATACTTGAGCTCAGCATACCAGGACACCTTATATAGATATAAGATTTCCTCCAACTCTACTGCTAAGAACACTGCTTATTAGAATCTACTTCACCCTTAATCAACTTTATTCCAGCTTTAAGCCCCTCCCAGCCGCCTTTAGCCTTAAGAGATATGATCTTCATCGCTGTCTTAGAGTCCATTCTCTCCCATGTCTCTCCAACAGCTTCCCTAACTAGATACTTCGCCGCGTTTAGTATCTCCCCATTAAACTTTGAGTCAGCCTCGTCCGCTATATGACATATTAAAGCTTCAATCGTCTTGGGAGATATTGGGCTCCCCTGACCGTGGCTTGAGGCGACTATGTGAACTAAGTCTAATGGAAAGCCCCTCTTTATAAGCTCCGAGACAACTAATGTTAGGTGATCTAAACGCTCCCCAAGCTGCGAGAAGATGTAGGCTCCATCGCTCCTCACATCATAGGTTAATGGCTTAAATATATCGTGCAGTATTACCCCGCATATGACATAGTCTCTGTTGACTTCTCCCCCATATATATTCTCAACTGAATCACATAGCGCTAGGGCAATATTAAGCATTGATAAAATATGGTCGATGAGGCCTCCCGGATAACTATGGTGATAGAGTCTGCTAGCAGGAGACTTTGTGAGCGGTAAGCCCGCAAAATCCCTCTCCTCAAGCTTAACCGAGAGGTTACTGAGCAGGTCTAGCATCTTCTTTCTAAGCGACTCATCTCTAATTTTACCTATAGCCTCCATTAACCTGGGATCAACATCCATCCAAGAGCCCCCAACAAACCTTAAGGAGAATTTATGTGTGGCACAAATTCCTTCTTTATTCTCTCAGCAGATATATGAGATAAACGTAGCGGCTCAGGGATCCTATACCCCCTTGTGCAAGCTAACACTATTTTTATTGCGGTCTCTAGGGAGACCATATGGCCAATGCTAACATAGATTGGTTTAGTCCCATGCTTAGTGTAAACGGCTCCACCCACCACCTCACCCTCATGCACCACTGGTCTCCAGACGCTAGAATCCCCTAAAACCTCCCCACAGAGAAGTCTCTTAGCAACACCTATAGTTGGAACATTTAATGTTACACCAAGGTGGCTTGCAAAGCCAAGCCGGTATGGATGGGCTATCCCCTGCCCATCGACTAAGAAGACATTCGGCTTAATCTCCAGCTTCTTAATAGCGGCCACGGCTGCTGGCATCTCTCTAAAGGAGAGGAGCGTCGGCACATACGGGAACCTAACCTTGACGAGGGCAGTTTTAACCTCCACTGGCTCAAGGGTTTCATAGCTCAGCACAGCGACAGCACCAATAGCGTACTCTTCAGCATAGGCTACATCCACCCCAGCAACATACTTTATCGGCGCATTTATTCTATCTTCCCTAATAACCATTTTTGAGAGGGCTGTCTGAACTCTCCTAGCCTTCTCCAATGAGAAGCTTATGTTTGGTGGGAGACTAAACTCAATCATCTTTCAGCATTGCCTCTGATTGATTCAAGGGTTCTCTGAAGATCCTTTATAGCGTTATTCAACATGGCTCTCCTGGCTTCTATTGTTATATCGCCCCTAGTCGCCTCAATGATCCTCCTCGCTATATCGCATTTCCTCCTAAGTCCGGGTATTAATGCTTGCAGCTCATCGCACCCTATTAACTCACTATATATTGTCTCCATCAAATTTAGGCATTCCTCAGCCCCTCCAACATCATCCTTCCTTAATAGGTCGAGAGCCCTCCTTCTTAACTCGCCTACAACATCGGCCAGCCCAAGGACATATGATTCCCCTGGAACACCAATCTCTTCAGGACTTTTAAAGCTTCCAGCCCTGATGAGATCAAGGAATATTTTAGCCTCCGCATACTCTTGGAGCGGTGTCTCTATTAATCCGATGCAGATCTCAGGATAGGATTTTGAAAGCTCTATGAGCTTGCTTATATTCATATTAGCCTCTCCGAGGAGACTCTCAGCCTCCGTCACCATACCTCTATGAACTAGAAATATTGCCTGCTTAGATAATCTAGTGGTTTTCCTCGCTAAATTTTGTACCTCCTGCCGTATCTCATCCTTCCTTAACAGGTTTTCCCTTATCTCACACAAAAAATCACTTAAACCCATTATAACCACTCTAAACTATACTTAACCCAAATCTCCCCTTAAATCATTTATTTACACTTTACACTGAACAACATATTTATTCCGAGGTAATTTAAAAAGGAAATCAAGAACATGTTTCCTTTTTTCCTTGTAGCGGAGCTTAATCTTATCTCACTAATACTAATATTATCTTGGCTTACATCCGTTATATGGCTACGAAGCTCTCAACGGTCTCCCTATCAAGTCTCTTAACAAGCTCTATCACTAGCCTAATAGTGTTTTCGACATCCTCTAGGTTCACCAGACCGACGTGGCTATGAATATGCCTTGTGGGAACTCCTATAACCACGCTTGGACACCCAGCCCTACTAATATGAATTCTCCCGGCATCAGTTCCACCCCTAGCTATCTGAGATAGCTGAAGCGGGATCCCTGTCTCCTTCGCAACCTTTATTACAAACTCCTTAAACGGCTGATTCGGGATCATACTACTATCATATGTGCATAGGCTCGGCCCCCTACCCATTCTCGTCGGCGCCTCACTAGGCTTTATGCCTGGGACATCGCCAGCGATATCCACCTCAACAACTATGCATACATCCGGATCGACCACGTGGGCAACGGTCTGAGCCCCTCGGGCTCCAACCTCCTCTTGAACTGTTGCGGCCGCATAAATTGTGTTTGGGTGCCTGATTTCATTCTCTTTTATTCTCCGCGTGGCCTCCATTATGACGAAGGTGCCTATCCTATCGTCAAATGCCTTACCCATGGCAACCCTACCGTTATTAATCAGCATAAATGGAGACCATGGAACAGCTGGATCACCAATCTTAACACCTAGTTCTGCAGCCTCCTTTGCGGAGGACACACCTATATCAATATACATGTTTCTCCTATCTATTGGCTTCTGGCGCTCCTCATCAGTTAGCAGGTGTGGTGGCTTGGCAGCTATAACGCCGTACAAGTCGCCCCTCTCAGTTCTAATTAAAACCCTTTGGGAGAGTAACACTTGGTCCCACCAGCCGCCTAGGGGGTTGAATGTCAGGAAGCCAGTATTCTCATCTATTCCCGAGATGACGAAGCCAACCTCATCGACATGACCGGCTAAGAGGACATGTGGTCTATCGTAATCTCCCCTCTTTACGAAGACTATTGAGCCCAGCTTATCAGTGAGAATCTCATCTGAGTATGGCTTCATATATTCCTTCACTATCTTCACGGCTTCCCGCTCAAAACCTGAGGGGGCAAATGCCTCAGTAAGTCTCCTTAAGAATTCTATAGCTTTACTATTAAAGCTCAACCTCCTCACCACTGAAACCAAACCTACGTAGTTGAATACTTTTCAACGAACCTTTTAATTCTTTCTATGGCTTCGGCTATTGTCTCAATGCTTGTTGCATAAGATATGCGGATATGTCCTTCACCGCAGGCGCCGAAGGCGCTTCCCGGCGTCGTAGATACGCATTCCTCCTCAAGGAGCTTCATGCTCACCTCAAAGCTTGACATTTTCAGGCCGTAAAATCTCGGGAAGACGTAGAAGGCACCTTTAGGCATAACGCATCTGACGCCAGGAATCTCGTTAAGCGCCTTAACAATATATTTTCTCCTGCGGTTAAACTCTCCAACCATCTTTTCAACTTCATCTCTCGGCCCCTTCAGGGCAGCTACTCCAGCCACTTGAACAAAGTTCGCCGGGCATGTAGTCGTCGCCTGCTGCAGTCTATTCATTGCATCAATTACATCCTTATTTGCTATGGCATACCCGAGTCTCCAACCAGTCATGGCGTATGTTTTACTGAACCCATTAATGACAATAACGTTTTCCCTAATATTGTCGAAGCTTAGCATACTCTTCGTTTCAATGCCATCGTAAACTATCTCATCATATATTTCGTCCGATAGAACTAAGAGGCGGTGATCCGCCGCAAGGTCGGCGATAACCCTCATATCATTCACATTTAATACCCCGCCAGTGGGATTATTAGGCGAATTTATGAGGATCATTTTCGTTTTACTAGTTATTTTCTCTTTAAGCATCTCCTCATCAACGCGATAAGCTTCCCCACATGGAACCTCCACCGGGGTAGCTCCCGCAGCTTCAATGCAAGTGAAGTGTGTTGGCCATGTTGGCGCTAAAACTAAAACCTCATCTCCCGGGTCTAGTGTAGCCATGCAGGCGCAATAGATTGCGTGCTTAGCTCCGGGGGTAATAATAATCTCCTTCTCCGGATCCACATCTACATTCCTTCTTCTTTTTAGATATTCCGCTATGGCTCTTCTGAGCTCTATTGTTCCGAGACTTGACGTATAATGTGTGTGGCCGCTCATCAACGCCTCTATGGCAGCCCTCTTTATATGCTCAGGCGTATCGAAGTCTGGCTCTCCAACATCTAAATTAAGTATTCTCCTACCACTCTTGGAGAGCTCACGAGCCTTCTCAGCCATCGCTATAGTTCCAGAGGGCTTAATAATATCCATCCTCTTTGATAGCTTCATTCAGACACCAAACTAACAAGTAATATAAGATAGCATAAATTAAGGTTTCTAGGCTCCACCCCCGCCCTTTGGGGTGGGGGGAATTAGTCTTTTATGCGTGGTCTTAAGATGCCTGTGTATTATGTCCTCAACAATCTCCCTTGGAACACCTAGGGCTTTGCTTACCTCCTCACATGTAAGGTTCTTCTCAAATAGTCCAACAAGTATCGGATCTATGATTGAATAATCCGCCGGGAGCTCATCAGAGAGCTTATGCCCAGGATACAGCTGCGGGCTACTCGGCTTCCTAATAATCCTCTCCGGCAAGCCTAAATAGGCCGCAAGATCCCTAACTTGGGTCTTATATAGGTGCCTGATTGGGAAGAAGTCCGCTGCCCCATCACCATACTTCGTAAAGAAGCCTATCAAGTATTCGCTCTTATCACTAGTCCCAGCAACAATATAATTGTGTAAATTTGCATAGAAGTATAGTATTACCATTCTAACTCTGGCGCGCAGATTAGCGAGCGGCATCTTAACCCTTGCATCGGAAGAATCAACTCCAAAAGATTTTATGAAAGAATCGCAAATGTTGTCAATATCTATTATTAGATACTTTATCTTTAAGGTCTTAGCCAGCTCGATGGCGTCCTCAATGTCCTCTTTAGGCGTGAAGGCTGTGGGCATTATAACCCCGAGAACCCTATCACCGCCGAGTGCTCGGGCGCATAGAGCAGCAACCAAACTACTATCTATACCACCACTTAAACCTAAAACAACTCCTGATGCATTAGCTTCCTCAACTACACTCCTAATAAAGCTGATAATTTCATTAATTGTTTTCTCAGAATCCAGTTTAGGTACACTTATTACATGATCCATAGCCAGATTACCCCAAATCAACAATAATGAACTTCTTCTATCACAACTAAAGCGTTGTGGTTAATATTTAAGG
The DNA here is from genome assembly GCA_018396995.1 of Candidatus Bathyarchaeota archaeon. Taxonomy (GTDB): domain Archaea; phylum Thermoproteota; class Bathyarchaeia; order Bathyarchaeales; family DTEX01; genus DTEX01. Next base: position 20,601 of record JAGTQB010000008.1, read on the forward strand.
ACTCATGCAATATAGCCTAATACGCGTATAAAACTGAAAAATGGATGGGTTGAGTCTAAAGCAATGTTTTTAATTATCTATTTTCACATTTATTTCGTTATCTTATGAGGGATTACATTTATGGTTAATCTTTGGCGTGATATCCCGCCGGGTGACGACCCGCCTAACATTATTAACGCCGTCATTGAGGTTATTAGCTGGTCTAGGGATAAATATGAGTATCATAGGGAGTGGGAGGTTTTTGTGCTCGATAGAGTTCTCTATTCATCCGTTGTCTTCCCAGTTGAATACGGGTTTGTTCCGCAGACATGGTATCATGACAATGATCCACTCGACATAATGGTTCTATCATATGAACCACTTGAGGTTGGATGCATAGTTAAGGTTAGACCAATAGGCATATTAATCCTTGAGGATGAAGAAGGTGAAGATCCAAAAGTCCTATCAGTACCCATTAGAGACCCAAGATTCAATGGAATAAAAGATCTATCAGATGTACACCCACATAGGCTGGTGGAGATAAAAGAGTTCTTTGAAGTCTATAAAAGGCTTGAGCCAAGAAAATGGGTCAGATTTAAATCATGGGAGGGAGCTGAAGAAGCCAAGAAATTGATAAATTACGCAATAAGTCTCTTTAAAAGAACATTTGGATAAAACTATTCTCCAACCCCCTTTTGGCAACACGAGAAATAGACGTTAAAAAGCGAGCCTTTAACTTAAACGCCTATGATTAAAATTCTTCCTAGAATAATCTCTCAGAATTTTTATAAATAACTTCTAAAACGTTAAGTTAATTGTTAAAAGATCTTTAAGAAAAACATATCATTGATCCGCTTATTGATAACATAATACAGTGTCGGGGGTTAACGATTGGATCTTGAGGAACGGATAAGCCTAGTAACCCGGAATGCTGAGGAGATAATTACTCTTAATGAGCTGCGCAGTCTCTTAGAGACAGTAGATAGACCTAGGGCTTACTGGGGCTTTGAGTGCTCCGGCTTAATGCACATTGGCATGGGGCTCATCTGTGGGTTAAAGATTAAAGATATTGCCAGAGCAGGCTTCGACTTCATAATATTCTTAGCGGACTGGCATAGCTGGATAAACAATAAGCTCGGTGGTGTAATGGAGAATATACGCCTATGCGGCGAGTATTTTAAGCAGTGTTTCGAAGCCCTCGGTGTAACATCGGCTGGTAATGTAAGCTTCGTTTGGGCTTCAGACATAGCTAAGGACATAGAATACTGGGAGAAGGTCATCAGGATAGCGAAGAGCTCTTCTCTCCTGAGGGTTAGGAGAGCTCTTACAATAATGGGGAGAGAGCTGGAGGCCACGGATATCGAGACGGCATGGATATTCTATCCATGTATGCAGGCAGCAGATATATTTCACTTAGAACTTGATATGGCTTGTGGCGGTATTGATCAGAGGAAGGCTCATATGCTAGCCAGGGATGCCGCTGAGAAACTAGGCTGGAGGAAGCCAGTATGCCTTCACACACCACTGTTATCGGGTCTTAAACCACAAGCTCCAGCCGAAACAGTAGAGAAGAAATTTGACGAAGATAATAAGCTCAGCCGAAAAATAGGCATAAAGATGTCTAAAAGTAAGCCGGAGAACTGTATCTTCATCCACGACTCGCCAGAAGATATTAGGGCAAAGATTAGGGCGGCATATTGCCCTCCAAAACAAGAGGAAGACAATCCAATACTTGAGCATGCGAAATATATAGTTTTTCCAGAAATGGGTTTCATAGAGATCCCAAGGCCCACTAAATATGGTGGGCCAGTAACCTTTGAGAGGTACGAGGATCTCAAAGACGCCTATCTGCGCGGTGAAATACATCCATTAGACTTAAAAAACGGTGTGGCAGAAGCCCTGATTAAAATCCTTGAGCCAGTAAGAGAATACTTTAAGCGGAAACCAAAGTTGTTGAATGAGATGCTTAAATTAGAAAATATTTTGGGAAACCCTCACTAACTTTAGTTAGAATCATAATGGCGTTTGCTGTAATAAGTTGTCTAGGGGTGCTTCTAGCTCATAAAGTTTTAAGAGTCTTCCCAGAGAAGCATTTATGCATTGGATCGACAGCCTTCTTCACCATATTAGGCTTAATCCAAATTTTTAGAGACAACACTCGGCATTAACACACCATTATAGCACAATAATTTTTCCGGGGGAGGATCCCGACAGCTATAATAGGAATTTTTAACATTATATTTTATGGTGTTTATTTTGGTCTCTCAAAGGAGTATGCTTGTTAAGGATTTTCTTTCAGAGTGTATTACAGTCGAGCCCTCAACGCCCGTATCGAAGGTTATTGGGTTAATGAAAGAGGAGGACACTTATGAGGTCTTCGCGCGGGTTGGAAATAAGATTGGGACCGCCACAGTTAGAGACATTTTGAGGGCGAAAAACCCAGCTGGCATGAAAATTGAGAATTTATTGAGCTTCGTTCCTAAGCTCTCGCCGGACACTAAGCTTTTTGAAGCAGCTCGCATTATGGCGGACTACAGGCTGAGGGCGTTGCCCATAGTTCAGGATAATGTAATAATTGGTAAGATTGACGTTAAGGCTCTGGTCAACAAGATTAAAGATAGCTCTCTGGGGAACATAACGGTCTCAAAAATTATGACCCCCTCACCAGCAACAATTACTCCAGGTGAGAGGGTTTCAAAGGCTAGAGAGATAATGCTCAGAAGAAAGATAGATCATCTTCCAGTTGAGAGAAATGGAAGGGTTCACGGCATACTAACATCCGAGCATATAGTCTTCAACTTGATAGTTGATTATGGGGGCGACAGATATGTTACTGGCGTATCGGATACACTTAAGCTGCTAGATTATCCAGTGGAAGCCATAATGGAGAAGCGCCCCCTAGAAAGCGAGCCGCAAACATCAATAAGGGAGGTTGCCGGGAGGATGCTCGCTGAAAACCGTTCATATTCATTGGTAACTCTTGGCGAGGAACTGCATGGCATAGTAACCTACAAGGACTTTACAAAGTTAATAGCAGCTAAAGAGGAAACCAGTGTGCCAGTGTACATAGTCGGCTTACCAGATGACCCATTTGAGGCAGAAGCAGCAAAAATAAAATTCATTAGATTAGTCAATAATTTAAGTAGATTTCTTCCATCAATACTCGAGGCAAGAAGCGTGATTAAGACATCATCCATAGAGGGGCAGAGGAGACGTTATGAGGTTAACGTTAACATAAGATCAGCGCGTGAGACTTTTAATTATACTACTAGTGGATGGGATCTCCCAGCACTATATGATGAGGTAGCGAGCGCTGTTAAAAAGATGGCTACTTCGAGGAAAAGGGCTAGGAGGGGCCGCACACCAGCAGAAGAGTGAATTACTAATAACCGTGCATTTCATAACTTTTCATTTAAGCCCAATCACCATAATTCACACTACACTTTTTTAAAAGTTAATGGGTTTGCATTCCCTAGGAAGTTGAAATTAATAAATCTAAAGCTTATTGTTCACCGCTGCTTGACCCCAATTTTTGGTGAACCGCAAATGCCAGCGCAATCAGGGCTGATGCTGCCGCTAAATCGGTTGCTATTGTAACCCCAGGACATAAATCTATTATAAGGCTTGCAAATCGAAATATCCCCAGCGGTATACCCTCCCTAGAACCTATTAGAAAGTTCGTCCTCTCATTTTTAATCACTAATTCAGCAAGCTTCTCTGAGACCGAGCTGATCGGTTCACCTTCCGGCTCAAAAACTATTATTGGCTCCTTCGCCCTCTCCCTAACAAGTTCATATAAATTTTGAACGTAAACTTCAGTTTTATAGGGCTTATGCGCATAGCTCCTAGCCTGTATCTGATACCTAGATTCTACCCCCTCGAAGACCCCCTTAAGAAAAGCATTTAATTCGTCTGCCCTAACAGCACCTATTGGCGCAATAACGAGTTCGCCAACCTCAAATGTCTGAGCTTCTCGACCAATCCTCACACCCATCTCGCGGGAGACCTCTAAGTTGCCAAGATATGGCATCTGAACTATTGAAACCTTCCTAAAGTACTCCCTAACCTGAAACTTTCCAGGCCTCATCTTCTTAGGAAACTCGCTGCCATCAACTATTCCAAGATATGCGTGGGAGCCAATTATCTCCACGAAGATGATCTTGTCTGGGAAATCTAGATTAACTGGGATGTCTAAGCTATCTTTTATTGCAGCCCCCACCCTAACGTTAACATCTATACTTGTGAAGTCGTGGCGCCCCCTTCTAACAGTGTTTACTGCAAAGGATCTTGCGTCAGCTATCTCGCCCACAATATTTTTTGCCGCATCAACTATGGCATTTATCTCAGCTGGCACATAATACTTTACTGGCAGAGCTCTCTCCACCTCAGGAACCTTCAACTTAATCTCTCTAGCTAAATCCTCCGCCGGCATCTCTCCTCCGACTAAGATTATACCAGAATAGTTCAGGGGTTTGGCTATTGCTTCGATCTCTGGAAAAGTCTCCTTTAAAATCTGCACTACCACATCTTCATAACCCCTTAACGTTTTAACCACAACTGAAAACTTACTAAAATCAATATTGTTTGAACTCATACCATTATAATCCCTATTACTCGGCAATAATATTGTTATCGATGGCTCTTAAAAAACGGTGGATAAATTATGAAACCTTTTTAAAGGTTAAATATTTCTCTCTGTTATCTTTTGATATTTTCTTGACATAAAATGGCTGTGAAAGAGGATTTGAAGGATGGTAAATAAGAAAAAGAGACTTGAGCTGGGGCTCTTATCAGAGGATGATCTATTCCTCTTCACAGACTATTACGAGTTGACATCTGGAAAATGCAATTTTGATCATGGAGTAAATAATATTATCACCGAGACATACTTCTTCAGGGAGATACCGAAGCATCTTGGATCATATATTGTTGCTGCAGGCTTAGAGCAGTTAATCGCTTACATAGAGGTTCTCAATAGGGGCTTGAGTAAGAAGCATCGTGAGTGGCTTGAAAAGGTTGCTGGTAAAGACTTAACTAAAGAGTTCCTCGATTACCTCGAGAACTTTAAGTTTAAAGGAGACATCTACGCGGTCCCAGAGGGGACACCAGTATTCCCAAACGAACCAGTGATAAATATTACTGGTCCCTCAATAGACGTTCAGCTACTTGAGACATACTTACTTAACGTCATAAATTTCGAGAGCCTAGTTGCCACAAAGGCTTCTAGAATAGTTTATGCAGCGAAGGGGAAAAACGTATTTTATTCACCTAGAACTGTCGTCGACTTTGGCGCTAGAAGGGCTCATGGGAGGGATGCAGCTGTCTTAGCTGCCAGGGCTGCATATATAGGTGGGTTTGATGGAACCTCGCTCGTCATAGCTGCTATGAAGTGGGGGATACCTTTTGTAGGAACAATACCTCACAAGTTTATTGAAGAGCGGTATAGGGAGACAAAATCATTTAATGAGACTGAACTACAAGCTTTTATGGAGTATGCCGAGAGCTTCCCGCACAATACGGTTCTCCTAGTGGATACATATGATACTATTGAGGGGATCAAGAACGCCATAAAGGTGGGCTTAGAGCTGAAGAAAAGGGGCTATAAACTTGCCGGAATAAGGCTTGATAGCGGCGACCCCATAGAGCTAAGCAAGATTGCGCGTAAGATGCTTGATGGAGCTGGGCTAACTGATGCAAAGATAATTGCGAGTGACCGGCTAGACGAGTTCATTATAGAATATGCTCTATCCCAAGGTGCGCCAATAGATGGATTTGGTGTTGGAACAAAGCTCGTCACCGGCGCAAACTACGACTCCCTAACAAAGGAGGGGGGAATCTCGGCTCTAGACGGAATATTTAAGCTTGCTGAAACGAGCGACGAGACTGGGAGAATGATTCCAACGACAAAGTTCACCAGTAGCTTAGGTAAGGCTACTCTGCCCGGAAAGAAGCAGGTCTGGAGGAGGATTAAGAATGGACAATTTATTGAGGATATCATAACGTTGTGGGATGAAGAGGTTGAGGATGCAAAACCCCTTTTGGTGCCAATAATGATTAAGGGTGAAATAGTCTATGATTTCCCAAGCCTAGAAGAGGTGAGAAGGTATTGTGTCGAACAGCTGGCAGCTCTACCGGAGAAATATAGGCGTATCAGGAATAGTGAGACATACCCAGTCAAGATAAGCGAGAAGCTAATGAAGTTAAGAGATGAGATGTTTGAGCGCTTCAAAAAGGAATACTTCTCCAGCTGAAGGGCGTTTCTCACTCTTTTCTTAAGCCAAATATGGACGGCGGTTCCCTAACGTTTCTGCCAAGTCTCTTAAGCATGCTAATTGTTTCTGGGTATCTCGAAAAATCTGCGTATGGTAGAAACTGTGAATTTAAGAATTCCGTCTGAAAGTCTGGTTCGGCGGCAAGCTCAACATATTTAACAGTCTTATGGATCTCCTCAACTTTTCTCCTCATCGACTTAGAAACTAAACACATTCTTGCACCAGTTCCAGCAGCGTTACCCACTACATGAACCCTGTTTAGAGGGATCTCTGGGTACATGCCTATAATCCTGGCGCTCTCAGGGTTTATGTATGTGCCAAATGCTCCAGCCAGGAAGAGAGCATTTATATCTAATTCCCTGACACCCATTTTGCGCATCAGTATCATACAGCCGGCATGTATTGCAGCCTTGGCCAACTGAATCTCCCTGATATCCTTCTGGGTGACCGTAATGTCCTTGCCGATGGCAGTCTCATCGCTCCACGCCACAACAAACTCAAACCCATTTTCAGACAGCCTTAATCTAGGCGACTTAATCTCCCTATTAAATGCTCCAGAGAAATCAATTATCCCAGCCTTAAGCATCTCCGCAATAGCGTCAATGATCGCTGAGCCACATATCCCGCGAGGTTTAACATCGTCAATAGTCTTATATTCCACTTCAAGGGTTTCCGGATCTATTTTGATGTTCTCAATGGCGCCGGTGGCGGCCCTCATACCATACTTTATATGAGCGCCCTCAAAGGCTGGTCCTGAGGCGCATGAAGCAGCCATAAGTAGCTCCTTATTCCCCAGAATAACCTCAGTATTCGTTCCAATATCTAAAGCCATGCATATATCATCAGCCTCATATAGTTTTGTTGCGAGTATAACTGCAACCGCGTCAGCCCCCACGAAACCGCCTATCACTGGAAGCATATGAACATTGCCGTTTGGATTAATTTTGACGCCTACGTCACGGGCCTTAACATTAACGCTCCCCCTTATAACCGGAGGGTATGGTGCTAAAGCCACATACTTTGGATTTATCCCAAGAAATATATGGTGCATCGCGGTGTTGCCTACAACAGTCATCTCGTATATTTCATCCGACCTCACGCCAGTCTTATCCATCAAGCTTTCTAAGATCTTATTAATACCCTCAACAACAGTTTTCTGAAGAGTATTCAGCTCCTTAGCGCCTTTAGAGGCATAAGTTATTCTTGATATGACGTCTTCGCCATAAGCAGATTGGGGATTCATTAGGGAGTCTACCGCCAAAAGGAGCCCACTATTCAAGCTAAGTAGGTATCCTGCAATTTTAGTTGTACCAATATCAACAGCGCACCCAAAGATTCTATTGGTCGTATCGCCCGGCTCAACGCTAATTATAAATCTATTGTTCCATATAACTACAGTAGCCTTCCAATCAGCCTCCCTTAGGGCTGATGGAAGCTCTTGAAGAACAAATGGCTCGATTACTAAATCATCTAAACCATATTTTTCCCTTAAAGTATCCAGCAATCTCTCAACGTCTGATCTAAGATCTAATAGGCTCGGCTTAGGTATCTCAACAAAATATTTTCTAACATAAGGCTCAAGCTTAACTGGAACCTCTATGCCCTCAACAAGCAGTCTCTGCCTACCTGTGCGGCTCTCCTCAGGTATCCTGACAACCAAGTCGCTTTTCACCAAAACTTGGCATGCAAGCCTGTAACCCATAGAGATCTCTGTATCAGATAGAAAGTTACGTTCAGCTTCTGTTACCGGGTTTAGGCTTTCCCCTCCAGTCTCAATTATCACCCGGCACTTTCCACACCTACCTAGGCCCCCGCAAACAGCTGTTATATCCACACCTACAGCCTTCGCAGCCTCTAGAACCGTCACATTTGGGGGGCATTTTACCCGCTTCCCTTCTGGCTGGAAGATAACCTTAAACTCCAATTCTCACCCCCCATTTATATAGGAAACCAACTCGCTCTCGCCAGCACTTACTCTCAGCCTACTTATAGTTAACCTCTAGGCTATGCTTTAAAGAAGAGCCAGCTGTTCTCCCGCCCCTTGAATTTTATTAAGCAGTACCGTCCTTTAAGTTTCTCACCACGTATATAAACAATTATTTTCTCATCAGTCCACTCTTCCACATTAAATGTCCCCCTATCCCATATCTCAACAGTCCCAGCACCATATTCCCCTTCGGGGATAACCCCCTCAAAATTCGCGTACTCGATGGGGTGGTCCTCCGTCTGAATAGCTAGGCGCTTAACATTCTTAACTGTTGGAGGCTCTTTGGGTATGGCCCAGCTCTTTAGGACACCATCCTTCTCAAGCCTAAGATCATAATGGAGATGACTGGCCGCATGCTTCTGAATGACGTATATTTTTTCATCGTTAGAAGGCTTCCTCTCAACATGTGTCTCGCCGTGGGGCTCTGGGGTTCTACTGAAATCCCTCTTCCTTAAATATTCATCCAGCGACATTTGAACACCATGACACCCCATTAATATCTTTTGGGCAAGGATAAATAGTTGACTGTTATCTATTTATTTTGGGATGATGTGTGGTGACGGCAAGGAGCCTATCTATGAATGGGCGATGAATCCTTAACTAACCTCCGCTGACCAAAAATTTGATAATAGAAAGCATATCAACCAATTTAAAAGCCTTTATACTCGCTGATACCATACGACTTTAAGAATATATTGGTTCGTCTAACATAGTTAAATTTTGGAGGATCTCCTGATGGTGATGGAGGATTTTAACCTCCTTGTCTCCACGTCTAAAGGTAATGAAAGTAATGCCTGCTCTGAGATATGGTTTCTCCTCGGCGAGCTTGGTGATAGGGAGGCGCTAGTGGATAAGACTGAGGTTGCTGGCCTAATTGTTGCCAAGACTAAGCTCGATCCATTTAAGGTTATAGAGGGTCTAAGGGGGATTTTGAGGGAGAGGCCTTGGGAGTTCCGATATGTCTTAAAAGTCATTCCGATAGAAAGGGTTGTTAGGACTAAGATAGATGAGATTAAGAGGGCTGCAGCAAGCCTACACCATAAGATTCAGGAGAATGAGACCTTCCGTGTAACAGTCGAGAAAAGGCACTCAGAAATATCAAGTAAGGATATAATAGAGGCAGCTGTGGAGAACTTAAATAGGAGAGTAGACCTAAATAATCCGGACAAGATAATTCTCATAGAAGTTTTGGGGAGGCTTACTGGGGTATCGGTTATAAAGCCAACAGATATATTGTCAATAGTGAAGGAGAAGCCACGTTAAGATCTCTTTAACGCTGTGTTACCAATAATGCAGCCCTCTCTATGAGAACGTTCTTTATAGCATCCTTTAAAGAACCCCTCATCGAAGCCTCTAGCTCCGGCTGTGAGATCCTGAAAGCGTTCACTATTGGTTGAATCTTTTCCTCTGTCAACTCAATTACGCCCTGATCTACCTTCCACCCTAAAGCATTAATAATGGAGCTTAACGCTGATAAAGCTTCCTCGCGTCTCTCAGCAATAATCACAAGAGCGACGTTACGCGTAATTTCTTTAACTCCTAAAATCTCAATCGCCCTTTTAATCTGATCCTGCCCAGAAGCGAAGAGAAGAACCTCCATTGGCAGGCTCCTCGATATATTATACCCGGCCTTGAAAGCTTTAAGTGCATTTAAAACAGCAAAGAATATATGCTCAAAGCCAGCCACGTAGTCTGCATCTAATATTTGGGTGTGGCAGTTTCCCGAATTGACTCTGATTATATTGAGAATTTTATCTATGTTATCGATTTTAACGTCTTTAAAGCCCTCTACAACTACATGCTTGCCAAGAACCTCCGCCTCTATCACCGTATCTCCTCCAGAACTTCAGTTATAAACCTCTCTAGTAGACGCTGATCCATTCCACCTTTAATCAGCTTCCCCTTAACCTCATCAATGGGTATCCCATTACGCATGCATTTCGCAACGAGATTTCTAACAGTTTCTTTGCGCTCCCATGGGAAGACTATCCAACGCTCCGTGACCCTCACGTAATAGTCCGGGACAATTATACTCCAAGGCTTATAGTAAATCGTTGCAATCTTAATGCTCTTTGCGCCAGCCTCAGCAACATGATCCCTAACAACCCTTAAGCTCTTTCCAGTATCCGCCACATCATCCATGATGAGCACATTCTTTCCCTTAACTGGCAGAGATATAGGTTGAGTTATAACTGGTTCGCTTTTAGTCTCAGCTACACCACGATAGAATTCCACGCGAACATTAGCTAACTCAATATTTCCTAGAAGGTCTGACATAACTCTTGCCGGAGGCCATCCACCACGTGAAACTCCGACGATGACTTCTGGATTAAATAAGTCTCTCCTTATCATGTCAGCTAGAGATAGTAGCATTTCATAGATCTCATCCCATGATGGAACCTCAAACTCAATATTCAGAGTCATTAACCCACCAAAACATTCTATGATAAAAACACTAATTTAAAAGAAATTATATGTGGGATATCTCTTATATCCTTAAAGAGAGCTACATTAGCTCCAAGAGGGCCTTTAATCTCTTTATTATATTTGGGTGTGTTGAAAAGAGCTCCGCTATTTGCTCAGCGAAAGTTACTCTTTGCTTCAGATACTTAGCTAATAATTCACTCTCAGTTCTGGTAAAGTTGTATTTTGAGAGATAATCTAAGTCATTTATGGCGCTATCCGGGTCGGCAATAAATAAAGCCTTAAAGGAGCTCAAACTTCCTAAATTAGCGTAGCGCACCCGCACTCTTGCGGTAGACTCCACTATTTTTACCAAGCCAAGCGCGAGTTTTTTAGCTCCCCCTGGCACAACTGAAACACTATGTCTATCAGCATAATATTCCCTTAACCTACTGAGGTATAGTGTAAATAGGGTTAGAATCCAGTATACTATTATGCTTAGAAAGCCGATGAGCACAAGTAGGCCACCATTACCGCGCTTTTCTCCTCTACCACTATAATACATTGATGACCATATAAGTGAGTAGCCAATATAGTAGAATATTGCTGGTAACAGGGATGCAAACATCATTATTTGAACATCGCGGTGCTTTAGGTGCCCAACCTCATGACCTATAACAGCCTCAATTTCATCAAGATTCAAAGTGTTGAGTAAACCAGAGGTAATCGCCACCCTATTGCCAGTTAATGGTGAGCCGTATGCAAATGCATTAGGTATCGGGATCTCAGCAATCCTTAACTCCGGAGTCTTTATCCCACTTTTAGCAGCAACCCTCTCAAGAATCTCGTATAATTCAGGTCTCTCACTCTTTGAAATCTTTCTAGTCCTATATATTGCATCGATTATATACGGTGCTATAAGCCACTGGAGGAGGTTCACTAGAATTATAGTGGCTCCTATAATTATGAGACTAGCTCCAAGATATGAGAGTATTATGGCTATAACGAGTGTGGATATGCCTATTATCAAGGCTAATGTTGCAAGCATTGCAAGCTTTAGTTTTAGTGTGCTAGGCAACAGGTTCACCAAAAAGAGAAGAACCTAATGGGGTATATATTCTTTATTTCCCTATCCAGAAAAATTAGGTCAGTTTGCTGGACCCGAACAGATAGTTTTTGGCTTCCATCTCCACGTTAACGCTTAGGGTGTCTATTATCTCTTCAACTTTTTCATAAACTAATCTCCTTAACTTTTCTGAAACATACCCCATTCTTACGTAGTCGTCAAGCTTCTCAAAATCTATCTTCTGAACTCTTCCATCCGGCCACATACAGATGTCAGCCTCAAGATCTATATACCTTATCTTCATCGGGTACAGCTCTATTGGAGTACTGATGTTTATGTACGTGCCTTTGTACTCTCCACCCTTTGAGAAATATGATGTCTTAAGGAACCAATCGCCGATCCTAAGCGTCGTAACTGCATAATCTCCAGGCTCTTTTAAGACATTAAGCCCATCATAAACCCCATGAGAAGAAAAAGTTCTTATAAGTGTCATTCGTTGTTCCCTCTCATTAAATTCCGCCACGCGCGCCTCACCAAGATTGAATATTCTACCGCTAATTTTCACGTGTTCTATGCATATCTTCGAGGTCTCTGAAGGGTATTCACGTATTACACATTCCCTTAGGAGCTCCTCAGCCTCCTTATGGGAATAACCCTTTTCAATAAGCTTTTCAGCCATCTCAAGCATCCCCGCAACCTTCCCGCCGCAAGCCTTGTAATAATGGTGCCCACTTATGGTTGGAGTAACAGCGCTCCTAATTTCATCGAGCTTCCTCTTTGAAAGGGCGGGGAACTCAACATCGATGCGTATCCTTACGTCCGGTGACGCAGATATAACCTCCATTATAGTCTCATATAAGATTCTATTTTGCCCCAATTGAGTATCCTCACCAGCCAATTGTGCCGCCTTATAGACTTGAATATGGCGCCTAATCACCACGTCGTCCAGTAAACTCAATAGTGTTGATGCAAGCTTATTTGCTGCATCCGCGCGGCCAACAATATTAACGCCCTGTTTATCGAGCCTATCAAATACTTCGATGTCTGGTTGATTGTAATCCTCAGGAGTTTCTTGAAGATTAAATCTAGTCCTTGTTACTTCTGAGGGTTGAACTATTCTAAAGCCGTTGTCAAGCAATATTTTTGTTAACGCTGTGGAATATATTCCCCTAACCTTAGCTCTAAACATTACGCTAGACAATCCGTAACCCCCTCTTCTCAACCCTATAAAGGCCGTCTATCTTCCTAATATCGAACTTAACGCCAAGCATCTCTTCAGCAAGCCATATATTTGACTCAAGATGATCGGTGATCATTCTAGTCAGGTAAACAGACTCATCATTAGCTAAAGCCATATATGGGATCAGCATGTCAGCCATATGCACGTCAACAGTTGCCCTAGCATCAATCTCCTCAAGAAGCCCCTTAGCGGCCTCCTGAGCGACAGCCTCGCTACTTTTTCCAAGCTCGCCTATTGAGTCACTCCCTAGAATCGCCCCACTACTAGTCTCAGCCCAGAGAACGAGCGAGCTACCCTTCTGTAAGGGATTCGAGAAATCATTTATTATGTGGATTTTTGGGTCTAGGCCCCTAGCCCTCAATATTTTCTCAGCCTCCTTAGCCTGTCTCTCAGCCACCCTCCTGTCCGCTAGGAAGGTGCAGAGGGAGATCCCCTTAACAGACTTTACCTCACCAAACTCCTCCAACCTTATGGGCTTAAGCTCCTTAGATGGCTTTACCCTCAATACGACTTCTCCCATACCCTTAGGGTAGTAACCATACCTCTTAACCTCGATCTCCGCCTTAACCCCCATCCTCTCAAGAACCCTTAGAAAAACATTCGCTAAATAGTTTATCGTCGGAGAATTTTTAACATCAGTCCCGCCCTTAGAGATCTTTAGTGTAACAGTCTCCTTAGCGAAGATGCATATCGGCAGGACTGTCATTATTAACATAGGTATGCTGCCAGCCGTCCCTATTTCAGCGTATATTTCGCCACCACTTATCTTCCCGGGCTTAAACCAGAGTTCTTGAGAGCCAAGGTAAGCGCCCTTAACTTCAGCATTGCAAATTTTAGCGGCTGTAATGACTGATTCTAAGTGCTGAGGTCTTAAACCCGGTTCGCTCCGCTTCTTCCTAATATTATATATGTGCAGCGGCTCTCCTAGAATGCTGGCAAAAGCGAGGGATAGACGTAAGATTGTTCCGCTGCCACTCTTTTGTCCACCATCAACCTCAAGCATTGCAAAGCCCTTCCACTAAAAAGAGGGATTTTCAAAGTAAAAAGAAATTGTTTAAGGGAAATAAATTTAACCTTAGCCAACCACTTTAGGTCACACTGATAAATAAGCGGGCTGAAGGCATTCAAGCGAGGGGAAGAAGAGAAAGCTGCTTTAAAAGGCTAAGAGAATAATTAATATGTGTGGTTACATATAGGAAGCTTAGAGGAATCATCAATTTAACTAACGTGTTCTGGAGGCGACATTAATATATGGATGAAGGCGACATTAAGGACCTTTTAAGGCGCTTAGATGACATATCAAGGGTTTTAAAGGTTATTTCTGATGATCTCTCAGAGATAATAAAGATTCTCAGAAACTACATTGAACCCAAAGTTAATGAGAGGCAACTCGCACCTAAGCCGAATGTAGGTCGGCCTAAAAAGATTAGGGTAATTGATGATGTTCAAAGGGCTTTCCCTAAAGATTTATTGGGTCTTCTTCTCTTTGATGTAACCGATGAATATATAATAGTTAAGCCTAAACAGTATCTTGGATCGGAGAATTTTGCTAGAATAGCCTCAATAGTGCGTGAACAATTTGGCGGGGAATACGTCAGCCAAGGAAAGGAGTCCCATTTTAGGATACCAAGATAAAAGGGGAAGTCCACTCATTTTTACTTCTCTTGCTTTGCTCTAGATATAGAAGGCTTCGCCTGGTTCTCTTCTAACTCTCTCTTCAGCCTCTCTTCTAGCCTCAATACTTATGCTACTCTTTCTGGCACCCTGCTTTGTAACTTCAATATCATATTTTATGAACTCCTGCACGAACTCCGCTAATCTCCTATTCATCTCAGTTAACTCCTCTTTGGTGAAAGCCACCATTATGTCTGGATTATTTACCCAGTTCATCCAGCCAAGTAGGCTCCTATGAAGCGCCATCAAGATGAAGCGCATCGACTGAACCAGTTCAAGTCTATCCATATCTTTCCTTTCAACCAGCCTTCTTATCTGCTCAAGAGCTCTCTCAGACGCCTGTATCCAGCTCTCACTCACTATATCCCACCCCATTAATCCACCAACTTACCACTGTTGACAAGCAATAAAAGTGAAACAAGGTTAATATCTCTTTTGGTTACGATGTAGAAATACTTAAAGAAGTAAGTTAGGTATTACTTATTTTAATATATAACCCTGAAATCTTTAAATTCACCAGTTGGCTCCTCCCACACAACCTCGACGTTCTTAACTTTAGCTCCTGGAGGACCCATCCTGCAGAAGTCTATCATCGCCTCAACAGCTTCTTTCTCACCCTCAAAGACTGCCTCTACCCGACCATCCGGTAAATTACGGACCCATCCAGTAACATTGTTCCGTATGGCCCTTAACTTGGTCTCATGTCTAAAGAAGACTCCCTGAACCCTGCCGCTCACGAAGACGTGCGCCCTAACCCTCATCTAAACCCCCTTTCATGGGGCTTTTTGGCTCATCTATTATTGGTTAAATCTCCCTAAACTTTATGGTTTGATTAGAAAGTTCAACCTCATACACGCGGTTAACATCAAAGTTTACTCCGAGTTCTTCATACTCCCGCTCAGTTAGAAACAGAATTATCTTTGGCATGGTTATCTGCGATTGTATACTGAATAACGGTATCTGCTGCTGTATAACCCTGAGCATATCTTGAACTATCCTTGCCTCCTCGCTTTCAGGCCTAATAATAAACCTTGGTGCACTCTCCTCCTGAACAAGCTCTATGCGTTTACCAAGATTACCCTCCAAATCTCTATATGATTCTATCCTATGGACCCTAACCCTCATAACATGCACCAAAGTTAGTAGTATTCTATACGACTATAAAAAGGTAGTTAGGGGCAATATTACTCCATTTCAATTGTTGCCGGAGGTTTTGGTGTCACATCGTAATAAACTTCAGAGACACCTGGGCAGTTTTTAAGGATAAAATCAGCACACCTAATTAAGCA
Source organism: Candidatus Bathyarchaeota archaeon (assembly GCA_018396995.1). Taxonomy (GTDB): domain Archaea; phylum Thermoproteota; class Bathyarchaeia; order Bathyarchaeales; family DTEX01; genus DTEX01. Next base: position 36,511 of record JAGTQB010000008.1, read on the forward strand.
ATCCCATGGAATCTCTGCAACGTTGGCGGTTAAAAAGTCCTCTGTTCTAACAGCCCTTATAACTATTGAGTACTGCCCTCTGATGTTAGAGCACAAAATCAGGTATAGAACTCTTGTAATAGATGGGTTAGATTCAATAATGGCCTTTTGCATCTCTAGCAGATTGGCTAGTGGCGGCGTATATACTCCATTATTAAGACATTTCACGGCAACAATGTTGCCGTATCTCCGCTTACCCCCCTTAACTCCAGTAGCCTTATCGCTGAACATTCCTATTGAGACCCTATTAGGGTCTATACCAAGGAACTTGGCAGCAGTATCCCTAATTTTCTTAGTATTTGGGTTAGGCTTAAAGTTATTATCAAGTATGGCTGCAAAGTATTGACTTGGCTTGTAGGTAGCTAAATGTTCCTCAACAATAGCGGTAGCCTTCTTTAAAACCATAAGTTTATCCAGTCTAATCTCACCAACAACCCTGACGGAAAGCCCTGGCCCAGGAAAGGGTTGGCGCTCACTTATTTCTGGAGGAATCTTTAGGTAGCGGGCAACCTCTCTAACCTGCCACTTCACCAGGCTTGCAAGAGGCTCAACAACTTTGAAGCCATATAGTTCACGTGGATTTATACCTATCTGCTCTAAGACATTATGCTGGGTCTTTATTCCACCCTTAGTCTCAATTATATCTGCGAGAATAGTTCCCTGAATGAGGTATTCACATCCCTCTCTTCTGGCTATATCGCTTAAAACACTATAAAAAGTCTTTCTGAAGGCTTTACGCTTCTCCTCGGCTTCCCTAATACCAAAAAGGGCTTTAAAGAACGGCTCCTGAACCCGCTCAATCCTTACTGGAAGACTTAAGGGTTGTTTTGAGAGAACCTCAGCAACTCTCTCAGGTTCATCAAGTCTCATAAAGCCATCGTCGAGAAAAACGCAGAGAAGGTTATCACCTATAGCCATATGAGCTAATACAGCACAAGTTGAACTATCAACGCCTCCAGAAACAGCAACCAGCGCCTTACCAGTACCAATGACTCGCCTAATCTCATCAACTTGTCTCTCAACAAAAGACTTAGGATTAAAGGTTTCTGAACTCATTTTCTCCACCATAGGAATTAATTAATGCTAACGACATCATATAAAGTTAATCAGTAAGTATAAAACCAACGGGTATCTTAATAGAGAAGAACTAAAGTTAATTTGATTCATAATTTATTTTTTAATATATACCTCAATATACCTTATATAGGAAACGTATATTTATAAGATTGAACAAAAATATAACTCAACAATCAGTGGAAGTAATTTAGTTGGAAGAGTTTGTTAAAGTTCGGGTTTCTGGAGTTGCACAAGTTGATACACCATTTGGTCCAACACCAATTCTCTTGTTGGAAGATGATAGGGAGAGAGTTCTGGTCATAGCTGTTGGTGGTGTAGAGGCTTCATCGATAGCTCTTGCCTTAAGTGGAGTCCGCCCACCGGTACCTAATACACATGATTTCATGAAAGATATACTTGATGAAATAAATATCAAGGTAAAGAGGGGTGAAATCTACGACATCCAGTCAAATAGGTTTTTAGCAAGGGTGATTCTTGAGAGTGGAAAAGGTGAGAGCACTATTAATGGTAGGCCAAGTGATATTATAGCGCTCGCGGTCAGGTCTGGCGCGGACATTTATGTTACGGAGGACATTATGCAGAGAGCTTCTATAGAGAAGTCTGCACTGTTAAAGGAGAAGGAAGAAGGCGAAGGTATAGAAGAGTAATCGTGCTTTCCCAGAATAATAATTTCTAATTAAAACATAAATGTCAAAAGATGCTGAAAACGTTAGTCTTTTTGCTAGCATAGTGTGGAATCCATATACAAATGTTTTTTAAAGTTTTTGAAGTAAGTGACTTTTATTGGCGAGCTTGAATCTAAAATGTTCTTAAAATATGTGCTGTGCTAAGCATATTAAATAGTGCTGTTGGGGGTACCTTGAATGAAGCTAGTTACAGTTTTGCTCCCAGAAGCTTATCTTGAGGGACTTGATGAACTCGTTAGGCAAAACATGTATCCCAGTAGAAGTGCTGCCATAAGAGCTGCGGTTAGAGACCTATTAAGACGCGAACTCTGGTCTAAATAACAGCTGAAGGGAACAGTAATACTTAATTTTACTGGTCACAATAATTTAGATTGTAGCCGACCGATGAAGAAGCCCGTCGCTTGGGAAAAAATTATGACTAATGGACGGACAGCTAAGGTCGGCTACAATCTAGATTAATTTTTTGATCCTTTTAAGGGAGTTATTTATCCTATCTCTAATGATTTTTGCAGTTCTAGCTGGATTGTCGGCTTCAACTATAAGTCTCCCAACAATTAGATAATATGAGCCAGCTAGGATAGCTGTCTCAATATCTCCGCCCTGCACGCCTACCCCAGGAGAATATATTGGTATAGAGTCACCTAAAATTCCATAAATTTTTCTTATCTTTTCCGGATATGTAGCGCCAACTATGGCGCCGTCGGCATTCCATGAGAGGGCTTTTTTAGCAAAAATAATATATTGGGGCTCTACTCTCCCGGACGTTGGGTCATAAACGTTTTGTCCGTATCCCTCCCAGGCAGCCTTGTGGCTCATGTATATTAGGAGTATGACCCCACGCCCCATTTTATCAGCGACCTCAAATATCGGTTGTAAGCCATCCTCCCACCCAACAAATGGGTTAGCGATTAAGGCATCAAACCCAGCCCTAAAATAATTTTCAGCTATTATGCGGTTTGTGCTCCCAATATCATTAGCCTTACAGTCAACTATTGTTGGGAGCTCTAGCTCCCTAGCCCTCTCAATAATCCTCTTAACACCATTAAAGAGACCTAGGGGTAGGATTAAGTGATGATTTATCTTTATGGCACATATATATTCGTGGACGCTCTCGATTATAGACATGCTCCTTGAGAAGATCTTCTCAGGGTTTTCTTCAACAACATCGAGAGCCAAAATTAGCCTCGAATTTCTTTTTTTCTCAGATTTCTCCATTAATAGCCTGAACTCCCTTGGCATCTTATTCAACCTCTATAGACATGGATTTCCCGCCACAGAACCTTGTTATTAGATCAGTGGTTATGCTCATAGCCCTCTTTAATATATCTATTCCTATGCCCGGCGCCCCACAGAATATTATTATCGCCTTCCTGGTCGCTTCAGTTATTTTTGTCCGTTCAGAGTCCCTATGCGGGTATATTGCAATTAAGCCAGCTTCGTCTGAGAGGACTATTTCGCAGCCACTCATAACAGCTGGTTTACTCATCCCTATTCCATAAAACTCCTCACCCTTACATGCATACCTCAAAATAATTCTATCGCCAACGATCTTATCCGCATCAAAAGAGCCTATGGCAACCTCAGATTTAATTGAAGCTATGTTTAGAGAATCAACAAAAGTGTTAATGCTTGGCAACGGCTTACCCAGAAGAATCCTCCTTATCAGCGCCTCTGCAGCCGGTCTATTCTTAGTTGGGTCTATACCGATCCTCCAAAAGAAATCTCTATAGGCTCTAACGCTTAAGACCTCCTTCAGGGTCTCAATTTTATATTTGGATTTAACCTCTTCGACAACGCTTGCCTTAAGAGATTCTATTTCTGGATTCTTCATAGTGATCTTTAAACCCTCCATGAAGACTGCGAGAACTTTTAGATCCGGGAAAATCTCCTTAAGCTTCCTGTCAATTATTATGCGCATACTTTTCATGCTCCTAGAGAGACAACCAAATGATTATAGGATTGGTTCGGCAACAAAAATGTTATCTTTACTTGATATTATGCGGGCCTTTAACTTGGTTCCCACTGGAACCCCTTTAGCGTTTACGAGTGTTATGCTTCTCATCCGATTTAAGTCAACTGCCAATAGTTCGCCCTTAAGCCATCCTGGTCCAACAACCTCCACACGTATAACCTCATTGCGCCTATAGGGTATCGGCACACTCAACCGTTTATGTATTCCAAAGTCTTCTGGTCTTAAGACGAGTTTAACGCCGAACTCCACTTCCCACTTCCTAAGACGACTATAAAACTCCCCCCACCCCATCGGTTTAACACCCTTAACCCTCCGCCCACGTTTATGCGCAAGATATTTTTGTATACCTAGTGGAGGAAACTTCTTTCCAGCTCCCAAATCTATGGCGAGCTTAATAATCTTCACCATCTCAGAATCATTTACTCCGGGGACCCATACTGGCGCAATAAGTAGATCAATTTTCGTATTTAAAACTGTATGACGCATTAACTCAACGATTCTTAACGGGTCATACCAGTCCGTCCCTGAGAGAAGACGGGCGAGTTTCACATCGAGCGCATCTAACGAAATGTTTATTCTGGTTAGGCCTGCATCCGATAGTTCGTCAATAAGCTTCTCCGTTAGGGTTGATCCGTGAGTCTGCATGGAAATCACTTCGACACCCTCAATTTGGCTTAGGCCGGAGACTAGATCAACTATTCTTGGATATGTTATTGGGTCGCCAACGGTGTCTATATGAGCCTCAATTCCTCGACAGCCTTTAAAAGCAACAATCTTTTTAAAGGCCTTTAGTAGGTAATCCACTGGCACAATATATTCCGTGAACCTAGACTTAGATGCTGGGCCAGCATCCGTTGAGCAAAATATGCATGAGAGCGGGCAGGTTGTTATTGGACGAACTTGAATAACATTTGTACCCCTATCAATTAGACCAAATGCAATACATCCTAAAAGCGGAATATCCTCTGATATCTCGAAAACCTCTCTAACCATTTCTCTTCTCCGATGTTGTAATCCACTAAATTCTTAATTAAGCGAAGCAAACCTTTATCTTCTCTCCCAGAGAGAGTATTTTATGGCGTGATGAAATTGTTACTAGTTAAAGATTTAGAGTCTAAAATATCTCATCTTGAGGAGTTACTACAGAGTATTTCCAGAGAAATTTTGGCTAATGTTTTTTATGAGAGTGCTCCACCCTCAAAGCTCCTAGCAGACTCTGAAAGCTACTTGAATACATTGAAAAATATTGCTGAGGAGATTAAGGATATCTTACTCATTCTTAGTCCTGAAAGGACGCCCTCTATAAAGAGAGAATTTAGAGGATTTATGCATCCAGTTAATGTCTTTATTAAGGCTTTAAAGGAGACTGAGGGTACAGGGGTTTCATCGAAAGATACTCTTGAACACTTAAAGACGGCCATTAGGCAGGGCCAGGGCTTCTTAGAGTTGGCCAAAGATGTAGCGAAAAACCCGTCAAAGAGCATATCTGAGGTTTTAAGGTTGAAGGAGATGTCTGAGGCAAAGGATTACATTTCAAGAATATATGTGCCAGAAGCAGTTTACTTAAGACTCGAATACTTCAGGAGGAGTCTAGAGAGTTTTAAGGCGCATGTCTCAAGTCTTGAGCGATCTGCCAGGGAGCTACTAAAGTATATAAGTAAGATTGAGGAGGAAATCTCTAAGCTTCAGCGGCAGTGATGGAGTGGTGATGTCTCTTTTATGAGCATGGTTGATATAACCGCTAAGCCAGAGGTTTACCGCGAAGCCACGGCTGTCGGCAGGATAAAACTTAGGCCTGAAACGATTAAGTTGATTAGGGAGGGTCTCATCGAGAAGGGCGATCCAATATATACTGCGAAGATAGCTGGTATACTCGCAGCTAAAAATACCCCTGCACTTATACCCCTGTGCCACCCAATACCTATAACTAACGTTGATATTGATATAATAATAATTGATGAAAGTACAATTGAGGTCTCTGCGACTGTTAGGTCTAGAGCCCAAACTGGTGTTGAAATGGAGGCGCTTGTTGCGGCTTCTATCGCATTGCTAACTATCTGGGATATGGTCAAAAAGTATGAGAAGAATTCTGAAGGTCAATACCCGTATACATTGATCCAAGAAATACGTGTTATAAGAAAGGTGAAGGAGAAGGGATGAGTGAAACAACACTTAAGCATAAGGCTGAGGCACCTAAGAATTTAAACTTTGCAGTTATAACTTGTAGCACCTCAAGATATAAGGAATATATTGAGACTGGAAGATTAAACGATGAAACTGGAGATATAATAGTTAAAGTTCTTAAAGATAATGGTCACAAGGTTACTATGAGAAAGATAGTTTCAGATGATAGGGAGCAGATTCAGAAGGCTGTTATGAGGGCTCTTAAATCACGTAAGGTTGACGTCATAATAACGTCCGGCGGGACGGGGCTGAGCCCAAAAGATGTAACGATAGAGGCTCTCCGCCATTTATTTGAGAAAGAGATTCCTGGATTTGGCGAAATATTTAGGATGTTAAGTTATAGGGAGATTGGCTCAGCAGCAATAATAACTAGGGCAATAGCTGGTGTTGCTATGGGAAAAGCCGTGTTCTGCCTACCCGGCTCTCCGCAAAGCGCTCTCCTCGCTCTCAAAGAGGTGATATTACCGGAGGTTGGGCACATCATAAAGCATGTACGGGAGTAGCCTAGGTTCTTCAACCAGCCCTCTTCATTATGAATTCAATCATTTCATCAGTCAGGTTCAGCCACCTAGCTATCCTCTTGCCCATCTTCGGATTATTATGGAGTATTATCGTCAAATAGGGTAAAACCTCAACTATTGCACGTGAAGATGACAGGTGGCACCTTTTCCCGATCCTTCTCCCGATCTCCTCAAGCATTTCCCTCTCCTCCTTAGTCGCCGATGCCGTCTTTACACGCTCAGGGAACTTAAATGGAACCCAACCAGTAGCCTTCCTACTCCATGAGAAGGCAACACCCGCAGTCATCCAATCTATGATGTATCTTAAGAATGTGTAATCTCCTGTCTCCTTAAGCATCCCCCTATAAAGATCCGCCTTAGAAATAGCATCCATGGCCGCTGCGAGCTCTGGCGGATTCTTTATATGATATGGAATATTTTCATATATCCACTCAAGGAGCATATCTATATCTACATCAGCCATATTCACAGCCATCTTCGCGGATGTTGCACTCTTAGCGTAAAAGATCATTCTGAGAACATTAAATATCTCCTCCTTTCTATCACGCGCAGCTAGCCAAGAGACATCATCATAGGTCAATCTATCTTTCCCTTGCGCAAGAGCCTGAAGATCAAGCACCGCCGACCTTACATCACCGCTACTCCTCTCCGCAATAAATTTCAGGGCTTTCTCCTCCGCAATAATCCCCTCTTTAGCACATATCCTTGCCAAATGCTTCGTGACCTCTGTCACAGAAAGCCTCTTAAACTCCACTAAAAGGGATATGTTCCTCAGGGATGCAAACCTCGGGTCCCAGGCATCGTTCGCGATTAGGATGACGGGGATCCTGGTATTCTCTATGACCCTTATTATCTCTGAGAGCCCACCAGTATCAGCCGTGCCAGTTATTCCGTCAATTTCATCAAAAACTATTAGTTTCTTTTTGCCGAAGAGTGAGCCCAGTTGAGAAGCTCTCCCAGCGAGACGTCTAACAGTCTCTTCTGTCCTGTACGTGCTTGCGTCAGTCATAATAATCTCCATGTTAAAGTCATTTGCCAGAGCCTCGACAGTCGCTGTTTTACCAATCCCCGGTGGGCCATAAATGAATAGAGCCTTCTTCTCTGGTACACCCTTCTCCCATGAGCGCAACCACTCAATTATCTTCTTTTTCGATTCCTCATTTCCTATGACCTCTGATAGAGACTTAGGTTTATACTTCAGTGTCCAGGGGACTGGTGGAGATTTAGAAGACATATGCGTCGCCTAGCCTACCTAAGGCTCTTCTTCATCTCATATCCAGCTTCAACGAGCTTTGCAAGTAATGCGCTGAGCTGTATCTCCTCCGTTGCGCCCCTAACAAGTCTATAATCTACTTCACCAATAACATCTGCTAACTTAACTTTCCAATTGTCCGGGATATTTAGGCGAAATACTTCTCCGTGGAGCTGCCTTATTATGTCTGTTCCGGCAAGACCATATTTCCTTGTAAGCTCCCTCAGTTTATTCCTAGCGGCTATAAAGTCACCGTTTAGGGCGGTGAGCATCATGTCTCTAATTTCAGCTGGATTAGCCTTACCCACAACAGCATAAACTAAATCCGCTGTGACTGGCTTTCCCGTAGAGGCAGCTGTCTGAAGAATATTCAACGTCTTTCTAAGGTCTCCTCCAGCAAGCTCGATTATAGCCTCTATTCCATCATCCGTTATCTCAACCTTCTCCCTCTCACAAATGTATTTGATTCTATTGGCAACAGCTTCAGCTGGCAAGTAAGTGAACCTGAAGGGAGCGCATCTCGACTGTATTGGCTCAATTATTTTACCGCTATAATTAGCTATTAGGATGAAGCGAGCTGTCTCACTATAACGCTCCATTGTCCGCCTCAGCGCCTGCTGGGCATCATCAGTCATATTGTCCGCTTCATCTAGAATCAGCAGCTTAAATGACACTTCTCCTATTGGCTTAGTCCTAGCAAATGTCTTAACCGTCTCCCTGATAACGTTTATGCCCCTTTCATCACTAGCATTAAGCTCCATAATATATTCACGGTAATTCTCTCCATAAAGGTCGTGCGCTAGGCAAAGGGCTGCTGTTGTCTTACCAGTTCCAGGAGGCCCGGCAAATATACAGTGTGGAACATTTTTCGCCTTAACGAAGCTTTTAAGTCTAGTAACTATTTCATCCTGATCAATCATTTCATCAAGTGTGTGCGGCCGATACTTTTCGGTCCATAGCTCGTAGCCCAAAATCATGCACCCTTTATTTTTATAAATCTCTTTAGTCGAATAAAAAATAGATGTACTCAAGCCTTTAAATTTTTAAGGAGGATTCTAGAAGAGATATCACGTAGAATTCAATTAGAGCGGCAATTAATAGGATTATTGAGCAGAGGACTACTAACTTAGATGCCGTGGTGAATTCTTCTCTGAAATTACGCTTAATTATGGAGTACGTTAAGAATATACTCTCCGATATCGCCAGTGCATAAGAAATATATTCCATCCACGTGAAGGGAAAGAAGAAGAGAACAAGCATATTTAATCTCGGATCAAGCTCATTAACAATACTTATAGCGGCTATGACTTTCCCAGTGTTATATAGGACTGAGAAGCCCCATATAGGGCCGACGATTGGAGCAAACATTATTAGCGCATGCATAAAATTGTTGCCAAATATTGCCTGAAAACCAATGCTTCTTACAGCATTCTCTAAACTTTCTACCTCGTGGCTTAAGCTCCGCGCCTCACTAACCTCAATTTTAATGGATGCTCCTATTGCTGTTACTGAAATACATAGAATCAGAAGGATTATGAAAGCAGCTACCCTAATACCTGAACTAATTGTCGGCGCAGGTATTGGAGCACCACAGTTTGGACAGAATTTAACATTTCTCCCCCAGCTTATCTCCCAACCACACTTTTGACATTTAATCATTTAGGTATCACGCAAAGCTTTATAGTAGCTTCTGCCCAAATATATGCATGACTAAGATTAACTTAAATATGCTGTTTTTTAGATTTATTTTTGGGTGATGACGAATCTGACCCTTCTGAGATTAAGGTCAGTGATGTAGATCTTGAGTGCTGAGCCCTTTTAAAGGTATTTATATTCCGGTGAAGACTATGAGGGATAATAGAAAGCATAACGCCATCGTGATCATAGGTTGCAGAAGAGACCAGGTTTTGGAGATCATTGAGCATATAAAATCTAAGTTCCCGGATGTTGAGGTCAGCTATGAGGTTCTTCATGAGGAGATTCCTTAAGATAATCGCATACAACTAAAACTTTATTATACTTTGTTGTTTGGTTCATTTAATGGCGAGTATCAGGATGCAATCTCATGGAGAGGTAGTTGTTTTACCAATAGCCTTTGAGAGTTTTGGAGTTAGGTCCATGTGCACCTATATAGAGACCCCGGACATCAAAATATTGCTAGATGCCGGCGTCTCACTCGCCCCCAACCGCTATGGTCTCCCACCACATCCACGCGAGTATATTGCACTCAGAGATAGACGTGAAGAAATAATTAAGTTTGCTGAGAAGTCTGATGTTATAACCGTCAGCCACTACCATTTTGATCATTATACGCCTTCGTACACCGACTGGGCATATAATTGGTGTTCTGCCGAAATAGCTGAGAAGATGTATGGGGGGAAGACTGTCTTAGCGAAGAGCTTTAAGGAATATGTGAACTTCAGCCAGAGAAGGCGTGGGTGGTTGTTCGCTAAAACCAGTGGAAGATACGCTAAAAAACTTGAAATAGCTGATGAAAGAACATTTATTTTCGGCGACACAAAAATATCCTTCTCAAAACCAGTCTTCCACGGACCAGAGGATTCAGATTTAGGATGGGTTTTAATCACTGTAATAAGATGTAAAAACGAAAGTGTACTTTTTGCACCTGACGTCCAAGGACCGATTTCCCAGGAGACATTGAATGCAGTTATTGGAGAGAAGCCTCAGCTAGCTATAATAGGTGGTCCACCAACATACCTTGCAGACTTCAGAATGAGGATGGAGGATATAAATACAGCTTTAGAGAACCTGAAGATAATCGTTAGGCATATACCCACGATTATACTCGACCACCATATTTTAAGGGATGAGAATTGGGAGAGCATTGTTAGGCCCATAGCTGAGTATGCATTAAGTATTGGCCATAGAATTTTTACGGCAGCGGAATTTTTGGGCTGCGAGAACCGCATCCTTGAAGCTCATAGAAAGAGACTTTACTCTGAGGAGCCGCCGCCGGAAGATTTTTTAAAGTGGACTAAGATGCCATCTGAAAAAAGGAAGCTTACTCCACCACCAGTTTAGAATACAAAAATAAGCTGCAAAATATATTAAAATATTGGTGGGGGGTAAAGTCTCTTACTTTATAGGCGGGGCTCTTTAATGGTTGAGGATTTACTCAGATTCATCGTTGAGAGAGGGCTTGCCCTAGGAGCTAACTTCTGTGAAGCAAGATACTTTGAGGAGAGATCAAACAGTATAACTGTTGAGAATGGTATTGCTAAGGCAATGTCCTCTGGAATATTGAGAGGTATAGGCGTAAGAGTTATAGTTAATGGACATTGGGGCTTCGCATCCACAAACCTATTAACCAAAAAGGATGCTGAGAAAACTTTGAGGGACGCTTTAAGTGGGGCTAAGTCGATAGCAGCATATGCTGGCGAGGAGGCAAAAATATTACATATTGAACCATCAAATGACAGAGTATTTCATAGGGTAAAGATCAGCCCCGAGGAGGTTGATCCAGAGTATAAAATTAGGAGGATCCTTGAGATCGAGAAACCCGCAATGGAGTTCAGTGATAGAATTAAGGATACACTTATTAATTACAGGGATGTCGTCACCAGAGTGTTTCTGCATAACTCCATTGGGACACTAGTTGAGGAGATCACCCCTAGAACGATAATATCATGTAGGGTTATAGCTAAGGAGGGAGAACTCATGCAAAGCGGGCATGAAGTCTTGGGGAATGTTGTTGGATACGAGTTGATTGAGGAGATAAGACCTGAGGATTTCTCCATAAAGGCTGCGAGGAAAGCTGTTAGTTTATTAGAAGCCAAAGCTCCTCCGAGGGGTAGGTTTAGCGTCGTCGCTGATCCGGAGGTGGGCGGCTTATTCGTCCACGAGGCTATTGGACATAACAGCGAAGGAGACCTCGTTTACAGCGGTCAATCAATAATAGCCGACAAGATTGGGCAAAAAATCGCCAGCGAGCTCGTCACCGTGATTGATGATCCAACTATGCGGGGCTATGGGAGCTTCACCTATGATCATGAGGGGGTTAAGGCTAGACAGCATGTGATTGTGAAGAATGGAATTTTAGTTAGATTCCTGCATTCACTTGAGTCCGCCGCTAAGCTTGGAGGAGTTCCAGAGGGGAGTGCAAGGGCCCAATCACACAACTACCCGCCATTGGTGCGCATGTCTAACATATATCTGGCGCCGGGAGACATGACCTTAGAAGAGATTCTAGAAGAAATTGATTATGGTCTCTATCTTTCTGGTTCAGAGTATGGATACGTTGAGACGGAGAAGGGTCAATTTACATGTAAGGTTGAGGAGGCCTGGCTAATTGAAAAGGGGGAGCTAACCGAGCATTTAAGGGACGTCGCGATAAGCGGGTCAATACTTGAGATCTTAAAGAATATAAAGGCTGTTGGAAGGGATCTGCGCTTAAAGATGCCTGGAATGTGCGGTAAATCTGGGCAGAGCGTATATGTTGATGGGGGTGCACCACATTTTAGGATTGATGGCGTCATTGTTGGTGGGAGAAAGTGACCTGGCATGGTAGGCATAGATCTCTACACACCGGTTGAGAAGGCGATGCGGGTTCTCCGTACACTAGATGTAGACTTCTATGATGTTGCGGCAACATATTCTAGATCAATAAGCATAAGCATATTCGGCAGGGGGATTAGGGAGGCTATATCGAAGGTTGATATTGGACTGGGCGTAAGAGCTTTTAAGAATAAGGGTTTAGGCGTAGCCTACACACAGAGCTTAGATGAGAGCGATATTGAGGAGACTGTTAGAAGAGCCGTTAAGTACGCTAGAGCTGCTCAACCAGATCCATACTTTAAGGGCATTCCTGGACCATCAAGGGCGCAGAGGGTCCCGGAGCTATGTGATAAAGAAATAGTTGACCTAACCATTGAGGAGACAATTAAGATCCCTAGGAATATGATTGATGCTTGTGAATGTGTGCGTAGGGGTGGAATGTATCGTGGGGGTTTCAGCGCAAACTATACAAAGTACTCCCTAATGACTTCAACCGGAGTTGACATTGAAGAGGAGAAAACAGCTGTTTCAGCTTCTATACAACCAGTATATAGAGAGGGAGACGATGTCGGTAGCTCTCACGAGTTCGATTATGGCGTGCGCCTATCTGATATAGATCCATACTGGATTGGGCGGAGGGCTGCCGAGAAAGCCATAGAACAATTTGGCTCCAAAAGAATCAAGAGCTGTATGCTCCCGCTAATACTCTCCCCAGAAGCCTCCAGCACGCTCTTCATGAGCCTACTCTTAGCCCTATCGGGCGAGAGGGCGGTTAAGGGGAGAACATTCGCATCAAATCTCATTGGAAAGCGAATAACGCAAGAAAACCTTGAGGTAAACGATGATGGAACTATTCCGGGGGCTATTGCCAGCAGCACATATGATGGAGAAGGCGTCCCTAGAAGACCAGTGAAGGTTATTAAGGATGGTATAGTATTAACTTTTCTGCATAACTCCTATTCCGCTGGGATTATAAACGTAGAGTCTACTGGACACGCCATTAGAGATGGCTATAGAGGTCACGTTGACGCCGGACCGAGCAATGTTAAGGTTAATCCAGGCGATAGCACGCTTGAAGAAATCCTCCATGAAACCAAGAGAGGAATATTGGTTGTCAACGCATCATTTTCACCAAACATTGTTTCAGGCGAACTTTCAACGACTATAGATGAGGGCTTCCTAATAGAGAGGGGGGAGAAAGTCTTTCCCATAAAGAACCTAATGGTCGGCGGGCATATACTCGACCTCTATAAAAATATTGACATGATATCTAAGGAGGGGAGAATCTTCGGCGGAGGACACTTCTTTCCATCCATAAGAATTAAAGAAGCTAGGCTCTCTGGCGAGTAAAGAGACTATTATGAAGCCTAGCAGTTAAGCACATTTCTCAACGGTTTTGTTAGACCCTACCTTGCATCACATAGTACCAGTATAGTAGCACTAGAGAACCCGAGCGTGGTTGGCTATTTAAGACATTACTGGATTAGAAACGGTGAAAGAAGAAGCGAGAACTACAACTACAGAGTGTCAGTATTCAGGAGCTCAGTAATCGAGATGATCACCTTAAAAGCGCCTCTCTACGGTCTAAAGCCGGTACATGTAGACCCTAGGGGGACCTCCAGCTCGCAGGAGCATTGCTTCCTGATGGAGAGGTACGGTCTGGATAAGCACACAGCGTCAGCGTACCTCATAGCACTCAGATACGTTCAAGACGGAAAGACAATGAACAATTACAAAACATGTAAACAACCCGAATAAACATCAAAAAGAAAACAGCCCATTAATGATTTAAGGGGTGGTGGGCCCGACCGGACTCGAACCGGCGACCCGCGGGTTATGAGCCCGCCGCTCTAACCTAGCTGAGCTACGGGCCCAACAAAGCACACCAAAAATATTTTGTAGATAACATCCTATTTAAGAATATTGCTTCAAACGTCAATTGTAAATTAAAAACTTAAATATTTCGTAGGGATTCAAATTTAATGGCGCCGCTGGTCAATATGTTGAGCCGCCGTAGCTCAGTTAGGTAGAGCAGCGGGCTCCTGAGATAATATCAACTCAGGGGGCTGATGCTGTTAACCCGTTGGTCGACGGTTCGAGTCCGTCCGGCGGCGCCACAACTAAACCGGCGACATTCCTATTTCCTTTTTCGGAAAAATATTAGTCCATCTCGCTGAAAGACGTATTCAAAGCCAGCCTCTATCAATTCTTTCGCCTCTTTAGGCGTCTTTGCGATTTTGCAGATAAATTCTTGATCTTCTTTGAATTCTATGAGCTGCGTGTATTTTAAAGTGTTTTTTATGTTTTTATGGCCGAGAACCTGCATAACGTATAAGATATCTTTTGTCTTAGCGTACTCCATTGTCGCCTTCCAGTGGCGGAGCGTGTGGAAGCCTATTTGAAAACTTTGGATCACGTAATCAAAGGAGGACTATTCCGGGCGGCTTATGCGGAGAACACATATAACCGAATTCTTTATCCATGGTCACTATAATTTTACCCTCCCTCCTCGCAATCTTAATTACTTCTTTGTACACTTTAAGCCCTATATTTTTGTCTAACAGGAGCTTAGGCTTCTGCAACTATTATTTCCTCGGGCTTCATGCCCTTGCCAAGAAGCCCCAAAAATTAAATCAAAGTCAACAGTTATCAATAGAGGTGTCTCCACAGGATATTTTAAGTGGATTTTAGAAAATGTTATGATTGTTTGTGAGTGTTGAGGCTGGTATGGAAATGGTTAATCTAGTTAGAAAAGATTATGAGAGACTTTTTAGGGAGCGTAAAGAGAGGCTTGAGAGCGTCTATCTCAATAAGATGCCTGATAGAGTTCCCTTTAGCTTCATTCCTTCTCTTTCATGGGTCGCTAGATATACTGGCTTTTCGAATGCCGACCTCTGCTTCAATAGTGAAGCGATGTCAAAGGCTAATATGAAGTTACTTTCAGACTTCAACGTTGATGGAATTGATACACCGATTCTCGCGGGAGCCGCGCTTGACCTTTCTCTAATGACATTAGCCTTCATGGATTACCCAGATATGGCTACAAGCTTAAGTATGCTAACAGGTCCAATGCATGACATCTTAAGAGATAGGTACACTAAGTGGCCTGGGAGAGAGCTTCCAGAGAACTCTGAACCACAGTTCATTGGCGGGAAATTCATGGAAGCTGAAGAATACAATAAGCTTGCTGAGAACCCCATAGGGTTTTTAAATGAAGTTGTTTTGCCCAGGGTGTTCGAGTCTCTTTCTAAGCCAGGCTCCTCGAGAGCTAACGCTACGTGGATTAGGCTTGGCATGGAGCTTCAAAGGCGTCAGGAGTGGCTCTTAAGGAGGAGCAATTTATTATCAAGTTATGGGTGGCCAACCTTTCCAACAACTTTTGGCGTTAAACCCCTTGATTATATAAGCGACCACCTCAGACACCCAACAAACCTCATGATAGACCTCTATAGACGCCCTGATGAAGTGTTGAGGGCTACTGAGGTGATCACAGAATTGACAATTAAGCTCCTGAGGGAAATAATTCCCCCTCTCGTAAGGACAGCCCAAGATACCTTCAAGACAAAAGTTGTTATAGTTGCATACCCACTCCACCTTAACTCGATGCTTTCACCGAAAATGTACAATGAATTTTATTGGCCAAGCCTAAAAAGAGTTTTGATCGAAACAATAAACCTTGGAGCTATACCCTCCGTGTTCTTTGAGGGTGATCATACACCACATCTCGAAACAATACTTGAGCTCCCAAAGGGGAAGGTTTATGGAATGTTTGAGAAGACGGACTTAAGGGTCGTTAGAAAAGTCTTAGGCAACCACATTATTATAGGAGGTGGAATCCCAACATCAATATTCGCCTACGGGTCTAGGGAGAAGGTGTTCGAGGAAGTATGCAATCTTTTGAGAGATGTTAAAGAGCCTGGGGGCTTCATATTTACGGGCACAGGCGCGCCCTTGCCTCCAGAAACCAGAGTAGAAAATATATGGGCTGCTGTGGAAGCCGTTAAAAGATGCGGAATTTATTAGCCAAGATTTCGATGGGGCATTAAAATTTCACAGGAAGTCGCGTTTATTCCTTTTTTGACAAAAATATTCTATGTATGGGTCACACCAATGGCTCCAGTATTGGGCGTAATTCTTTACTGGGACTGGGTTAGATGAATACTCTTTTGTTGGAGAGGGGTTCTCTCCTATAGGTAGGCTGAATAACTCATTAACGTAACCTATCGCTCCCTCTGATACCATGTGATCCAGGTTATTGATGAGTATTCCATAGATTTCCCTCTCCATACCCAACTCCTTCATTACCTCTATTAAGTATGGCGTATCCCTTGGCCATACCACGCTCCCATGATACTCTAAATCCCCTAAATAAGGTCTCCTTTCAACGTCCCTAACAAGTATCCCAAAAATTTCGTATCCATCATCCAACTTCACCATCTTCCTCCTAACAAGCAGCCGCTCTATGTCATCCCAAAGGGCTATAAGTCTCTTTCCATCATAGATTATTCCCCTTAGAGAAGCGACTGATACAACGCCCAGAGAACTTCTAGTGTAATCCCTTAAACCGCTTATTGGATCAATAGTAATGGGAGGCAAAGCATCATCCCGCAGAAACCATCTCCTATAGCCATAAAGCAGCTCTGACCTAAACTCGTAAAGCTCCTTAGGAGGCTTCTCTCCAATCCTCTCAAGCACCTCTATCAACGTACATAAACACTCTATGAAAAGGGAATTCACCTCAACTAAAGCAAATTTATCCTTAGGCGAGACGGCTCCAACCCAGTTTAGAGGGAGCCTAGTCGGCCACAATACATTGTCAATGGGATAGAAAACATCCAGCCACGAGGAGTTCGCATCACATACTATTAACCCATCATATAAATAGCATCCAGAAAAGCCACTTGGGCTCCTTAACCGCCTATACGCTTCAAGCATAATCTTCATAGACTCTCTCAATAAAATTCTTTCCCGGGTCCTTTCATAGAGCATTGCTACAACATTAATTAGTTGTGGAAAAGCATCACTTACATAATCGCCTACATCAACAAAAACCTTTAACCCATTATTCCGATATGCTGTTAGAATTAAATATCTTACTAAGTCGATAAACCACGCGGATGAGCCGAAAATTTCCGTATATGTTAGCATGTTCCACCTCAACCCTTCAAGAAGGTCCCTAGTCCATACCCTCCTAAACCACATAGATCCCGCTTCTGGTGCTAGCTTTGGACCTAATGGTACGCCAAAGCTGGCCAGTCTATCTACTCTAAGCAGAATTGCATTTATTATTTGAGGAGATAGATTTGGAGAAGTCTCTTTCAAAGCAGAGTGGAGCCGCCTAAGAGCATACCTAACATTAAACTCAACTCTTTTCACCCTAATTCCAGGCAAGGGAACTTTAATCTCCAACATTCCCTTTTCCGAAATTAAAGCTACTGGAGCTTGAACCTTCCCCACATGTTTAATAAAGAGCACCCTTCCATTCTCAAGTCTTCTCCAACCATCATCAAGCTTGTATACCCATTCTAATGCCAAATCCAGCCTTTTAACAAAGTCAAATCCATTTATCCTCAGCATTATTGGAGCAGCATTTGACCCTACAATTAATACACCGCGCTCCTCATGAACCCTGTGGCTAGGCTGCGCACCAGATTCAGCTTCTCTGATGTCAAGTATTGGAAGAAATATTGAAGGTCTTTTTGCATGAGCAGAGAGAATAGCTTCACCTTCCCTGAAGTTTACCGATATTGTTACCACGTATTCTTTTAGATCCTCATCAACATATATGTAATCAGCTGAGTCCCTCCGAGCAATAATGGAGAGCGGTTTTAGGTCCTCCGCATCTAAAGGGCGGTAATATAGTGCGTCTAAAACCCTATAGATCTTATTATTCACCGGACCAATCAAGAGACCCTGCCAAGGAAAATCTCTATTGCCACCATGCATCACGCCCAAATCAGTCATTATTGGCGCATCAAAGCTTGATGTAGAGTATTCTATTATTCCATTTCTTATTAAGACATACTTGTTGCGGGCATAATCCCAATCCGAATCCTCTATAGTATCTATTTCACAGCAAACATCATAGTTATCTATGATACCAATTTTAACCATACATTATAATACATTCTTATCAATGTTGATTAACATATTCTGTTTTCCGCAATATTTCACCCATTGATTTTCAGACATACATTTACTGTAGCAGCTAAACTTGATGCCACCCTTTAAGCATATTTTTTGCATCTATAGCAGTACCATCTCTGGTACTGCTGTATCCAAGTGAGCGGTCCATTACAGGTTGGGCAGAGCGGCGTCTGGGATGACGGAGGCTGCTGTCTCTCAACGGTAAGCGCTGGGCGCTGCTTTAGTAGAACAAAGTCTCCAACAGCCTGAACCTCTTCCCAAGGAACCTCTTTCATTGAACCATCTTTACCCTCTATGCACAGCGATATTCCCGATCTCCCAACAACAAAGCTTATATCCTTAACAGTTCCCACAAGATATCCATCTCCATCAATAACCTGCATCCCAATTAGACGCTCTCTCGTCACGCTTCTATCTCTTGCCTGTGACATAACATTAACTCCAATGGCTTTAAAAATTTATAAAACATAACAGCAATTTAAGACTTGCCTTAAATGCATAGAAAGTTTAATATAGAAATAAAATCATAAGAAAGAAGTATGTCGGTATCAGTAGAATCAATTAGTAAAGGCTTTGATACGTTGGCGAAAAATCCACTGTTATTAGTCCCCTATGCCGCTCCAATTATCATTAAAATAGTCTTCGATGTATTAGCCCATCTCTTTCCTCTACGATATTATTTTGGGCCCTTCCTCATCGCCGAAGTCCCTAATCCATCCATAATCCTGCTCGGCTCCATCATCGCAGGGATAGTGGGCTTTGTAGCAGCCTGCGTACTTGTAGACATGACCTATGATTTCCTTAGCGGCAGGCCTGCAAATTTAAGCAAAAGTCTAAACTATGTGATGAATAGAATAGGCGTATTAATTGTTGTATCCATAATTGCGGCCATATTAGGCATCACCATAATTCTACTACCAGTAGCAATGTTTATCGTAGTTGTAACCATTATTGAGGGAACAGACATCGTTGAGAGCATTAAAAGAGCATTCAGTTTCGCAATAAATAATATCGGTGAAATAATAGTCTTTATAATTATCGTTATAGTCGTGGAGTTAATCTTCTCATTCGGTTTTTCATTAATCCCCATTGTTGGATCATATATTGGAACAATTATAGGTTGGATTCTAAGCGCAATATTCACCATCTCAGCAGTACACTTATATCTCACACTAAGACAGCTACCTCCTCCGCCCCCTCCACCTCCTCCCCCATAAAACACACTGAACCCCAATATTATTCAGAGGAGATATTCAGCCAACACGATAGCAATAAAAGTAAAAATCTTTGACACTAACTTTGAGAGGGTTTTATCTCTAAACCTCATTCGTTAATTCATATTGGGAAGTCTATATGCTTAACCCTTTACTCTAAGAATATTCTATGATTTTATGGAACAATAATATTTATGGGGGTATCGTCGTTTGGAGAAATTAAAGCCTAAATTTGGCGTCGGTGTAGTGTTAGGGAGCAATGTTCAATTAGGCACCGGAGTGGTCATATGGAACTATGTTGTGATAGGCGATAATACTATAGTGGGCGATGAAACTAAAATTGGAAGTTTCTGCGACATAGGAAGGAACGTCGTCATAGGCAAAAAATGTAATATTCAAGCACATGTAACAATCGCGAATGGTTGTAGAATTGGTGATAACGTATTCATAGGTCCAAACGTTTCAATTCTAAATGATAAGTATCCTGTAAGCGAGCGAATAAAGCCGCCAGTTATAGGCAATGATGTTGTAATTGGTGGGGGAGCAATAATATTACCAAACATAATCATAGGTAATGGAGCAGTAATAGCAGCTGGAAGCGTGGTCACAAGAGATGTAAAACCACAGACCGTAGTTAAAGGAATTCCGGCAAGGAAATTTATGAGTAAAAGAGAATACGAAATTAAAAAATCATTATTTAATGGTGATTAACATCAACAATATTCCTAACAAGGTTTTCAATTAGATCGAGTGGGTTCTCAAGCTCGTCAAGAAGATTATTGATGTCAAAGCGCTTCCCAATATACTTTTTAGCGTACTCCATGATTTCTTCAGGCTTAATGGTAAATATCGGGAAGCCTCTTTCCGCTAAGTAATCATTCACATGTATCTTACCAAAGATGTTGATTACGATGCTAGGCGTACCAGACAAAGCAGCTTCCCTAGAGATTGTTCCACCAGCACTTACGACAAGATCTGCTTGTGAAGCTAAGCTTGCCGAATCCACAAAGCCTCTCGGCACAATTAAGCCTTTTCTACGCTTTCTTTCATATCTACTCAAATATAATACGCAACCAAGTGAGGACAGCTTCCTCGCAATTTCCTCCATTATATCACTGCTACCTAAAGCGTACGTTGCTTTAACTTCGCTCTGTCTCACTACTATTAATGGTCTCTTTAAATCAAATCTCATGAGGGGCTTAAAATTTTTCATCCAAGCAACCTCGTCAACGCCTTCAAATTGGATTATGTTCTTGGCGCCGTATCCCGAAATTATCTCTTTTGGGATAGCTTTTGATGCTATTACCGTAGTTGCCAATGGAATTGAGAGTCTATTTACTGCGTCAGCATGTGGAGTATCAAATGTATATATTATCGGTATTCTGAGACCAAAGGCCACACGACACAGATCGGCTGAGGCGTGGCAAATAGCGCACCTCGGAGGATCTTTATGAAACATTTTAGAAAGCGTTATCTGTCTCTTTAAACTTTCATAGAGTCTTGTATATAATGTTCTTGTATCATATCTTCCAACGACCTTAAAATCTATGCCTAGATACTCTGCTAAGGGTATTGTATCTGGATGCTTTCTTACTGTAAATATTACCTTATACCCTCTACCCTCTAAACGCTTCTTTACCTCAGCTCCATATCGGACCTGCTTTCCTGTGCATGCATCGTACCATATCTTCATGAACCCCACCAACTCTAAGTTATCGAGACAATTACTGCAGCTGCCGTAGATATTGTGAAGAGAAGTGCTATAAGCGCAACGATTCTTCTTTCAGTTGTCGGGTAATAGTAGGCTATTAAAGTTACGAGACTCCTCTTGTGACTTGCCTTTAGTGTTAATCCATTCATTGTGAGTTTTGGTCTCCTTTTAAGGAAGAAGATGTTGATTATGATGAGGGCTGAATTAAATATATATGGTAATATTGATATTGCCAGAGTTTGCTCTATGTTTGCTATTATTGCGTATGCCGCTAGGGTTACTCCGAAGGCAAATGATCCTATGTTTCCCACGAAGATCTTTCCCCTAAAATTATAGTAGGCTAAGAGATATAAGATAAGTATAGGAACGTATAATAGAGTGCTTTCCTTTCTGCCATGAATAATAGATGTTATGACTAGACCCGTTAAGATTATTGAGGGGCAGATTGTTTCAAGACCGTTCAATCCGCCGAGCTGATTAACCACATTAGTTGTTATGGTTACTATTAGTGGAACTATAATAAAGTAGTAGGCTGGTCCAAAGTCCATTTTGCCAAAGATATATGTGCTCATCGTAGTTTCCCCTTCGCGGATAACGACTAGCGGTATTGCGGCTATGAGCGGAAATAACGCTTTATACCTCCATCTAATGTCCATCCAATCATCCAATAATCCCATGAAACCACCAAACAGAATGCAGGAGGCTAAGGTTAATGCTGAGGGTTTATCCCAACCTTCTATAGTCCATGTTTGAAGACCATGAACGATAAATAAGTATATCACAGAAACTATGACATATATCACGCCTAGACCATTAGGAACAAGCGGCCTACCAGGCTTATGTTCATCCGGAGCTTTAGGAAACTTTTTTAGCATAACTAGCCACTTCATTTAAGTCTGAGTGCAGTATATTAGACTTAGACAACAAAATTATCTTTAAAATTTTTCTTTAGTTTAGGCATAAATGTTACGTATCACATGTGGCTGAGCGAGTTGAAGCATCTTGACTGAGGATAGCATTAGGCTTAGATACGCGGGTCTCATTTTATTCCTGTCTAGAATAGTCAGTATTGGAACGGGGTTAATCTTCACTCTATTAATTACAAGAAACATCACTCCTAAGGACTATGGCATTTATGGAAATATTGGAGACGTATTGGCTTATTTCACAATAATCTCGACAACAATACCATTTTGGGTAACAAGGTTTGAGGCGAGGCGCTGGCCCGGTTCCTTTAAAACAGGCTTTGTAATAAACTCCTTAGTCGGCTTAGTTTCCACAGCGTTATACTTACTTTTCATAATGAATATCATCTTCACATTAAATATTGATCTAGAATATACGCCAGTATATTTAGTTGCTGCGATGATAATTTTTGAGGGCCACGTCCTCTCGGTGCTTGAAGCAGCGTTATACTCATGGCGCCCAGAGAAGATTGGATTTGGGTTCCTCATCTTTGAGACTAGTAAGGTGGCTTTAGGCACTCTGCTCCTTTACATCTTAAGGATGGGGTTAATGGGCGCCATAGTCTCAGTAATATTTGCATCATTGTGCCAAATCATATTTTATGCGGTGCTATTGCTCCAAAAATTTAAGGAGAAGATCGTCTGGGCTTACGTAAGAGAGTGGGTTAAGGCATCCTTGTTAAACATTTATGGTATAATAGGTGATAGGCTACTTGTCCTTGCAAACATATTTCTATTTGTTTATGGCGGCGAGTTACCAAGAGCTTATTATGGCGCTTCATCATCTATAGCTTCAATAGTGGCATACTCAACCTCATTGGCATTTGCCCTCTACCCAAGGCTCTTAGCTGGGGCTAATCCAGAAGACATCTCCCTTTCCCTAAAAATGGTCTTTATGTTCGCTATACCAATGTTTTTTGGCGCGGTGATTCTTTCAAAAGATCTTCTCTCGATACTTAACCCCATTTATGGCGCCGCAGCACCAATCCTAATTGTTCTAGCACTAAGCTCCCTTATTTCTGCAGCATCCTCGATCTTTGAAACAGTCATAACTGGAACTGAGAATTTTGATGTTATGGCAAGAGTCTCTATTATGAGCGTATTTAGGAGCAAGCTATTCCCGTTATTGACACTGCGCTATATACAGGCAGCAATTATCCTCCCACCTATATACCTTTTATTATCATCATTTCCATTAGACAGCGTTTCGTTAACCTTTTATTTCGCCTCAATATGCTGCGTAGGGCAAATCATCACAACCCTAATTAAATTAATTATGGCTGAAAAGTGTATAACATTTGTAATTCCATGGAGGAGCTTAGTAAAGTATGTTTGCTCCTCAATCGTGATGGCTCTATTTTTGCTTACTTTCTCAATGCCGCCTAGACTAATAATAGTTTTCCTGAGAATATTTAGTGGCGCAGTAATATACTTTACTATGTTATTTATAGTCGATGATGAGACAAGGGGGGTCATTAGATTAGTGAGTAAAAGGTTGTTAGAACGTTTGCCATAAGTAGTGGTGGGCGGCATGCGTCTCAGAGAGAAGCTCGCGGGTACTTTCAGCCCCAATGAGCTAAAAATGCTTTATAATTCGTTTGATATTGTTGGGGACATAGCTATTCTTAGACTTCCAAAAGCCCTTGAGAGTAGAGGCGAAGTGATCGCTGAAGCTGTTATGCAAATAAATAAGCATGTGAGGACTGTTTTATGTCAGGTGGGGCCAGTCTCTGGGGAACATCGGCTCCGAGAGCTTAAGTGGTTATTGGGGGAGAAGAAGACAGAAACAATCCATAGGGAACATGGCTGCTTATTTAAAGTCGACTTAGCTAAATGTTACTTTTCACCAAGGCTCTTATATGAGCGTATGAGAATTGCAAGGCAAGTTAATCCGGGTGAAGTGATAGTTAACATGTTCGCTGGCGTGGGCTGCTTCTCAATAATAATCGCTAAATATTCCAGGGCTAGGAAAATATACTCAATTGATATTAATCCGGACGCTGTTAAATACATGCAAGCAAACATTGTACTTAATAAAGTCGAGGATATTATTGAGGCTATTGAGGGAGACTCTAAGGAAGTTATTATCTCAAAGTTAAAGGGCGTTGCAGATAGGGTTCTAATGCCCTTACCAGAGAAGGCCTATGAATATTTAGACTATGCGTTGATGGCTCTAAAGTCAGCTGGCGGCATAATACATTACTATGACTTCGAACATGCTGGCAAGAATGAAGACCCAGTTGCAAAAGTTGCTGAAAAGGTTTCGAGGAAGCTTTTAAGCATGAAAGTGAACTTTAATGTGACCTTTGCTAGAATAGTTAGGACCGTTGGCCCAAGGTGGTATCAAATAGTTTTAGACATATTTATAACTGGAAAAGATTAACATATTGTGAGCGGGCGTGTTTAGCCTATGAAGAGGAGACTGATGGATATTCTCGCGTGCCCAATTGATAAGTATCACCCACTAGAACTTTATGTCTTTAAGGAGGAAGAAGAAGTAGTTGAAGGCATTATTGTCTGCCCAAAGTGCCTACGTTGGTATCCGATAAGGGATGAAATACCCGAAATGCTCCCGGATGAATTAAGGAACAGAAAGGAGGATATAGAGTTTTTAGTGAAGTGGAAGGAAAAGGTTCCCGAGCGGATATTGCTTGAGGGGAAGCCCTTTAACCTAAGCGAGAAATAGTTGCCTACACCCATCTAATATCGATGACTTTCCCCTTAGCTGAAGATTCTAGCGCGGATTCTGCTATCTTTAAAGCCTTTATCCCGTCAATCCCGGAAACCAATGGTTCTTTATCATCCAGTACGCATTCAATGAAGTGTTTTAGCTCTATCTTAAGTGGCTCTTCCCACTCATGTCTGGGAATTAATGTTTCTTTAGGAGACTCTATTGATACTTCCTGCGTTATATAATCCAAGTTTATTATAGCTTCGCTTCCCGTAACTGTGAGTTTCCTAATTTTATATGGTGTGAGCCAATTGGCTTCAATAAGGGCTGTTTTACCGCTTGGGAAGGAAAGCATTATATAGGCGAAATCCTCGAACCTCTCATGTTTTAAGCGCCCAACTCTCGCATAAACTGATGTGGGATCCTCGCCAAGCAGGAAGCGAATAATATCTATATCGTGTATAGCCGTATCCTTCACCACGCCAACATCACCTATCCTCTCGGGCCATCTTGAAACCCTCTTAGTCGTAACCGATATTGGGGTGCCTATAACCCCACCCTCAATTATTTCCTTAACTCTCCTAACCCCCGGGTTAAACCTCTCTATGAAGCCAACTTGCAGTTTAAGCCGATTTCTCTGGGCCATTTTAAAGATTTGCCACGCCTCTTCAGATGAGCTCGCCATGGGCTTCTCGATAAATACATGCTTATCCATTTTAAGGGCTTTAACGGCCTCTTCGGCAAGCCTAGAAGACCACACGCATATTGTTACTGCGTCTATCTCCTCACGCTTATACATGTCCATACTGTCAACATATGGCTTTAACCCATACTTTATTGAGATGGACTCCGCCCTCTCCCTATCTATGTCACATACGGCCACTAGATCGACCTCCGGGATCTCACTTAAAACTCTAACATGGTTTTTACCCCAAAAGCCCGCTCCAATAACGGCTACTTTTACCCTCCTCATCTTGTCCATACCCCTCTTCCAAGACCACGATATATGAAACCTTCCTCCTCAGCTCTTCGTGGATCAACTACATAGGCTAAATCAACTATTGCAGGAGGCTTCTTCATTAATACACTTATCCTCCCTAAATTAAGGCGCTTAAATCTTTCATGGCCTACCGCTATAACTATACAGTCAACCCCCTCTATAGTTTTACTTAGACTCCCCCCGGCTGGCAAATTGGCATCCCTTAATTCCGCTGGGGAGTAAAATGGATCGAAAACTTTAACCTCAGCACCCTTACTCTGGAGAAGATTAATTAAGCTTATTACCAAGGAGCCTTTAATCTCCTTAATATTCGGTTTATAAGACACGCCAAGCACAGCAATCCTAGATTTCCTAATAGTTTTGTTCATCGCATTAAAAGCACTTTTGATTAGATTTAAAGCCCTTTTTATAGACTCATCATTCACTTTTCTAGCCAGGAGGGGGATTCTAAGCTTGATGCCAATATTCTCAGCCTCACTAATTAGGAGATATGGGTCCTTAGGTATATGCCCCCCAACCAAGCCTGGCTTAAGTAGATGACAGTAGGGCTGCGTATTAGCTGCTGCTTGAACCTCAGCATAATCCACCCCCATTTTCTCACAGAGTAATGCAAGCTCGTTAGAGAGGGCTAGATTAACATCTCGGTAAACGTTCTCGGCTAGCTTTGTTATCTCAGCGGCCCTAATACTGCTCAATTCAATTATTTCAGCCTTAATTATTGTCTTTAAGACGGCTTTTGCTGCCACTAGGCTCTGTTTATCTATAGCTGCCAACACCCTCGGGTAGCTAACCATGTCTTGGAGAACCCTGCCAACGCTAGCACGCACCGGACTAAAAGCTAAACCAAAGTCTTTTCCAGCCTTCAATCCAGAGGATTTCTCTAAAGTATCTTTCACAAGACCTTCAGTTATCCCAGGACCAACGGTGCTCTCTAAAATAATAAGATTTCCAGGCTTGATATTCAGTCCAATGCTTTTACAAGCCCTCTCAAGGTTTGAGTAATCCGGCTTCTTCTTCTCATCTATAGGGGTATCAACAGCTATCACTATTATGTCACTCTCAGAGAAAGCCATATTTAAATCATTTGTCGCTGAAAGCAAACCCCTCAACAAACCTCTTCTTAAAAGATCCTCCAAGCCAGGTTCTAGGAAGGGGCTCTTCCCCGCAGATATTTGAGTAATTACATTTGAATTTATATCAAAGCATACTACTCTGAAACCAGCATCCGCAAATAAGCATGCCGTTGGCAGCCCAATCCTACCACAACCAACAACCGTAATAACATGCTCCCTACGCCTCTCATATGATCCTAAAACCTCGTCATTAAGCATTAAACCCTCATAAGGCATACTCCCACCATCTACTCTTATAATCCAAAAATAAGTTTAAAGGTAATTTAAAAACTAAACCGATAAAAATTTAACCTGCAAAACAATTACTAAAAACTAGAAAAACTAATAAAATTGAAATTAAATTGATGGCGGGGGTTGCCAAGCCAGGTCAAAGGCGCAGCCCTGAGGCGGCTGTCCCGTAGGGGTTCGTGGGTTCAAATCCCACCCCCCGCACCATATCCTTTGCTCATTTTAGGCTTGTTTTTTGGCTGTTTTTGAGTAAGGAGTGAGCTTGATTCTTGCTTGGTTTTTGCATGGGTTTCTATTTTTATTTTTGAACCCACACTTTAAATATT
>JAGTQB010000009.1 GCA_018396995.1 Candidatus Bathyarchaeota archaeon
TGTCTATTGCTAGGTCTATTGCTTGTCTTACTTGTGGTAGGTTTAGTGGGTATAGTCTTGTGTTTACTGCTAGGACTTCTGTTGCAACAGGAACCGGAAACGTCCATATACCAATATTAGGCTTACCGGCGATTTGGCCTAATAGATAGAACGGATATGCTGGAACTACATCAATCTCTCCTTTCAGTAGGAGCAGAGGATATAAGGATTCATCAGTCACAAATCTAATTAAGACTCCATCTATTTTCGGTATCGATTCTTTCTTCCAGTAGTCAGGCCTCTTCCTAAAGAACCACCACTTACCTGGCTCAAATGAATCATAAATGAATGGGCCGGAGGTCACATGCTTCTTAGGATCGTTAATGAATTCAAAGCTCAATGGATCTTCGAGCTGCTCCCATATGTGCTTCGGTATTGGATTGGTAATACCGAAGTCTGCGTACCATCTTGCCCATGGTTGTGACGTTCTAAATTCTACTGTGTATGTGTCTACTGCTTTAACTTCTAATAGGATTCCTTGTAGTGCTGATGGGAAGGCGTATTTGAACGTTAGGTTCCATGTGAATTCTACGTCATACGCTGTTACTGGTTTTCCGTCGCTCCATTTGGCTCTCTCATCTATATAGAATACATATCTTGTTCCGTTGTCTAGTATCTCCCAGCTTTTTGCGAGCCATGGGACTAAACTCCCATTAAATAGGTTTAAGATTAAAGGCTCGTAAAGCAAACCACCAAACCACACTGGTATACCAATTTCTCTGGAAGCTTGTAGCGGATTGAATGTGCTCACTATATAATTACACGCTACCCGGAGAATGTTCTCTTCCGCCCGTGCGCAAGAGGCGAATAAGGGAATTATTAATGTACTGGACAACAGTACAGCCAAGAGAAAAGCTACTAGGCACTTAATATTCCTCTCCATAAATTCCTCCCTCAAACCTTTTCTATGTTTAGAGTTCTTATTTAAAATTATAAATTTTTCGTGTAACCTTTAACTTTACTATGGAATCTTCTCTTTCATAAAAAAGAATTCATTTAACAGTTTTCTTTCAATTTTATGATTAAAAATGTTCATTTAAAATTATATTAAACAATTTTTATGAATATAATTGATATAATCAGATTTTTTAAAATAGCAACAAGTTTGATGTTTTAACCCGGGATAGATAAATATGAATAGTTTCTTTATCCCCTTTAGATTTATTAAAAATGTATTAATGAAAATTTTCTCTTTAAACTTAAGTATTAGTTACTTCCGATTTAAGTTAGGCGATTATCTGGAAGAGAGGCTTCAGATTTGTTGGGCATGGTTGCAGAGAGGGGCTCGAAGGAGCAATGGAACCTTCAGCAACATTTAACATTAAACGAATCTTTCATGTCTCAAAACGTGATAAAAGCCGCAAATGCCTCTGCTCGAAATGGGTATATTCTCACCCAGCACCCTTTCCATAAAACTCTTAAAGAGTGTTTAGTATCCTTTACTTTTGATTTTATTGGTTTGCTAGCTGGTTTTATCTTTGCTCTCTTTATAGAAATTTTTATGTCAGCGCCCTGGATAATCGCCACTTACCCCGCAATACTAACGGCGAAAGGGGTTATCGTAGGTATTCTTACAGGTAGGCTGAGCACATCTCTCCATATTGGCACAATATATCCCAGATTTATTAGAAATACGAGAGCATTTCATAGACTCCTCGAGATAATCATAGTTGTAAATTTGATAGCTAGTCTCTTAATGAGCTCAATTGCCGTAATTTTTGGTTTATTTTTTTGGGGGGTTGAAGTTGGCGCTCTCATTGAAATCATGCTGAATGTTGTTACGACAATGGCCTTAGGTTTAACTATATCTCTCTTAGCAGCTTACATTTCATTCTTCTCATTTAAGTTTGGTTGGGATCCAGATGTTGTTGTGTATCCTGTTATGTCCTCCTCAGCCGACACATTAATAACCCTTTATTATGCTTTAGTCATAATGGCTTTCTTTTTTTGTGGCGATATGGGGAAAGCTATCGTAATCATTGTTAATGTCATCTATCTTGCCATCACAGCTCTCATAGTGTTACGTAATATACATGAGGAGGAATTTATTAAGAGTATAAAGGAGGTACTACTAACTCTAATAATAATTGCATTCATAGTTAATGTTACTGGAACCTTTCTTGACAGAATAAGCACTATTATTGAGGAAAGAAGGGAGGTATATGCCATTTATCCGCCCCTAATCGATATGATTGGTGATGTTGGTTCCGTTATAGGTTCAATAGCGACAACTAGGCTTGCTTTAGGTCTAATTAGTCCATCACTTAAAGACTTAAAGAAGCTTAAAGGGCATGTTTTCGGCTCATGGATCTCTTCACTAATAATTCTTGCCGCCCTTTCAGCAACATCATTAATGTTAAATGGACTGCTTACGCTTCAACGCTTCGCTTGGCTTACATTAATCCTAGTGACGGTTGATATAATTGCTATCCCATTAATATTACTTGTATCATACCTAGTTTCAATTCTGACTTTCAAGAGGGGTTTTGATCCAGACAACTTTGTGATACCCATAGAGAGCTCCCTTGCAGATAGCATTACAACAATATCCCTACTCGTTGCACTACTCTTAATTCCCGGATAAATAGCAGAAAATTCTCAGTAAATTTAAAACTGTCAAAATAAAAATATTAAATTTGGAGAGAGCAAAACGAATGCGTAGTCGAATGAGGAAGGAAAAGATAAGATATCAGCCGATATCGGTGAAGGAAATACTTTTAGAAATGAAGAATTTATCTGAATTGATGATTGACTTAGCCTATTCAGCAGCCTTATTTGGGGATAGAGATTTAGCTGAAGATGTGATAGAACTTGAGGAGAGAATCGACACTCTGGCTTATCTCCTCGACATAGAAATGATGCTTGCTGCAAGAGATGCCGAGGATGCAAAGGTCTTATCTGGTGTTGCTAAGGTTGCCTCCGCCACTGACAAAATCTCGGATGCGGCTGGCGACATAGCGAACATAGTTCTCCAGGGGATTGGCGTACACCCAGTTATAGCCGAGATATTTGAGAGAGTTGAGGAGAGACTTGCAAAAGTAAAGATACTGGAGAATTCTCCGGTTGTTGGAATGAAAATAGGGAGTATTGACCCCGCATCAATGGGAATAGATATAATAGCCATTCGTAGGGGAGGAGACTGGATAATAAATCCAAGGGAGGATGAAACCATTAGGGGCGGCGACATCATTATTGTTCGTGGGGTACAGGATGGTATAAATGGGTTTAGGGAGAGAGTTGGAGAGAAAATCGTGAGGGGTGAAGAGGAAATAATTAGGAAAATCGTTTGGGAGGATCGATTTAGAAATGTTATTGAGCGCTTCGTTGAGCTCAAAGATGTTTCAGAGCTAATGATTGACTTAGCCTATTCAGCACTATTGCTCAATAGTAAAGAGCTTGCCGAAGAGGTTCATAAGCTTGAGGAGTACGTTGATAAGCTTCATACAGAGTTTGAGCTAATGGTTCTTTCAAGCGGGTTTGTTGAGAGCGAAGCTAAAGGCATACTTGGCTTAATAAGGCTTGGTGTAGCAGCTGAGAGCATTTCGGATGCTGCTGCCGAAATAGCCGAGATAATATTGAGGGGTATTGAGCCACATCCAGTTCTAAAAATAGCTGTTGAGAGCGCCGAAGAAACTGTTGTTTACGTAAGGGTGAAGTGGGACTCTGCTTTAGTAGGTAAGACCCTTAGGGAGGCACGCATACCAGAGGAGACTGGCATGTGGGTTCTAGCCATAAAAAGAGGAGACAAGCTAGTTAGACCAAAACCAGAAATGAGGATCGAGGCTGATGACGTAATAATTGCGGCTGGGTACTCACAGGGTAAAGAAGATCTTCTTAACCTAGTTTCTAAAACTAAGAGTTAGCTTGCAAGCTAAGTCATATAAGTCACGTGCATTAGGGCCGCAGTCCCTATAAGGTTTATGAATATATCTAGTGATGGGCCAGCAGCATCTTTAAGTGGGTCGCCCACAGTGTCACCGATAACTGATGCTACATGCATTGGGCTACCTTTATCCTCCGGCATTCTAATCTCAATATGTTTCTTAGCGTTATCCCAGGAAGCGCCGCTTATACACATAAATAGGGAGAGTGGTAGTGTCGTAACCAGGTTTCCAATTATGAGGCCTCCGAGGGGCTCCTTCCCTAGAAGCAGACCAGTTATAAATGGCGTGAGAACAGAGAGGAACGCTGGGAAGAGCATTCCCCTTAAAGCTGCTTTTGTACATATTTCTATACACTTAATGTAGCCTGGCTTAATTTTCCCCCTCACATTATGTAAGGGTGATGTGTGGGCATTAAGTTGTCTGCGGATCTCCTCGATCATTGTATAAGAGGCTTTGCTCACGGCTTTAATGACTAGTGAGCAGAGGACGAATGAGAGGGAACCACCTATTAGTATTCCAGTTATTACTCGAGGATCCACAGCGTTAATTGCGGTAAGACGTGTGGAGGTCAGGTATGTTGAGAAGAGGGCAACTTGAGCTAGCGCTGAGGTTCCAATAGCGTAAACTTTACAGGTGGCCTTCGTTACGTTGCCTATTGAGTCGAGTATATCCATTTCCTTCCTAAATTCTTTGCCCATCTTCGACATAGTTATTAAGCCATCAGCGTTATCAACTATTGGACCATATGCCGCAATAGAAACGAATGTAGCCATTATGGACAGAAAACCAGTTGCCGCAAGGGAGAGTCCATAAAGGTCTTCAAAATTGTAGGCGAGAAAAACCACGATCGAGATTACTATGGTTGGTAGGAGCGCGGCCTCTAATCCGGTGGAGAGACCAGTTAATATATTCACCGCGGGCCCAGTTCTAGAAGCCCTTATGATAGCCTTCACGAATCTGCTATTTGGTGAAGTGTAATAGTTGGTTATATGAGCTAGTAAGAGTACGGATATTATCCCCATCAATGTCGGCAGGAACGCCCTCAAACTTCCAAATAAGCATTGTGATGCTATAGCAGATGTTATAATCGTGAGTATTGTGGGGGAATAAATCATTTTATATATTAGTCGCTTAAAGCTTTTAAATGGAAAAGCTGCGAAAAGCAGATTTATTGCCGACGAGAGTAAACCAAAGCTTGAAACTATAAGTGGGTATAGCGCGCCAACGAAGCCATGCGTAGCTGTCCCGAGAATTATTGCCGCTATTAGCATACAAACATATGACTGAAAAACATCAGAACCCATCCCAGCCACATCACCGACATTATCTCCAACCTGGTCGGCAATTACAGCCGGGTTACGCGGATCATCTTCAGGCAACTTCATCTCAATTTTTCCAACAACATCAGCGCTTATGTCAGCGGCTTTAGTATATATCCCACCGCCAACACGCGCGAAGAGAGCGACTAAACTTGCTCCAAAAGCTAAACCGATGAGATCCGTTATGTTACCATGGCCCAAGGCTAGGAATAATAGGTAAAGTCCAGCTACAGATAATAATCCAAAGCTTGTTAAGGATAAGCCTGCAACCATGCCGCCGTTGAAGGCTCTAAAAAAGGCTTTAAAGGAGCCTTCTTTTGCAGCCTCAGCTGTTTTGGAGTTCATGTTTACTGTGATTAATGTGCCGGTATATGCTGAGATGGTTGAGAAAGCGGATCCTAAGAGGAAGGATATTGCCTTCCATATTCCAAAAAATATGTCAAGGATAACGGCAAAGACTGCGCTGAAAAGCAGAACTAATAGGAATTGTTTATTTAGGTAGGCTATGGCGCCCCTTCTAATTAGATTTGAAATATCGGATAACTCTTTAATGCCAACCGTAATTCTAGATAAGCGCCATGCTAGGGAGATAGAGAGAATACTAGCTGTAGCAGATGAGATGACGGGGAAGTATAGTAGTAAATCCAAGTCCTAAGACCACTCCTAGAAACGAGTTCATGTACTTAAATTCTTCATAAAAATAAAGAATTTCCAATTGGCAAACTTAAAAACTTTACTTTAAAAGCAAGCGCCTTCATGAGACCCATGGGAAAAATATCGTTTTTGGATATCCTGCGCCTTTATAACCGTCCTCTTTGGAGGAATAAATTTTCACTTGTGTTGTATAAAAAGACGTGGTTGGAGATAGTTTTAGATGGTTTCTTGACCACTTATCATGCTCAAGTACTGCTTAAGCTTATTAAACAATTCGCTCGCCTTTACTTCCTCAGTAGTTTCAGGCAACATAAACTGGTATTTACCTTGCCCTATATCCCTTAAAATAAAGTATTTTTTGTTGTACTCAAAGTAGATATGCTCTCTGCCGAGCTGAATATCCCACTTTTTCCCCTCTTCAACCATAGACATCACAAACGCTAGATTAATGAAACAGTAAATATTAAGGTTACTGCTTTTTTAACTATGAAATAAGACTTGGCAAGAAATCTTCTTAGAGTAGATATGCGTATATTATGCAGCAGATTATCGCCGCTAATGCTCCTACAAGCCCCCATGCAATCAAGCTGGATGCAAAAATATATGAGAAGGATTCAGTCAATAAGGGTAGGATTCTAAAGTATATTGTGTTAGCGATGATGCCGAATATAAATCCTATAAGACCAATTGCAAACAACGTGAGAGCAGCCTTTAGTCTCCTGCCCATTGTTCACCACCAACGGATAATTCACTTTGGTAGACTCTCACCCTCAGCCTCAGCAGACTTTGATGCAACGAGCTCTGGGAACTTCTCTCTCATCTTTTCTTCAGCTATGAGCGCTGCTTCCTCAAGTATTTTTTGAGCTTCCTCACTTATCGGCTCCGCCTCTACACTAACACCATGCATGTGACTGGATTCGATCATTATCTCATCGAGCATACTCATTATCGCCCCTAATTCTTGCTCCGCGCCAGGCATTAGCCCAGATATCCCGGATTTTATATCCTTGAGTAGCTCCATTATTGGCGCTATAACCGCAGCTGCATTACCTAGATGCGTAATAGTCCCTAGTCTCAGCGCAACTCTCTCAAGAGATAACCTGGCATTTGACATAAGGTTTATAGTCTTCCTTATCTCCACCAGCTCATTAGCGTAAATCGTAGCCCTTTTCATATCATGCTCAGAGTAGGCATCAACGATCTTAGAGAATAGGGACTTATCTCTCTCACTCATACTATTAATCGCCTTATCAAGCATTTGTATCTGAGCTTCTATCCTCTTTATAACCAGCGAAAGCTTATATCTTAGGGGCTGCTGCGGCCTAACAACATCAACAAGTCTGTCAATTATTGTGGCTCCGGTTCCCTCCCACTCTCTACTAAACCTTGACATCCATTTCACCAACCGTTTCTGAACCGGCGGAGAATATTTGAGTATTCTTATTATCCAGGTATCTATGTGCTTGTTACAATTGTTAAAGGGCTGCTGTTCGGTCTTTTCTTAAAGAATGTGCCTTAAGCTCCATGAGAACTGGTATTTCTCTTATCCTCTCGATGGGAATCTTCTCCCAAAATATTCCTCTTGGTCTTTCACCCACGTCATTTACTCTAATAACCTTCGTCGGCGTTATTATTGCGTTAACTGTAAGATCATGTGGCTCCTTCAACACGAAATCAACAATTTGGATGTCGTGGACTGTGGTTAATATTGGCGTACTATTATCTACAGCGCCCACCTCGCGCAGAATACCATACTCCAACTCGCTGTAGCCTCCGCCCTTACCCACACGAGCACCATCCCTGGATACGGCTACGGAGCCAACAACAAGCAAATCTACTTTAGGTATATCTCTAAGCCTACATGCCTCACCATACTTAAAAGCGCCATGAATCGTAGATGCCTCACCATAAACACTCCTTGGAATCTTGCTCGGATTAAGGAGTAGAAATCCCGATCTGAGCCTTGGAGTTGGTATGAGCAGAATCTTCCCGCTCTGAAGGGTGAGATATCTAACACTCTTCTGTGGGGAGTCTGGGTTAACCTTAACAACTCTAGCTCTTTTAAACTCTTCTAGCTCAGAGAGTCTCCGCGCTGCGACCTCCGCCCCAACAAAATTTGGTATTCTCCCATAAACTGGTCTTGGAAAACTTGCCACATTAGTCTTCTCCATTAAATCCCATATTCTGCGACGTATTTCTTCTTTAATTGAACTGGGGGACTCGTATTCCGCTACCATATGTATGGGGCCTTCACCATAAATATTTGACTTATCGCCCATATAAAGAATCATGGCTTTCTATCCACCAATCCTTTTTAAGCGAAAGACTTTTATGCAAAGTACTTACAATTTTTTGATTTTGAGGTTTGAGAAATGGGGTATTGCTTTATTTGGCCGTGAAAGCCGCTTCGCTGAAAAGATAAGGATTTTTGATACTACTCTGCGTGATGGGGAGCAGACCCCCGGAGTATCATTAACCCCCGAAAAGAAAGTCTTGATTGCCAGGAAACTTGATGAACTCGGAGTAGACATTATAGAAGCCGGATTTGCAGCGGCATCTGAAGGAGAGAGGAAAGCTATAAAACTTATAACAAAAGAGAAAATTAGGGCTGAGATATGCAGCTTCGCCAGAGGTCTGAAGGACGACATAGATGCTGCGCTAAAATGTGATGTAGACTCCGTCTTCCTAGTTATACCGGCCTCAGATATACAGATAAGAAGTAAGCTCCAGAAGAATAGAGAGGAAGTCTTAAGAATGGTTGAAGAATCGGTTGAATATGCCAAAGCCCATGGATTAATTGTTGAGTTTGGACCGGAAGATTCCACGAGAAGCGATATGTCCTTTCTTAAGCAGATGATTAAAACCGCTCTCTCTGCGGGTGCTGATAGAATTACTCCGCCCGACACTGTAGGCATATTAACGCCTGAAAGAGCCTATCAATTCTTCTCAGAATTAAAGACAGCCTTTCCAGGGACAGTATTTGGAGTTCATTGCCATGATGACTTTGGGTTGGCTGTCGCCAATACCCTTGCAGCCCTAATGGCTGGTGCAACAATAGCCCACGTCACCATTAATGGTTTAGGTGAGAGAGCTGGTAACGCAGCCCTAGAAGAAGTGGTCATAGCTCTAAAGCTTCAGTATAATGTGGATATTCCAATAAGGACAGAGTTACTTTATGAAACATCACTGTTGGTTTCAAGGTTGACCGGGGTTCCTACCCAGCCCAATAAAGCCATTATCGGTGAGAACGCCTTTACACATGAGTCGGGAATACATACACACGCAATCTTAGTAGATCCATCATCATATGAGCCTATACCACCGGAAATTGTTGGCAGGGTTAGAAGGATCGTTGTTGGGAAGCATGCTGGGATACATGGGATTAGGGCGGCGTTAATGGAGATGGGAATTAATCCAACGGAGGAGCATCTCAAGGAAATATTTAGGAGAGTTAAGGAGTTAGGCGATAAGGGCAAGAGGGTTACGGATGCTGATTTAAAGGCTATTGCCGAGGCGGTTATGGGAATACCATCCGCTCAGCCAATAAGGCTTGAGGAGCTAACGGTTATAACTGGAAACCGTGTTACGCCAACCGCGTCCGTCAAGCTCAATGTTAATAACAGGGTTATTGTAGAGGCTGCTACTGGTGTTGGTCCGGTGGACGCTGCGATGAATGCCATAAGAAAGGCGGTATCTGCTATAGAGCCAATTCACTTGGAAGAGTATCATGTTAAGGCAATAACTGGGGGGACGGACGCAGTTGTTGAGGTCATCGTTAGATTGCGTAAGGGCGACAGGATTATAACTGCCATGGGCGTGCATGAGGATATAGTTATGGCCAGCGTTAATGCCATGATGAGTGGGATAAACGTCTTAGTGGATAATAGGTCGCGGATGTCACAGAATAGTAAAATTGTGGAGCAAGATTTTTAAGCGACATCCGTGTAATAATATGCGGTTCCAGCCTTGGGAGGGCGAAAAGTGAGGGAGAGCTGGGTACGGAGGAGTCGCTACCTCCATAAACTTTGAAAGATTGTTTTTCGGGGAAAACCCTGAGGAAAATGAGACTACAAGCGAGTGTATAATTTTCCAAACATCTTTCAGAATCCACGCCCCCTATAATGGTTTCATATTTACGGTGGTGTTTCTAAATGGTTTTGATGAGTGGAGCTAAGGCTTTAATAGAGGCTTTAAAGAAGGAGAATGTTAAGGTAATATTCGGTATACCTGGGGGAGCAATACTACCAGTATACGATGAGCTATCTAAGGAGTCAGATATAAACCATATTTTAGTGCGCCATGAGCAATGCGCTGCGCATGCAGCTGATGGATATGCTAGGGCCAGTGGTCAGGTCGGGGTCTGCATGGCTACTTCAGGTCCTGGCGCCACTAACCTTGTCACTGGAATTGCAACAGCGTACATGGATTCTTCACCAGTAGTCGCCATAACTGGTCAAGTTCCAAGAACCCTGATAGGTAAGGATGCTTTTCAAGAGGCCGATATAATTGGCATAACGACGCCCATAACCAAATTTAACTTCCAAATCAATAGGGTTTCTGAGATACCGGGGATAATTAAGACAGCCTTCTATATTGCCTCAACTGGTAGGCGTGGTCCAGTCTTAATAGATGTTCCGAGAGACGTGCAGACAGAGGAGGCCGATGTAGAATTTAATGATGAGATTAGGCTTAGGAGCTATAAGCCCATCTATGAGCCCCATCCATTACAGGTGGAGAAGGCCGCTCAATTGTTAATTGAGGCTGAGAGGCCGGTGATAGTTGCTGGGGGAGGGGTTATAGCTTCGAATGCATGTCAGGAGCTGGTTGCATTGGCAGAGTTCCTGCCCGCACCAGTTGCAACAACACTTATGGGAAAGGGCGCCATTTCTGAGAATCACCCGCTTTCAGTTGGCATGCTCGGGATGCATGGAACCGTAGCAGCTAACCACCTTGTCCAAGACGCCGACGTACTACTAGCTGTGGGCATGAGATTCTCGGACAGGACAACCGGGAACTTGAAGACCTTCTGCCCAAATGGAAAAATAATACATATTGACATAGATGCCTCTGAAATAGGTAAGAATATTAGGCCTCACGTCCCAATAGTTGCGGATGCAAAGAGGGCTTTAAGGGCAATATACCAGCGTCTCGTTGAGAAGGCGCAGAAGAAGGAGAAGACTGCGTGGCTAAGGAGGATGCAAGAGCTTAAGGAGATGCAAGAGGAAGTCGTTAAATCTAATGTTGGTGGCGACGGGATTAAGCCGCCAGCATTAATGGTTGAGATAAGGAAGATTCTGCCAAATGACGCCATTATAACAACAGAAGTCGGCCAGAATCAAATGTGGGCCGCATTATATTTAAAGGTTTATAAGCCGAGGGCTTTCATAAGCTCCGGCGGGCTTGGGACAATGGGTTTTGGCTTCCCAGCTGCTATAGGGGCTAAGGTTGCCTGCCCCAGCGTCCCAGTGGTTGATATAGCGGGTGATGGAAGCTTCATAATGACTGAGCAGGATCTCGCAACATCAGTTGCATGGAAGATACCGGTGATAGTTATAGTACTAAATAATTCAGTTTTGGGTATGGTTGCTCAATGGCAGAGACTATTTTATGGCAGGCGCTACTTCGCGGTTCACCTCGGCGGCATACCAGATTTCGTTAAGCTTGCTGAGGCATATGGCGCCCAGGGGATTAGAGTGCAATCACTAGAAGAGTTTAGGAGAGCCCTAAAGACTGCCCTAAACAGCGATGTCACAACAGTTATAGATGTACCAATATCCTCAGAGGAGAATGTTTTACCAATGGTTCCCCCAGGCCAAGACATTAGAAATCTGATGCTGAGCTGATGGATATGGAGAGGGAAGAAAAACTTTACATGATTTCGGCGATAGTTGAGCATAAGCCAGGAGTCCTTCACACAATTTCAAACATGTTTAGGAGGAGGGGGTTTAACATAGAGAGCATATCTGTCGGCGTATCAGAGGAGCCAGATTTAGCAAGGATGACAATAACAATTAAAGGTGATGAAGTTGTTGTCGAGCAGCTCGTCAAGCAGCTGAGGAAGATTATAAGCGTTGTTAGGGTGAGCATCCTAGACCCGAAACATACTGTAGCGAGGGAGCTAGCCCTAATTAAAGTGAATACACCAGACTCAAAGACGAGGTCTGACGTGATAAACTATACTGAGATATTTAAGGGGCATATTGTGGATGTAGCACATGACTCACTAATAATAGAGATGACTGGCGACTCTGAGAAAATAAATGCCTTTATAGATCTTATGAAGCCATTTGGTATAAAAGAGATAGCGAGAACTGGAATAGCCGCCCTCCCAAGGGGCATGAGGTCTACTAGAATGGAGTGA
The DNA here is from genome assembly GCA_018396995.1 of Candidatus Bathyarchaeota archaeon. Lineage (GTDB taxonomy): Archaea > Thermoproteota > Bathyarchaeia > Bathyarchaeales > DTEX01 > DTEX01. The sequence continues at coordinate 12,258 of JAGTQB010000009.1, forward strand.
AGTGTATGGTTAAGGTGTATTTTGATAGTGACGTAAAAATTGATGCAATTAAGGATAAGACTATAGCGGTTATAGGCTATGGCAGTCAGGGCCGGGCTCAGGCAATGAATATGCGGGACTCTGGACTAAGAGTTATAATCGGCTTGAGACCTGAAGGGCACTCATGGGAAAGAGCTAAGCGGGACGGCTTTGAAGTATACACAGTAAGTGAAGCGGTAAAGATGGGCGACATAATCTTCATGCTTGTTCCAGACATGGTTCAACCAGCCATCTATAAGGAGCATGTAGAGCCAAACTTATCTGAAGGTAGGGTCTTAGATTTCGCGCATGGCTTCAATATACATTTTGGGCTGATAAAAACCCCAAGAAACGTGGACGTCATAATGGTTGCGCCTAAAGCTCCTGGACCGAGACTACGTGAGACGTTCCTTAGCGGCTTCGGGGTTCCCGCGCTAATAGCCGTATACCAGGACTACTCTGGCAGGGCTAAGGAGACGGCGCTTGCCATTGCAAAGGCTTTGGGTTGCACCAGAGCTGGCGTGATAGAGACGACATTTAAGGATGAAACCGAGAGCGACTTGATAGGGGAGCAAACAGTCCTGGTGGGAGGTCTCATAGAGCTCATAAAGAAGGGATTTGAGGTTCTAGTAGAGTGCGGTTATCCACCAGAGCTCGCCTACTTCGAGGCTTGCAATGAAGCTAAGCTGATAATGGACTTAATATATGAGAGGGGGATATCCGGCATGCTCATGGCCGTCTCTGAGACGGCGAGGTATGGTGGGTTGACTGTTGGGCCTAAGGTAATAGATGAGCATGTTAAGGAGAATATGCGGAGGGCTGCGATGAGGGTGCGGAGCGGAGAGTTTGCTAAGGAGTGGGTTGACGAATATAAGCTTGGTGGAGAGAAACTCAAGAGATTAATGAGGGAGATTGAGGAGCATCCGCTGGAAAAAGTTGGCTCATTTATACGTAGGATGTCTGGCTTAGAGAAGAGTCAGCAGGCTTAATTGGTGAAGGGATTTGTGTGGGATGACGATATCCGAGAAGATCCTCGCGCATGCAGCTGGACTAGACCATGTTAAGCCCGGCGAGATAGTTGAGGCAAGAGTAGATGTAGCCATGGCGAACGATATAACTGGACCATTAGCCATACAAATGTTTAGGCGCATAGGTCTCAAGAAGGTTTGGGATAACAGGCGCATAGTTTTAGTCTTAGATCATCAGGTTCCAGCGGACTCGGCGAAATCCGCCGAGCTACACAAAATTATGAGGGAGTTTGCCAGAGAACAGGGTATAGAGTTTCTCTATGATGTCGGCGATGGCGGGGTATGTCATCAAGTTATGGTTGAGAGGGGCCATGTGAGGCCCGGAGACCTCATTGTTGGAGCTGACTCACATACATGCACGTATGGCGCCCTTGGGGCGTTCGCAACCGGAATAGGTTCAACGGAGATAGCTGCGGTCTTCGCGACTGGAAGAATATGGTTAAAAACCCCGGAAACAATAAAGATAAATGTTACTGGCAGGTTCCAGGAGTTTGTAACCCCGAAGGACTTAATCCTCTATATTATTGGTAAGATTGGCGCCGACGGAGCCATCTATAAGGCCATAGAGTTTTCTGGACCAACAATACGTGAAATGAGCATAAGTGGTCGGCTAACACTATGCAACATGGTTGTTGAGATGGGTGCTAAGAATGGTATAATAGAGCCTGATGAGAAGACCATTGAGTACGTTAAGGAAAGAACTAATAAAGAGTTTAAAATATTTAGGAGTGACCCGGACGCAAGATACGAGAGCATAGTAGAGCTTAACGTTGACTCCTTGGAGCCAATGGTTGCCTGCCCGCACTCGGTCGATAACGTTAAACCAGTTAAGGATGTTGAGGGTATAGAGATAGACCAAGCATTCCTAGGCTCGTGTACAAACGGGCGCTTAGAAGACCTTGAGGTAGCTGCAAGGATACTTAAGGGTAGGCGCATTAAGAAATGGGTTAGGATGATAGTAACCCCGGCCTCAACCCAAACCTATCTAAAAGCCCTTGAGAAGGGGCTCATTGAGATCTTCATTAAGGCTGGGGCATGCGTCTCCAACCCGACTTGCGGGGCGTGTTTCGGCGGGCATATGGGTCTCCTAGCGCCCGGAGAGGTCTGTATAAGCTCCTCCAATAGGAACTTTGTTGGTAGGATGGGTAGTCCAGAAGCAATGGTTTACTTGGCATCACCAGCAACTGTCGCGGCGTCCGCGGTTGAGGGGAGGATTACTGATCCAAGGCGCTTTCTGGAGGGTTCGGCATGAAAATCAGTGGCAGGGCAATTAAATATGGAGACAACCTAAATACTGACGTTATAATTCCAAGCAAGTACCTGACATCTTTAGATCCAAATGAGTGGGCTAGGCATGCGATGGAGGGCATAGATCCGGATTTCCCGAAAAAGGCTAGAGAGGGCGTTATTATTGTCGCCGGGAGGAACTTTGGTTGCGGTTCAAGCCGGGAGCAGGCTCCGCAGGCACTAAAGCATGCTGGAGTTAGGTGTATAATTGCCGAATCCTTTGCTAGAATATTTTATAGGAATTCAATAAACATAGGCTTACCAGTTCTAGAGGCTCCTGGAGTAACGTCCAAGGTTAATGATGGAGACATGCTTAGCGTGCACCTCGATGAGGGAAAGATTATAAATGAGAGTAGTAATGAGATTATTTTTGCGAGTAGGCTTCCAGGCTTCATTCTTGAGATCATTAAGGATGGAGGTTTAATTGAACATTTAATCAGGATTTTGGGAGGTAGAGGAAGTGAGGTATAAGATTGCCATAATTCCGGGAGATGGTATTGGCCCGGAGCTAACCGAGACAACAATGACGGTTTTAAGGGCCGTTCAAAAGAAGCTTAACTTAGACCTGGAGTTTATTGAGCTCGAGGCTGGAGATGCATGTTACGCGAGGTGTGGAGTAGCCCTCCCGGAAGAGACTATTATGGGGATACGTAATTCACATGTCTGTCTTAAAGGCCCTGTAGGTGAGACTGCTGCTGACGTGATAGTTAAGCTTAGACTTATGCTCGACCTATATGCCAACATACGCCCAATAAAGTCCTACCCGAATACGCCGAGCCTGAGGGATGACATAGATCTCGTCATAGTCAGGGAGAATACTGAGGACTTGTATAAGGGATTTGAGTTTAAGGTTGGCGAGGACACTGCTGTCGCCCTTAGGGTAATAACCAGGAAGGGCTGTGAGCGCATAGCGAGGAAAGCATTTGAAATGGCGCTTAAGAGGAGGAGAAAAGTTACTGCTGTTCATAAGGCTAATGTTATGCGGGTTACATGCGGATTATTTGCGGAGGTCTGCCGAGGTATTGCTAAAGAGTATCCTATGGTATCATATGAGGAGCAATATGTCGATGCAATGGCTATGAGGTTAATAAAGGAGCCACAAAACTTCGATGTTATAGTTACAACAAATATGTTCGGCGACATATTATCTGATGAGGCGGCACAGCTCGTTGGGGGTCTCGGGATGGCCCCTGGAGGAAATATAGGAGATGACTATGCAATCTTTGAGCCGATTCATGGCTCCGCGCCAACGAGGGCTGGTAAACGCACAGCCAATCCTTGCTCAATGATATTAGCCGCTAAAATGATGTTTGATTGGCTCAGTGAAAAGTATGGCGATCAGTTATGCTCTAAGGCGGCTTGGCTCATAGAGAGGGGGGTTACCTCCGCCCTAAAGAAAAATTTATCCGTACCTGATCTAGGAGGCAAGCTGAGGACGGATGAGATGGGCGAGGCCATAGCTAACGAAATACTTGAAATCGAGATTTAGGATGGTATGTTTATGGAGCAGGATTACATAAGGATTTTTGATACTACTCTGCGTGATGGCGAGCAGACCCCCGGAGTATCATTAACCCCTGAGGAGAAGCTAGAGATAGCGTTGCACCTTGATAGGCTTGGCGTTGACGTTATCGAGGCTGGTTTCCCATCAACCTCGAAGGGCGAGCAGAAGGCTGTAAGGGATATAGCCAGAGCTGGCTTAAGGGCGCAGGTCTGCGCTCTCGCAAGGGCCCTGAGGAGCGATATAGACATAGCATTACAATGTGACGTCAAGTATATTCACACTTTCATTTCAACTTCCGAGGTCCAGATGAAATATGCTCTAAACATGACTCCGGAACAGGTCATTGAGGCCGCCGTGGACTCTGTGCAGTACATTAAGGATCACGGCGTGATATGCGAGTTCTCTCCCATGGATGCTACTAGAACCGACATAGAGTTTTTAAAGAGGGTTTGCAAGGCTGCTGAGGAGGCTGGAGCCGACTACATTAATGTTCCGGATACCGTGGGCATAATGACGCCGAAATCTATGGAGAGACTAATTAGGGAGTTAAGGGCTATCCTCAGAGTTCCTATAAGCGTTCACTGCCATAACGATTTTGGCTTAGCCGTGGCTAATTCCTTGACCGCCGTCGAGGCTGGTGCAACACAGGTTCACGTTACCGTCAATGGTTTGGGTGAGAGGGCTGGTAACGCAGCCTTAGAAGAGGTTGTCATGGGACTCCACTTACTTTGTAACAAGAAGACCGGAATAAACACCAGACTCCTCTATGAGACCTCAAAGCTCGTTTCTAGGCTGACTGGCATTCCAGTTCAGCCCAATAAGGCTGTTGTAGGCGAGAACGCCTTCGCCCATGAGTCCGGGATACATACGAAGGGAGTTGTCGCTAAACCAATCACGTTTGAGCCCTTTGATCCAGAGCTTGTTGGCAGGAGGAGGAAGATAATTGCAGGGAAGCATGCTGGTAGACACGGGATTAAGGCCACGCTTGAGGATGCTGGCTTCCATCCAAGCGAGGAGCAACTAAGGGAGATTGTTGAACGGGTGAAAGAGCTCGGCGATAAGGGGAAAACAGTGACGGACGCCGATCTATTCGCTATCGCGAGGGCCGTCATAGGCAAGGTTCATGAAGAAGAAGTTGTTAAGCTGGCTGGTTTAGTGGTAACTACGGGATTAAGGGTTACACCAACTGCATCTGTTAGGCTGCTTATCGATGGTAAGGAGTATGTTTCCGCCGAGACCGGTGTTGGTCCGGTAGACGCTGCGATTAAGGCAATACAGAAGATTACTAGCAGTCTGGCCGACGTGAAACTAAGGGAATATAGGCTTGAGGCTCTAACCGGAGGCTCGGATGCCGTCGCCGAAGTTGTGATAAAGGTTGAGGATAGAGATGGAAATATAGTTTCGGCTAGAGGCGCCAGAGAGGATATAGTTATGGCGAGCGTTGAAGCCATGATAAGTGGAATAAACAAAATTTTATCAAAAAAGTTAAAAGCATCTTAAACTTGTATTTTCGCTGAAGTGTATTTGGAGATGAGGAGAGAGAAGAGGATAACACCATATTTTATAAGGAAGCTCGAGTCCGTGGAGGTTAAGGTGCCAAAGAAGATATCTGAGCTTTTATCGGAGATGGCTAGGACAGGATTTCAGGGCAGGAAGCTTGGTGAAGTCGTTGATGTGTGGGAAATGATGCTTAAGGATGATGTGGTCATATTATTTGGCTTCGCTGGCTCAATGAGCACAACCGGGCAGTGGAAGATAGTTAATTGGCTAATAGAGAAGCGTTTCGTAGACGTTATTGTATCGACTGGCGCAAATATCTCCGAAGATATACTGGAGGCTATGGGTGGAACGTATTGGCAGGGATGCCATTTAGTTGACGACGAAGATTTAGCGAGACATAAAATAGATAGGTTTTATGATGTTTTCGCTGACGAATACGAGTATGAGGAAATGGAGAGTCTTATAGCCAGCTTCATGGAAACCCTAAATCCGGAATATAAGTACTCTTCAGCAGAGTTCCTTTATTTGCTTGGCAAATACCTATCGGGGATTGGTGTAAAGAGTATTGTTGCAAAGGCTTATGAGAATAATGTTCCAGTCTTCTGTCCAGCCATCGTTGACAGCGCCTACGGCATAGCATACATAGTGAATAGGCGGAGGAGTGGGGGGAGATTCAGCATAACAATAGACCAAATGAAAGACTTTGAGCAGCTCGTTGAAATAAAGAGGAGGTTTGGGGGTAATACAGGCGTAATATATATTGGCGGGGGAGTACCAAAGGACTTCATTCAGTTGACGGCTATAGGTGCAAGCATAACTGAGGAGGGAAGATACGGCCCACCAGTTCCACATAAATATGCAATCCAGATAACGACTGATGCCCCCCATTGGGGAGGCCTATCTGGCTGTACATTTGAAGAGGCTATAAGCTGGGGTAAGGAGAGCAGGGCTGGAAAGAATGTTCAATGCTACTGTGATGCAACTATAGCTCTACCAATAATTTCACATGCATTGGCAGAGAGGGTCAGTGAAAGAAGAAAATCACCGGACCTTTCATGGATATTCCATGAAGTAAAGCAATTAACCTAAAATGGACTCATTTTTCATGTGCCGCTGAGTAGGATCTTAAGATTACGTTTGTTTAGGAAAGCTGGTGGGCTCTGTTCCTCAACTAAGCGCCTATAGATTGAATCCTCATCCATCTTAATTACCCTGAGAAATGCTGGCCAATCAATGACGGTTTCGGAGATGAAAGTATCGTTCCTCTTTTTTACGACGAGCACCCTTCCACGCCTACAGAAGCGTGCAGCCCTCCGGGACACGATTACCACGCCCGGAGCAGTTGATTTAGCCCTGAAGCCATCCATATATGGAATATGCGCCCTCGTTAAGGCAACAGCGTAGTATGCGTCATCTCTGCAGGAGTGGACCTTCCAGTACTTATTTGAGAGAATTGCAGAAACAAGGTCATCGATTCCCCGTCGAGAACATCCTGGATAAATCTTCATAAAATGTCTTCTCAATTCCTCGGAGCGCAAGATGGATCATCCTTGAGACATCAAGGCAGCCTAGAGACTTAAGCGTATACCACTAAAAACAAAACTTAATTACCATCTTTATTTAATCTTTATTGTCTGCGGTGAATGAAATGGCAGTAGAAATCTCCGCATTAGTTATGATTATTAGCGTAGCATTTTTGCTGGTCTTTCTGATATTCTTCCTCGTGGCACTTATATCTTTTCTTAAGTGGCTGAGGAGACCGAGAATTTATTATGCGCCCATAAGGGTTGAGGACTACATGTGCCCAAAATGTGGATCAAAGGAACTCGACTTAATTGGTGTGAGAACACTGCGCTGCAGAAGGTGTGGAACAATATTTGCACTGAGGGGGGCATATGAGGAACGCTGGATAATATGGCCCTTCTTCTGGTGGTTCCCACTAATAATACCAATACCGCTAAAAAGGGAAGAATCCTAAAAGAATAACGTGTTTTCTGTTTTCAGAGAATTTTGGGACAACTGAAGCTGTTATTCTATGAAGTAGCAATCTGAGAGGAACCTATAAACAATGATATAGTCTGGCAATAGCATAAGTGTTTTAGGAGAGGAGACTCCTAAACCCATAATTAGGTTGACATGAAGTGCACGGTTACGGTTGATTTTGAGGAGCCATTAAGCATCCCCCTAATCCTACAGGGGAGAGAGATGATTCTCCTTGACACAAATGCCCTAATAATGATCTCTAGAGCTAGCGAACCCTCCTGGCTACTTAAGCTCTTCCTAGATTGGAGAAACTATGGCGCAAAAGCTGTCTGCGGGGTTTGTGACTTCATTAGGGTAGAGGCGATAAACGTCGAGAACTGGTTCTTCGGTAGGGTCACCGTCCTCAACTTCCTTAGAAAGGTTGAGGATGGACAAAACTCGATGTATGTTGAGGTTAAGACGCCTATAGTTGATGAACTGGCTGATAAAAGAGCCCTCTTCCTAAACTTTCTTCCAAGAGATGAGCGCAGGATCATAATATCTGACACTAAGACTTCTCAGACAGATAAATGTCTCGTCCTCATGGCGAGACACTTCTCCAGGTCTAATATAAGCGTGTCCATAGTGACCGCAGATAAAGCCTTAATAAACCTCTCCAAGAAACTCCTCGTAAAAACGTATGCAATTTAACCCACCCCTTAGTAAATTTGAGAAAACTTTGCTTCATTTAACATCATTGTTCAGCCCGCTAAATGTTCTGGGTATTCGGCGTTTATCTCTGACTTACCTATTCCTTGGCAATATATACGCTTACAGTTCACTTAATAAAGAGTACGCCCATCTATTTTAGTGTCTCTTCTCTAATTTTTCTTATAATGGAATTAACCATAAAGTCAATGTCGCTCCTCCATAAGCCATTGGAGAAAGCTTCATCATAAAAGTAATATCTTAGGCTTGAGTGATAATCGCACCAATAAATCTCTATTTTCTCGCAATATTTTCGCAAGATAGATGTTAATAGGGAATAATCGGGCGATGTCGTCATAATATATAGGATGAAGCCATCTGATGTGAAGAAGAAGGTGTTCTGGAAGGGGAGCATCTTTATAGCTGAGGCAATTCTCATAGAATCTCTCATAGAACACTTACATTTAAGAAGTACATAAGATGTTAATTGTAGAAAGTGCATCCCTACAAGAACCCTATAGCCCTCAATAACACCAAGATCTTCCAACCTTTTCCATCTCTTATCCAAATGGTATAATTCAACGTCCGCAGCCTTAGCTATCTCGCTCCTTCTTCTTAAAATGTTCTTAGAGAGTTCTCTCAGTATCCGCATATCCACCTTATCAAGCAGATTTAGAACATTCTTTTCCACCTTAGGCTCAAGCGGCTCGATGCACTCTATGCTCTTAGCCCATTCACTCCAATTAAACTTCCATCCAACCCCCGGCTCATAAAAAGAGTAATCTGCTTCACAACTAATCGGAAATGAGGTGGGCATCTCTAAGATCCATCTCTCAACAACATTGTGCCTTAAGAGCTCCTCTAACAAATCTATGAGTAAATATGTTGTATCGATAGGGATATAAAATATAACGAAGAGCCCGTTTATGGGGCCAAAGCATCTTACTCTATAATGAGTATAAGGGTGAAGATCACAAACCTTTTCAAACAATGCTAACTTTTCAGGTAGAGCTTCGACAAAAAGTAACACCATTTTTAGACCTAATGTAAAGGGATTTATTCTAGCAGAAACGCCATAAAGCAGTTTGTCCGATAACATCCTTTCAATTCTTCTCTTTAATGATACTTGAGAGAGACCAACGTCTTTACTTAAAGTTCTTAATGATGCTTTGGGATTTTTTCCTAATGCGGATAGAATCTTTAGCGTTAGTGCATCGATGCTAGACATAATTTTCTTTCCTCATCACCTGCCATAAACGTTTGATATTCAGCAGGGCACTCCCGGAGTCCCGCCAGTTGGAGGATCAAATTTGAAGAAAGCGGTATCTACCAAACCTCCGCATGTAGCTGTAACTTCAATCTCATAAATCCCCTTTTCATTTACACAACCTTCGAATATATGCTCAAATAATATTTTTGTAACACCTTCGTACTGAGTTACCCCCTCAACACAAAACGTCTCACATATGCTAGTATTACCTGGTTTCTTAACAGTAATCGTAATGGTAACATCGACTTCTCTTCCATCCTCTAAACCCTTCAGAAATACTTTTCCGCCGACTATAATATCACTATCTTTGGCCATCGCATGCACAATTACCCTGATTGCCGGCTCCTCTGATAATGCTATCTGGGCAGAGCTTAGGAGTGTTACAATGAAGAAAGCCGCAACTGCCATACCGAAAACTATACTTTTCCTCAACCTACCACCTCCTCCATTAACTTTCAATATATTTTTAGAGTTTTTTCTATTTAATTTTTTGCTTTTCTGGGCAAAAATATATAAGTAAATAAATCATATTTTGTATATGGAGGCAAAATAATACCTGCTGTTTCAATTCTTGGAGAAAGGCTGAGAATGCTAGATCTAGGAGCTTATTGAGGTGATTTTATGAGGATGGTGAGTATTATGGAAAAGAACTTTGTAATTGAAGTTTTTCGCGACACTTTTAAGAAGGTTCTTTACTCCTCTATTGGAGAGTCTGTTTGTGAAGCCATAATATTCTTTCTGCATAGGGAACTTAATCGCGATCCCTTTGAAGTATTTTGGGAGAACCCGAGAACAGTTTACCACGCCATGAAGAAGATTTTGGGTGTAGGGGCAGAAATCTTAATTGACATACTGATAAAGAGAGTCAACCAAGAATACGGCCTAAGCATGAGGGCGGAGCGTTTCCTCAGTCTCATGTGCAACAGTAACCAGAACTCAATTGAGGAAGTGCGCGATTTTCTAAGAGAGATAGCCGAGCTTCATAGGGAGAGAAATAGAGAGTAGAAGAAGTGAAAATTCTTATTAACATTCTAAAGATCACAGCAATGGTTCTTTAAACCAAAGCGACTAAAAGTGTAAGATAATTAAGTCAACAAAATCAATAAGAGATTTGCGAAAAGAAGGGGAATCTGTTAAAGGAGCGAATGCAATCAATTTTTCATCAAAACAAACATCAAAAATCACATTTTTATTCCATACTAGCAAAATCCATCGAGAACGGTGACATGAGCCCGAGATGGCTAACTTAGGGCTCCAAATGGTATTCAGAAGAGATAACTAAATTTCCTTGAGTCAGCGTTTCCAAGAGACCCTAAAATACTAGAGGCCGTGGCATGCTTGAAAAGCAATCAGCATTTATGAGGAGACTATTAAGACTCTCAAAATAGGATACACTACCGAGATAAGGAGTAAGGTGGCTGGGAAACTGCGTGAGACTGCGGGCTACGAGAGGGAGGCTGGCTACTTGATGGCATCATCAACCAGATAAAGGCTTAAAAGGAGAGGAGAGGGGATTTGGACTGTGGGCTGGTGGGGTCGCCAGGATTTGAACCTGGGTCACGAGGGCCCAAGCCTCGTAGCCTAGACCAAGCTAGCCGACGACCCCGCCGCCTGTCAATATATCATTTTTACTTTATAGTTATGGGGTTTAAAAACACTACTCCTTTTTTACTTGCAAGATTTATATTACTATAACTATTTATTCTCTCTTTAAATATGAGGAGGTTGGTTAAAGGTATGCAGGTCCAGAGGTTTAGGCTGACCCCAACTAGTAGGGGAGCGCTATTTAGGGCGAAGAGATGGTTCTATTCTACATTCTACACTAAGGCTCCGCCTGAGGTTAAGGAGGAGAATAAGAAGGCTTGGGTTAGCTTAGCCAGCAAGATAATTCAGGAGCTTAATAAGCGAAATGCTTCAGATAGGCCAGCGAGACTAACAATAAACTATAATGTTGGCCCTAGGGGCGAGTTTAAGCCAATATCGGCAACAATCGAGCTAATGGAAATTAAGCCGATAGAAACATTCACGGTAACTGTTGAATGAAGAAATGGCCCAGCAAATAAAATTAAATCTCCTTCCTATACTATTTTAGAGCTCCATGAAGTAAAGTTATTGATGAACATGATGCTTGAAGTTGAACATTGGGAATCCTCATTTGTGTTAGAGTTAGACGAAAGGTTTTGGAAGAATATAGGGGGCAAGGTTCCATTTAAAACGAACTTAGTTGTTTGGAAGGAAGAAGTTTATTTCTTAACGCCAATAGAGATAGATGTCTCCACTCTCAGAGGGCAGATTAGAGTTGAGCAGGGTAAACTCTTCTACTGGCCCATTGAAAGAGCCTTCTGCATATTTTATGGAATCAGCCAGCCTTATAGCCCAGTATACCAAGTAGGCCTATATATCGGCCTCCTAAGCAAGCTTAGAGCTATAAGGGACGGAGCTGAAGCAACTGTTAAGGTTCATAGAATACATGAGAGCTACTCGAGCATAACCACTATACTAGAATCCCTCGGATTTAAAGTAGCCACACCGCTCCATAATGGGGGGAGGGTTATAGAGGCAACTAAATATATCGGCAATGTAAGAGTATCCTTTAGGCTTTATGTTGAGGATTATGGCATACATATTGAGGGGGAACCCGTACTTCCACGAGACTGTTGCCCAGAAAATATTCGGCTTATAGAGATGTTGGATAAAATTGTAAGAGGGGGAAGATACACGCGTTTAGATTTAAGCGAGAATGGTGAGATAGCGGTAACGGGTTTTGTAGAGAAGAATGAGAAACAAATATGTAATGCAATAAATGAAATGAGTAAAATTTACCATAAAATCTTAAAGGATTTACATTTGACAAGGTACTTGTAGGTTTAGTAGAGAGTATTGAATGATAAAGGAGGGCAAAAAAGGGCGGAAGGAAAACCCTTTTTATGAATACGGCAACTAACTCTCCACTCTCTCAACCCTGATTCTGTCGCCATCCCTGACCTTCTTAAAGATCTTCGGATCCCCAATAACCTTTGCAAATACATTCACTGGATCAGCTGGTCTAATCTCATCTCCCCGACTTATTGGCGTCGGCCCAAAGAATATGCAAAACCCCCTTCCAGGAGGCCAGTAAGCTATATCCCCAGTCTCAACCACCTCTTGAGGATTCTCCTCATTGAGCTCAACTGGTATTGTAAAGTATATTTCATCGCCCCACCTATGAGCTATTCCTTCAAAGGGAAGCTTCTCCCATATTGCCGTAACAGTCCTCGGGTTTCTCTCCTCAAGTAACTCAGCCTCAATAGAACCAATCCTATCACATTTAATCCTAATTCTCCTCAATGAGGGCGCCCCCAAACTCCCCTTTCAAAGTCTTTATTGGGTAAGTTATAAAATTATTCTCTTAAAGGTTTCATTCGGAAAGTCTATTATAGATCATTCTCTCATATATTTATTTTAACGTGATGATGGATGAGGGAAATAAAGCGTACCAAGAGCATATGTCCAGAATGCCTGAGAGTTTTGGATGCAGTTATTTTTGAGGAGAATAATGTAGTATATATTAGGAAAGAGTGCCCAGAACACGGCCCCTTTGAGGATGTTTATTGGTCTGATTATAAGATCTATGAGAGGGCAAAGAAATTTGATCTCATAGGCGATGGTCTTGAGAACCCGAGAACCACAGTGAAGAGCGGCTGCCCATATGATTGCGGCATCTGCCCCCAGCATAAATCGCATACAGTGTTAGCGATAATAGACGTGACAAATAGGTGTAATCTTCGCTGCCCAGTATGCTTCGCAACAGCTGGTACAACCGGATATGTTTACGAACCAACACTAGATGAAATAAAAAGCATGCTAATAAACCTGCGCAGTAACAAGCCGATCCCGGCGGATGCATTGCAACTGTCTGGTGGGGAGCCGACAGTTAGGGAGGATCTTCCGGAAATAATTAAGATGGCTAAGGAGTTAGGCTTTAAGCATGTTGAAGTTAATACTAACGGCCTAAGAATGGCCTCAGACCCAGAGTACTGCCGCGCCCTTAAGGAGGCTGGCATGAGCACAGTTTACCTTCAATTTGATGGCCTAACACCGGATGTTTATAAGTTTACTAGAGGAGTCGATTTAGTTGACATTAAAAAGAAAGTTATCGAGAACTGCAGGAAGGCTGGCATCGACAGTGTGGTTTTAGTCTGTACGCTTATAAGAGGCGTTAATGACTCCCAAGTCGGAGACATAATAAAGTTTGCGGCGGAGAACTTTGATGTAGTTCGCTGCGTGAACTTTCAGCCAATATCATTATGTGGGAGAATACCCGTAGAAGAGCGAATGAAAATGCGCATAACGATACCAGACTGGATAAAACTCGTTAAAGAGCAGACTGGAGGCCAAATAAGGGAAAGCGATTTTTATCCGGTGCCCACTGTGGTTCCAATATCTAAAGCTGTTGGGGCGCTTAAGGGCAGACGCTACGTTGAGTTTACAGCTCACCCACATTGTGGGATGGCAACATACGTTTTTGTTGAGGGTGGAAGAATAGTCCCCATAACCAGATACGCTGATGTGGATAAGTTCATTGAGGAGATGGATAAGGTTCATAAGTGTGTGGAAATGGGCCACAGGTTGAGAGCGAAGCTGCATCTTGTGTGGGCGCTAAGACACGTTAAGTTTGGTATGCTGAGAAAATACTTATGGCCAGTTCTAAAAACGGGCAGCTACAAATCCTTGGGAAAATTGCACAGAAAAATGATTTTAATCTCAGCTATGCATTTCATGGACCCATATAACTTTGATCTTGAAAGGGTTCAGCGCTGCGTCATACACTATGCGGTTCCAGACGGCCGCATAATCCCATTCTGCACAATGAACTCCATACATAGACCAGTAATAGAGAAGGCTCTGGGGATCCCAGTTGAGGAGTGGAGAAGGAGACGGAAAGCCGAGGTGAGCGCAGTCATATAAGAAAGAAACCTATAAATTGCACATCCTTTATATGAGGAGAATTGGAGGTAGAGGTAAATTTGGGTGGTAAAAAGAAGCCGACACTCTCACAGGCTGAGAAAGCACAGTTAAGGGAATCTTTGAAGGAGGAGGGGACGAAGGAGACTAAGGCTAAAGTCCCAACAAAAGTTGAAAGGAAGCCCCCAAGCGTGATTATGCCAAACCCAAGGGATGAAAGGATTCTGAAGGAAATACAGAAGATGAAGGTCTTAACACCATATACGGTTGCCTCCAAATTCAACCTGCGCCTAAGCATCGCAAAAGATTTCCTTGAGGAACTCCACAGGCAGGGGGTAATAACCTTCGTCTCAAGCGGCAGGCACTTAAAGATTTATAAGCCAGCGGCCGCTTAGACTTTAATACATCCTCTTTATGTGGAAGCCACATAAAGAGGATGTGGAAGCGTGGCCTATAAGATGTGAAAATTTTAAACTGTTTCCTAAAGGCTAATTTGTCATATTCTAAAAATCTCTCTTTTGGAGAATATGAGTATATCCAAGATACCGGTAAGAGTGATTGTTGAGGGACTTGGCGAGGCACAGGGGACTTTAGTGAGAATACTCTCCCCCAGAACAGTTGATGCAATTGTCAGGCTTCTTCCATTAGAGGGCCGAGCAGCTATATGGCAAAGCAAAGTTTACTTTGGGATACCGTTGAGGATGGGTGTAGAAAAGCCGAGAAATTTTATGAGGAGGGGTGACATAGCCTACTGGCCTCTTGGAAGAGCATTCTGCATATTTTTTGGAGATATGCGCCCCCACGGCCCAGTAAATCTAATTGGACAGATTACGGACGGAATAGACATAATCAGTAAGGTAAGAAGTGGAACGAGAATCAGGGTTGAAAAGATATAGAACCCTGAATTTCCAGTAAAGCAGCCATAAATTATGGCATGATTTCGTTATCCTACACTCATTTTTTACGTTAATTTTAGTTTAAACTTAGCATGGAAAAAATAATATATAGATATAAATAGAGAATATATTGAGGGTTTTAAATGGTGAACAGCAATTTCGAGGAAGCGCTATTAAATATAGAGGCCTTCTGTAGAGTTTTAGCCGATAAAATAAGTGGAAAAGAATCTTGTAGTGAGCCTGATCCAATAGAGAAGCTTCTGAAGAGAAAGGCTACATTTGAGTTTTATGGGAGAAGCGTGGAGGGGAGGGAGCCTCTAATAGACTTCTTTGAGGATGAGAAGGAGATTAAGATTCTAGCTTTAGTGAACCCACTTTCTAAAAGTGAGATAGCGCTTAACTCAGACACCGATTTTACGGAGATAACAATAGGCGATCACCTAAAGATTAAGCTTCCCTTCACCATTGCGGAGAGTGGTAAAGTTCATGTGAAGAATTTTGGTTGGACTTTCGAAATAACGGTTGAGAAGGCGATTCCATAGTAGCGTAATATGCCAAGCTATATTTGGGGTTCTGGTCACCCTAAACCTCGATTTAAAAAATAAAAATATTGAAGGATGGATTAATGAGAGCCTTTTGCTAGGAGAGCGGAAAGTAAAATTTTTACCACTCTCTCCTTTGATGAGAGGAGCTCGCTGGATAACTCCTCCCCGAAATCTATTTGTTTTGGCTGAATTAGGAGTAGTTTTACGTCGGCATGAAATATCTTCGCAATATATTCGCAGAAAAGTTTTATGGGTAGAAAATGTGTTGAAAATACATGGCTTGCATCCAGGTCTTCTGGCTTTAGAAGAGCTATTCCGCCGGGTTTAAGGTTTAGCATAGCCGCATCGATTAACAGGACGTGTGAGGGTTTAAAATCCGCTATTTCCTGCAGGTAGTTTTCTGGAGTTGTTTCACATTCAACCAGCAGAACTTTCTCTGGAACCTTACCCTTCAGATCCTGAACAACCTTTATCCCAACCGAGTCGTCCATTAAAATTGGGTTACCAACGCCAATAATAACTACTCTCTCCGCTCCTAAGAGCCACCTCTTCAGCTCCTTTTCAACATCTTTCTCTGTATTCATAGATGAGAGAAAAAGGGGAAGGTGTTAACGCTGTATCCTTTTAACCAGTCTCTTCCTACTATCATAGATTTCTACCGTTAAAGGCATTTGCCCAAAAGCAAAGTGTGTTGCGCATGCGAAGCATGGGTCGTATGCCCTGAAGGCCATCTCAACCATGTTAAGTAAGCCCTCATCAACATGTCCTCCATGGATCAAGCCCTTGGCAGCATTACGTATCGACATATTTATTGACGGAACATTATTAACAGTTGCAACAATCAAGTTAACGTCTTTAACCAGCGCTCTCTCATCCAAAATATAGTGGTGTATTAGGGTTCCCCTAGCAGCCTCTACGACACCTACACCCTCACCTGGCTCACCGGGCACATTACGGACATTTTTGCTCGTTATCTCCGGATCTTTCACGAGTTCAAGGGCCCTTTCGGCAGCATACAGTAGCTCAATGAGTCTAGCCCAGTGGAAGGCTAATGTCGAGTGCACCGGCCTCCCACCTAAAGTCCTATACATCTCCTTGTATTCTTCATTTGCAAGTGGTGTTGCCATTCCTTCTGAAACGTTTAGTCTAGCGAGTGGGCCAACCCGATATATTCCACTATCAGGCCCGTCCACAAAACCCTTCCAACCAACCTTCCTCAGGTATGGAAACTTAGTGTAAGTCCACTCCTCCACATGCTCAGCTATGTGATCTAAGTAATTCCTAGCATCAAACTTCGCGAACTCGCTTCCATACGGATCTACAACCCTTATCTTCCCATCATAGAAGTTCATTCTATTCTTCTCGTCTACCAGACCCATATAATAGGTTTTTAGCGTGTAGGCATCACTCTTTATTAAATCAGCATACTCAGTGTTCTCTAGAACAATTTTATGAAAGATCTCAAGTGAGAACTGCGCGAATTTAACGGATGATTCAACCATTTTCTCAATTTCCTGTCTCTTCTCCTCGCTTAAGGGTTTTGATAAGCCGCCAGGTAAACCAGCTACTGGGTGGGTTGCTTTCCCACCAATAATCTCAACTATTTTCTGCCCATAGGACCTATGCTTTATAACCTCCCTTCCAACATCTAAGCCAACCTTCTCAATAACCCCAAGAATATTACGTTTCTCTTTAGGGGCTCCTGGCCCAACTATGAAGTCCGGTCCACCTAAGTAGTAGAAGTGGAGGGTATGATCATATATTATGTAACCGCAGTACATGAGCTCCCTGAGCTTCTTAGCTGGTTCAGGGGGCTCTACATGAAATGCTGCATCGAGTGCCTTTGTAGAAGCTATATGATGAGCTACTGGACATACACCACATATCCTACTCGTTAAAATTGGCATATCCTCAGCTCTTCTCCCAATACAGAACCTCTCAAAGCCACGTAGCTCAGGAACCTGTAGATAGGCATTATTAACTTCTCCAGTCTCATCTAGGAAGATTACTATTTTTCCATGCCCCTCAAGTCTCGTGATCGGATCAATAACTATTTCCTTCATTTACGCATCACCCTCCTCTTGAGAATTGAGGCTGGTAAAGCATACATGTAGAATGTTCCAATTGGATCCACTATCTGATCAATTATCTTCTCAACCTCCTCAGCACTATATTTTTCCTTTTCTTCCTCTACACCTAGAATAGATGCTAATGCGCTTATCATCGCCGCACCTTGTTCAGGAGACTCTGGGCAGGGTCCGCCGCAACCGGTACATGGCATATCTACCTTTAGGCATCTAGCGCTGCATCCGCCTCTAGTCGCCGGCCCCATACATATAATTCCTTGCTCAAGGAGGCATCTCTCCGGATCAACAACTTTTTCATATATGCGGTATATTCTGGATATCTTCTTGCTCTCCTTCTTCTTTGGGCATTCATCGCAGACAGACTTTAGTGGAGCTAGGACTGAACCTTTAGGCGGCAGCTCTCCTTTAAGCATTCCATTTGCTAGCGTCTCAAGCGCATATATTGTTCGTTCAACGGCAGGCGGGCATCCGGGAACGTAATAGTCCACGTCGACAACCTGACTTAAGGTATGAACCGTATCATAGAACTCCGGAATCTCCAGCTCGCCCTCCTTCACGCGAACCTTAGGTTTTGGTACAAGATTTTCTGGATTAACCGTTGAGAACGTTTCAAGGTAAACCTTTTTGAAGATATCTTCTCTGTCAGTTAGATTTGCTAGGCCTGGAATGCCTCCGAGATGCGAGCAGGCTCCGTAGGCTACTAGAATCTTCGACTTCTGCCTTAAGAGTTTTGCCATTCGCTCCTGTTCACTATTACGTATACCACCGTTAAAGAAGCACACGTCAATGTATTTATCAGACATCCTCTCAACATCCTTATACTTTATGTCCATTGCAACTGGCCAGAAGACTATATCCGCAACATGAATGACATCAAGTATTTTCTCATCTATGTCAAGCACAGCTATCTCGCAGCCGCCGCAACTAGCAGCCCAATAAAACGCAAACTTAAGCTTCCCTTCTCCCAAAAATCCACCCCTCCTTAAGAACTTTTTTGGCTGGAATTCTCCTTAAAAACTTTTCTAAGTAAAGCTGTGGGCTTAACCCTTAACTCGTCAAGAGCCAGTTCTTGTGGTTGGAAGCCCATGGCTAACCCAAGTAGTTGTGTGTAGTGTAGTGTTGGAAGACCAATGCTTACGTTAAATATTCTCTCTATCCTCGGCTGGTTAAGGTCAAACATTATATGACAGAATGGGCAAACCGTTATTAAGGCTTCCGCCCCAGCCGCTATAATGTGATCCAGTTTCTCTTTAGCCATCTTGAATGGGATATCCTCATTTACGCCTATTATTGGGTTTCCGCAGCACTCGTTCTCGCCCCTATAACTTATGCATTTAGCCCCAGTAAGACCGATTAGATCCTTAAGAAGCCTCGGGTTCTCCGGATCATCTTTCCCAACAACCTTTTTAGGTCTAATTATATGGCAGCCCGGGTGCTGGGCTACTCTAAGCATCGACAACGGCCTTTTAATGGAGTCTTTAATCTTCTTGAAGCCCACATCCTCAGACAAAACATGGACTAAATGCTTAACCTCTATGGTGCCCCTAAACTCCATATCAAGGATCTTTAAATATTCGTTTATCCTCTCCCTTTCCTCCTTATCCTCTCTAAGCATCTTATTGACCTTATGGAGGGAGCTGAAGCATCCATTACAAAGGGTTAGGATATTTAGTTGCTCCATCTCAGCTCTACATAAGTTTCTGGCAGCCAGCAGCACTGCTGTGTCATGGTTTACTGGGTCTATTGGGAAGCCACAGCAATTATATTCGGGCATTTCAACAAGCTCCACACCGAGGGCTGATAAAACCCTCCTAGCGGATATTTCATAGCTTGAGAGTCTATATGGAATCACGCACCCCAGAAAAATCAGGTATCTAGGTTTCCCAGAAACCATTTTACTCCACCCTCTCAAAGGTTTGTGAACCCTTTATGAGGGATGAGAGACCCGTTAACTCAAAAATTTTTAAAATTTCCCCGGGATTTGTCTTGGGCAGTGGTGGCAGGCCCAGCTCCTCCCTCCTCTTAATGCGCGATTCCGGAATAACATATACAAAGCCTGTTTTCATTAGATTCTCAGCTAGCTCCCTGTAGACTAATGGCATTGATTCAGTATATTGAATGGAGATATTTCGTAGAACGCGAACGACATTCGCTATCTCCACATCCTGTGGGCAATGATCAACGCATGTGTAGCATGTGGTGCAGAGCCACAAATGTTTATCACGTAGAATCTTATCCTTTAGGCCTAGCTGAACCATGCGTGCTATCCTCTTAGGCTTATAGAGGTCGCTAAAGCGAGAGACTGGGCATTCTGCAGTGCATGTCCCACATTGAAAACATAATGTAACCTTCTCCGCCCCGTGCATTTTTGAGACCACATATTTGAACTTCGGATCGATCTCCTCAGCCCTAATTATTTGAGCCGACTCCGCCATCATTTACCCCCCGACCTTTTTAGCGGATTTGGACCAAGCTTCTTAATCTCTTTAACCATCTCGCTCACAACTTTTGCGAACTTGTCTCCCTCAGATGCTGAGATCCACTCTATCCATAGTCTCTCAGGCTCTATGCCAAACTCCTTTAAAACCCTCTTCAATAATAGGACCCTCCTAAGAGCCTTGAAGTTTCCAGCTAGGTAATGGCAGTCCGCTGGGAGGTGGCACCCCGCGACTAATACGCCGTCAGCGCCATTTTTAAATGCCTCTAAAATGAAAATTGGATCAACCCTACCACTACACATAACGCGTATCACTCGTATGTTTGGCGGATACTGTATTCTACTAACG
Organism: Candidatus Bathyarchaeota archaeon; assembly: GCA_018396995.1. Lineage (GTDB taxonomy): Archaea > Thermoproteota > Bathyarchaeia > Bathyarchaeales > DTEX01 > DTEX01. The sequence continues at coordinate 32,793 of JAGTQB010000009.1, forward strand.
CCTGCCAAGTCCGCTCCAGCATATGAGCACCAGTTGCATAGAAAACCAACTATTATCGGCTCAAACTCTTTTTCAGACATTTCTACTTGCTCCTTCCCAGACATGATCTCACCCCGCTAATATAGCCTTAACTTGTGATAGAATTTGCTCTGTTGTGAAGTGCTGGGGCTTAATAGCTTTCGTTGGGCAGGCTGAGCCACATGTCCCACAACCCTTACATAGAGCCTCAATCACATGGGCCGAAATCTTTCCCTCCTTCTCCACCATCTCAATTGCGCCAAACGGGCACACCGCCTCACAAATCCTACACCCACCACATAGATCTTCATCCACTGATGCAACTATACCTTCTAGCTCGAGAACACTCTTAGAGAGAATCGTTGCCGCTCTAGATGCGGCGGCGCAAGCCTGCGATATGCTTTCATCTATAGATTTTGGTCCATGGGCTAGGCCGCAAAGAAATATGCCGTCTGTCTGGAAGTCGACTGGGCGGAGCTTCATGTGAGCTTCTAAGAAGAAGCCATCCTTTGTGAGGGGGACCTTAAGCATTTCAGCCACCTTCCTATTATCTGGATTTGGAACAACCGCGGCGCTAAGAACAACTAAGTCTGGGTATATCTCGATCTCCTGCTTGAGAACTGGCTCCCAGAAAACAAGCCTAAGCCTATCGCCATCCTTAACCACAAGAGGTTTCCGCGAATCCTCATAGTTTATGAAAACCACGCCCTTCTTTAATGCCTCATGATAATATTTCTCCTTAAAGCCATAGCTCCTAATGTCTTTGTAAAGTATATAGACTTCTGTCTCAGGGCTTATCTCCTTTATCTTTAGGGCATTCTTTATGGCTTCACTGCAACAGATCCTTGAGCAGTTTGGGTTTTCCTCGTTCCTGGCACCCACACACTGAATCATGGCTACAGTCTTTGCGTTGAACAGCCCTTTATATACCATTTCTTCCAGCTCGCGCTGCGTTATGATCCTTGGGTCAACGCCATATAGGTACTCCTTTGGCTTATACTCGGTAGCTCCAGTAGCAACTATTATAACTCCATGTTCTATCTCCTTAATCTCGCCACCATGAAGTATTTTGGACTTAAAGTTTCCAACGAAACCGCTTACCTCAACAACCTCAGCGCCGAGATAAACATGTATATTAGAACACTTATTTACTTCATTAATGAGGTTTTTAAGGTATTCTTGTGGATCCTCCCCCTCAAGTAGATAATATATTCTTCTTAGATTTCCGCCGAGCTCCTTCTCACGCTCCACAAGGTGTACTTCAAAACCTTGCCTAGCGAGTTCTACTGCGGCGGTCATCCCAGAGACCCCTCCACCGATCACAAGCGCGACTGGAATAACGTTCACCATAGGCTTCTTTAGGGGTCTTAGCATCCTCGCCTTCGCAACCGCCGAGCGGATTAAATCCTTTGCCTTCTCGGTAGCCGCTTTAGGCTCATGCATATGAACCCAGCTGCATTGATCGCGTATATTAGCCATCTCAAATAAATACTCGTTTAACCCAGCCTCGCGGACGGTCTCCCTAAATAGAGGCTCATGGGTTCTAGGCGTACAGCTGGCGACTACAACGCGGTTCAACTTATACTCAATGATCTTCTCCTTAATTCTCTTCTGGGTATCCTCGGAGCAAGTATAGAGGTTATGCTCGGCGTAAACAACATTGGGCAGGGTTTTAGCGTACTCAGTAACCTCTGGAACGTTAACGTAGCCGCCAATATTAATCCCGCAGTGGCAGATAAAGACGCCTATGCGTGGCTCTTCCCCCAAGACATCTCTTTCCTGAGGATACACTTTAGAGGTTACAAGTTTCCCCCTCTCAGAGGCCACTATGCCCATCGCCTTGGCTGCAGCTCCACTCGCCTGCGCCACGCTCTCGGGAATATCTTTCGGCCCGGCAAACGCTCCACAGACGAATACGCCTGGTCTCGAAGTTTCAATTGGTGAGAGTGGATTAGTTAAGCAGAAACCGTATTCATTAAGCTTTATTCCTACGGCATCCGCCAGTTTCTTAGCATTCTTCGGGGGCCTCATACCAATGGATAAGACGACCATATCAAACTCTTCTTCACATGGCTTCTCGTCAACTATATACCTCAATATGAGATTCCTCGTGGATGGATCCTCATTAATGCTTGCAACTCTAGCCCTCACAAACCTTATTCCATACTCCTCCATGGCGCGTTTATAGTACTTCTCAAAGTCCTTGCCGTAGGCGCGTATATCCATGTAAAAGATTGTGCACTCAAGTTTTGTTGGGACGTGTTCCTTAGCGATGATAGCTTCCTTTATCGCGTACATACAGCAGGCAGCCGAACAATATTCATTTCCGATTTGAGAATCCCTTGAGCCAACGCACTGAATAAAGGCAATTTTTCTTGGTATCCTCCCATCAGATGGTCTTAAAACTATGCCGCCATAGGGCCCTGAAGCGCTCAGAATACGCTCAAATTCTATAGAAGTGACAACGTTTGGGTAGCGCTTGTAACCATATTCACTCTTAACTACTGGATTAAATTCTTCAAATCCCGGCGCAAGTATTATTGCTCCAACAGATAACTCGGTAATATCATCTTTGTCTTCATATGTTATGGCTCCAGCCCTACATAACTCCTTACATGTTCCACAGCCAATACATCTCTCTCTATCAATAACGTATGTCCGTGGGACGGCCTGAACATACTTTACATAGATGGCGCTCCTCTTACTTAAACCCTCATCATACTCATCTATAGCTTCAACCGGGCACTCCCTTGCACAGACACCACACCCAGTACATTTCTCCGGGTTAACATAGCGGGCTCTCCTCCTTATCTTAACCCTAAAGTTCCCAGGCTCCCCTTCAACACCCTCCACTTCGGCGTGGGTTATTAGGTGGATGTTGGGATGTCTTCCCGCGGCAACTAGCTTAGGTGCGAGGATGCACATGGCACAATCATTTGTGGGGAATGTTTTATCAAGCTGAGCCATTGTTCCTCCGATGCTTGGAGATTCATCAAGTAGGTAGACTCTGAAGCCGGAGTCGGCTAGGTCGAGTGCAGCCTGTATGCCAGCTACCCCCCCACCTACCACAAGAACTGCTCCAACTTTACTCCCCATTTAATCCACCTCCAACGCCCTATAAAGCGGGGTATAACCTTCAATCCTATCCATTGCTAGTAATCCCCTGCGCCTAAGGGCGACGATATGCTGTAACACTAGAGGTGAGTCGACACCAATACGCTTAGAAATCTCCTCAACAGACATGGGTTTCTCCTTCGTTAAAAGGTAAATTTTACTTCGGATATACTCCTCCCCCATAACCTCCTCAATCAACCTATCAATCTCCTCCTGACTAATTTTCTCTCCATACGCGTTCGCTTTCTCAGTAAGCTTCCTTTCCCTACCAGAGAGTATTCTTAGCCTAGACCAGGTAACTGCCTGCTTAGCCGCCTGAATATTGAAGAGTATCTCTTCATCAACCTCCTTACCCTTAAATAATGGGCCGAGACTTTTTATTCGCTCAACAAACCTCTCAACTAAATTTAGGAAACTCTTGTTTTCGATGGGTGAAACAAGTTCTAAGTGTAAGCGCTCCGGCTCTAAGCCAGCAAGCGTTATAACCTTCTTCAGTAAATTAATTGTTCGCTCAGCATATAGGTTCCCCTCTATGAAGTGGCAGTCCGGCGGACTGCATCCAATAACTATTATGCCATCAACCCTTTTGGCAAAGGACTCCAATATGACGATTGGATCAAGCCTACCAATACACTTAACCTGGATAACACCAGTATTTGGCGGCGCCTCTATCTCCCACTCTGGAAAAGCCCAACTACATGTAAAACATATGATTTTCGGATTACCCTCCATACGCTACGTCACCTCCGCTATGGCGTTCATCACGGCAGCTAAAATTCTCTCATTGGAAATATTCTCCATAGTTATAGCCTCCTTCGGGCACCTTGCAGCGCAAGTTCCACAACCCTTACACAGTTCCTCACTGACCTGCGCCACACCATTCTCGTTCTTCGTAATGGCGTTATAGGGGCATATTTCTACACAGAGACCGCAGCCAATACACCTGTTCTCGTCAACGACTGCCTTATCTTTCACGCATAGGTCTATGCCCATGAGACACTCGGCGCATGGGCCGCAGCCAAGACAACGGAGAGCCTCAAACCTCGCCGCCCGCTGCACTCTCTCAAGATAAGCCCTCACCTCCTCGAAGCTTAGGCGCGGCTTCTCAACAGGAGACTCGTATCTCCGCTCCTTCTTACTTAATGAGCTCCAATTCTTAACCCATGTTACCTCCTCAAGATTCTCTCTCTTAAGAGGCTCCCCTCTAAGATAGCAATGTATTGAAAGAGCCGCTCTTTTCCCAGCGCCAACAGCTTCAATTATACTTGCAGGACCGCTGACAACATCCCCTCCAGCAAATACTCCCGGGATATTGGTCTCCATTGTTAAAGGATTAACTTCAATCAACCCATCTTTACTCACGATTTCGGGCGGTAAGGTCCATGTTTCAACTACCTGGCCGATGGCTGGTATAACCAGGTCTACTTCATACTGGTGTTCGGTGAATGGTATTGGTATCGGACGCCTCCGCCCGCTCTCATCCGGCTCACTTAGGCGCATCCTTATACATTCAACAGCCTTAACTCTTCCATTTTCGCCAATTATCCGCTTAGGAGACACCAAAAAGTAGAATTTCACACCGTCTTTCTCGGCTATCTCAACCTCCCATGGGTGCGCAGGCATTTCCTGGCGTGAACGCCTGTAAAGAATCATAACCTCTTTAGCTCCAAGTCTCTTCGCAGTTCTTGCAGCGTCGATTGCCGTATTTCCGCCGCCAATAACAGCCACCCTCTCGCCCACATCTATTTGTTTACCAAGGGATAAAGCTCGTAGAAAATCTACTGCATGTATAACTCCCTCAAGATCCTCGCCTGGAATATTCATCTTTGCGCTCGCTTGAGCTCCAACAGCGATAAAAATCGCTTTATATCCATCTCTTCTCAAACTATCAATGGTTACATCTTTTCCAAATTCCACACCAGTTTTTATCTCAACGCCCAAATCCTTTATGTACTCTATTTCATTTCTAACAACGAATCTCTCCAGTCGGTAGTCTGGTATGCAGTAGCGCATCATCCCACCTGGCTCTGGCATACGTTCAAAGACAGTTACTGGGTAGCCTAGTTTAGCGAGCTCGTAGGCCGCGGCTAGGCCAGCTGGACCAGCACCTATTATGGCAATTTTCTCACTGTACCTCTTTGGTATTGGCTCAGCCCTAACTCTCCCCTGTTCCCGCTCAATGTCCGCCACAAGTCTCTTCAGGGATCTTATAGCAACCGCCTGATCAATGTTGATCCTACTGCAAGCATCTTCACAAGGAGAAAAACATACTCTCCCACAGATTGCTGGGAAAGGTAGGTCTCTCCTTATAACTTCAACGGCTTCTTTAAATTTTCCCATCTGGATGAGACAGACATATGCTTGAACGTTAACGTGAGCTGGACATGCAGCTCTGCACGGAGGAAATTTTCTTACAGTTTCCTCCAATCTTTCCATGAGGAGAGAGAAAACCTCCTTCATTTTAAAGATAAAAGGATGCGGATAATTATTTCAACTTTTCTAAGTTAATTTTAATGTATAATTAGTTACTGAAAACATCTCCCTAGCCTTTTTAAAAGTTCTCCACTTTAACGTTTCTTCCTACTTCTCAACGGGCTGGTTGCTATAAGAAGAGAAACAATTGAGACTGAGACAAGCGTCATTGTTGGTGATAGTAGGCTGAGAAGAGGAATATTGAAGAGATAAGAGAGCAATTTTACGAGGACACTTATAGAGATAAAGCCTAAACATAAGGAAAATAGCAGCTTAAAGTTCTCTTTTTCCACATGTTTTATTGCAGTAATGCCAATTTGCATTCCAATTAGAGAGCCGGTGAGAATTAAGAGCACCAACGTGAAATTGACGTTCCCCTTAAGGGCGTGTGTTAAAGACGCGTACAGAGAGTTTAACAGTATCCAGAAGGCACACGTCCCGGATGCCGCCGCCGGCTCAAAGCTAGCTACATAAATTAGCAGTGGGATTAAGATAAAGCCGCCACCAGCCCCTAAAAAACCAGCGAAAAAACCGCTGACAAAGCCCATTAAAACTATTATCCATGCTGAAATTTTCCCCCTACTTGACCAAGATATGACGATGAATGGCGGGATTTTAAGCTCCGCCAATCTATACCATGGAGATAAGTTCTTCCTTTTGTAGTCATTGAGCTTCGAGGATAATCTTTCGTGGATCATATATGTGGAAATAAAACCTAGGATTAAGGCATATAATAGGCTTACAACCAAGTTCATGTAGTAGACACCAATTATCTTCAGATGCTCGATTAATCGCGCCCCGCATTCGGCTCCGGGAATTGAGGCAATGGCTGTAATAGAACCAGTTTTTACCTCAACATTACCCAGAAATTTATGTCTCAATGAGTTAACTAGGGAAGAAATAAAGACCCCCACTATACTTGTCCCAATAGATATATTTGCTGGCAAGCCCAAGCTAATGAGAAGTGGTGTAAGAATAAATCCTCCGCCAAGGCCGAAAAATCCTGATAAAATGCCGACTACAAAGCCTACAGCAATTATGAGTAGCTCTAGCAAAATTGACATGAAAAACCCTCAATAAAAAAATGATTGGAGATTTAAGGGTTGCTTGTTTGGCTTTCAGCTACTCCCTTAGTCTTCCCTCTATCTTACTTACCCACTTGTTGTACTCCCTAGCTGTTAATAGGTCCTTTAGCTCTTCCTCAAGTACCAGAGAATTCTTTGGCTTAATCTCAAGTATCCAACCTTCACCGTATGGATCCTCGTTTATTAGGTGTGGTTCGGCTTTTAGAGCCTCGTTAACTTTAACTATTTTTCCGCTCACTGGTGCATAGATATCGAAGATGAACATCCATGTTTCAACCATGCCTATTGGCTCCATTTTCTTAACTTCCTTTCCAACTGGTTCAGTCATGACATGCGCAATGCCCTTTAAGTGTCTGGCAGCGTAATCGGTTAATCCGATGCGTACATTGCCCTCGGGAGTTATCTGAGACCAAACATGCTTAGGCGAATACAGCAATTGTTCTTGAACCTTCGCTAAAACCTCCTTTCTCCTTTCCTCCGGTATCCCCCTTGTGCGCATTAGTTCCTCTAGGCGTAGCCTTATAGCCTCAGAAACAAACTCCGAGACACTCCTGTAAAGGCCCGTTTTAATTATCTTCTCGATTTCTTCTATCAATTCTTGTCTTACACTAACTGTTCTCCACTCGGACACCCCTTACACCTCCTTTAAATTTCCATGATATATAACATAAGCGAAAAATATATATGTGTTGCAAATAAAATAATTTTTGATAAATACTATATAAACCGTGATTATCATGGAAAGTAGAAAATTACAGAGAGTTGGTCGTTCAACTATAACAGTTTCACTTCCAAATAAATGGATAAAGGAGAACGGTATTAGGCCGGGAGATATAGTATTTATAGTGCCAGAGAAAGATGGAACTTTAAGGATAGTGCCTAGAGAGCGCTTCAGCCAAGAAAAATTTGAAGAGGAATACGTAATTAATGCTGATGCATGCACGGATACCGGTCTTCTCGAAAGGATGGTTGTTGGCGCCTATCTCCTCGGAAAAAATGTCATTAGAATTACATCAGCGAATAGAATAGAGAAGGCTCATATGGATGAGATTAGAAGAATCGTACGAAAGCTCGTTGGCTTAGGTATACTGGAGGAGACCGAGAATAATGTACTTTTACACTGTTCACTTGACGAAACCAAGTTTAAATTTGATATGCTAATTAGAAGATTGGCTCTGCTCGTATTAACGGTATTCTCAGAGGCGATGCGAGCTCTCCTTAAAAACGACAAGAGGTTGGCTCAAGAGGCTATTGAGAGGGAGAATGAGGTGGATACAATTTATTACTTGGCAATACGCCTACTTCTCTCTGCACAAGAAAGGGAAGAAGTACGTGAACAGACAGGTCTAACAGACATACGCTTTCTACCAGCTGCAAGGTTGTTATTGCAATCTTTAGAGCTTGTAGGGGATATCTCTGAAGACATTGCGAAGAAAGTGATATCTCTAAGAGATAGCGGAGAGACATTAAGTGAAGAGGATATAGAAAAAATATATAATATTGGAGAGAAGGTACAAGAAATTGTAAAAACCTCCGTCGAGAGCCTTTTTACGGGGGATGTAAAGCTGGCTAACACAATACTTGAGATGAAAAGATCCCTTAAAAATGAGATAGAGAAGATCTTTTACGAGCTTCCTAAAGTGCCATACTTAAGGGCCATTGTCTCATCTATAAGCAATATAATGCACATCGGATCGATAAGCGCAGAGATAGCAATAAATAGAGCAATAGGCGAGCAAAGCGAGTCTCTTAAAAATATAGTTGAAGTTGTTAGGCATTCCTGGAAAAAGTAGCTGAGCCCCCGTAGAATTCATGAGTGTGGCGGGCCCGGAGGGAATTGAACCCTCGACCTTCCCGAGGCGTCCTAACTCAATTGAAACGCCTTCGCGGGTGTCTCCTCAGAGCGGCTTAAGAGCATCAGCCCCACCTCTCCAGAGGCGAGACCGCCGCTCTACCTTGCTGAGCTACGGGCCCCACGATGCCCTTTCAGATAAAAGATAAGTTAATTGGATAGTTAATAACTTTTCTCCTCTGAGGTGAATTATAAACCTAAAATTCCCTTATTTGGTGTCAATATGGGGGAGCTCGTATTTATTGGGATAGGTCTCTACGATTACCTTGATATCTCGCTCCGTGGTCTCGAAGAAGTTAAAAAAGCAGACTATGTCTTCGCCGAATTCTATACGAGCTTTATGCCCGGCTTTAAGATTGAGGAATTTAGGAAGATTGCTGGAAAGGATATAATTGTAGTTTCAAGAAGGGACATTGAGGATGATGATGGAAAAATAATTATTGATAAAGCTTTGGATGGTAGAGTAGCTTTCCTTACCCCTGGGGATCCCATGATTGCAACAACTCACGTGGCCCTTAGAGTTAAGGCTGAAAAGATGGGGATTAAAACAAGGGTCATTCATGGGGCATCAATATTGTCAGCCGCAATAGGTTTATCTGGTTTACAAAATTATAGGTTTGGCAAGAGCGTCACAATACCGTTTCCTGAAGACGGTCTCCTATCCCAAACACCCTACACTGTTATATCGGAGAATAAGTCCCGAAACCTCCACACGCTATGCTTCCTAGACATTAAGGCTGAGGAATTCAGGTTTATGTGTATTAGAGAGGCTCTGGAGATACTTATGAAGCTTGAGGAAATTAACAAGCGGGGTCTCTTTAAGGAAGATAGCCTTGCGATCGGTATCGCCAGGGCCGGATCAGAGAAGCCTATCGTTAAGGCCGATACAATAAGGGATCTAATGAGACTTGATTTCGGCGGCCCGCCACACACATTAATTATACCTGCGGATAATCTTCACTTCATGGAGGCTGAGGCCCTAATAACCTTAGCAGGGGCACCCAATTGGGTTATGAGGATGATTAGATGAATGAGGTGAGTATTGAAGAGAGGGCGTTAAAGTATATACTTAAGGCTGAAAGGGTTCTTAAAAACATGAAGATTTCAGAGGGTCCAGCTCTTGTTGGTGTGGAGAGAATGAGGGAGGTTGTTGATGAAGCTAGAAGATATTTTGAGGACGCAAAATATTATTTTGATAAAAAAGAATATGATGTTAGTTTGGCATCTATAGCTTATTGTGAGGGGCTCTTAGATGCCTTACGCCTGCTTAAATTAGTTGAGTTTGAGTGGTAGACTATGGGAGGCGGGGGGCAGAAGAGGGGAAAGATAGTGTTGGCAGAGGGAACATTTGACCTACTCCACTATGGACATATTCATTATTTGACTAATGCTAAGATGGCTGGTGGGGAAAACGCTAAGTTAATAGTTATAGTTGCTAGGGACAAGACTGTTGAGAGACTTAAGGGTAGGAAACCAATATTGCCGGAGGACCAGCGCAGAGCTATTGTTGAGTCACTAAAGGTTGTGGATGAGGCAATCCTCGGTTATGAAGACATAGACATGTATAAGGTTATAGATAAAGTTAAGCCAGATATAATAGCGCTGGGATACGATAAAGTCGATTTAGAGAAGGAACTAAAGAGGTATATTGAAGAGAGGGGGTTAAATATAGAGGTTATAAGAATAAGCAAGTTTGACTCCGCTGAACCAAACAGCTCAACAAGTATCAGAAGAAAGATTATTGAGGAGTATCAAAGCCAGATAAGTAGGAAATAAACTGTTATGGCAGAGAAACGCAGCCCACATAATATTCATGGTGTAGTATAGATGCAGATGAGAATTGGCTTCCACATGTCAATATATGGATCCCTCGACAAAGCTGTTGATAGGGCCCTTGAGATTGGATGCAACACCCTCCAATTGTTCACGAGAAACCCAAGGGGCTGGGCCGCTAGACCTCTCAGGCGTAATGAGATAGAAATGTTCATCATGAAAGTCAATAAAAGTGATATAAGACCAGTCTTTGCGCATATGCCATATTTATCAAATTTGGCTTCACCAAGGAGCGAAATTTACGCAAAATCTGTTGAGACTCTTATAACTGAAATGAAAAGATGTGAAATTTTAGGGATCCCCTATTTAGTGACTCATTTGGGTAGCCACCTGGGACTTGGCCCTAAAATTGGTTTAGAAAACGTGGTTAAGGCGATAGATATGGCATTCTCTGTTGCGGGGGAGAGGGTGATACTCCTCCTCGAAAATACTGCTGGGACTAGGAATAGTATTGGCGGCTCATTCAGAGATATTGAGTATATACTGGAGCGGACGGCATATCCAGAAAAAGTTGAAATATGCTTTGACACTTGCCACGCGTTCGCAGCTGGCTATGACCTTAGGACGGAGGAGGCGATAGAAAGAACAATAAATGTTATTGAAGAAAGTGTAGGCTTTAATAGACTGAGACTTGTTCACTTAAATGATTCAAAGGGGGATCTAGGTTCACATATAGATAGACATGAACATATAGGTCTGGGAAAAATTGGGGAAGAAGGTTTTAGAAATATATTGAGGAGCAAATTTGCCAGAGTGCCGCTGATCTTAGAAACACCGATGAATGGGCGGAGAAGCGACCTAGAGAATTTGATTAAGGTTAAGGAGCTTGCAGGCATTAAGCCTTAACGCAATAATCTTCTTCCAATTCAACTTTTATATCCATCAGCCCTCACGTGGGCCGCAAAGCTCTAGGTTTCTTTTAGTCGCCATTTTGTTCCTTGAGGGGTATCCTCTATGATAAAGCCAAGCATCTGCAACCTCTCTCTTATTTTATCAGAAATCTCCCACTCCTTTCTCCTGCGCATCTCCTGCCTTACCTCCAGAATGAGTTCCACCAAAGAGTTTATTATATCACTTCTAGTTTTCTCCCTCTTCCCTACCTCAATTTTAATGCCCAAGACATCCTCTAGAAGCACTCTTATCGTCTCGTAAACTTCACTTTTAGTCGCCGCCTCTATTTCGCCATTCCTATTTACATAAGTGTTTACCGCCCTTACCATGTCAAATATTGCTGCAATCGCTAGTGGAGTATTGAAGTCATCATCCATGGCCTCCTCAAACCTCTTCTTCGCCTCGCGCACCTGAGCCAAAAGAAACTCTTCATCCTCTCCTCTCTCAGACCTCTCTTTTAAGGAAAGCAGTCTCTCTATGGCATTAAAAATTTTCTCAAGGTTTATTTTAGCCTGCTCAATACTCTCTTTATTGAAGTCAAGCGGACTCCTATAATGCGCGGATATTAGAAAGAACCTTAGAACCTGAGGGCTATATATTTTAAGGGCATCACGGACAGTAATTATGTTCCCAAGGGACTTTGACATCTTCTGTCCCCCAACAGTGAGCCACTCATTATGAAGCCAATACCTGGCAAAGGGCTTTCCAGTTAAAGACTCTGCCTGAGCAATCTCATTCTCATGGTGTGGAAAAATTAAGTCCTTTCCACCCATATGTATATCAAATGTCTCTCCCAAATATTTCATGGCCATCGTTGAACACTCAATATGCCACCCAGGCCTACCCCAACCCCATGGGCTATACCAAGCTGGCTCGCCCTCCTTACGAGACTTCCAGAGGGCAAAGTCTGCCGGATTCCTCTTCTTGGGATTAACCTCAATCCTGGCACCCATCTCAAGTGCCTCCAGCTTGTTTCCAGAGAGCTTCCCATAATCCTCAAATTTTAATACATCAAAGTATACGTCGCCATCAACTTGGTATGCGAAGCCCTTTTCGATGAGATTCTGGATAACCTCTATCATCTCGGATATATGTTGAGTTGCCCTTGGGCTTACGTTGGGTCTCCTTACGTTTAGGGCGTCCAGATCCTCAAAATATGCATCGCTATATATCTCGCTAATCCGCTGCATGCTTAAGCCTGTCTCCTGCGAACGCCGTATAATCTTATCATCCACATCAGTTATGTTACTGACAAGAATTACATTAAAGCCCCTATATTCTAAATATCTACGCACAATGTCGGCAAAAATGAAGGCCCTAGCGTTTCCAATGTGAATAAAATCGTATACTGTTGGACCACAGACATAAATCCTAACTTCTCCATCACGTAATGGGACGAACTCTTCTTTACGCATACCTAGAGTATTAAACACCCTCAGTCCCATACCAGCTCATTTTGAGTAAAAGAGGAGTTATATATAAAGGTCTCACTCTTTATATGCCTTAAAAATTTTACTTACAGTTTTCAAGATTTTGTCTCTGGTCTTTCTCCAGGAAACTATGATACATAGAATTAATGAAGCCGCCAAGAGTATTAATGATGTAGTTTCGTATTCGAAAGCAGATTTAAGTTCTATAAAGATTAGACCGCCAACATACGCTCCCGCCAAATAGAGAATTGTTTTTCCAACAATCTGCACCAAGATAACTTTCCATAATGGAAGGCGAAGCGAGGCTAATAATAACACTATTGGGGTATCTGGTAATGGTGAAGAGGCGAATAACAATAACGTTAGGAGCCCATACTTCTCAGCAATCTTCGATGATGAACCTTTGCTTCCATCACAACTAAAAGCATCTCTTATACCAGACCCCCAACAATAAGCAGTTGTCTCACCCAAGGCGCCACCCAGTCCAGCCACAAACCCAAGTAATACAGGACTATAAAACTCCGTTAGTGATAACAGTGCTGGAAGAAACATACCTCTAGCAACAATCGACAAATGACTTAACAATGCCACCAGGAAGATCCCCGGCAACCCATACTCCACCAGAACCGCCCTATCCATAAACACCCCATAAAGCACAAATAAAGAAACAATTACGGCAAGGGTGGCGCTAACAACCTTAGCAAGAGCTTTAATATAAGCTCCCATATAATGAACCTTAACAGTAATCTCCACATATAAGCCTTCCGCATCCGCCAATAGCAGAAAAATAGTAAAGCATGAAACTTCTTTAGAAGCGGCAAAAACAATATAATACTGTTAAGTTAAAATACCTAAAGGGGCCGTGGTCGAGCCTGGTCTAAGATGCGCGCCTGGGGCGTGCGTGGTCGTGGGTTCAAATCCCACCGGCCCCACCAAAAGGCTTAAAAATTGCCTTTTTAGGACTGTCCTATGGAGGATTGGGTTGACTTCTTTGAGTGGTTGAGGAGAGAGAACTCGGCTAGGTA